>CAKZMM010000120.1 GCA_937128505.1 uncultured Thermogutta sp.
ATCAAGCACTCCTTACCCTCGGCTGCATCCTGATCTGCTATAAATGCCTGTGCGGCTCATTTTGTTAGAGGCTCTTACTCAGCGCGAGTTCATCCCCGGAGTTGGCGGATCCAGTTTACCACAGTGGGCGACGGCGTTCGAGCCTGCGGCGCGTCATAGAAGGATACATGCAGCGATCCACCGTCAAACACCTTCCCCGCGACCGATACGGGTATCCCATTCACCCGCGGGACAGAATTCGGGCGTAGTTTGCGTCGTACCACAAAGCGAAGACTGGGAGGTGGACCCCACTGTTAAGACCATGAAGTGGGTTGAACAAGAGATGACCAGTGGCCTGGGACACCCTTCCCAGGTAATTCGAGAAATGCGATGATACGCGGGCTCGGCTAGGTTGGCGAGGTTGGTTGTTCCGGGTTTGCCGCACCATGTTACGCAGTGGGGAAACCGTCGGCAGCGGACGTTCTTTTGCGACGAAGATTATGGGGCCTATGTGGGACTGATGGCCGCGTGGTGCAAGGAACGGGGGTGGAGATATGGGCGTACTGCCTGATGCCCAATTACGTGCATTTGATCGCTGTGCCGTAGTCGGAGGAGGGCTTGGCGCGGGCGATCGGCGAGGCCCATTGCCGCTATACCATACCCGGCGGATCAACTTCCGGCAGAAGTGGTGCGGTTATCTGTGGCAAGGGCGATTTGCTTCCTTTGTGATAGACGAGCCGTCCTTGCTGGCGGCATCGCGGTACGTGGAATTGAACTCAGTGCGTGCTGGTTTGGTTGCGGACCGCGCCGATTGGCCGTGGAGCAGTGCGAAGGCGCACCGGTCCGGCGGCGACCACCGGCTGGTGCGCGTCGCTCCGATGGTGGCGATAGTGGCTGATTGGCGCAGGTTGTTGGACAGGGCGATTCGAGAAGAGGAATTGCGGGATTTGCGGGAACATGCGCGTACCGGCTGCCCACTTGGGAACGCGATGTTACTGGACCGGCTGGAGAGAGCGACCGGTCGTGTCCTGCGCCCGGGGAAAGCAGGTCGCCCATCGAAATTACTCAAACATCCATAATCGGCGCGTGTCCCGGGAATTCGTCGGTCGTCTGGTCCCGACAGCCGGCGCGAAGAAGCCGCCGTGCCTGATACAGGAGCAGGAAGAGGTGTCTAGAACCATTTCTATGTTATTCTCGTCCCGCAAGGTGCTAATAATGGCTCGTGACACCTTTTCTGCCCCGGCAGATTTGTTGGGTTGCGATGATTGGTAGGTTAAGGTCGATCCTTTGTTGAGCTGGCTCCCGATTTGAATGCGTTTTTCAAAAGCGCTTTGCCGGAGCAGGAACTTCGGCGTTTGCGAGAGCGCGGCCGCACGGGGCCAAGGCAAGAGACAGGCCGAGACGCTCGGCCAGTTGCAAGGTATTGCGGAAACTGGCGTTACGTCGCGTCGAGGAAACGCCGCTCCCTGGCGGTCGCGGCTCGGAAAGCGGTTCGGAAAGGCTCTAAACCCCGGGTAACGGGGTTCGCGGTGAGGTTGAAAAGGTGCGCCCGGCAGGATTCGAACCTGCAACCGTCGGATTAGAAATCCGATGCTCTATCCCTTGAGCTACGGGCGCCTGAGAACTCTAAAGGAAATGTCCGTTTTATCTTCCACTTATCTTGGACGTTGAGACCTAACCCATCGGGCTCAACTTTAGCCATCGGGTCATGGGGGTTATCCCTGAGGGCTGTTCTTCTCATCAACTCATTCCGCAGATGTGGGTTTAACCCAATCGTGATTGAATCGATCTTTCGGATCTCCCTACAGATTGGGTTGGCCGAGTTTGCGCCCTACCATCTTAAAGAGAGAGCGGCGCTCACTTTCTTGGTTTGCCACGGCATATTCGGGCCAAGGCCGAATGCCCTAAAGCTGATGGTTAGAGCACATATAGCAGCTGTTTAATTCCTACTCAATTGCTGGGGATTAAAGGCGGTCTCTTGAATGCTGCTGTATCTAACCGGAGCTGCGGGACAATCTTTCGATTGATCCAGTCTCCGGTCAATCAGAAGCAACCATTGTGCCAACCTCCTTTGGATTGTAGGGGTGCGGCCAAGCCATGTCTTTCGCCCAGCCCGTGAGCATTTGAGCGTTCTTTGTGCCGATGGGTGAGGCCCGCTAAAGTCCCACAAACTTCATAGGAGATTCTGCGAACCCCTTTGACGAATCAATCATGCAATACTGCGTAAAGATACATGCGTTTCATTCAAGGCATTATCAGCAATTTTGCTTCGATTTTGACTCGACCCCCCGAAGGATGGCAAGCCCGGAAAGGGCGCAAATCAGAGACTTAATGAAATCAGAGACTTTAATGAAAACGGTAATTCTTGGAGCGGTGCCTGCGGGTTAGCAGCTGCCACCAAGTCGCAGCCAGATCTGACTTCCCAACTAATATTACTTCCCAACTAATATTATCAGAATACCCAGATACAAAGTGCCGCAATAATCATAACGAGCAATTCTCGATATGTGTTTTCCGCTATTTTCGCTATTTTCTGCTTGCAATTGATTTGCGGAACAAAGTGGCGGCGGGATTACGCGGGATTAGACTCGATCCTACGGGGGGAGAGGCACCGTGGTGGATTACTCCTCTGAGGGAACAAAACGGCGGGGAACAAGTCAAATTGGGGCCTTGGGATGAGTAGTAAGTCAGGGATGACATTACATAGGCCCTATTGATTTCCGCCCTAAAGGCCTCTGATCTGCCTGAACGCCCTTCGCAGCCGGGGGCTATTGCCGGGGTTTCAATCTCGTTCGTGCGAAGAACTTAGCCGCTTCCGAAACTCCTCCGCGGCCCTCTGAAGCGTGCGTCGCTCCTTAGCCGTTAGACTATGCTCCCCAAACTGGGATATTTTCTCAAGGATGCGGTCCACTTCCGCTTCTAAGACATCGTCCGGTTGCTCCCCAGCCTGATCGGACTCCGGTGGGCGATGAATCTTTAGCCTTTTTGATCCAGGCCAAGAAGGACGAGGTATTCCGCCCGTGAGCGTTCGAACCACAGAGCCCAGGTTCCAATGGAGACGAAAGTACAAAAAAGCAAATCCTAGTCCCACCAGGTGTACGCTATAAGCCGTCTGGCCTATCTGAACGACTGCCCCCCAAACGTTCCCTGCCACCAGCAGCACGCCCAGAACCCATGCCGGAATTGTTATGGGAATCGGGAAAAGCATTAACCGGGCGAAGGGGTTATTCAAAACAAATAATATAACTACGCCGGAGACCGCCCCGGAGGCCCCATAAAGACCATATTGACTTTGAGCCAATCGGCCGTGAATGGCGAAAATGATCGCCCCAACAACAAGCATAGTTACGTACAGCCGCCAAAACTCGGCGGTCCCATACCGGTACTCAACTTCCCGTCCCAAGAAGAAAAGCTGAAGCATATTGAAAAAAATGTGATACGGCGCAGGGTCATGAACGAACCCGTAGGTCACAAATTGCCACCAGAGCCAAGGTCTTGTGAGGGTTTCGTGAGTGGTAGCCAGCAGGTAGGTGAGTTGATGCCCCTCGGCAAAGAATAGAGCGTCGATTAGGTATAGCGCAACGTTGATAATAATGATATTAATCACTGCCGAGCGAGGTAGCGCAAGTCCCCCCGCCGGGCGTGGCTCGCGGTAGTATTCCCGATCGTAAATTCCCATTAAGAGAATCTCTCACTTCGAGATTTTTGGAAAAGCAGTCTGAGGTCGGAAACGGGTTTTTTAAACCGGCCGAACGATACTAGAAACAAAAAAAGGTATTTCATCGCAAGAACGGGCCTCCTCATAGTCTGCCGGAATGATGCTGACCGATCAAGTCCTGCCGATTCGTGAAAAGCCGATCTATCCGGCATACCAACCGTTGAATCCCTCCGAAGGAATTCTATCCCACAATTGGGGTGCCAGCGACCGCCTTTATTTACGAGAAATAACCGGCTATCCGCGCGGGAAAAAGTCGTAGCTTCCTCAATTATGTAATTTAGGTGACGGAACTATTTGTCCCCGTCACAAGCCTTCCAGTATTCTGTTGCAAAATTCTCTATTAAGTGCCGGTACGGGCTTGAAACCAGGGGTGTTTCAAGGATAGGTACCGAACCGGGCGAAAAGGGCTTCCCTTAAAGGGCCGGGAGTCGGACACGGTTAGGCGTTTTTGGGGCTGAGTTGTGCTGGGGATTGACGGGACGGGCCTCAGTCCTTGAGGCGTTCAGAAAATGCGGCAACGTCGTCGTAATTTATCGCACAAGCTCAAATTGTGCGGGTATTTTGACGATAGTCCGGCAAAGCCAAGAATAGTGACGAAGCTTAGCGTCGCCCCGATGGTGCACTTGACCTACCGCGGGCCCCCAATTGAATACACGGCAGCGGACGGCATCTAAACGTTCTAAATCTTGCATAAGCTAGGGGCGGACCGCGCCTTTGAAAAAATCTCTTCAGTGTGAATCAATGCCTAATGCTGCTTGGCGAGGGATTCGCCCCTCTGGGTGCTTAATAAACTTTCTTCCGCCCGGAAAAATCATAGCGTTGCGCGCTCGTTTTCCGCCTTTAGTTAGCTTGTGCTAAGCGAGGGTCTTGACTGCTCACAAACTTGGACCTGACCAGGGAGGCGTTCAGAAGCAGGTCAAGATTCTTTCCGTCTCAACGGGTTTTTTCCCGTGTTTCTTATTCTCAGTCTTTGAAAGCGATGTAGTGAGACATTTGTAAACGATCTCCTGCCAATAAGGATCTGGAGAACCCAAGGGAAGGCAAGTAGGGCAATACAGGAGAAAGAGGACCGTAGGGAAGTGAGGTAGTAAATAGAGCGAAAAAACGGACACGTAAATTAGGACGAAAGAGCGGAATAGTCGCAGCAGATCTGGAGTATGCCAAGCAAATCACAAGCGACGAACCAAAAGCGAGATGAATGAGATTTGATGAATTAAAAAAATCGTGGCTGCGAGCCACATTGAACTCAACAAGGCCGGGAATGAACGATCGGCACTCTCGCGAAACGGATGAGCAGAATTTGGACCGACGGGAAGCCAAGGCACGGCGCTTGTGGAGCACCGTCGCATTTAGGTTTTGCAGAGACTTGACAGGCAATCGCCTTCGGATCTAATCTCTCATAATCGCAAGACGCAAGCGGTACCAAAGGTTGCCACCGGGGATCCTGGGGGATATCGGGAGAGTCAAGGTGATAAGCTGACTTTGACAGGAAAGGGCGGAAACTATGATGCTCGATCGCCGCAGTTTTTTAGCCACTTCAGCCGCTTTGAGTGCAACCATGGCGGTGCCCTACGTTCGGGCAAGCCAGGACAACAAGGTTTTCCGCACTGCCCTCCTTGGTTCGGGGTGGTGGGGAATGAACATTCTCCGAGAGGCTATTCAGTCGAAACAGGCGACGGTGGTCGGTCTTTGCGATGTCGATCGTGGACACCTGGAGTCTGCTGCCTCCGAAGTGGAGAAAATGACGGGTACCCGGCCGAAGCTGTACTCCGATTACCGGGAGCTCCTCGAGCAGGAAAAACCGGAGATTGCCATCGTGGCCTCGCCGGACCATTGGCATCCACTAATGACCATCGATGCCTGCAAGGTCGGAGCCCACGTGTTTGTCGAAAAGCCGATCAGCCACACGATCAGGGAAGGGCGAGCCATGGTCCAGGTGGCTCGCGCTACCAATCGTGTGGTTCAGGTAGGAACACATCGCAGAATTTCGCCTCATAATGTAGCGGGTATGGAGTTTTTGCGCTCGGGCAAAGCAGGCAAGATCGGGATGATCCGGGCCTTTGTGCACTACGGGGGTGGCCCAGAGACACCCCAACCTAATGAGCCCGTGCCGAAGGGGTTAGATTGGGAGATGTGGTGTGGTCCTGCACCGCTTCGGCCCTTTAACCGGAAGATTCATCCCAAAGGATTTCGGAACTTCCTCGATTATGCCAATGGAACGCTAGGGGATTGGGGAATTCACTGGTTGGATCAAATCTTGTGGTGGAGCGAAGAGCCGTGGCCTAAGCGGGTTTTCTCGATTGGCGGTCGGCCAGTTGCCGGTCCGGCGATTAATGACGGTCAGGTTCAGACGACCGATGCGCCTGATCACCAGATTGCTGTCTACCAGTTCGATAATTTTTCTGTGACCTGGGAACATCGACGCTTCGCAGGAAATAACGCAGAGAAAACCCATCCCCAGCAGGCGGTGGGTTGTTACTTCTACGGCACAGCCGGTACTTTCCACATGGGATGGCTGGATGGGTGGACCTTTTATCCGGTCAATCCAAAGGCTCAATCAATTCACATGGATGCTCAGTTACACGAGCCGGATGCTCAAAATATTCGTGAGCTATGGGCCGACTTTATCGATGCGATCCGCACGGGCCGGCGACCGGTATGCGATATTGAAATTGGCCATCGCTCCACAGTTATGAGTTTGTTGGGAATGCTGAGTCTGAAGCTGGGGCGGAGCATCCAGTGGGACGGCGAAAAAGAGCAAGTCGTGGATGACCCGGAGGCGAACGCCCTTTTGGAACGACCGTACCGCGGTCCGTGGCAGTACCCACGAGCTTAATAGCTGATGAAAAACGAACTCATCGTTTGTTGATGGTCCACGGGCTTTTACCCGTTCACATGAGTGCGCCCCGGTTAAACCTGTAATAATGGCCAGCGGGGCGAGATGGCCGTGGTTAAACGGCGCGGCACCGGCGGTTTTCATGGTTAGCGTGGAAAAAGTAATCGAAATGTCGGCCGACAAATCCAGCCGGGAACCGGCGGAGGAAATCGGCGGAAACGCCTCGGTGTTCAAGCTGCTGGGGGAACCGCCGGATGTCCAAGCGGAGTTGTTCCGCCTCATCCACCAAATTCCGCCGGGAAAGGTGACGACTTACAGGGCATTAGCCGAGGCATTGGGGGATCTTTCGGCTACCCGCTGGGTCGCCCATGTGCTGCTTCATCATCCGCATGAGTCGAATCCCATAAGGTGCGGGAGATCAACCGCTAGGAGCTCAAGCGCTGGGAGCTTCAAGCTATCGAGGAGCCTTTGCCCTTGCCATCGTGTAGTGCGGAGCGATGGGTCGCTTGGGCAGTATGCCGGGGGTAGCCCGGCCGAAAAGCGAGCTTTACTCGCTGCCGAAGGAATCCGAGTTGCTGGGGATGAGGTCGATCTTGGGGATTATTTCTTTGAAGGTTTTCAAAGCAGTTCACCGCTTCGAACACTTCACGAGATTCAAAAACAAGTAGCCGCTGCGGCTCAGATTCAACCTTTGGTTCCATTTCCTCAACGTATCGCGGGCATCGATCTTGCCTATCTCGACGATGCCCACGCGGTGGCTACGTTTACCTTGAGCGATTTGGCGGCCAGAAAACTCGTCGCTTCAATTCAAGTGTGTGCGGAGGTGCGGTTCCCCTATATCAGTGGCTTTTTGGCGTTTCGCGAATTGGGCCTTATGTTGAGCGTATTACAGAAAGCAGAGAGCCAGGGATTTTCCGCGGATTTAATCCTGGTGGACGGAAGTGGGATACTTCATCCCCGCGGTGCGGGTGTGGCCACGCATTTGGGGATGGTCGCGGACCGGCCTACCGTGGGAGTTACGAAGAAATGCTTATGCGGTCAGTTGCGCGATGACCCCACCGGCTGCGGTCGGCGGTGGCTTGTTGTGCATGAGGATCGTGTGGCGGGACTCGCGATTCCTCGAGCTAGGAGTTCAAAAAAACGGATATTCCTTTCTCCCGGCCACGGGACGGATTTGAATACCTGCCGGGAGGTCGCGGAAAAGCTGATCGGGGACCATCCTCTACCGGAGCCTATCTATTGGGCGGATCGCTTTAGTCGTCAAGCCGTGCGCGCAAAAAGGTTGTCCAATGGTGCTTAAAAGTCTAAATCTGCTGCATTATTTGCTGATTCTGGGCCACGGCGGCGCCGGGTAGCCGATAGCGGTCGAACTTGAGTATCGCGCATGAGGGAATCTTGCCTGGCCATCCTTTCAATGCGGCGGAAGGCGGGGGCCAGGTCGGTCTCCTTTTAAACGGCGATCCGATCGATTCGAATCATCTGTAGTTAGTAAGGTATCCAATGTATCCGGTGATGTTTTCAATTCGCGCTTAGGATATGCAATTTTTTGCTTGCTATTTTGTGCGAATTAAAGGCAATTGGCCCGCCACAATGAATTGGTTTGCTCAACTAAATTGGTTTGCTCAACGAATGCAGGCTACTTGCATTCGTGTATTTTGCGGCGGGATGCGCTTCGTCGCTCCCACCAGGGGGTCGCTTTGAGTTCAAATCGGGGTGCAGGGAGTAAAGGTAGATTTGGTGCCTCAGTGGGTGTTTGAGGCGCAAATACGGTTGCTACAGGAGACCCGAACTCGGGTCAAACGCCTACACTTCCTTTCTCTTTTCTCGCCTCTTTGTGTATCCCCGATATGTAAAACCCTCTTTTTCAATGCCGGCCTGCGTTTGGGTTTGGCGCTAACCTTCGTTTGAATGCTACCCGTTCGCATATGGAGCTACCATTAGGCGAGATTCCATTAAAACCGAGCTGGCGATGCTATCACCTTGGATGCTAAGCACCGGAACACCCGATTGCTCTGCGATCATTTATTACGTTTTCGGCCCAATCGGTATGGTGCAACAAGCACTATGCCGCAGAGTGGCTCGGTAGCCTGCGGATTACTTGATTCAAAACTGAGTCACGCCTCCAGATACAAACCGCTTGTTTTTCGTCTGTTGGGTTTGTAGATATTGACTTAGTCTAACACTGGCGATATGCAAAGTATATGCGGGAGAAACTATAGGCGGGAGAAACATTGTCAGAACGACGAGTAATCAACTGTTAGGACGAGGAGCAATGAATTGAGAGGTGGAAAGCCGCTGGTTAACGCCCGCTGGGGCGTCGGTGCTTTCGGCAGTAGCGCGTGGCCATTTTGCGGGCGCAGCATGTAGCGGAATGAAACCGGTGTACATAGGTTTACTTTGTCCCGCGGGGTACGCATGCAAAGGAGGAACCTGGGGTTACCAATCATTTGAAGCAGTTCAAATTCCTATCAGATTCGCGATCGTCTTTTTGGGTTCATCCATCTCTTAATTTACGGAGGCAGCTCCCATGTGCGAGTCGTGTGATAGGTCGCTGAATCGACGCACTTTTTTGACCGCAAGCAGCCTGCTCGGAACGGCAGCCCTGGGTAGCTGGGCATATCAGCAAGCTCGGGCGGACGAAGATGTAATGATGCCGCCCCGGCCCAAGGATCCCCCAAAGGTGGTAGCCGTCTTTTTGTATCCTCCGGCCGATGTAGTGAATGCAGGACAACTGGAGGATCATTGGCGGGTACACCAGTGGTTTACCTGGCCCGGCAATCAGTTCGAGCCCGAGGCCCAACATCAGAAGTTTGCCGCTAAGATTCGCGAAATGGCTACGCGACTCGGCATTGAGCTTCAGTTTGCTCCTGAGGCAA
Organism: uncultured Thermogutta sp.; assembly: GCA_937128505.1. Lineage (GTDB taxonomy): Bacteria > Planctomycetota > Planctomycetia > Pirellulales > Thermoguttaceae > DTLM01. Next base: position 9,410 of record CAKZMM010000120.1, read on the forward strand.
TTTATCAGCGTGCGAAAGTCTCAGAATTCATCGAGTCGACGAAGAATTCTGGTTGCGATGCCGTCCTAGTCGTGAATTTTTGGAATACGTTTGCGAGTTGGTCCCACGAAATCGCGACTCAGGCCGCACCTACCGCGATCGTCTATCAGCCCGTGGGTTCCAACCATCAGCTTCCTCCTGAATTCCTCCGGAATGCTGAAGGACTTTTCTACATTCATTCGATCGAGAATTGGGCGGAAATCGAGCGCGGCCTGCGCGCGCTCCGTGCCAAGAAGATGTTGGAACAGAGCCGACTAATTCGTGTTTTTGCACAGGCAAAACACGGTGAGCCAGTGGTCGAACCTGATTTGGGGGTGGAAGTAGTCCACGTCCCGACGGCGGAACTGATTGAAATATTCGACGGTATCGTGCCGGATGAATCTCTGGTGGCCGCGGCGGCGGCCTTCAAGAAGCAGGCGGAGTCGGTTCTGGATGTGAGCGACGAGTATCTGGTCGAGGCAATGCGCGCTCATCGGGCCGTAAAGATTTTGATGCAGCGGTATGGGGCGGATGCCATCACCATCGAATGCCTCATGCTCAAGCACCGCAAGCCTTGCCTAAGCTTTGCAATCCACAACGGGGAATTAGTGCCGAATGGCTGCGAGAATCAGCTTGATGGCACGTTGACCATGATGCTCGGTCGGTGGCTCTGGGATCGCGGTGGCTTCATGCACAATCCCGAATTTGATACCAGTGAGAACTTGTACCTGGCGGGACACTGCACCTGTGCGTGGAAACTCTGGGGCCCGGATGGCCCCAGCCAGAGATTTGTGATTCGGCCGTTTTTCCATCAGCTTCCGAAAACTGCGGCACTGGAGGTGATTTGGCCTCCTGGTGAACCCGTGGTCCTCACCAAATACTACAGTGGCAAAAAGACTCTTTGCGGCTGGGTAGGAAAAGTGGTGCACTCACCGAGCTGCCCGCCGGTGGGCGGATGTGCCACCCGTGTGCTTGTGGAGTTTGACCAGGTGAAGGATGTCTGCGAGGTTTACCCGGGGGTGCACCCTATTTTGTTCTGCTCCGATAAGGGTGATGCTCGGTGCCTGAAGGTATTTGCGAAGATGTATCGCATGCAATTAGTAGGAAACGTATGAAATGCATGGGGAGTGCACTCGCGCAGCCCGGGGTGTTCGAAAGTTTGGACCGAAAAGTCGCAGTTCATTACGAGGTCTTGGAAAGCATTAACGATCGAGGCATTGAGCCGGTTTTGAAGGGAGCGAAAGCGTTCAGGGGATTTTCGGCCTTGTGCATCCGCCATGCTGAATGCTTCGGCCCATAAGTTTTCGCGCTGCCTTCCCCGAAATTATCCGACAGGCGGTGGCAAGTGGCTTTCTCGGTAGGAAGACACTTGGAGTTATCTTTTTTGTGGAATAATTCGGAGAAGAGTGTTTAAGGTTTGTCAAACTTGCCGATTCAAAGCCGGGATGGGTAAGTACTCCAGTGGCGGTCACGGCGTAAGAAACGTTTAGGCTTTTTCCAGTCGCGGCTAAGAGGGGAGCGCAAAGCGGCAGAGGCGGGTCGCTGAGGGGCAGCACGGGGCCTCCCAATGCGCAGATAATAGTTCATAGTAATAGTTGACCCGGATAATAAGGGCGCGAATAGGTCGTGAAGCTTCAGGTCATGCTGGCGGTACCCGAAGTGCCTGGCCGCATGTCGGCTTTTTGCTTACCGTATAATGGACATGGCTTTTTGGCAAAGTTCGTCCAATTCGCTTTGCGTTGGTGCCTCAGCCAACAGGCGAACGATCGGTTCGGTATTGCTGCCGCGAAACACCAGCCACCGATCAGGCCAACTGAGTCGAAGGCCATCGGTGCGGTCGGAATGTGCGTCCGGGAAAGCCGCTTCTAACTCATCAAATTTGCGGGGTAAAGCACTCGGGGCCAGCGGTACTTTGGTTTTCAGCATGCAAAACCGTGGCAGTTGATCGGCAAGTTCTGCCACTGCGGCATTCCTTTCTGCCATCGCATCGAGCACGAGTGCCATCCCCACAAAGCTATCACGGACCAATCCCACTCGGGGATCGATCGGCCCACCATTTCCCTCCCCACCAAAAATGGCACTTTGAGCCAGCATGCCGTCAACAACATGGGCTTCCCCCACTGGTGTCCGATAGCATGGAGCTCCGTGAATTTGGGCAATGCGCTCGCTGGTAAGACTTGTTGCACAATTGATGACCACAGGGCCCTTACGGTGGCGGAGGACATGGTCTAGGCAGAGGGCGAGCGTATACTCCTCGCCGAGATATCGGCCTGTGTGGTCGATGATGGCCAAACGGTCGGCATCCGGATCTTGGCAGAAGCCGATATCGGCTTCTCGATCCCGCACAAAGGGGAGCACAGAAGAGACATTTTCGGCCAACGGCTCAGGGATGTGGGCAAAGTTTCCGTCGGGTGTTTCGCCTATGACAATAACTTCACACCCGAGCTCCTCGAGCAATCGTCGCCCTAGGGTTCCCCCCACGCCATGATTACAATCCAGGACCACTCGGAAGCGACGCGCGCGGATCCTGGTTGCCTCCACGGTCTGAAGCACCGCCTGTAGGTGGTACATCAATGCCATGGGAGAGAACTGGTCTTGACCCCAAAAGCGTAATGGATCGGTTAAATGACACTCGGGCTGAGGTCCCTCGTGATACCGGCGGAGCACCTCCGCACCGATGGTGGAAGGGATGATCCTCCCCTCGGCAGAGAAAAGCTTTAAGCCGTTATATTCCGGCGGATTGTGGCTGGCCGAAATCATCACCCCGCCGGAGGCGCGAAGAGCTCGAATGACGACACCAAGAGTCGGGGTGGGCATCTTGCCAAGCCGAATAACCGGTCGCCCGCAGCTTTTTAAAGCCGCACACGCGACCTCCTCAAAAAGGGAACCGCTTGGTCGGCTATCGGTCCCTACGCAAATTGGCCCGGGCGGAATAACCCGATCGAAAGCGAGCACATAACGAATGGCTGCCTCTAACGTGAAGGCTCGCCCGACCACCCCGCGCATTCCCGAAACACTAATGATTAATTCGTTGTTTTGCATGGTCACGCGGTTCCGTGTTGGTGTCCTGCGACTTTGCCTCTGCCGGTTTGCCGCCTTCGCTTCGTTGCACCTCCTGGGTGGTATTACCTATAAAATCTACTGGTCTTATGCAAAATCTTAGCTTATGGAGGTGCAAATCGAGCGAGGTCACAAGCCGGTAAGAAAAGGAATTCCGAGGAAATCAATCGCAGCGGAACAAAGCGGAAAAAGAACGGATGGGCTTCCAACAACCGGCCATCCAACTGAGCGTTTGTCGCCCCGATGTGCCCGGTGTAAAACCCGCAATACTTCGTGAAGGTCGAAACTATCTACGGGGGTTTTGGGGATGTTAATTTAGCCAACGAGCGGCGCATAATTTCGCAAGAGCGGTGGGAAAGTTGCTAAGACCGCGGAGATCTTCAAACCGCGCGGTCGTGCTGCTTAAAACCTCTGCTGGGAACCGTCGACTCCCGTGTAGGGGGCTGCACCCCGGAAATTGCTTAGATCAACGACGGTTCCCGGTCAACTCCTCAGGGCGCATGGCGATTGGGAGATCGGGCAAAGAGCCGGTGGAAGAATCCCCGGCGTGTGCCAAGAGACCGGAAGCGCGCGGTCCGTCTAGGTACCGCACTTCCCATCCGCCGCCAAGGGCTTTGTAAATAGCAACCAGGTGCCCCGCGACATCACCCCGGCTTTCCGCGAGGGCATCCTGCTGCTGGACTAGCGCCCGTTGGGAATCGATAAGCCGCTGAAAATCAATGACGCCTTGCTCGTACTGTGCAATAGCGATTTGCACTGCCTGCTCTGCCGCCCCCACAGCCGTTTCGAGCGAGGAGACGCGCTCCAGCTCCCTGAGGTAGGCCGTGATTGCCCCTTCCACCTCCTCGTTGGCACGTAGAACGGTCTCTTGATACATGAGGACCGTCTGACGGAACTTCGACTCCTCGGCCAGGATGTTGTTCCGGATGCGGCCATAGTTGAGGATGTTCCACGAAAATCCCGGACCTATTCGCCCCGCCTGGCTTTTGCTATCGAAGAGATGCCGGAAGTGTTCCGACTCCACCGCAATCGTGCCCGTAATGGCAAAACGAGGATAAAGTTCGCTCTCGGCGATCCCAATTTTGGCGCATTGGGCAGCCACGGCACGTTCGGCTCGACGCACGTCGGGCCGCCGACGCAAAAGATCCGCCGGAATACCCACGACGACTTCAGCAGGGGGAGCGGGGGTTGGGCCCTCTCCCAAGATACCATCGAGATCCTGGGGCGTTGCCCCCAAAAGGGTACAGAGCCGATTCTCCGCGCGTCTTCGGGCGGCCTCCATCATGGGAATCATCGCTTCGGTATTGGCCAGGATTGCCTCTGCTTGGAGGACGTCTAAACGACTGACCAATCCCCCCTCGAATCGAGCCTGGGCAATCTGCAGGGTTTTTCGGAGGAGCTCGACATTTTTTCGCGCTAAGGATAATCGTTCATCGATCGTACGCACCTGTATGTAGTTTAGCGCTACTTCTGCCTGGAGAAGAACCAAAAGCTCGTCGTAGGCGGCATCCTGAATTTCCACGTTGGCCTCGGCGGCTTCAATGGCGCGGCGAATCCTTCCCCAAAAATCGAGCTCCCAAGCCGCATCGAATCCCAAAGTCCATTGATCGAACGCCAGCTTCGGGATGGGAAAAGATCCCCAGGGATAAGCATTGTCGCTGAATTTGCTCCGCTGAAATTGGCCGATCATTTGCTGCTTTTGCGGCCACAGCGTTCCCCGGGCAGCACCGAGTTGTGCCCGGGCTTCCCAGATCCTCTCTGCCGCCGCTTGAAGCGGGAGGTTTTGCGTGCTGGCCTCCTCGATAAGCTGATTAAGGACGGGATCACCAAAGACTGCCCACCAAGCCGGATCATTGCTTCGATGACTAGCAAGCTGGGGGGCTGCCGAGTCTAACCAATCCTCAGCCACCTCCGCCGCGGGACGCGCATAATTTGGGCCGACTTTGAATCCATTGCGTACCCACTGTCGCAGGGAGGTCCTACAGCCGGTTGCTCCCCCCAAAAGAAAAGTGATCAAACCCAACATGGCCGCACGGCGGGAGGTGAGCGGGGTTCTTGAGTCCATCTGACCAATCTCGGGGAACTTGCCGCACAAGTGTTTCCCGGTTTTTTCTCGAGATCTCGGCCGGACTGCGGTCGGTGATCCACAACCGGACAAAAAATTCGCCGGATTTCCCGTAGTTAAACTACCCAACGACGACATGCTGACACCTACTCGGCCGGGTTAGTGTGCGCGTTTTCGGACCAAAAAAAACAAGAGAAATAAGGAACTCGTCCGCACGGCTGGGCGCTTTCTCTGACTGAGTACCCCGGACTGAGCCGAAAATTGCGGCCTGATAGATAACTCTATAAAACACTATGTTTGTCACTTAAATGATCAATATGAGGCGCAGTCCCAGAGACTAAGTCGGCGTTTTCTTACCTCGGGTCCTTAGTCCGCTAATCGTTTTATTCGTCATTTTCACTTCCGACCTTTCCGTCTAACTTTGGATTGTGACTGTAAAGTACATTTTTCGACTGAACTGTTCTTTGTATAACCGATGTATATAATTTTGGAAACGAACGGTTCTAATAGGGGATTAAACGGTGAAAAGATTGACTGACCAGTGTAGAGAAATAGCCGCATCGGTCATGAGGGATGGCATATTTCAAGCCGCCCTCGAGGTAATCGCCCAGTATGGCTTAGACGGGCTCACCATGGACCGGCTAGCGGAAACCGCAGGCGTAGCGAAGGGTAGTCTTTATAAGCACTTTCCGGGGAAAGATGAGCTAGTTCATTTCGTATTGGATCGGGTATTAAGCCCTGTGTTGGAGGCGTCGGCTGCGATTGTGAACTCCTCGATAGGAAGCCTCGAGAAAATGAAAGCTGTGCTTCAACATTGGGTGTCTTATTTTTGCCAGCATCGAGGGATGTTTGAGCTGTTATTTCGCGACCCCTCCTTCCGGCGAATAGGAGCCGATGCCAAGCGATCGAAATGCACGAGTGGGGTGGAGATTTTCCGGCAGATAATCAGCGAAGGGATTGAAGCTGGTGTTTTTCGTTCGGTTGACCCGGAACTGGCTGCCGAAATGCTGGTTGGCGGCACTACGCTCGCTATGGAGAAGCAGCTTGAGTCGGGTAAAAGTTTACCCGCTGAACAGTGGGTCGATAGAATCCTCGAGTTGTGCCTCGGCGGACTTTTGTCACGGGATTACAGCGAAAAGCAAGGCGGAAATCTTTCGGGACAGGAAGCTCATTGATTAGCGAACGTTAGGGCCGAATCAGGGTCGTAACAGGAGCAAAAGAAGAACAGATCAATCAACTTCAATCCGGGCATCGAATAGGTAAAGGCGAATCAGCCATGAGGTGGAATCGCGGTGTAATGAGTTTAACGTTGCTTGGTATTTTTGCACTTGTCAGTTTGTTGGCGTTAGTGACTTGGCAGCAGGGGTGGTTTGCCGCTGCGGAGGCGGTGTTTAATGCCGAGCCCTCCTCGCGACCTAATGTGCCGGCGGATGAGCGGGCGGAAGTTCCGGAGGTTATCGTGCAGTCAGCCGAAGAGGTAGATTTCGAAGATCAACTGGTTACAAGCGGTACGGTCTATGCCGTGAGATACGCGCTGGTTTCAGCACGAATACCGGGCACACTTGATGAGATTTTTGTTGAGGAGGGAGATCGGGTCGAGGCAGGCAAAACCCTCTTGTTTCAAACCGACTCCTTGAAGCTGAAAAAAGTAGTCCAAATGGCCGAAGAGAACCTCCGCGTGGCGGAGGCAGGACTTCGCGAAAAGGAAGCCCTATTGGAAAAAACTGGGGTTGCGAAAGATCAGGCCGATCGAGATCTGGAGCGTTATCAGCAGTTGGCGGCCATTGAAGGAATCCCCACTCAGACCGTCGAACACCAGGCTGCGCTTTGCCGGCAGTTGGCAGCGGATGTGAAGCATGTCGGAACTTTGATCGATTTGGCTCGTGCTCAAGTTGAGCAAGCTCGGCTGGGTTTGGCGATTGCTGAGAAAGATTTTTCGGATTCTCTTGTATTGGCTCCTCTGAGCGGAGTGGTGGTTGAAAGGTTTCGGGAGCCGGGCGAGATGGCAGGTGCTGGTACCCCGGTGCTTCGAATCGAAGATCCCACCCTTTTGGAAGTTGTGGTTTATTTGCCTCAGGAATGGTACGCCCGGGTCGAGCCCGGCAAAACACAGCTCCGTGTTCGGGTGGGGGATGTCGCGCCGCAAAACTATCCGGTTACGTTCAAGTCGCCCGTGGTTGACCGGGAGTTACGCACTTTCGAGGTGAAGGCAGAAATTCCCGCGCCACCTGCTGGGATTGTGCCGGGGGTATTGGCAGAGGTGACCATCGTTGGAAATAGCCGCCGCAGTGTGGGCATACCGACGGATGCGGTGACGGTGCGCGATGGAGCGCCGGTTGCATTCGTGGTTGAGAATCATTGTGCCCGGATGGTGCCCGTGAAGTTGGGAGGAACCTTCAAAGGTTATCGCGAAATTCTGTCGGGGCTCGAAGCAGGGACCCCGGTCGTCGTCTTGGGTCAATCGAAACTAAGGGATGGGCATCCGGTTCGGGTGCTGGATTCTCGGCGATTACGGGAAGGTACTCGCCAAGCCTCTGCTTCGGAGCTTTCGCTCACCGGCAGGTTTTAAAATTTCTGCGAATCGCAAGGCAAAATTTTCGACGCGTTCGGCTCAATCCAAAATTATCAAAGCGGGGATATGATCCAAGCATGGATTCAGTGGTGGGTAGCCCAATTGGGGCGGCTATGATCGCGGAAAAACGGCGACCAATCGCCGAGATGACTTGACGCTTTCCGGGAAGTAATCCTTGCTCTTTACCGAGGAAGGTGTCTGGAGAGTGCAGGAGGAAAAAGGAGCCGATGCGGAGGAACCTGTGACTTTTTGTTTGGGATCAGTTACCCGATCGATGACCCCCGATTGGAACTGTTCGAGTAAGTACGTTTCCAGCGAGAAATCGGAACGAAAGCCGCGTATTCACAACAAGTCCTCAAATCGAGTTACCGCGGAAAACTTGGCGAGATTTATCAGAACAACCTTATGTCGATCATAGATTTGGCAATACGTCGGCCGGTTGCGACTGCTTGTGTCATTCTCGGACTTGTGCTTCTCGGGATTAATGCTTACCGGCAAATGCCCTTGGAGCTACTTCCGAAGGTGGATGTGCCTTATGTCACGGTGGTGACCGTTTATCCGGGGGCATCGCCGGAAGAGATCGAGCTGGATGTGGCCAAGCGGATTGAAGATGCGGTGGTGACGATCGAGGGGCTTAAGCATGTCAGTTCAGCCTGTATGGAAAATGCTGTAGTGACTTTGCTTGAGTTTGAGCTCGATGTCGACGTTGACCGCGCCGCCAACGATGTTCGCGAAAAGCTCAATCTGATTCGCTCGGAGTTACCGGCCGATGTCGAGGAACCGCGGATCGAGAAGTTCGATATCAATGCAAAACCTATTGCCACGATTGCTTTGTCGGGAAGCGTCCCGTTAGATGAGCTTTACGATTACGCGGACCAAAAACTGCGCGACCGACTGACCACGATCGAAGGAGTGGCAGGGATCCAAATTGTGGGGGGAGCACCGCGTGAAGTTCACGTGTTGCTCGATCGTCAGAAATTAGCGGCGAGGAATTCGACCAGCTTAGAAGTGGTCGAAACCCTGCGAAGAGCCTTGGGGACCATCCCCTCGGGACGTATTCAAGAGGGGAGCACCGAGTTTTCCGTGAAATTCGATGCGGATTTTCGCTCGTTTTCAGAATTAGCAAACCTCGAAATCGTCAATAAAGAGGGACGCCGCTGCTACCTGCGGGATGTCGGTGGGGTGGTAATGGGGACCTCTGAGGTGCGGCAGTTGGCGACCCTCAATGGCGAGCCGTGCGTGGCTATCAAAGTCATCAAGAAAGCTGATGCCAATGCGGTTCGCGTGACCCGGAATGTGCGTGAAGCAGTCGAGCGCCTTGGTGCCGTGTTACCCGAGGGGATGCGCGTGGCTTGGGTGGTTGACGATGGCCGATTCATCGAGGCGATTAACCGCAGTGCTTGGCAAGATGTGGCTTTGGGAATAGTGCTTACGGCGTTCATTCTCTTTGCCTTTCTGTATAACTGGCGTGCTTTGATTGTGGTTGCCACAAGCATGCCGGTGACGGTGCTCATCGCTCTTTTCTTCATGCAACTGACGGGATACACGCTGAATACTTCGACGCTGATCGCCATCGGGCTTTCCGTGGGAGTCCTCGTCACAAATTCGTTGGTGGTGCTGGAAGCCATTCTTGGGCGGCTGGAACGCTTGGGTGATCCGATGAAGGCCGCCCGGATTGGTGCCCGGGAAGTCGCCGTGGCTGTGTTGGCCAGTGCGGCCACAAACGCAGTGGTACTCTTCCCGTTAGCGGCCATGCCCACCAAAGTGGGGCGTTTCATTGGCCCCTTGGCAATGACCATGTTTTGGATGACGGTGGTCTCTCTATTCATTTCCTTCACATTGACGCCCATGTTGTGTTCGCGTTTGTTGAAGAAGAGTTTCGGGGAGAAGCGTGGGCTCATATCCTTAGCGGAGCGGGGATTTAATCGCGGGTTCCAGGCGGTGGTGAGCGGTTATCGGTGGTTGCTTGGGGGATTGAGAAGGCGTTATTTGGCCGCGCTAGTCGTCCTCGGTGCGGTAGGGCTATTGGTGCACTCCCTGTGGGTGGCCCAGCGAATCGGTACCGGTGCTTTCGCTGACCCAGATCTGGGCCAGATTTTTGTGCGATTGGAATTTCCCACTCATTACAACCTCCAGCAAACTGCGGCTTTAGTCAGGGATGCGGAGCGGCGGCTGCGGGATTTACCTGAGCTACGGAATTTGCTGAGCACCGTCGGTAAGGTGGAAGCCATTCTTGGGCAATCGAGTGAAGGGGTGTATTTGGCTCAATTGCTTCTGGTGTTTAGCGACCGGGACCAGCGCGATGTAACGATCAAGACTCTGCTGGATGAAGTGCGCCGACGGCTGGCCGGCTTGCCGGATGCGGCGATCACCGTCAGCCAACCTGCGGTAATTGGTGGCCAGTCGTATCCCGTGGAGTTGGAGATTGCCGGCGAAGATTTAAAAATGCTCGATGAACTCACACTGAGAACTCTTAAGTTGGCTCAAGGAATTCCCGGCATTCTCGATCCGGATACCACGGTTCGACCACCGAAGCCGCAGCTTCGAGTGATCCCGAGACGGGATGTGCTCGGGGATAGGCGATCCCCGGCCGTCGGTTTGGGGCTGACTCTTCGGGCTAATTTGGAGGGACTGAAGGCTGGGACTTTTAAAATGGACTCACGCAATTACGACTTGGTCGTCAAGCTCGCGAGCCAATCCGGTAGTGAGCAGGTTGAGCAGTTCTTATTGCCGGGTAACCCTGGGCAACCCGTCGTGCTGACATCGATGGCTAAAGTCGTGGAAGATTCGATCCCCATTCAGATATTTCGAAAGGACAAAGAGCGGGTCACAAAGCTAACGGCACAGTTGGCGCCCGAGCTTCCGTTGGGATTGGCAGCACAAAAGATTAGTCAAGCTATCGAAGAGCAGGGCAATTTTCCGCCGGGCTATAGCTATAAATTTACGGGGATTTACGAGGTAATGACCGAGGGATTGTCGGGTCTGCTTGAGGCGGGCATCCTTGCATTACTACTTGTGTACCTGTGTTTAGCGGCAATAGTAGAGTCGTTTCGCCGGCCATTCCTCGTACTAGCGACTATCCCGCTGGCCCTCATTGGTACTTTTTGGGCACTTGCTCTGGCCGGAGAAAGCTTAAGCATTTTTGCGACGATGGGCATTGTGATTATGGCAGGTATTGTGGTCAATAACGCCATCTTGGTGGTCGATCGTTTGACAAGCTTGTTAGAAGAGAAAGTTTCCCCTGATGAGGCAATTCTCACGGCTTCGTGCGAAAGGTTGCGACCCCAATTGATGATCACCTTAGCTGCGGTCATGGGGATGCTGCCCATGGCTTTAAGCCAGGGTTTAGGCGCGGAACTTCGGAATGGAGTGGGTATTGCCAGTTCCGGAGGAATCCTGGTTTCGGGGCTTTTGACTCTCATCGTGGTGCCATCAATTTATCTATTATTCCAAAGAAGGACCGGCGTGCAGCGTGAGGAGATGAAAGAACTTGCGGAGGCACTGCCGGCAGCTCCTTTGGCGGAGGCGTGAGTGTGGTAGGGGGATTCGCAGATCATTGCGGTGACGCGGCGATTAAGCGGAAAAGCCCGTGATAATAGCGCAGTCGGCGTATCGGGCAAATCGCCCCGCACAACTGAGGATTTGAATTCAATGGCCTCCTCAAAAAGATCATGGGAGCGAAAGAGTCGGCAATCTGCTTTCTCCGAATCGCGGGGCCCAGTGCACGGGTTACGCATCATCGGAGGCCGGCTTGCGGGCCGAAAACTTTACTACAGTGGTTTCGCTACCGTTCGCCCCATGCGGGATCGAATTCGTGAATCGCTTTTCAATCGCCTCGGGGAGCGCGTTCAAGGCAAGCAAGTGTTCGATTTGTTTGCGGGCACAGGAGCTCTGGGAATCGAGGCAATAAGTCGTGGGGCCGAACATGCGACGTTTGTTGAACAACATTATCCCACTTATCTCGTTCTAAAGAAAAACATCGAAACCCTTGAGCTGGAAAATCAATGTGAAGCTTTCTTTGGGGATGCCTTCGTTTGGGTACGGCGAGCCGAGTTACTGCAGGATCGCGCGTGGCTTGTTTTCGTTTCGCCGCCCTACCGATTTTATGAGGAGCGCCTCGATGACATGCGGCAATTAGTCGAAACATTGTACCGGGGAGCTCCCGCAGGTAGCTTAATGATCGTTGAATCCGAAAGAGAGATGCCCTCATTTCTTGCCGAAAAGTCGTACGACTACGACTGGCGATCCCATGGGGATACGGTCGTGACAATCGTCAGCAAAGATTAGGCGGATCTTACGACAATCAATCGAACGTTAAGACGGGGTCCACAGAATGTACCGCCGCAGCGGCTCTGTAGCAAATTTGAGGTAAGAATGCGGCTTTAACCGGCATCAATTGAAAGGGAGAATTCCAGGGAGGGGCGCGGCTTTAATCGGCAGCAATTGCAAGTGGCAGATTGGTGGCTCCAACGAGGCACCACAGGTTCCAAGCATCAAGGCAATGCTTTTCGGTATGACGGCTAAACAAGGTGTTGTTTGCAACTCGATTAAGCTTTTGATTATGTGCTGCCCCGTCTACTGCAATCGGCAGTGTGGCACGGAGTAGGGAAACCTACGAGGGGTTCGAAGGTCTCAACAGTACGGGGCGGCAGGAAAGGCATAGGGAGAGCTTCCATGGAGGTCAAAAACCTCGAGCAAATCAGCCCATTCATCACAAAAGACGGATCTGAAATTCGTGAGCTCTTGGCGTATCGCAATTCTTCCATTCGAAACATGAGTTTGGCGGAAGCAAGACTTGTGCCTAGCCAAAGCACGCAGGCCCATCGCCATCAAAAAACGGAAGAGATTTATTTCATCCTCGAAGGAACGGGACTCATGCAAATCGAGGATGAATTGCAATTCGTTCGGGAGGGCGACGCCATCGCGATCCCGCCGGGCACACTTCACCGAATAACCAACACGGGTGGTGATACCCTCAGGTTTCTGTGCTGTTGTGCCCCGCCCTACGAGCACGATGATACAGTGATTGAATCCGAAACCTCTTGAAACAAGCCCTGGAATCAGCCGTTGGCAAGGGTAAAATTCGGAGCTCTCGACAGGAAAGTAAAATTGACTGGGGCTTGCCAGTGTCTGCTAAAGTCATTCAGCGAGTAGTATTTCAAGGTGAGCGGCAGGTCTGCAATTCGTAAGTGGGTTGTCGGATTTTCGAGTCGAAAAGAGTTTTCAAACGGGGCATTTTCCAGGGGCTGTACCCGGAGTTTGACTTCATCCGACTCGCGGAGCAGCTTTTCTCTTCTGGTCTCCTCACTACGGTCTGGTCACAACTGGATTTTGTCCGCCGGCTCGCAGTCGACTTGACAGCGCGTTGCAATCGTCCAACCGACAACCGGATTCGAGAACCAAATGCGTCTTAGGATCGAAGCATGACTATGAAGCTTATTGGATATCCATGTGCCCTATTTTATCTATTTTGTCCACTCGTGCTATACTATCTAAGTAATCGAATCTCAAATTTCTCACACAGTATCTTTGTATCTTTCCTTGGCCGGCTTACGAAGATTTGATGGATATTCACTTTTCTGAGTTTCCATTCACTTTACCAGTCAAGATTCTTCCCTAACCAGCGCCGGATTCTGACCATCACGAAAGAATTAGGATTGCTATGCGGATTAAATCAGTAAAACGGTAATTTTTAGAGTGCTTTTCTAACGATAGCTTTACTAAGCGGCACGGCCTTCGTTGTGGTAGCCCGCATCGGCGATACCAACGTTGCAATCGCGTCAATGCGGTCGCGAAGTTCGAGGAACCGCATTATCTTCGTGGCTCGTAAAGTCGATGCCATCCTCCTCTTGGGCCGATGACTATAAAGGCGAGTAAATCGCTCAGTCCCCCGAGAATTCAAATATCGGTAGGCAAAGGCACAAAGCGTTTCCGGGAAGGAACCCAGCATGCGCCGCGATGGATTGGAACTGGCTTGGTTACTTCTTTTTATCTTTTTGGCGGGTTTTTTGGTCGTATTTGCCTGGCCGACTGGGAATCGTTCCCAAGTCGCCTTAAGGCCCGCTTTTAATCCTCCGTCCGGCCCTGCATCCAGCTTGGCCGGCTCATCGCCATGGTATCGGACTCCCGAAGCGCGGCCAACACCCGCCTACCCAAGCTTTGCCGATCAAGCGATCGGTTCGTCTCCTGCCAATGTTCCGTGGGTGCGGACTCCAGAGATCCCCCCATGGGGAGGAGATTGGCATCACCGGACTTCCGCTCCTGAATTAGTCTCGGGGCCGCTTTTCGGACCTTACGGTGCGAGTAGTGCCCATGCAGGAGAGGATTGGGTACCGGCCCCGGTTGTAGGCGATACGGGACAAGTGATTGCTCTGGGAACACAGCGATCAGAACCCGCGGCCGGGCAAGGCCCGGAACTTTCGTCCGCACAACCAACAGATGACGCTACCCTCTCTCAAAGTGATATCGACGACTCCACTCCTGCCCCTTTGTCTGCGCAGCTTGCTTGGGGCATTATCGTTTCCGTTCCCTCGGACGCGGAACAATCTGAGCAGATCGTTTCGGAGTTAGAACCCGGGACTACAGACTTCGATTGGCGTCCCTATACTTCTGAAGCTGCCGAGATGTTGAACGGGGTGTATAGCTCGGATGCCTACGTCCCGAATGTCGATGATCGGGTACCGGCTGACGGTGTTCAGGAGATTGCCTCCACGCTGGAACCTCAGGGGCATCCATCGGACCAAGCCCGGTCGCATGGGGGCCTCTCTAATAGAGACTCCCTTAGCGATCCTACGAGTGACGGAATGACGATTTCGGAAAATCTGAAATCCTCACTCGCACATGCGACGCCAAACATGGCAGAATCCTCGCCGAGCTTCGGAAATGGTGACCGTTCTTTGCCCGAAGGCTCAAATGGGTCTTCTCCCCAGAATGTTCCGGAGATCTCTGAGAATGAGGAAGCCGCACGGGCACCAAACGCTTCGGAAATGATTGGCTGTGGCCAATGTCCTTTGTGTGCGCGGTTTGCTGTGCCTCGCTGTGGGTGTATTGTGCCGAAAGGGTTTTTTCGGTACCTGCGGCCGTTGTGGCCGCATCCTGAAACGGCCCTTCGGGCTCATGCCTTGCTCGAGAGATTAGACCGCCTATGTAGCGCGATCGAATGTCGGTTGCAAGCCCGATGTCAGGAGGCACCGGGGATGACCCCGGATTCCTCAGCGGGCTGGCAGCCTCCGGGCGAGCTCACACAGGAGCCCACCGACCCTTTTGTCCTAAAGCCCAGTGCGCAACGCCTGGGCCCAGCCAACGATGCGGCAACCTCGAGCTCCGCGGGTTATTCCCCGGAAACGAGCGGTGCGGTCCAAAGCGGCGGTAATCCTTCTCCCCCGGGAGGGTCTTTAATCCTAGGCGTTGCCTCCAGTGCGCCGGAGTGGGCAGCTTCTCGACCCGCCGCATCCGGTCATCCCCTCCGGGACTTGGAATTGATCATAAGTCAATCCCTTCGGGACGCGGAATCGTTCGGCGACGAGGCTTCCGCCAGTGCCCTGAGACGGGCGGCTTACGCCTTGAGCCGACGCGTGCCGCTATGGAAACTTGTCGCCGAAGGCCACATCCAGGCTGCGGAAACCCTCAGGCTCCTCGAGGAGTATGAAGCCACTGGTGACCCAGAGCTTGCCACGTCCCTAGCCGCATCGCTTACCCAATTGCAATCAGGCTATATGGGCACGGCGGCCGGTCAACTTGGACAGGTCGTTAGCCAATACCGAAACGCAAACTTGCGGGTGGCCATTAGCGAGCGATTACTCAACCGGCTTGTTCCTGACGTTCCTGCACGAATAGGGCCGGTCCGCGAAATAATTTTAGGGCGTCCGGTGTCGGGACGGAGTCTGGCCGAAACCGAGGCAGTTTTCCAGTTTATTCCGGACAACTCGCGAATCCGATTGCGACTGGTGATTGAAGGTCGCCTCCAGGCGGCCACCTCTTCGGCTGCCGGGCCGGCAGTCTTCTTCAATGAAAGTACAGGGGCGTTCGTGGCTTGGAAGGAGATCGAAGTGACGGGCGATGGCCTCAAAATATGGCCTGCTCATGTAACCGCTCGGCAACGGGTACAACTCCGGCAGGTTCGGACGGATTTTGATTTCCTTCCGATCATCGGCACTCTTGCGCAGGAGATTGCTTGGAGCCAACATGAACGTAGTCTACCGGAAGCCGCGGCCGAATCTCGCCAAAAACTTGAGGCTCGGATTCGGCGGGAATTCGAGCAGGAATCAGCACCGCGATTGGCTCGACTGGAGAGTCTCATTCGCGATCGGTTTTTACAGCCTTTAAGGCGACTTGGTCTCCAGCCCACTTTACTGGACGGCTACACCTCGCAGGAGGCGATCGTGGGTCGATGGCGTTTAGCCGGGCCTGATCAATTGGCAGCCCACAGTCCGCGACCCCGATTGCCCGATGGGGTTTTGGCAAGCTTCCAAATCCATCAATCTGCCGTGAACAACCTTCTGGAAAAACTCGAGCTAGCTGGCCGGCGGTGCACCCCTGATGAGCTTATTGAACGTGTGGCAACAGCCCTTGCGTGGCCGGAACTGCGTCGCAATGCCAATGGCCGAGACGATGTCACCCTGGTATTCGCCAACGATAAGCCAATTTGGGTCGAAATCGGCGAGGGCTTGATGCGGATTCATCTGGCAATCGCCCGATTAGAGAAGGCCCCACACACCTGGGAAAATTTTGTCGTGCGCGTGACCTACCGGCCTGAGTCCACACTCCACAGTGCGCGGCTTATACGGGAGGGAGTGATCAGCCTTTCGGGGGAAAACCTCAGCTTCCGCGATCAAATTGCCTTACGGGGTATTTTTAGCAAGACTTTTTCAAAAGACCGCGTGTGGACCGTTCTGCCGGCCTCTTTTACCAATCGGCCGGATTTAGGATCGCTTGAGTTGGTGCATTTCCAACTGACAGACGGTTGGTTAAGTTGGGCAGTCAACGAACGGATTCGGGAACGACCCTCGCGGATCGCAGGTTTGGCAGAAACTCCCCAACGATAGAACCGTGCTGGCGGATTCCCGGAGCGGAGAAGTTCGTGTTTAGCTGACTGGATGCCCTGCAATACGCCGCTCGCATTGGGTGCAATCTTTCGTCATCAAGCCGCCTGAGAACTGCCTTTCCGCGGTACGAAGTCGGAACGCTGCGCTTACCCGTGTTAAGGCAAGCTTCGCACGTGATCTATGCGCACCCCTGATACACGTGTGTTACACGCCCCGGCAATAAGTGGGCCATTTACGAGGGGCCGATTCGGCTTTCAACCTCGCGCCGGATGCTGGCTTCCATCTCCGCCAAACGCACCGTCAACGCCTGCTCCGCTTCGTCCGGCTTATGGAAACTGCTCGGAGGTTCTGCTGCAAAAAAGTAGAACTTCACCTTCGGCTCGGTTCCCGATGGTCGGACCGCTACACAATTGCCCGGCTTTTCCAGATCAAAAAACAACACATCTGCCCGCGGTCCCTCAAAAGGCCGCTCTGTTCCGTCCAACTGGCGAATGACCCCCGTGGAAAAGTCGCGGACCTGACTTAGGGTGAGCTTTCCAAGCTCCCCGGGCGGCTTGGCGCGAAAACTGCTCATAAGCATTTGCATCAATTCCATTCCGGCTTTGCCGGGTAAATCGTAGGAGATGGTCTTTTCCCAATACCACCCGAATTTGCGGAAAATTTCCACCAGGTATTGATAGAGGGTTTTCCGGCTCTCTTTGAGCTCGGCTGCCATTTCGCAAAGCACCAGGGCCGCCACCGCAGCGTCTTTGTCTCTCGCATGGGTACCGATTAAGAAGCCATAGGATTCCTCCGCTCCCAATATAAAGCCGTCGGCACCGCGCGACTCCATTACCCCGCCGATCCATTTGAATCCCACGGGCAGGTCCCCCACCACCGCCACGCCATAATCGGATGCGATCTTTGTGATCAACTCCGTAGTGACCATGGTCTTTACGACATAGGATCGGTCATTAAGAGTGCCTTCCGCACGGCTTCGGCGCAGGAGGTAGTCGGTAAAAAGGACTCCGATTTGATTACCCGAAAGAGTGCGCCATCGGGCTTGAGGGCTTAAGCTTTCCGGTACGGCGCAACCCAGCCGGTCGCAATCCGGATCCGTGGCCAAGGCGATGTCCAACCCGGCCTCTTGGGCCCGAGCAATCAACGGAACGAACACCTCGGGATTTTCCGGATTGGCGATATTCTTGGGAACATTCGGAAACTCCCCGCTAGGCTCCGCGTGTGGTTGGAAGACTTCTACCTGGCGGAATCCCGCTCGCTCGAGCACCGGGCACACAGCCCACGCCCCCACCCCGTGGAGGGGAGAGTAAAGCACCCGTAAATCTCGCGGCCCCGGCCGGCTTTGCCTGAGTACTGCCTCCACAAAAGCCCGGTCAGCTTCCTCCTGAGCAAAGATGATGTCGCCCCGAGCCAAGGCTTGATCAAAGGGCACCCTTTGGATTTGACGAACATTCATCACCTGGCGAATCACACCCTCGTCATGCGGCGGCAGAAGCTGACCACCATGCGACCAATAGACCTTCACCGCGTTATCGGAGGGAGGATTGTGGCTTGCCGTCACCATGATGCCGCATGCACATTTGAAGTGCCGCACGGCGAACGAAAGTTCGGGCGTGCTCCGGTAACCGTCTAAGAAATAGATCCTGAAACCGGCTGCCGCCATCACTTCAGCACAAAGCCGCGCGAAATCGCTTGAACGATGCCGCGTATCGTAAGCAATGACACAGCTTGAAGGGCGTTGCTCCCGCACCTGATGCACGTATTCCGCGAGCCCCTGGGCGCTTTCGGCAATCGTTCGATCATTGATCGCGTTAGTGCCGATTGGATACATCTTCCCGCGACGGCCCCCGGTACCGAAAGGAATGACCGTCCAAAACACAGCATCTAGCTCCGACCAACGCCCTTGATCGATATGCCGCTTCAATTCCGGCAAGTAATCCGCGTAGCCGGGATCCTTTAGCCACAAGTCGATATGCTGTTGAGCCGATTGAGAAAGCTTCCTGGCTGCTGTAGCTTCCGCAACCTTTTGCACGTATTCGCGGATGTCTTCCAAACGCGCTTCCGCCATTGCCCCCCCCTTCCTATGGCCTTTTTGCTCCTTGGTTGTTTTCGTGTCGAATTAGTTTTCGTGACTCGGCCAAAAATATAAATTTTAATTTAATTGAACGACACTATTGGAATCATCGCTTTGCCACTCGCGGTTCGACCTCAAACCGCCGAACATGTAATTTTCA
>CAKZMM010000121.1 GCA_937128505.1 uncultured Thermogutta sp.
GCGGTTAGGATGATGACTTAGTACGGCAACGAACTTCAGGAGGAGGCTTAAGGCTTTCGGTTCAAAACGGGGGCGACCATTCGCCGCCGTAGTACGAGAGCGACTTTCAAAACGGAGTTCAAAGCTTCAAAGGTAAAGGCATAAAGGCATACAGAAGGGAGAACACTTTACGCAGCAAAGGGAAAGCTTCGAGCGATTTATAAGGAAGTGTAAGGAGATTAAGAGGTCGTAAAGAGAATCGAATACACTGCGAGCAAAAACGTTTACGGTACTTTGGGGGTAAGGGGTTTTCGATGGCTGGGTACAAAACTCGTTTCCTTAAGCAGCTCACTAAGAAGCAGGTACGGCAGTCGGTGCGAGCCAGGCGGGATCGCCGTGCTTTCACGCTGGTCGAAGTCTTGCTCGTGCTGGTGATCCTGGTGATTATCGGCTCGCTTGCGGTGACGGCGCTGGGGCCGATTCAACGTCGGGCATACATCAACGCGGCCCGCTCGCAAATCAAAGCGTTTAAAACCCCGCTGAATGCCTATCAACTTGATATCGGGGATTATCCCTCCACCGCACAGGGGTTGGATGCCTTGCGCTACCCGCCTGCGGATTTGGCGGACCCCAGCAAATGG
This sequence comes from uncultured Thermogutta sp., assembly GCA_937128505.1. Classification (GTDB taxonomy): domain Bacteria; phylum Planctomycetota; class Planctomycetia; order Pirellulales; family Thermoguttaceae; genus DTLM01. Next base: position 621 of record CAKZMM010000121.1, read on the forward strand.
TCCGGGCCCTATCTGGATAGCGAAGTCCCTTTGGATCCCTGGGGTAATCCGTACCAATACGAGTACCCCGGCCGCTATGACAGCAGTCAGCCGGATATCTGGTCTTTTGGCCCGGATGGGATCAATGGAACCGAGGACGACATCGGTAGCTGGCAACAGAGCTGAACATGGGTCCTAAGAATGCAATCGCCAGTTCGCGGGATCGGGCAGGTTTCCTGCGGCGGCGGGCCGTGCATTTCCGCAGTGCCTTCAGCCTTTTGGAAGTACTGCTAGTCCTCTCGCTTTTGGTGGTTATGGGGAGCCTGAGTTGGCCGGCCCTCCAGCGCTCGTTTGCCAATCAGCGGCTGCAAGCCGGGGCCGATACGTTGCAAATCTGCTGGGCTCGAGCCCGCCTCAATGCGATCAAGAACCAAACACCTTACCTCTTCCAATGTGTGTTGGGAGAAAATCGCTATCGACTCATTCCGTATGAGTCGCTCGCAGCCGGTACCGCGTGGGCCAGTTTTGCTGCGGAAGGGACTTCCGCTATTCCCACCAGCACCCTGCGATCGGCGGAACAAAGCGGCGTAGGGGCATCCGATTTTCAGCTTCCGGAGGGTGTTGTCTTTGCCGATTGTCAGACTGAATGGGATACTCGCACTACCTCCATCGTGGTCGAGTTTCAAAACCTCCTCGGTAGTGATGGGCTTTTGTGGTCGGATCCTATTCTCTTTTACCCCGATGGAACGGCAACTACAGCCGTGATCGTATTGGAGAATCAATGGGGGCGGCAGATCGACGTTCAATTGCGGGGTTTGACCGGAACGGTCACCGTCGGCCGGCCGCGAGCAAGCTCAGGCGGGGACTTGTAGCAGCGCGGCACCCGCTTGTGCCGGGTGCTATAAAAGAGAAATCAAGGGGGGATGTTTCTCGCACGAACTGGCGCATCCAGAAATTTTAACCCTATTCTCACGGGTATCCCGGAAGATCTCACAAGGATCCCGAAAGAAAAATTCCGGGGGATATTGATCGCCTCAGGTGGCGGCTTGGCAAGCAAATTCCCATAAGGCATACGCAAAACGAGTTCTCTTGAGGATGGAATGCCGATGCAGGGTGCGCGTGTTTTCGCCCGAAAAATAAGAGGGTTTTCGCTTTTAGAAGTGATTTTGGCCATTGCGATCTTGGCCGGGGCGATTGCCGTACTGGGAGAAGTGGCCCGCTTGGGGATGCGCAATGCCAGCCGGGCAAGAGATTTGGCTCAGGCCCAACTTTTGTGCGAAAGTAAGCTGGCGGAAATTCTCGCGGGAATTGAACCAGCGGAAAGTGTGGAGGGAGTTTCCTTTGAAACAGGGCTATCGCCAGAATGGCTTTACTCGATTGAAACGGCTGTGGTCGACCCCGCAGGGCTTTTGGAAGTTCGGGTGACGGTGGAGCAAGACCTCCCTCCGGAAAAGCAGCCCGTTCGGTGTGCATTGGTTCGGTGGATGGTTGATCCGGCCGTTATCGTCTCGGAAGACGTCGCGGCCAGTGCGGAGGAAGCTGCCGCCGAGTCGGCCGGTGTTTCCCAGGCTACGGGGGCGCAATCGGGGACATCGCAGAGGGGTTCGCCGAGTCAAGGTAGCTCCGGCGGGCAAGGTCCTTCGGGCGGAGGCCAACCGGGTGGTGCGGCCCCGCAGCCCCCTTCAGGAGACCCACCGCGGGAAGGGGCACCGGGTACTGGCCCCGCACCTCCGCCGCAAACCGGTCCGGGTAGTCCTAGCCCACCCGGAAACTTGAATCCGCCGGAACCTCGCCGCGACGAACAAAGGCGAAATTAACAGGGTAAACACACCAATTTTTCGACGTGGCGAGAAGCTGGACTGAGGCGGCGTTAAAAGGCGCATCTCGTGCTCCCGCGATGGCTCCGAAAGAAATCGGCGGATTTGGTGGGCGGGAGCTTTTCTGGCGGCATCAGAGGTATGGCACAGGCGAGCTCCGGCGATTGAGCACAAGCCAATAAAGACCAGGCATAAATGTATCTCCATGTGGCGCAGCGAAAGAAAGTCGCCTAATACAGATCGATTAAAAAGCGATTTTGCGGCTGCTGGCTCGATCGCGCCGATGCCGGGGGCACGCAGCGGATCGTTGCCGCCCTATCGGAATGGGGGTTTTTGGCTGATGTTGTCTCGAACAATCGGTTTCAATTCTGCCCGGAAATGTCGAGAACGTGTTTTCGTTTTCGGCCACGGCATCGCCTTTTCCACTTGGTTGCGGGGAAAGAATCTCCCCGGGTTCACCCTTCTAGAACTTTTGCTGGCACTACTGCTTTCCGGTTTTGTCCTCATAGCAGTCGCCATGACGGTGGACCTGCATTTGCGGGTCGTTCACCTCGGGCGGCACAAGGTGGAGGAGGCACAACTGGCTCGGGTAATCTTGCAAAGGATGGCTGACGATATTCGGGCCGCAATCCCCTACCATGAACCGGATCTCACAGCTTTGACGACGGGGTTGCAGCAACTTTCGAGCGAGTCGCTGGCCCTCCTGACTACAGGCGGATGGGGAGAGGGAGCCTCCCAATCAGGAAGCTCCAGGAGTTCGTCTTCCGGGGGATCATCCGGATCTTCCGGCAGTTCTTCCGGCACGTCCTCCGGGGCTTTGCAAGGGTCTTCGGGGTCAAGCACCTCGGGAACCGAGGAAGGCGCGACAGAGGATGAATCCGAGGAGTCGGAAACAATCGAGTTGGGAACTCCCCGCTCGATTCCCGGTCTTTACGGCGGGCCCGATTGGTTGCAGGTGGATGTGAGCCGCTTGCCGCGGCCCGATCAATTCGCTCTGACGGAAGCTTCGGGCGAGGGGGAGCTCCTGGCCGATCGACTCAGTGATGTAAAGACGGTGCTCTACGGGCTGCTCGTGCCGGGGAGTACCATGGCTTCCTCCCAGACCAATATCTCGGGGCTCGGCTGGGGGCTTTACCGCCGGGAGGTGGATCGGGCAGTCGGCTCGTTGGCCAGTGAGCAAAATGCACTGGATCAAGCCGTGATTGCCACCGGTCCTTTGGCGCCCGAGGTGGTTAGTTTGGAGTTTTGGTACTTCGATGGCTCGCAGTGGTTGGATTCTTGGGATAGCGAAGAGCAGGGTTCGCTGCCGGTGGCTGTGGAGATCATCATAGGAATCAACAAGAATCGGGCTAGCCTAACGGAAAGCGTGGATACCATGCTTCAGTCCACGGAGGAAGTCGCCTTGCCTGAAACGCTGTATCGCATGGTGGTGTGGTTGCCCGCAGGCAAAGCTGCTGGCGAAGAGCAAAGCGAAATACCGACGGAATCGACAGGATCGACGGAATAATCCGGTGGCGATCATCAACAGAAGCCATTTGGACTTGTAGAGATGGCAGCGATGAGAAGCAATCTCAAGGGCCAAGATCGAATCGGGACCAACCGGGACACCAGCTCCCTAAATAAGCGGGGCATGGTTCTGATTTTGGTTTTGGTCGTGATTCCGGTATTGACGCTCGCTGCGCTTACCTATTCGGAATTGATGCTTGTAGAGCGCGAAGCAAGCCAGGTCGCCTTGCGGCATGTGCAGGCCCGCGAACTCGCGCAGTCGGGAATCGATGCAGTTCGGGTGTTTCTATCCACGGATACCGATACTCAGACTCAGGCAGGGGGATGGTACGACAATCCTTCGCTTTGGTCCTCTCAACTGGTGATCGATGACCCCGATCCGCGGTATTGTGGGCTTTTTTCGCTGATTGCCCCGGCGTTGCAGGAGGGGGATTACGCGGGAATCCGGTATGGGATTGAAGATGAATCGGCCCGGATTAATCTCAACACATTAATTGTGATCGACCGGTTTTTGCCGGGAACCGCGCGCGAACTTTTGATGGCGTTGCCGGGGATGGACGAATCGATAGCGGATGCCATTTTAGACTGGATGGATTCGGACGATGAACCGCGGGAATACGGGGCCGAAGCGGACTATTACCTGGCATTAAATCCTCCTTACTCCCCGAAGAACGGACCTTTAGAGTCCATCGAAGAGTTGCTTTTAGTGCGGGGAGTGACGCCATATTTATTGTTCGGGGCGGATGTAAATAGAAATGGGCTCATTGATCCCGGGGAACCTAACCCGGCTAGCGTTCCCGAACTTCAGGGCTATGAAGATACGATGTCCCGCGGGTGGTCGGCATACCTCACTCTTTGGAGCAAAGAACTGAACATTCGGTCCGATGGGACGGTGAAGATAGATGTCAATCAAGATGATTTAGAGAAACTTTATACCGAACTTGAGGAGCTTTTCGGGTCGCATTGGGCAACTTATATCGTGGCTTACCGACAGCAGGAGGAGCCGTACCAAGCGGGACAATCTTCTGAAGAAGAGGTGGAGACTGAACCAAGTGGTCAGCTAGATTTGTCGCGAAACGGCAACCTTCAGTTGACCACAATCCTAGATTTAATCGGGCAGCGTGTCCGGGTGCAGTATCAAGGGGAAGAGGAGGCGAAGATTCTCGAAAGCCCATTCCCCGATCTTCCCGAAGCGATGGATCTTTATCTACCGCTTCTTATGGAGCATTTAACGGCAGTGCCGAATACAGTGATCACGGGCCGGATCAATATCAATCAAGCTCCGCGGCTGGTGCTTCAAGGGTTGCCCGGGATGACCCCTGAAATCGTGGAGGAAATCATTGCCCGCCGCGTGGAAGATCCTTCTCAAGCGGAGCCGTATCAGAAGTATGAAACGTGGATCTTGCAAGAAGGGATAGTCACGCTTGAAGAAATGAAGGCCTTGATACCCCTCATCTGCGCCGGCGGGGATGTGTATCGCGTGCAAGCGGTCGGCTACTTCGAACGGGAGGGGCCGGCGGCGCGGATCGAAGGCGTGTTAGACACTACCAAACGCCCCGCGGCGATACTATTCTGGAGAGAGATGAGTCATTTAGGCGGGTTTGCCGCCGAGGCGGGATCTTATTCCAATTTCGCAGCGTTAACGCCAACGCGACTTTTGGAAAGACTCCGGCAGAAGAACCTCTCACCGCTGGCGATCGTTGGCATGGATCGATCGGGTGCCACCTTCCTACGGCGGTGAACGCGGTATCCGAGGGGCGGGCAGGGCGTGTCGCTTCCTCGGAAAGTTATAAGCGAACCCACCTGCCACAATTACACATTGGCGAATACACAAGTACCTTTAGCAGATGAAATGTGGGACCAACGGATAGGGGAAGTGCTTGATAGCGTCTGCGGTCCTCGTTCTGACAAAATACCGAGAAAATACCGAGATATTTTGACGTACTTTGACATAATTTGGTGGAACCCTCGGAAGATTAACATGACTATTATTGCCGTAATGGTGACCGATTCATGGCTCGGATCATAGCCTTCGAATGGAACACTGAACAGCTTCGAGTTGCCGTAGGTTCGGCGAAGCGGAACCTATTGGTCATTGAGAGACTTTTGAGTTTCGCTTTGCCGACCTCGCCTGAGGAGCGCGATCGACCCGAGCTATCGGTCTCCGAGGATTTGGCCCGGGAAATCGGCGAACTCTTGGCAGGCCAACGCTTCGGTCGGGCAGAAGCCATAGCTTTGGTGAGCCGGACGCATGTAGAGTTGCGGCAATTGACCTTGCCACCCGCGCCGGACGAAGAACTCCCCGAGATGGTTCGCTTCCAAGCCGCCCGGGAATTCACGTCGATTGGTGAAGATTGGCCGCTGGATTTTCTGCCGCTGGATGGAGATCCCAATCAACCGCGAAACATCTTGGCGGCGGCGATAGACCCCCGTCTGGTGGCGGGCATGCAAAAAGCATGCGACCGGGCAGGATTGAAGCTAAAGCGGATCGGGATCCGGCCGTTTGCTGCTGCCTCTTTAATTCTGCGTCAACAGGGAAGTGATCGCCCCGAGGCCCACCTGCTTCTTGGTCTTTTTGGCGACGAAGCAGACCTCAGCCTGATTGTGGAAGACCGGGTGGTCTTGAGCCGGTGTGCCCGGTTGCATGCCGATCCGCTTTTGGCCCCGGAAGGGGTGGAGGACCTAATCGGTCAGGTGCGGCGGACTATCGCGGCTGCCCAAGGTCAGCTCGGGAGCCGTCGGGTCCATGCTATTACGTTGTTTGGCGGCGGGCCAGGACTGGGCCGACTTCGCGATCAGGTGGCATCGGAGCTTTCTCAGCCGGTTCATTTGGTGGATCCGGCGGGGGGGGTGTCGTTAAAGCCGCAAGCGGCGGGGGTGTCGCCGGAACATCGGGGAGAATTTGCCCCGTTAATCGGCGCCCTTTTAGATGAAGTGGAGCGTCGCCCTCCGGCACTGGATTTTCTCCAACCTCGCCGCAGACCCGAAGCCCCTACGCGGCGACCGACCTACACGCTGGCCGGAGCGGCCGCGATGACTTTGCTTGCGGCTATCGTGGTGTACGGCTGGGTGCATGGCATCCAGATTCGCGATGAGATTAACACGCTCCAAACTAGGGTCAAAAATCTCGAAGCTGAAGAGCAGAAGCTCCGGCAGTTGGAAAGCATCGTGGAGGGCATCGCCGCTTGGGAACAGGAGAATGTCAACTGGTTGGAGGAGCTTCATCACTTGGCGACAAAGCTCCCCGGAGCCGAGGACGTCATGCTCCGGCAATTGAAGTTGACGTTGAATCCCACCGGGGGCCAAGTCGACTTCGAAGGATTAGCGCGGAGTTTGGAGAGCATTGAGCAGCTCGAGCGGCAATTGCAGGATGAGAACCGCGTCGTCGCCGGCAAGAGCAAAAACGAATTGGCCTCCCCGCAACATTATCGATACGAGTTTCGCTCAGGCGTGCGTGTTCAAACGCCCCAAGCGAGCCAAAGCCGCCAACCGCCCGCGGCAGCTCGGCCGGTAACTCGGCCCTCGGCTCCGCGAGTAACCCGTTGAGGTCTTGGAGGAAAGAGGATTGATGGGTTTCAGTCGTCGGGAATTAGCCCTCGCCGCAATCGTGGGTGTGCTGCTGGTGGCGCTGGCGGCTCGGATGATCTTCTCCGAACTTTGGGGGACGGGACGCCAATTGAGGCAGTTGCGGGACAATTTGGAGCGTCAGGCTGGGCAGCTTCAAACGCGTCTGGAGCGGCGCGAAAAGCTCGAATCGCAGCTAGCCGATTTTCGTCGGCGATCCCTGCCTGCCAACGCGGAGGTAGCACGCTCCGCCTATGGGAACTGGCTTCTCAAAATCGCCAAGGATGCAGGATTTCAGAACACATTTTTGGAGATCGGCGAGGTCCGCAGCGGAGGAACCCATCAAAATCTGCGCTTCACGTTGAAGGCAGAGGCAAGCCTGGAAAATGTCACACGGTTCCTTTTCGCTTTTTATTCGGCCGGTTATTTGCACAAATTGCGCACCGTCACCTTGCAGCCGCGGGAACGCTCCTCGCGGCTTGAGGTCTCGATGATCCTCGATGCCCTGGTGCTCAATGATGCGGAAAGCAAGCAACAACTGCCGGATTTGCCGGCGCGTAGCCTTCGCTTGGCCCGCATTGAGGATTATGTGAGGGCCCTCTCCGGGCGCAACTTTTTTGCGGCGTATAGTCCCCCCCCACCGCGTCCGGCGTCGCCTCCGACACCGCCACCAGTCGTTGTGCCGCCTCCCCCGCCTCCTCGATTCGATGCAAGCCGGTACGCTTACTTGACGGGAATTGTCGGGCCGCCGGAGCGCCTCGAGGCTTGGATCATGAGTCGCACGGAGGGCCGAAAGATCGTCGTGCGCGAGGGAGACCGCATTGAGGTAGGTCTTTTGCGGGCACGGGTACGGCGGCTTGATCTGCGTCATTTGGAGTTGGAATCCGAGGGGCGGCAATGGACGGTCTTCATTGGGCAGAGTTTGCGTCCTGGCGGTGAGCTATCGGCAGGCACCGGTGGCTTCTTCGCCCCTCCGACTTCCGGCTCTACGCAAGTGACTCCGATTCCCAGCGGCTCGTCTGAAGGGGCACAAGAGAGATCGGCCTCTGAGACGGCAGGCTAATTGCCCGGGGAAGCCGTCAGGGACATCCTCGAGCACCTTAGGAGAGGAAGGTTGCGAGCAGGAGAGGGGCTTCGGTGAACTCGTGGTCAGGCTTCGATCAAGTTTCATAGCCATCCCCCGGCAGGCGGAGCAAGCTCCCCTTGGACAAGTGCGAAGCCGCACTAAGGAGAACGGAGCCAGGTTCCAAAATCTTACCTGCGATTTTGAGGCTGCTGGGACAAGCGGGAAGCCGCACTGGGGACAACCGCAGGGGAGCCCGCCCTCGTGATTCGCGGATCGAACGGGGGGATAATTGCGAGTTGCAGAAATCAGTGATGCGAATAATGGCTCCGGGGCGTTTCGGCGGGAAGAACCAGGAAGAGGTGTCGTGCAATTTATGTCGTGCAATTTTTTTGTGGGATTTCATCCGCAATTTAGTCAGCGTCAACCCGAAAGTGCTTCACTGATTCTTCTCTACAATTCTTCTCTTCTCGATTGATGATTGCTGGGGGAAACGGCCGCGAAGGCGGTCCAATTCAATCTGAGATTGTTTGCTAGTTCCTTCTCTCGTTATGAGATGTCTTTTCCCCGCTATGGAAGGAGAACCGCCATCCTATTTGTCATCATCATCGTCGGCAAATTTTCTTTTCCCTGCTATGGCGGGACACCGGTTGTTTTCCCCCAAGGGAAATCTTCCCGTGTGCCAGAATCCAGCCCAACAATTCAGGCTAATAAGGCTTTCGGTGGGTTGATAAGGCTTTCAGCCGAAATTAGACACGATAGCATTAGCGCATTTGAGTCTCAGTATTAGCCTTGTTAATCGCGATCTATTCTGGCTGAAAACAAGATCTCCATCCCTGCGAAGCAATTTTCACCGGCCCCCGCATCTTCGCATTCTTCTTTATTTTTCTGGAATTGCGGCTCTTACGAATCTTAAAGTCGTCGCTAATCCACTCGGTATTTCACCGGGTAATTCGCAAATCTGCGTGCGACCTACTGCCGATAATTTACGGGCAGTTACCTGCGGTGGGTTGGAATTTCACAAGTCCGGATCCGTTGGACCAAGGGACACCCCGATACTCCCCGGAAGATCATCGGGCGTAACGTTTTCCCTTTGCAATTTTTCTTTTTCCCATTGATATTTTTCATTTAGCTCCCCCAAAACCCCAAAATAGCTTTTCCCGTGCCAAAAAGACACTCATGAAAACATTCCGGTTGCATTATTCCCGGCAAAAGGTCGCATTAAGAGGCCACTATTTGTTTTCGCACCAAACGGCTATAGCAGTCGGCTCTTGCTATTTCGTGTTCGTGGTGATCGGCTGGTTGCTTTTGGCAGGGCTGGACGGTGCCGCTTGGCCCATCACGCAGGGCACCACGAGTAGCGGTGCGCAGGAAAGTGCTATCAAACTAATTCCCTTCGACAAGCTTCAACCGGATGCAGCCCGGAAGGTGCAGTCCGTCCTGGAGGAGGCTTGCTTCTTTCGTCGTTTGCCGGTTTGTGTGATTCCCTGCGATCCGGAGCTTTATTGCTTCTTGACCCGGCATCCGGACGTGATCGTTGCTGTTTGGCAACTGATGGGCATCACGCAGCTCGATTGCCACCAAATTGGCCCAGGACGATTCCGCTTTGTCGATGGAGCGGGGACACACGGGACGATTGAATATCTTTACTCCAATCATGACACGCACATCATCTACACGGAGGGTCTGTACGAAGGTTCACTATTTATCAGGCCGGTAAAATCCCGTGGCGTGATCGTCCTGAAAAGCGGGTTCGTGCGCGAGACCGATGGTCAGTATTACGTCACTAGCCGGTTGGATGCATTTCTGAGTGTGGATCGGGCAGCCATCGAGGCTCTGACCAAGACCTTCCATCCGTTAGTGGGGCGTGTCGCCGATACGAACTTCTCTCAGACGGCTCACTTCGTGGGCATGCTTTCGCGAACAGCTCAGGAAAATCCCGACGGCCTTCGGCGACTTGCGGAACGCTTGCAAGGCGTGCAGCCAGAAGTTAAACAGCAATTCGCAACCATCCTCGCGCAAGTGGCAGAGAAGGCAGAAAAAGATGGCCGGAACACCGGCCCACGCAGGAGCCCGGAAAACTTGGCCGAGCGGGTGCCCGACACTAGCCGCAAGTAGCGGTTTTCCCATCTCTCGCCATGGCTTTCCCGCCTCGCGTAACGGCGATTAAGCGTGCCGTGCGCAGTTGCTGTTGGGATAAGGCATTTTTCACCCCGCGCAGCCGGATAAAGCCATCTATGGCTGGGATGTCTCTTCGCGATTTAGTTTTTCACCCCGCGCAGCCGGATAAAGCCCTCGGCTATACCCCCTTGTGCCATTCTGGGGAGAATCGTGAAGGATGATTTGCTTTGTGTCCCGGGGACACCGGGGATTTCTCCGAACACTCGGCCGGTGTTAAATCCGAGCTATCCGAGCTCGGCGAAATTCAAACTGCCCACCAATCTGCGTACATCGCCGCGGAAATGTGGCGCTACGAACGATTCCCACCATATCTCGGCTCCCTTCGCCGCGCGAGTCGAAATCATATCATCTGCGTAGGGGCTGACATTGATAACTTCCGACACCGTCTAATTCGTCCCGCTTCTTGTGGTCTTCCGCTCATCTCTTGCATCGAAAAGAAGCGGCTTTCGCTCTCTATAAAACCACCCGCCGCGTAAGCTCGTTGACATTGCCGGGTCGAGTTTGTACCTTAGCTAGGGTTAAACGAGGAGGGCGGACGAGTCGCGTAATCGATCGGCCATCCCGCCGGATCGGCGGGTCATGCTGGAAAGCCGAAAAGAGGGTGAGTGTGTCGGCCCCCACCGATCGCCTCGAAGCGGATCCCTCCTTCCGGCAGTTTTTTCCGTGCCTTGATGAATGCTTCAAAGACAAACGGTTCTGCCGAGGGCCAAGCAGGTCGTTTCCTGCAACGCTCATGAGCCTGTCTTGCCTCTTAAGACATTGCCGGAGCCACCACCGGGAAACCACTTTGGAAAAAAAAGTGGATGTTGCGGTTGGAGCGAGCGTCGAAAGGTGCTCAATTTTTTGAATGCTCGCCCATGAGGGCAGCACGGTTCAAAAGCCAATCGGGGCAGCGTGGTTCAAAACTCAACGGGGTAGGAAATGTAAGGCAAATGGTTTTTCGTGATCGAGCCGGGAAGAGGACTCTTTTTGCCAGGGTGGAAGGCCGGTGTTTCAAGATCCATTTTCGCATCAGCACCCCTTGAACGCGGAAGCCTGCGACGGCTTTGACGCAGAAAGACTGGCGGATCAGACCGGGGAACTCAATCTTAGCTCCGCGGAAGTAACGTTGCGGCAGGTATCTATTCCGCGTGGAGGCAAGAGCCGGGATCATCTTGCTCCAACCTCGACGAAGCAATTTCCGCAGGGTTTCGGCCCGCTTCCCGCGGAAAGCCCCCGGTTAACCCGACGACGGTGGCTCGGACAGTGGGCTTTCGCCGCCAGCATCAGTGTGGTTCCGGCGAGCGTTTTGGGTAGAGGCGGAACGCTTCCTCCAAGCGAAAGAGTTCAGACGGCTTTAGTAGGTGCAGGGGCGAGGGGTCAACAGATTGCTGCCGGCGGGGACCGCGTGGTGGCGGTGTGCGATTTGGATGCCAAGCGGCGGGCCCGGGCTAAGGCATCGATCGATGCGCAGGCGGGGAATCAGGCCTGTCGGCAGTGTGCGGATTTCCGGGAACTCTTGGCTGCCGAAGATGTGGACGGTCTGATCGTGGCCACGCCGGATCATTGGCATGTCCCCATAGCGCTCCTGGCGGTCAAGGCAGGAAAAGCCGTCTATGTGGAAAAGCCTCTAAGTCTCACAATTGCCGAAGGTCGCCTTTTGGCGGATGTCGTACGGCGTTATGGCGGAATAGTGCAGGTCGGAAGCCAGCAGCGTTCCGATCCGCTTTTTATCCGGGCATGCGAGTTGGTGCGTAACGGTCGGCTGGGGAAGCTGAAGCGGATCCTCGTGGAGATTCCCACGCGTGGCGGCTCGAACGAACTGTGGACCCCGCAGCCGGTACCGCCGGGATTCGATTACGAAATGTGGCTCGGACCCGCCCCGTGGGCTCCGTATCATCCGCGACGATGCCACTACGACTTTCGGTTCGTCAGCGATTACTCTGGGGGTGATGTGACCAATTGGGGGGCCCACCATTTGGATATTGCCCAGTGGGCTTTGGGAGCCGACAGCTCGGGACCGGAGGAGATTGTCGGTCGCGGGAAGCGGCACACCACGGGTTTGCACGATGTTTTTTACGATGTCCACGTGGAGTTCCATTACGCGGGGGGAGTCATTGTACAGTTGCGAAGCGGCGGGAACGGCCTTCGTTTTGAGGGTACTGAAGGATGGATATACGTCACGCGGGGACAACTTCAGGCCGAACCGAAATCGCTATTAAATAGCCCGCTGCGTCCCGACGAGTTGCATTTAGCCTTGCCGGAAGGAGCAACCCACATGGGTTTATGGCTCGATGCGATCCGCCAGCAGCAGCCAAGACTGATTAATGCCCCGGTCGAGGTGGGCCATCGGTCGGCTACCGTCTGTCATTTAGCCAATATTGCGATGGAGCTAGCGCGGCCTTTACGATGGGATCCTTCCGCCGAAAGATTTGTCGGCGACGAGGAAGCAAATCGGCATTTGGCCCGTGCAAGTCGCGAACCGTGGGTGTTTTGGTGAAGCCAAAATCGAAGCGGGTTTGATCCTCAGGAATCGACGGCTCTGGCCGATTACTCCACCTGGAATCCCCGGGGCCAATGATTCTGAAATCGGAGGGCAAAAACTAAAGCCGGAGCGCAAAAGATTAGTCCGAAAATCGCGGGGCAAAAGAATAAATCGGAGCGCAAAAGAACATCGAGATAGAAGCGGCGATGGCCCTAGCCGGTTCAATCGGAGGGGTAAGTTCAGAAGTAACCAAATCTTTTGGACAGGCATTCTTGCGGCTGGGTAGGCCGGTAGATACGCATGGGATATCTCGGGGGGACGATACATGCCGCTTGGGACGGGAAAATGCGTTCGGCCGGTGGTTCCGCGACGGCAATTTTTAAGGCGGACCATTTTGTCGGGAGTGGTATTACCGGTTTTTGTGCCGGCAAGTTGCCTGGGACGCAGCGACCGGCTCCCCCCAAGCGAGCGCGTGCTGGTGGGCTACATCGGCACGGGTCCCCGGGGCGTCCACAACCTTCAAGAGATGCTCTTGTGTCCCGAGGCGCAGGTGGTAGCCGTATGCGACGTTTGGGGCAATCGTCGGCAACAAGCTAAGGCTTTGGTCGATCGGCACTACCAGAGTATGGATTGCCGCGCTTACGAGGATTTTCGCGAAATACTGGGCCGGGAGGACATCCAGGCGGTGAGTATTGCCACGTGCGATCATTGGCATGTGCCCGTGGCTATCGCTGCCATGCGGGCCGGAAAAGACGTCAGCGTAGAGAAACCGCTGGGCGTCAGCATTGCCGAAGATTTAATGTGCCGGGAAACGGTGCATCGCCACCAGCGGGTGTTTCAATATGGGACGGAAGCCCGCTCTTTCGAGGCTTGCCGACTTGGGTGCCAATTGATCCGCAATGGGAAAATCGGCGAAATTCGCCAGATTTTGGTCAAAGCACCAGATAGCGTGCCCGGCGGTTCCCGGGAGCCGAAGCCCATCCCTCAAGACCTAAATTACGAGTTGTGGCTGGGGCCCGCGCCGTGGAGGCCTTACTCCGGTTGCCCCGACAGTGGCCCCGGTTGGTATCACGTTTACGACTACGCCCTGGGGTTTATTGCCGGTTGGGGGGCGCACCCGCTGGATGTGCTTATTTGGGCGTATGACCTCCCGCGAAATGGAATTTGGGAGATCGAGGGTCGCGGCTTCGTTCCGCAGCAGGGTGCTCATGATGTGGTGATGCGTTGGGATTGCCAAATCCGGTTTCCCACCGGTTCGACCCTTGAATATTTCGCCCATGGTGTCCCGCGGGATGAACTGCCCGAATTGAAACAAATCGAAAACTACGCGCTTTTCATCGGCTCCGAGGGCTGGGTTGCGGTTTATTATGGCGGAATGCTCTGCCAGCCGGAGTCCTTAAAAACCATACCACCCGGGGCGATGGAGGTGCAGTTACCCCTGTCCACCGGTCAGGAGCGCAATTTCCTGGAGTGCGTTCTTTCCCGAGAGCAGCCGGTCAGTTCGATCGGAGATGCCGTCCAAAGCGATTTAATCAGTCATCTGTGCGAACTTGCCGTTCGCCTGGGGCGAAAACTCCGCTGGGACCCCAATGGAGAACGGTTTGTGGATGATCCGGAAGCCCAACGCCTCTCTCGCCGAAGCCAGCGAGAGCCGTGGACTATGGTTTAGTCATTTATTGCGATGATTGCTCGATTCTACCGCCGTTTATCACTGTGCATCGCTCCATTTTTCGGTACAGCGCGCTGTGGATGCAGGGCAGGAGCTTCGTGGGATCTTCGCGGATCCCTCACCCATTGGACATCAAATCCCATCAAACCGAGCGCCTTAAGAGGCGGCAACGCAGTGGTTTGAAACTCGCGATTTTTGTGTGAAAGCGGAAACTTGCGGCCTGAAAGTGGAGCGGAATTCTCTGGCTTGAAAGCGGAACCGAACTCTTTTGGCGATAGGAGCCCCGGAATGAGGGACGCTAAAGCTTTGAGGCGATCGCGGTTTACTCCCGGAAGTTCCCCCCAAAACCGGCGTCGGTTTTTGCAACGTGGTCTTGGGGGGGTAGCTTCCGCGGTGTCCCTTCCCTATTGGGTGCCGTCGACAGTCTTGGGCATGGGGTGGCAGGTCCCCCCAAGCGAGCGAATCACGGTAGGGTTTATCGGTCTGGGAAGCCACGGGATCGGACGCAACCTTCAGATGTTCCTTTATCAGCCGGATGCCCAAGTGGCGGCCTTATGCGATGTCGATCGGCGTCTGATCGATGAGGCAATTCGGGTCACACGGCAGCGGCTGGGCGAAAACTTCACTTGCATGACTACCCCGGATTGGGCCGAGGTGATCGCCCGGGACGACATCCAGGCGGTTATGATTTCCACGCCCGATCAGTGGCATGTACCCATGTCTTTGGCGGCAATTCGCAGTGGCAAGGACGTCATCTGCGAAAAGCCGACGCTGACGATCGCCGAAGGTCGCCGCCTGGTGGATACGGTGAAGCGCTACGGGGCGGTCTTTCAAATGTCCACCGAGGACCGTTCGATGTTCATCCATCATCGCATGGCCGAATTAGTGCGGAATGGTCGGATCGGGAAACTCCAACGGATCTATGTGAAATTGCCGGCCGGCCCGGCGCAGCCCGGCGACCCCACCCCGAAGCCTACGCCTCCGGATTTGGATTTCGAGCGATGGCTGGGGCCTGCACCCTGGCGGCCTTACTGTGAGGGGTTACATCAGTGGCATTGGCGGTGGAATCGCGATTATTCCGGCGGGCAAATCACGGATTGGGGGGCCCATCTGTTCGACACCGTTCAATGGGCCAACGACACCGAACTCACCGGCCCGGTCGAGGTGGAAGGGGTGGGCAAACGCCACCCTACCGGCCTTTACAACACCTATTACGAATACCGCGTGACCTACCGCTACGCCAACGGCGTGGAAATGTTCTTGGAAAGCGGCGGCGTAGCCCTCCGCTTTGAAGGGACCAAGGGGTGGGTGGCTTTCAATTCCTGGGCCGGTCAACTGGAGGCCAGCAGTCAAGAAATCCTCGAAAGCCGTATTGGGCCGGATGAGATCCTCCTGTTCACTTGTCCGGAAGGCGAACACCGCAACTTCCTCGATTGTGTCAAAACTCGACGCGACCCGTACTTCCCGGCGGAAATTGGTCACCGAGTTTGCACGATCGCTCATTTGGGTAATATTGCGATGGATCTCGCTCGCACTTTACGGTGGGATCCTGAAAAAGAACAGTTCATCGACGATCCGGAAGCCAATCGCCTTTTGGACCGAGCCCCGCGCGAGCCTTGGGTATTTTAATGGAGCCGACAAACTCAAGGGATGCTTAAATCCGGCAATGTCCGTGAAAGATAGATCCACTTCTTCCACCGCAGCCTTGCCGAATTCCTTTAACCTGATGCCTTGACGGCCGCCCATTCTAGATCCTTCAGACTAAAGATCCTTCAGAATAACGCTGCTTCCGAGTAATGATCCTTTGGATTGAAGATCTTTCAGAATAATGATCCCTCACCCTAAAGACGCTTGCGACTAATGATCCTCCAGAATAATGATCCTTGAGATTAAAAATCCTTCAGAACAACGATCCTTCAAACGAATGATCGTTCAGATCAAAGATCCTCAGACTAAAGATCGTAAGGCTAAAGATCCTTCAGGCTAAAAAGACTTCCTCGGAGTAAACCTACCATGGAAGCTCGAATTTGTCCCGACGAAAATCCTGGCCCCGTACGCACGCTACCGCGGAAGTCTCGAGCAGGTGCTGGACTCGAGGGATCAAAACGGCGATTGCAGAAGCCGTGGAGGTACTCCCGCCGTGATTTGTTGCGCGAAGTATTCCGATACGGTGTCGCGGCTGCCGGTGTGGGGTTTGCGTTGCCGCAATGGATTCCGGGTGCGGCCCTCGGGCAGGATGGGACGCCCCCTCCAAGCGAGCGGATCACCTTAGGTTTCATCGGCATCGGCGTGATGGGGCAAGGACATTTGCGGTGCTTTTTGGGCTTCGATGAAACCCAGGTCCTTGCGGTCTGCGATGTCGACCGTTGGCGTCGGGAAAACGCGCAGCGAACGGTGGAGGCGGCTTACTCTGAACGCCGCAATCAGGGCCAGTACCGCGCTTGCGAGGCTTATCGGGACCTCCGCGAGTTGCTCGACCGAGCGGATATCGATGCGGTGGTCATTGCCACTGGCGACAACTGGCACGCAACAGCCTCGGTGCTGGCGGCTCAGGTGGGAAAAGATATCTACTGCGAGAAGCCGGTGGCACTAACCATTCACGAAGCCCTGGCCATTTGGGAAGCCGTCCGGCGGTATGAGCGGGTATTTCAGACAGGTCTCCAGCAACGATCGGCACCCGAATTCCATCGGGCATGCCAGCTCGTTCAACAGGGGGCATTAGGGAAAATTACCCATGTGTACGTGGGTTTTCCGGGAACAAATGAAGAAGTCAATTTGCCCGCTGAACCAGTCCCGCCGGGACTAGACTGGGAGTTGTGGCTGGGCCCAGCCCCATGGCGCCCGTTCAACCATCGATTTCATTCCGTGGGACCGCCGCCCGGGGTTGTCCCCTGGCACTTCTGCCGCGATTTCGGGGGCGGCAATCTCGCCAGCAATGCGGTTCATGCTTTCGACGTGGTGCAATGGGGGCTGCAAAAAGATCAAAGTGGTCCCCGGCGCATCATTCCCCCGGAAACGGGCGAAGTCCCGAGCTTAACCTACGAGTATGACGGAGGGGTACTCCTCCAGGTGGAGTGGCGGTTGGATCCCGGTAAACACCATGTTCCTCCGGGCTGGGACCCGAAAACTTCTTTGCAGCCTTTTGGCGCGCTCTTTGTAGGGACCGAGGGTTGGGTACATGTGGGTCGCAATGGGTTTTTGAAGGTCTACCCGGAGGAAATTCTGCGGCAATCACCCATGTGGCCCGAACACCGAATCGCCTTGGGGAATCATCAACAGGATTGGCTAGAAGCAATTCGGAAGCGAAGTCGTCCAGCTTGCGATGTGGAGCAAGGCGTTCGCTCGACGATTGTCTCCCTGCTCGGATGCATTGCCCATTGGACGGGCCGTGAACTCCACTGGGATCCCGCGGCCAACCGCTTTCTCAACAATGAGCTGGCGACGCGGCTGGTTCGCCGTGCCATGCGGGAACCGTGGCAAATCTAGCATACTTACGGTGCGAGCGAATCTACGCGGAGATCGATTTTGAGATTCGGGTAATCCTTTGGGAAGCTTTGACCGGAGGGGTATCGAAAGTCGAGAACACAACCTTTAAGGCGAGAAGAAACGGCTTCTTTGAATTCATGCTTTTTTTGTTCATGCCCTTTAACTTATGAGTTCTTTCAGGCCAGAACTTTCGCTCTTTTGACGACAGCAATGTGAAAATTGGTGCGACGTGAAAAACATCAGTCGACGTTTCGTGCGTCAAGGTTTAGGAGCTATTCGATGACAGGACCAGAGATTGTTGCTTCGCGTGCCTCGGTAGTTTTGCAGGGACTGTCTCAGCAGGATTCGGCCGGTGGCGACCCGCTGGAGAAGGCCTTCGAAGCGTTGGCCAGCTACGATTGGGGGACAGACCGGAGTCTTTTGCAGCCGATTGATGACGCGGTTCAGGCCACCAGTGGTCAGCCAGAGGCTCGACGGGAGTTGGAAAAGCGATTGGCAGGGGTATTGACCTCCTCCGCTTCCCGGGCCGCCAAGGACTATGTGTGTCGGGTGCTGAGCCGGATCGGCACGGCGGTCTGTGTTCCCGGGCTCAAAGAGATTCTTTTATCTCCTGAGCTATCCCACATGGCACGATTTGCTCTAGAGCGAATCCCGGATCAAGAGGCGGTAGCGGCCCTCCGTGAGGCACTTCCCCAGGCGACGGGCTCGGTCCGGGTCGGCATCATTCACTCACTAGGCGTCCGCCAGGATGAAGCCAGCGTTCCGGCGCTGGTTGCGCTCCTACAGGATAAAGAGCCCGAGGTAGTCTCGGCCGCAGCCCGGGCCCTTGGCTCAATCGGAACCCCGGCAGCAAGTAAGGCCCTCTTGGCTTTCGTGTTTCAAGCTCCGGAAGAGGCCAAAGCGGAAGTCTTCGATGCCTGCTTGGTGTGTGCCGAGCGACTGGCGGCATCGGGTCAAAAGCCTCAAGCCATGCTGATTTACAAGGCCTTGAATAAAGCCGAATTGCCGAAGCACATCCGCGTGGCTGCCACTCGGGGCTTGCTGGCCCTTATGGGACAAAAATAGTCCTCCGTCGATCCTGAGCAGGGCGGCCCCACTGTGGTGGCTATTGCCGCCGAGTTTGTGGGACAAAAATAGTCGTACTTCCGGTTGATCGATTCTAGATTTCAGATTTGCCGCACCGTGCGTGATGATCAAGTCACGGATATCGGCTCCAAACCCCCCGCAGTTGTCCGACAAATAGCTTCGAAATCCCTTGTTCTTTCGGGGGCAAGTTCCCTCGGTAGTAAAAGATACAAGTAAAGCTCGCAAGTCAAGGATGCGACTAAAGGAGGTACATCAAATTGTCACAAAAAGCGAAATATCGGTTGCGCTCACTCAAACAAGGTACCACAGTCTTTTGGGCGACCGGTTGGGTGATTAGCGCGGTGGTGCCCCTAGTGCTGATCGGCAACTCGGGCAACCGGTTGCTTTTGGCCCAAGAGCCCACCTGTGTCTTTTTCGTGCTAGAGTCCGCAGGGTTACTCTGCATGGAGGAAGCCACCGGGGCGCTTTCGGCTCAGGAAGCCAGCGGAGGGGCGGTTTCCGAAGAAACGGAGGCCCGATCGGAAAACTCCGCCAAAGAAGATGCCGTCCATTCAATGCCCGCAGAAGCCGAGGCAAGCGAGTCGGCGGAAACGACCGATCCCGTCGTCCAAATGGTGACGGAATTGCTCCAGGATCCAGACCGGGACATGCGTGCCTTGGGGCTTCAGCAAATCCGAGAGGGGGTTGGGGGCCCGGATGCCACGCAGGTATTCGTCCGGCTTTTGCCAAAATTATCTCCGGAAATGCAAGCAGGCGTAATCGAAGCCCTGGGATCGCGGAAAGATAAGTCTGCCCGAGCGGCGATCCTCGAGCGATTGGAAAGTTCCTTTACGCCAGTGCGTGTGGCAAGCCTTCGTGCCTTAAGCGAGTTGGGCGAGGCGGAGGATGTTCCGCGGATTGCCCGTTATCTTGCGGCAGCGGAGGCACCCGAACTACAGGCCGCCAAAGAGTGCCTATCGCGCTTACCGGCGCGCGGTACGGATGAGCAACTGGCCAAGCTTCTTCCCGAAACTTCCGACGAGGTAGCGGCAGCGATTCTCGAGATTTTGACGGCTCGCAATGCTCGACAATTAATGCCGATGATCCTTCCGTTGGCCCGGGGACAGTCGCCACGAGTGAGGATGGCTGCCCTCAGCTCCATCCGTCAATTGGGCGATCAATCCGTTATCTCCTCCTTGATTGAAATTGCGGGCGCTGCTCCGGCTGGCCCGGAGCGCTGGGTGGCGCAGCTTGCCCTGGAGACGGTCTGTGCACGGGAGCCTGAGCGGGCACTTCCCTTGGTGCTTGAGGCATGGCCTAAGGCCGACTCTCACACGCAGATTTTACTCCTCCACGCTTTGGCCCGAATCGGCGGTCTGCCGGCTTTGGGAAAAATCGTGGAGGCTACACAGTCACCCGAGCCCGACGTGGCCACCGAGGCCAAACGCCTTTTGTGCTTGTGGCCGGATGCAGAGGCAATTGCCGCGATGAGGTCGCTCGCGGAGCGGGACGATTCGCTGCGAACCCGGGCTTTGGTGATTCGCGGTTTCGTCCGGTTGGCTTCCTCTTTGAACGAGCAGAAAGAGGCTGCCCTGCTCTTACAAGAGGCTTGGCAACTGGCCCAGCGGCCGGAGGAAAGACGACTGGTTCTCGCGGGTATCGCCCGCGTTGCAGACCCGAGTCTACTACCCCTGGTGACAGAGGCTTTGCAGGATGCGAACGTACGGGAGGAAGCCGCCTCGGCTCTCCTAAGTCTTGCCCCTAACGTACCGAAGATTGAGCTGGGGGAAACGTTGCGCAAATTCAGGCCGGCTGCCGAATCGATTCGCAGCCCATGGATCAAGGAAAAGCTCGACGCTCTGCTTTCCGAAAGCTGGTCAAATCGGTAGCAAGAAGCTACACTATAAAAGGTTTCACAGGCGATCTCAGGGAGCCGACTCCGCCGGGCACCGAAAGCGCACCAAGTGGGGATTTGGCTAACTTTGAAGATGCCGAAATTACTCCTTTCGTGAGTACCCCTCTGAAAAAATTTTGTTTTCGTGGAACCGATTCCGGAAAAAGCTTTAATTCCGATGGGCAATTTAATTCGAGCTTAATTCGAGCTCGATGGGGCGGAGCGCACAGGTGCCAGCCTCCCTTAGCGATGGACTCGCTTCGGCCGAGGGATATTCGCGCAGTGACTATGATCGATATTCGTGTACCTTAAGTGAATATGATCCCTATTCGTATACCCTAAAAGATAGGCGTGCATCAAAAATCAGGTCAGACAGGGCACGTTTGGTCAGGGAGTATGTCAGAACAACGAAAGGAGCAGCCCATGAAGCGATTGAACGTGTTGGTGGGTATCAGCCTGCTTGTAAGCTTGGTCACTGCTTGTAGAGAGCAAACCCAGTTTCGGAAAGAAACTTTCCCCGTCACAGGCCAGGTACTGGTCGATGGTCAACCGGCAGCTCAACTGCAAGTCCTTTGCCATAATGTGGCGGGCTTGGATGCGGAACATCCTACCTTCTCGCAGGCTGTGACTAATGCGGAGGGGAAGTTCAAAATCGCGACTTACGAGCAAGCCGACGGCGTGCCGGAAGGCGAGTATGTGTTGACCTTCGCCTGGCAAGAATTCAATGCCCTTCAGGTCGGCTATAGCGGGCCCGATAAACTCAAAGGGAAATACTCCAACCCGAAGACCTCCCAATTCCGGTTCAAGGTCGAGAAAGGTAAGCCAGTCGATCTTGGTACCATTGAGCTGAGCGCCCAGTAATCGGGCCTTTTGCCGGGATAATCGTCACGTTTTTTACGCGGCTTGTAATTTCGGGCAATCCATTAGCTTTTTTCGCAGTAGCAGTCCGCAAGTTTTCCGCCCACCAACAATCCCTGAGCTTTTTGCCCAGCATTTGCCAAGCGGATAAAGCCTCCCGAATGCCGGTTACCCGGCACCGGAGGGAGAATGCGAGATGAAGCCGTCATTTCCCCGGAAAGCTTGCCCCGAAAACCCTGGCGAGACCCGGAGAAAAATACGGAAAAAGCCGTGTCGGGAGAGCCCCACACTGCGAGCGAAGTTTCAACCACTGAAGGAAATTGCGGACCGGCTCCAAGCGGATTCCGCTTTTGTCCCCGAATCTTTGCCCGGGCTTTGGCCGCCTAAAGCTCTGCCGGGACCAATTGCCCCTGGGTAAGCACCAGCTTCCGATTCGTGACTTGGCGTAACAGATGCTGATCGTGCGAAACCACGATCATCGCCTGCGGCAAGCGGCAAATGAGGTTTGTCACACGCTCCTGCGAGGCCTCATCTAAGCCGGTGGTTGGCTCGTCCAGCAAAAGAACCTCCGGTTGCAGGGCCAGGATCGTAGCCAAGGCGACCAGGCGTTTTTCGCCCCCGGAGAGTTGATAGGTGATTCGCCGCTCGTATCCTTCCAAGCCTAAGTTTTCCAAGGTTTCTTTCACGATTTGGCGAACCTCTTCCCGGGACTTCCCAAGGTTCAAGGGCCCAAAAGCAACATCCTCGGCGACCGTCGGGCAAAAAAGCTGGTCATCCGAATTTTGAAACAGTAGTCCCACTCGGCCCCGGACCTCCCGGAAATCTCCTTCCGTTTGTCGCAGTTTTCCGAGTACCCAGACCCGGCCGCTCGAAGGTTTAATCAGCCCCACAAGCAGGGCAAGGAGCGTGCTCTTTCCGCTGCCGTTGGGCCCGGTGATCGCCAGCCGATCGCGCGGTTCGAGTCGCAAATAGCAATCCCGCAGTACGTCGCGACCGCGGCCATAGCTGAAGCTGACTTTCTCTATGCGGATAAGTTCATGATCTTCCATACACGATTCGCCACGGCTTTTTCGCTGGGTAAGCAAAGTAATTTGCAGTGCTTCTCTCAATGACGCGAAGCCTGGATCGGACAAACCCCAATGATATCGGCAAGGTTGCACCTTCGCTCGCGATCGCGGAGGATGGGGCCCTGCCTCCCGCAGTCAGTCCGGTGTAGACACTCGCCGCTCAACGCCGCGGCGAATGCATCCTTCAATCACTCCTGATTTCTCACTAAAAAGGCACGCCGGGACAACTCGGGGAATCTTCCCGTGGTGAACAGCGCCCCTCGATAGTCTCTTAAAGCCGGCCGCTAATTCTCCTTCCTTCCGAGCGGCGAAAGGCGGCTTCCACATCGGCGGCCTAATTCCACTCTTTCATTTTGGCTAGCTCGGACTAAGTTGAGGAAGTGGAAAAGTTCGCTACACGGCGGGAGAAGCCAAATAGGGATAAAAGCCGCGTGCTGGCAAAGGAAAAAGCTTAAGAAATCGGGAAAAGCTAAAGAAAATGGTGAAAGCTCAATGAGTTCCTGGAAAGCTCAAATCAATACGGGAAAGCTCAAGAGCAATCAGCATGATCCACGATAGGAAAACGGCGGTGCCGAAAACGAGGTCCTGCGTCCCATAGGCGAAGTGCTCAAGCAAATAAAATTTTCCACGAAACCCGCGACATTTCATGGCCGCGAGGATCCGCTCGGATCGATCCACGCTCCGCACCAGGATCATACCGACCAGATATCCAAAACTTTTCAGCGTGTGGATATCGAAGCGGGGGCTGAATCCCCGAACTTTCATAGCTGCCCTAAGGGTGTGATACTCGCGATGGAGTACATCCAGATATCGGGCCGTAAACAGGATCAGCTGGGCCAAGCGGCTTGGTACTCGTAAATGAGCCAGTGCATGACCAAAGGTATTGATCCCCAGGCCTCCCACTAGCGCCGCCATGAACACGACGAGGATATTCGCTTTGAAGATGACCCGCATAGCGAACGCGAGCCCTTCGGCCGAAGCCTCCCATGGGCCGATCCGACCGATGGTGGTTCCCTCGGTACTCCACGGGGCAGTAAGCAAAACGACACTAAGAAGGGCATTCAGGGGTAATAGCTTTCGCAAAAGCCCGGGAAGCCCCCAGCCGGAAAGTTGCGTTAATATCAGGGCGATCAATAGCCCTAAAAGCAACGCCTCGAAGCGGTTCAAACACGCCACGGTTACCGAGAGCAATACGGCAGTCAGAATTCGCCCCCGGGGATCGAGGCGCTCCATCCAAGGGTGCTTTTGCCCGTTCGGAGCATCAAGGCGGAAGGCTTCCACGGTTTGGTGAAATCTCGAGGCAATTTGGATCGGTATCAGGTCGCACGGACCGAGGCACGATTTACGGCGGAAATCGTTTTCGGAACTTGGCAGGAATGGCCGGTCAGTATCTTGGTGCCGGAAGTAGCAGGTCCGAGACCTTTTCACCAACGCTGCTTTTTCCGCGCGGCACCTCGGTCAACAACTTTACACACATTCGATTAACAAACAACAAATACTAGTAATTATTGGCAATGAAGGTCTTAAAACTGTCCCTTGTTCGTTTATGGCACGTAGGCTCGGGGGTTAAATGCTCTGCCATAACTCAATCTGCCATAAGTCAATAAGTTTCGGCCACAAAAATGCCCCCGGATACCTCCATTTACCGCACGACCAATCGAAATTTGCATGGAGAATTTTCCCAAGCAAACAAAGGAGAATTTTCCCAAGCAAACAAAATTTTTGAACCGGTTGGCGAACGTTTATTCGCCCCGCCGCAGCTTCAGGAAATGCTCCCTAACAAAGTAAGATAGCCCCCGGCACAAGGTGCCTAAACCTGCTTCAGGTAGTTTTCGCATGAAGTGCGGGGATAGAATGAGGTTATACCGGACTCTACAAGACGAAACTGCCTGCAAGGGAATTGCGGGCTTTTCCCGGGCCGAACCCCCGCGGCCAAAGACGCGTACCGTTGGCAGCGGTTTTTCTCGCGAAGCGTTATATTTCTTGAGGGTAATCGCATGGAATAAGATGCGAAACTGAAGATGGGCATTACCGCGTGAGTTCCCTGTAGACCGAGCAAGTCCAGATATTCTCCGCGAATTCCCGACTAAGCTTGAAATGGGAACCGAGACAGCCATTTTCACTAATGAAGTTGCGGATACACAATAAGCTAATGTAATGATCTGCGACTTGGCAGCCGAATTCCACCGACTTTGCGAGTTCTTTAACCAGCGAACGATGAGACAACCCTTTATTTATCGTATTTGAGAACAACAATCGTATTTGAGAACAACAAGGTTTTGAAAGGTCGATACTGCTTTCCGTCGGACGGAGGTGGGGATGCGGTCTTAGTGGGATTTCTACTTCAGCCGGGGCGGGTTCCCCCCGGTAGGAGTTGGGAAAACGGTGCCGGGCTACTGAGTCCTTTCTGGGCGTCCCCACGAGCTCGCGGGTTGTCGGAACCAGTTCGTGAAGCCCCTCCGGGTCACTAAAAACAAATCCCCTCGAAAAAAAAGAAGAGCTGAAACACCTTTTTTTGGCTTGAAACACCCGATTTGGGCAAGATTTCGCCGCGTAACCCGAAGTAAGTATTAGGAATAACCCTGCCGAAAACGACATACATCACTAACTTTGCAACATCACTAGCGATTAAGGAATGTCATTAAAGCACCTTGTTGACCCCCGTACAGGTTTCTTTCATCCTCGATCAAAATGAATGTGCCTTCGTTTTGTTTATCAAGGAGAGATACTGGAATGATTATGAACATCAATCTGTTCGCTCCGGGAAAAGCGCCATTTTCGCAAATTAAAAAGGCCCTACCCTCTCCCGAAAACATCTCATTCGTGCCCGGTGCTCCATCGCGCTTAGCCGGTCGATTTACCGCAGCTTACCCCTGGATATTTCTCGGTATTTTTTTGGTGCTGAGCCTCCCAGCGTCTGCCCAGCGGCCGGTTACCACGGACCTGCTCACGGATCGCACGGTGGCCCTGGTGACGTTTCCCGAGCTTGGCCAGGTCCTTCCCCGGCTTATGGAGACGAATATCGGTCAGATGGTTCAGGATCCACAGTTGAGGCCTTGGGCTGAAGAACTTTATGGCTCATTGGCTCAAGTGTTTTCGCAGTTTAAGGACCAAACTGGTGTGGGGGTCGAGGAGCTCCGCGGGCTGGTTGAGGGAGAACTGACGATCGCCCTAGTGGATGTGGCACCGCAGCCCGCGCTGGTGGTGCTTATAGATTTCGGCACTCAAGAGGAGCGGGGCCGGCAGGTCATCGCTGCCCTAGAACAAGCGGCCCTCAAGGCTGACGCACGCCGGGCAGTCACGCAAATATCGGGCACGGAAGTGATAATACTGGAATCGGCCACAAACCGGGGCGAGCAATTCCTGTTTACCATTAAAGACTCCTCTTTCCTCGGCGCGAGCAGCGCGGAGGTCATGGCCCAGTTGCTGGCCGCTTGGGAAAGCAGACGCGAACCCACTTCTCCCTCCGGCTCATCTTCCCCCGAGAAGCCGAGCGGAACTATCGCTGCAATCACCCCTCTCATCCGTAGTCCGGGCTTCGCAGCACTATTGAACCAGTGCCGCCAGATCCAGAGAGAACGCCCGCTATTGTTTTGGTATGTGGATCCGATCAACCTGCTTCGTTCCGTTGGCCAGGAGAACCCGGGTGTGCAATTCGCACTCATTAGCTTTCCCTTGTTAGGGCTGGATAGCTTGTCGGCGATCGGCGGGTCGGTTTCCGCGGCGTTGGGCCCATTCGATTGGTTTACCCAATTGCACGTCTTAACCCCCGAGCCCCGCGAGGGACTCATGGGGCTTTTCAGCTTCATAAGTTGTGACTTTACTCCGCCGCGATGGGTGCCGGAGGAGAGTACGAATTACGCTTCGCTGCATATGGATCTTGGTAAGGCCTTCGAGTCTTTGCGGACGGTCTTCGACGGCTTTCGCGGCGAGGGAGCTTTAGCGCGAGAATTGGAGCGTAGGGTGACGCGGCGGGTGGGAATCGACCTCGAGAAGGAGTTAATCCCCGTAGCTACCGGGCGGATTGTCTTCGCCTCCTACGTCGAGTGGCCGGCATCGATCGATAGCCGTGTGCAACTGGTGGGTTTGGAACTTCGAGATCCCGAGGCAGCTCGAAAACTCCTCGAGAAGGTCGACGAGGCCCTGCCGGGGAGTTTCACGCAGCAAACTTTCGGAGGCTATCGGTACTACGTGAGCGAAAGAGCGATCGGGCCTCGCCGTGGACCAACGCCCGGATCGCCCCGCCGGCCGGCTTTTGGCGTGGTCGGGGACTGGCTCCTGGTGGCCGATCGTGCAGCAGGGTTGGAGCGAGCCATGGGGTGCTTGGAAGGGGTCACGGGTAATCTTGCAGAAACCACCGATTTCAGATTTCTTGCCGAACAAATTGATCAGCGGACAGATCCTCTGAAAATCGCCGCCATGACCTTCGAACGCCCGCGAGATAATGTCCGCGTTCTCTTTGAGTTGGCCAATACGGAGCAAGGACGCTCGGGTCTGCGAGAAGCGGCGGAACAGGATACTTTCGCGCGGACGATTCTACGCTTATTGGAATCCCGTGGTTTGCCCCCCTTCGAAACGATTGAAAAGTACCTGGTTCCCGGGGCCGGCGTGCTGTTGAGCGACCATTTGGGACTCCATTATCTCACGTTTTCCTTCCGCCGTGATGAAGCGGAAAAACCGCAGTAACTGCTCACGAATTCCTCGGCGAAGGATCCTGTTTCCTCGCCCGGAGAGCTCCTCCATCAGTGCGTAAGGCTTCGGGGCGCGCCAGGTTGGAGGGAGTCGTTCTGGATCTGGTTCCCGCCGGCAAGTAGCTTCCGATCCTTGCAAAATCTTACCCCTGTGAGGAATATCGTCGGCTTGATTCCGATCGGTCTTGCAAGCTTTGATGCCGGCACATCCGAAAGCAAGCTTCGAATGCCAAACTTGGTTTTGTGAAATTCCTTTCAACGCGTACTGATGCCGGCCCATTTAAAAGTAAGCTTCGAATGCCGCGCTTCGTTTTCGCGAATTGCTTTCAGCCCGGATTGATGCCGGCCTATCCAAGAGCACGCTTTGGATGCCGGTACATCCAGAAAAAGTCCGCGGCTCAAAGTGCACGCATGACAGCGGGTATAGGTCAGGCCGAAAGGCGAGTTGCTTTGCGAAAAACCGCCGTTAGACTGATGGGGCGAATGGGCTGAAAGTTATCGGGTAGTTTGGGCCCTGAAATCGGACAGAGCGGAGCTTTGCGCAGACGGGGGGAGTCTCACAACCGCAGCCGCTTGAGGAGATAATAAAGGTGGCTCCGCACAGACGGGGGGAGCCGTCGCCGCGTGGCGGGAAACCCCGACCAAAAGCGCGGCTCCCCGCGAAGGGGGGAGGCTCTCACCCCCGCATTTCAGAGGCCCATGTCCGGACGCGGCTTTGCACAGACCGGGGGCTGCTTGCGGCCTCTGTGGTCCGCATCTATCGCGAGGGAACGGCTCGGCTTAGAGCCCCAGTTTATTCTGCCTTACAAGAATTCGTGGAGGTTGCACCCGTGAACTTGCTGAGATATTCCGCGTTTGCGGCTACCCTTTGGGGAGCGCTACTCGGCTTGAATGCGCCCGAGGTTTCCGGGGCAGAAACCATCGCGGCACCCGCACAGACTAACTTCCAAATCGATTTTGCGGGTCCTCGGCCCTTGGAGGGTTGGCAAGGGGTCCAATCGCCCGGGGTGCGGGTCGTTCAAGATGAGGCAAACCGTGCGGTGCTTCTGATCGAGCGTCCGGCGGGGGAGAAAGCCGGCTCGACCATGATTTGGCGAAATTTGCCGACGGATCGATTTGCGGGGACCCGCGTGAAGGTGGTGGCCCGGGCGAAGGCGCAGGATGTCCTCGAACCACCGCATCCTTGGAATGGTGTCAAATGCATGCTTCAAATTCTGGGTCCGCAGGGATCGCAATGGCCGCAGAAAAACGCAGTTTGGGGCACTTTCGATTGGCAGGAGCTGGCTTTCATCGCGGAGATCCCCCGGGATAGCACCGAGATCCGGCTTTTCCTCGGCTTGGAGGCAACAACGGGCCGGGTCTGGTTTGATGATATTCGTCTGAGTGTCGTGGACCATCAACGGCGTAGGCCGAGCGAAAGGCCCTCGGGACCCGTGTATAAAGGGCACGACTTGCCGCGGTTACGCGGAACCATGATCGGACCGCGGGTTTCGGCGGATGACCTGCGGGAATTAGGGCTGGTTTGGCGGGCCAACCACATTCGGTGGCAATTGATCTGGGGTGGTTTTCCCCACGGACCGGCAGACCGAGCCGACCCAAGCACTTACCGCCAGTGGCTTGCCGGCGAGTTGGATCGGCTTGATCAGCTTTTGCCCGTGTGTCGCGAGGCAGGGTTGGTCATTGTGCTCGATCTTCACACGCCGCCGGGAGGCCGTAATCCCGCCAGCGAATGCCGGATGTTCCACGACCCGCAGTATCAGGCAACATTTTTGGAAGTATGGGAGCACATGGCCCGACGCTACAAAGACGAGCCGATCATCTGGGGTTACGACTTGGTAAACGAGCCGGTCGAAGGGATACCCGGTGAAGGGTTATTGGACTGGCGGTCGCTGGCCATCGAGACGGCACGGCGAATTCGGCGAATCGATTCTCGTCATGCCATCATTTTGGAACCTGCACCGTGGGGAAATCCGGCCGCATTAGACTGGTTCGAGCCGGTGGATATTCCCGGGATAGTTTACAGTGTGCACATGTATTTGCCTCATCCGTTCACGCATCAGGGGGTACATGGAAATCCAACGGGTATCGCCTACCCAGGCAAAGTTCATGGCAGTTTCTACGATAAGGCGAAGCTGCGGCAGCTTCTGCAACCGGTCCGCGATTATCAACAGGACTATAATGTGCATATTTACATCGGCGAATTCAGCGCGATACGTTGGGCACCGGGAGAGAGTGCTTACCAATATCTGAAAGATTGTATCGAAATATTCGAGGAATACGGTTGGGATTGGGCCTATCATGCCTTTCGGGAGTGGCATGGTTGGAGCGTCGAGCACGGCCCGGATCCCAAAGAGGTTTCACCCGTTTCTACGCCCACCCGACGAAAGTTGCTTCTGCTTGAGTGGTTTGCGAAAAATCAAAAGCCGTAGTGGCCTCAAAGGCGATGTTCTGTGCGGGTTTTTGTGAAAAAATTCTGAGGAGTACTCTCAGCGGAGTAATCGCTTGTGGTGCGGTCGATTAAGAAGCTGGGCAAGACCGCGGGAATGGCCGAAGCAGCGCAGCTCGAAGCTTCAAGCAACAAAAGCGTAACAATAGCAATGGGAAATTTGCGGTTTTTCATAGCCGGCATCATGCAGGGGTCGCTTGCGCAAAGCGGCCTTCACCCTCAGGAGTATCGGGACGAAATTCTTGAGGCGCTTCGCGACTGCTTCCCCGATGCGGAGATCTACGACCCGTTGGCGGCTCACCGCGATTCGTTGCGATATGACGGGAAAACGGGTCGGCAGGTCTTTTTCGGACATAATTTTCAGTGTCGCCACGTCGATGTCTTGGTCGCTTATCTCCCGGAGGCTTCCATGGGCACAGCGATTGAAATGTGGGAAGCCTATCGCCACGGTACGGTTGTGGTTACGATCAGTCCGATGCGAAAGAATTGGGTCGTCCGGTTCTTGAGCCATATCGTATTTGCGGATCTTCGCGAGTTTGTCGAAGCAGCACGATCGGGCGAACTTGCCCGGGTTATTCGAACTTCGATGATTGGGGAGCGGAAATCCGGGGAAAGCGTTGCCCAATCGGCGAAGCAAGAGGCGTAAAATTGATATGGTGTGAGAGCTGGCAAAAAGACGAGTAAACCGGTAGGCGGCTGCCAACGTGATTGGGTTTCCAACCGCTGATTAAGTTTTCGACTGTGGCCGGCCTAAAGCATGCGGCGTAATATTGTGGGCAGCAAGCTGCAAGAGAGTCATGCTTGAGCAATCATGCTTCAGATCCTTCGACGCATCAGGCATGATTGTGTGTGAGATCCTTCGGCGAATCGCGGATAACAGAAGATCAAGCACGGCAGGAGTCAGTTCAGGGGAAAATGAGGGAGAATAATGTAACCTGACGCCGAGGCTGCCGCAGCGCCGAAACGGTTGCAGGCGTTTACGATCTTTCCGCTTCTTTTTTGGAAGACTGGTCGACATCGATGGAGGAAGTCCACCACCGGCAAGAACTATCGGTTCCCCCTCAACCGGGATCGCTTGGGATGGGCCATCGCGGGAGCAAGCCGTCGATCTTAGAGGCTCTGCCCGAGCAACTGGCCTCGTGGCTTGCAGAGGGCGGGTACCCGCGATATCGGCTTGAGCAAATCCGACGTTGGGTTTTCGAACAGCCGGTGGAAAGTTTCGCTCAAATGAGCGATCTGCCCAAGATATTGCGGGCAGAACTAGAAGAACACTTTTCCCTTTGGAGTACCCGCGTTATCCGTCACCACCGGGCAGCCGACCAAACGGAGAAGTTGCTGCTGGAGCTTCCCGACGGTGAATCAATCGAATGCGTCCTGCTGCGCGATGATCGCGAGCACCGTACGGCTTGTATCAGCACTCAGGTCGGTTGCGCCATGAAATGCGTTTTTTGTGCAAGCGGTATAGCGGGGTGGCGACGCAATCTTTCGGCAACTGAAATTTTTGAGCAACTTTTGCAACTGAAGCGGCTCCTGGCCCCGGTGGAACGGCTCACGCATATCGTCGTTATGGGAATGGGGGAACCGCTGGCGAACCTGCCCAACCTGTTGCCGGCATTGCAAAGGGCCACAGATCCGCGAGCTTTGGGGCTCAGTGCCCGGCGAATCACGATTTCTACGGTGGGATTGCCGGCGGGGATTCGCCATTTGGCAGAAGTGGGAACGCCGTATCATTTGGCCATCTCCCTTCATGCCCCGAACGATCAGCTACGTAATCGTCTGGTACCGAAAAATGAAAAGATCGGTATTAGGGCGATCCTGGCGGCTGCCGACCATTACTTCCGGGTCACCGGGCGTCGGGTAACTTTCGAATATGTGCTGCTGGCCGGTGTCAATGACCTGCCGGAGCATGCACGGCAGTTGGCATCGCTTCTTCAGGGCCAGTGCGCCTTGGTGAACGTCATTCCCTATAACCCCGTGGCGGGATTGCCGTTCAGGAGTCCTGCTCCGGCAGCCGTGAGCCGATTTTGCGAGATTCTGCGGCAGGCGGGGATCAATGTGCAGGTACGTGTCCGTAGGGGAGATCAAATCGATGCTGCTTGCGGGCAATTGAGACTTCGGACCTTGGCGGAATCGGTGGCCACAGCTTCCGAAAAAGGGCCGACCAGGCCTCCCCTCGATCTCCACCCAACCCTTCAGCCGGCAGACTCTTGCGATGATGAAGTAGGGGGCTCCCTTGGGCTGACAAAAACCGCTTGTCCGCCGGAAAACTCGGCGTAGCTCCTTTGCCATTTACCCCATGAAAGGCCCGAAAAAACTTTCGCGGGGGAGAATCTGAAGGGGGAGCACTTAGCTATCTCTTTTTTCTTTTCACCATTTTCTTTTCACTATTTCTTGCAGTTTGGGGTTTCCGGTGCGGTTTGGGAATCTTGGTCGGCACATTGACCATTGATTGATTACGAGATTGACCATCCGCTTAATGGGAAATTAACCATCTGCTTAACGGGAAAATGACCATCCGCTTATTGCAGAAATTGAGTACTCGCTGAATAGTCCCGGGGCACCCAAAAAGTAGGTCGCGAGGCTTCCCGACCGTCAGCCCCCATCGAGAAAATCAAAAGTATTCCCGTGCCACCGTGTCGGCGACTTGCCGATTGAGCATTTTGCCGTTAAAAAAGCAATTCATCAGGTTTAGAAAATTCTATCATCTAGGCCTTTCTTACGGGGCGTTTGGTTGAAATTTGGGAGGACGGTCGCCGATCGAAGAAGGTTTCGTCGCAGTTTCCGGACCGTTTGTAATCGCTGACTGGTTTGGCCATCTTGCCGGCGTGGGGTTTTGTGAATGGTTCAGGCGTTGTTAGAGAGGAGAACTTCGAACCATGTGTGCTTCGCCGATTGTACAAAAAGATAATGTCGGAGCGATTTTGGAGAGGGCCTTGGACGCAGGTCGCGGTATCCTCCGGTTGACGCCGACATGGGTTCCCCGAAGCTTTTTGCAACCGGGCAAACGCATCAAATTGGCCCCCACGGACTGGTACGCCTTGGGGATGCATCGCGGGGGGATCGACGAACGGTGGTTTGCCAGCACCACAGAGGCCGCCAACGAAGGGCGATCTTGGGATGAGGGACTGAGTTGGTGCGTGTTCGAAGGGCAACGGTTCCTTTTCCGCGATGGAGTCGAGGAAGGCAAGGGAAGGATAATTGGTCAGGCAATTTGGGAAAAGTATCAGCGTTGGCCCGTCTATTCAAAGTTTTTCGATAATATGGGCCCGATTCCTCACCACATGCATCAGCGGCACGAGCACGCCGCGATGACCGGTCAGCAGGGCAAGCCAGAGTCATATTATTTCCCACCGCAGCTTAATGCCGCGGAAAACCACTTTGACTACACTTTCATGGGTTTGGAGCCCGGAACCACCAAAGACGAGGTCATCCGGTGCCTGGAGAACTGGAATAAGGGGGATAACGGCATCCTGGATTTGTCAAAAGCCTACCGATTGAAGCCGGGCACCGGCTGGATGATACCGGCAGGTGTGCTCCATGCGCCGGGTTCAATGTGCACCTATGAGCCTCAGTGGGGAAGCGACGTTTTCGGGATGTTCCAATCGTTGGTCGAGGGGCGGCCGGTGCCATGGGAACTTTGCGTGAAAGATGTCCCGCCGGATAAGCGTGATGATCTCCAATTTATTGTCGATCAATTGGATTGGGAGAAAAACGTCGACCCGTATTTCAAGGAACACACTTACGTCGAGCCGATTATCGACGAATCTACCTCCGGTGATGGTTACATCGATCGCTGGATCAATTACGGCACCTTTGACGGTCATCAATATTTCAGCGCGAAAGAATTGACGGTAATGCCGGGTGTGAAGATGACCCTCCGCGATCCCGGGGCAAGCGGCTGGATCACCGTGCAAGGTTGCGGGAGGATTAACGGTTTGCTGTTACAGACGCCTGTAATGATCCGATTTGGCGAGGAGCCTTGGGACGAGGTCTTCATCACAGCCGAGGCTGCTGCGGCAGGTGTTGAGATCGAAAACACCGGCAGTGAGCCGCTGGTAGGGTTGCGGTATTTCGGGCCGGATGTGCACGCGAAAATGCCGCAGATTGGCGATCACAAGCGCTTGGGTGGCCGTTGGCGTCCGTAAGCGCAACGAATCAAACAGCCGGGTCTTCCGGCAATAATTTCAGTTCCCGAGTTTTATTCCCGACGGCAGTCTGCCCCGAAGGCACGCGTGATTTTCCGGCTGGAAAGGGACGGCTGGTCGAACCGGAAAATAGCTATCGAAAGTCATCGAAGAAAATGAGCAAGGAAAAAGGCGAAGAGTCTTTTTCTGCGAGGAGACTCTTCTTCTGACTGCAACTGATTGTTTACTCGCGTTCGAAATCAGGACCTGAGAAGCAAAGACGCTTGGGAAAAGTGCGGCAAAAGCGAGCGGCTATCAGCACGGGAAGCTCCGGTCGAAGGCAAGATCCGGTTGAGGGCAAAGTCGGATTGAGGGCAAAGTC
>CAKZMM010000122.1 GCA_937128505.1 uncultured Thermogutta sp.
AGAACGCCTTCGATCTTATCTTCAACCCAAAGAACGCCCTCGCCAATAGCAGCTAAGCGGAAAACGCAAAACCCTCAGTCAGAATTCCGGACTCCCCACACCGAATGAATCCGCAGTTTCCTTTCTCGTACTACCCAAATCTTTTGTTAGACAAGAATTACCCCGCACGTCCAGGGATGCCAAGCAAACTGTTCGCCTAACGATCGGGCACCCCGTGCAAAAATCCTTGCGAGTGCTACCCTCCCTTGCTTCAGTTTAGAAACGCACAATCGCCCTGTTTTTTTGTGAGTGGCGAACACTCTAATTGATTTGCTCGCCCCACCCATGAAACTGAAAGAGATTATAAAGCCGGTTTTTACCGCTGTCACCAGCCCGGCAAGCAGGCAACCAAAGAATCGAAATAGGATTAGGATTTTAGAAAAGACTTGGTCCCTAGCCAAAAAAGAAAACGGGGTGCCGACCACGTTTAGGTCGTTCACCGCGGCATTCCCTCATAAATTGCTAGCACTCTCGATGAGAAAGACGATCCTTAACTTATGATGCTGCAAACGGTTGCGTTAAAGTCTTTAGGGTTTAAAATACTATGCAAGCCTCTCGAGGTCATTGGATTACGAACCGAAGCTCTTGAACAACTTGCGTTCACAGATCAGGTTGCCTTCGGAGCCAGCAAAATGAAATGCCCGTTTTGTCAAGCGGACCACGACCGCGTGATCGATTCCCGGAGCTGTGAAGATGGCTTTGCGATCCGCCGGCGTCGGGAATGTGGTCAGTGCAAACGGCGCTATACGACCTTTGAGCGCATCGAGCGTGCCAATCTTAAAGTGATCAAAAAGGATGGAACGCGAGATGTTTTTGATCGCACGAAATTGAAACGGGGCTTAGAAAAGGCGTGTTGGAAGCGGCCGGTCAGTGATGCCGAATTGGAGCACATTGTGTCGGAAATCGAAAACCGCGTTCTGTCGGAATGTGACTCAGAGGTGGAAAGTCGCTACTTGGGCGAACTGGCCATGCAATATCTTCGTGAGTTGGACCACGTTGCCTACGTGCGATTTGCCAGCGTTTATCGTCAGTTCGAGGATGCCCAAGATTTTCTTGATGAACTGGAACCTATCCTTCGGGAATCTAATCCGAAAATCAGCGAAAATCAGCCCCAACCCGGGTCGAAAATAGGCCCTCATCGAAACCTTTCGGGGAATGGACCACCGAGCCGCTTTTAGGTCTGCGTGCACTCAGCCGGAGTTATAGGGAGTCGTTTCATGGAGTAATTTTCATGGAGTAATGCGGACTCGCTTCATCGGTATTTCGGCCGGGATAACGCTCAAGTCGGCAAACAGCAACCCTTTTTGGAGCTTTTGGATTCTTGTTAACGACTGAGTGGTCACAATTCAAGCAAACGGAACCGTTTTCTAACCCCCTACCACTCGAACCGCCTCCTAAAAATTCTCTGGATTCCCCCGACGGGACCTTGGTTTATCGCGTCCGAAAATTTTCCCGTTTGAAGATTTTGCCGAGGATCTCCGAAAAGATCGAAATTCATTTATGGCGAAAAGCTAGAGGATTTAGCAGCCAAATCATAGGTTCGGTATCGCTACCGTTCTCGGGTCAGCACGAAATCAGCAATTCCCCGCAAAGCATTCAATGCATCGTTGGCCGGGACGCCACTCAGTTCATCCACGGCCTGGTTGACAAACTCGCGGGCCCTTTCCCGCGAATAGTCGATCGCTTCACAGCGCTCCAGGATCTTGCGAAGAAGCTCCATATTCTTCGCGTTGGGATGGCGCAAGAATTCCAGCAAAGTTTCTCTATCTTTTGGGCTGCTTACTTGAAGGGATCGGATCACAGGCAAGGTCGCCTTTTGTTTTAGTAAATCGGTGCCCAAAGACTTACCCGTGGTTTGCTCCTTCCCCGCTAAATCGAGAATGTCGTCGACGATCTGAAATGCGATCCCCAGCTTTTCGCCAAATCTAGCCATCTGAAGGCAGCGGGCCTCCGACGCATGAGCCAAATATGCTCCCAACTGACACGCCGAGGCATAAAGCTCCGCCGTTTTGCCGCGGATGATTTCCAAATATTCCTCTTCGGATAAATTGAAATTGCCCCGCTGAGATATTTGATGCAATTCCCCCTCACACATTAGGCGTCCTGCCCGACTAATGACCGACGTAATGTAATGATCTTTCAGCTCAGCCGTCAGGCAGATCGCGATCGTGAACACATAGTCGCCGAGGAGCACGCTGGCTTCATTATCCCAACGTGCATTGACGGTTTCCAGATGGCGTCGTCGCGTTGCCTCATCCAAAACGTCATCATGGATTAGAGTTGCCGTATGAATTAGTTCAATGACCGCCCCTAGTATGCAGTGGCTCTCCTGCACTTGACCACATGCTTGGCCCGATAGCAAGACGAGTGCGGGGCGCAACCGCTTGCCGCTGAGCCGAAGCCCGTGCTCCAGCAACTGGCGGATGTAGCCGTTCTGCGTGGAGAAGGCTTCGCGTAGGATTTCTTCGGTCCGTTCCAGTTCGGGGAAAATCGGGGCATAAAGTTCCCAGAGGTCTCGACCGAAACCTTTCAATTCTCTAATCTGGGGATTCATCCAAGCGATTACCTTCAGCTATAGACTCTTCATCGATGCCGGTCTCACCGAGCCTTTTCGAACGTGAGACTAACGATTCCCCGACTCTTTATCGGCGAATTGCCGCGCAAAATGCCCGGAACGCCCACCCGTTTTCTCCAGTAAGCATATCTCCGTAATTCTCATCGCGCGGTCCATGCCCTTACACATATCATAGATAGTTAAGGCCGCGACTGCCGCTGCCATCATTGCTTCCATCTCGACCCCGGTTTTCGCGTGCGCTTCCACCTCGGTTTCGATCACTATGGTTTCCGAATCGTTGACATGCAAGTTTACCTGAACACCGTCCAAGGAGATCGGATGGCAAAGCGGCAAAAAGTCCCACGTCCTTTTGGCCGCCATTATCCCGGCCAAGCGAGCCGATGCAAGCACGTTCCCCTTGGGCACTTGACCGCCGAGAATGGCGGCAAGTGTCTGCGGTTGCATCTGAACCGAAGCCCTGGCCCTTGCCCGCCGATGGGTTATAGGTTTGTCGCCCACGTTGATCATGTGGATTTCCGCATTGGGTGAGCCCGCGAAGTTATCGGGCGGAGCTTTGCCAGGGTTGCGTGAAAGTTCTGACATGGGCAGGAACTACCCCTAAAAAAGAAAAAACTAACACCCTTTGCCTTTAGGACCCGACTATTGCCGACCTTAAAGCATTGTTTCCGGCAAACTTGTCCTAAGTCTACTTGGAAAACCTTAGCAACGGAAAGGCTTCTGCGGTTGAGGGTTTGGATCAACGAACGGCAAAACGTATGAGGCCGACAATTTAGAGGCGAGAATAGTCCAGTCAAAAGGCTGAAGGAAGCTTCTAGGGAAGAGGCCGCCCCAGAAATTTCGGCGTACGCCAGAAAATTATGATGGCTAACCAAGTCCCGTTATTTTACCCGGTTAAGCTGGGGAGTCTGGCCAAGGGGCTCGACGGGTTACTCAGTGATTAAGATTTTCGGCTCAAACTGAAAGCGGAAACTTCGTCAAAAACACGGTGCAAAAAAGAGCTGCCAAAAGATGCTTTACTATTAGCTACTACAACATTGCGGTAACTCAATGGGCTCAGCGAGCAAAGGCGATTGCAGCACGCTCAATCATTCACTTTGTTCATCGCTGAGACATTATTTTCAAAAAGCATTGGTCTCCCCTTAAGGATCAAGACGTCATGGTTTTACGTCAAAGTACTCACAGTCCGCCGTAGTGCTCATGTACTACAACTCGTCAGACATTTTGGATACACAAACTCAATTGTTTATGTCAAAATAGTGATCAACTTATTTTTTATAATTGTTTTGAAACTACGTAGTTATTGAAGGTTTGTAGCAAACTCTTTCCATTTTTTTCCTGACGGTTCCTTAATCTCGTATTGCAGGCGGCCAACGTGAGGATTTACCGCTAACAAACTCAAGAATCTGCTATCACTATAGATTATTCTTATTATGACGAAAATTAATGGTAGCGATACGTTAGGAAAATTATGTTCATTTTAAACACTCGGTCCCGTCGTGAAGTCAAAATTGCTGCGGTGAATCCCATTCTGTGAATCTGGCAACGGTGGATTCTGGCAATGGTAGAGCGGTTTCATTAATCAGGTTGCTTGAACTCCGGCTTCGTGTGTGCCTTTTTATTGAAAAGATGAAGACGTTTTGTGTCCAAATGCATCTCCGCCGGATGCGTCTACCCCTGCCATAGGGCTGCGATCAATATGCCAACCGAAACGCAAAGGGAGGACAAGCCAGAAAATTCGAGGGAACCCCCGCCGAAGGACTGCGATCATTTTGCCGATGGAAACCTTTGAGACTGTTCGTTCAAACTTGTCTAAAATCTCTAACGGCTACACTAACCGTGCGATCGTTTAGAATTCGGACGATTCTCGTTCAATCGTGGTGTGTACCGGAGAACTTTTTGCTGGCCTCGCCACAACTTGAGTTCAAAGTTTTGCAGGCCAATCCGGGGCCAATCGCCTGAGGTTTTTGCCGCCGTGTCGGGCTTCCCGTGGAGGCGCGTCATTGAGTACCAATCCGCGTTTTTCGGTTCGATGCTCCTGTGGGGGCAAAGTGGATGTCTCGCCCGGGGCTGCCGGTTCCTGGGTACAGTGCACCTGCGGCCGTAAACTCAGCGTGCCGACTTTACAGGAACTTCGTCGGCTCGAGTCTGCCGAGGCTGAATTTCAACCGGCGGAACTCGGGGGTGCGCTCTCCCATGCTCGCCCGGCCAAAACGACTACTAAGTCAAGGCTCACCGCTCCATTCCTGTGGTTGCTACTCGCTGTTGGCTTCACCACGGCTGCGGTATGCGGTGTCTTAATTATTTTTGTAACCCGCGTAAGCCGGAACGAAGCTCGCGTGAGTTCTCAAGCTGCGCTGGATAAAGCGGCTCTGCCAATCGCAAGCGGTAGTTCGCAAGAACTTTTGGATGAGACGCGCGCGGAGAAAGCCGGTCCTTCCTCCATCGAGCCCGGAGCTGAAAGCGAGCCGGCCGCGAAAGCTGCTTCGTCCGATCTGTCCGAGCCTTTTGCTGAGGAGGGCGGAAGAGCGCGGGGC
Source organism: uncultured Thermogutta sp. (assembly GCA_937128505.1). Lineage (GTDB taxonomy): Bacteria > Planctomycetota > Planctomycetia > Pirellulales > Thermoguttaceae > DTLM01. Next base: position 5,149 of record CAKZMM010000122.1, read on the forward strand.
ACTGTTGTCGAACCAACCGGACCCGCCCAAACCGAGCGCTTTCCAGGAACGGCGTTCCCAGAAAAAAGAGGGGCAGAACAACAAGCGCAACCCTGGCGTTTAGTGCCGGGTCTTTTAATTCCAATGCCCGCCGCGTTGACCCCGGATTTGGCTCCCGAGGTGGCAGAAACATTCCGGTCGAGCTTTGTTCAAAGAGAGAATCGGTTTCGCGGATCGCTCGAGGATCCCGAGGGTACCTTCTCCGCTTTTTGTTCTCGGTGCCACATCCTGCCACCGCCAGACGTGGAGCCGCGGGGGTTGTGGCCGGCGAAAATTCGGCAGATGTATCGTTACGCCAGCACTGTGCGACCCCAACCGCCGGAGGCAATTCCACCGATTGAGGAAGCTATCGAATATTGGACGAGCCGCGCCCCCAGTCAGATGCGACTCCCGCCGGAGGCCATGGACTCTCCAATCTCTTCCCATCGCTTCCGTCGGCGCTGGGTACGAGTCCCTCAAACGAAATCTCCGGCGGTTATCTCATGGGTGAAAGCGGTTCGATGGAACGGAGGAGCTGTTCCGTCGGTTGTCATTTCGGACATGCTCCACGGGGATGTCGTGCTTTGGAGTCCGGGAGCTGATCAGGGGACATCGGTGCTTATCGGCCGAACGGATCACCCGTGCCGGGGGCAAATCGTCGACCTGGATAAGGATGGACTAGAAGATGTGTTGATTTCCAATTTGGGAGATTTCTGGCCGGTAGACACCGACAAAGGGTCGGTGGTTTGGTTCCGAAATCGGGGAGGCTCATTCGATCCCGTAACACTTATCTCGGGTTTAGGCCGCACGAGTGATGTTCAGGCGGCGGATTTTGATGGCGACGACGATCTGGATCTGATCGTTGCTTGTTTCGGGAATTTGGAGACCGGAGGCCTCATTCATTTGGAGAACTTGACCACGGATTGGAACGAGCCCCAATTTGATCCGGTAGTCCTGGAAGCTTGGCCGGGCAACAGTGACGTACCGGTGGTCGACCTGGATGGAAATGGAACGTGGGATTTCTTCACGCTTCAGTCGCAGGAGAAGGAACGCATACGGATTTTCTTGAATCGCGGCTGGGGAAGCTTCCAAGAGCATCTCGTGTATCAAGCTCCGCATCCCCGTTGGGGTTCTACGGGAATTGTGCCCGTGGACTTGGACTCCGACGGAGATTTGGATCTGCTTTTTCATCACGGAGATTCGTTCCAATTTCCCCCGGTGGCCCGGCCATATCATGGGGTCAGTTGGCTGGAGAATCAAGGGCAATTGCCGTTCGCCTATCATCGACTGTGTGCGATGCCGGGAGCCCAGACTGCCATTCCCGGAGACCTTGATGGCGACGGGGACCTTGACGTAGTGATCGCCGCCTTGATGCCGGGTTTCAACCCGAATTGGGAAGGAGCAGAGCGGCTGGATAGCGTGATTTGGTTGGAGCAAGTTGAACGGGGGAAGTTTACGCGGTGGCGCATCGAGGGAATGCTCCCTTATCATGCCTGCGGGGATGTTGCAGATTTGGACGGCGATGGGGACCTCGATATCGTGCTGGGCAACTTCATTATTTTTCGTTTTCCCCAGATACCCCCCGATGCAACATTGGTGATTTATGAAAATTTGATGTATTAGGAAAAACTAGATCCAATCGAATTCGGTAGGGCCCGATCGTTCATCCCCTCAAGCCAGGTTATCTCATCGCCATTTTCAACAAAACGCAGCCTTCCCACGGTTGCCATATTGAAGCGCGGCTTTGATCAATTGGCCTCGCGCAGCCGCTACCGGCGCGATTCCAATCCTCCTAGGACACAAGCCCCATTCGTGGGGTCTTTGCGCCGGTAAGCCTTTGAGCTGCCCTAAACGTCCATGAATGAAGAGTCATATCCTTCTAAAGCTCCGGCTCTCCTAAGCATCATGGCTGAAAGCCGATTAATTCGACCGGGTCAACCCGTCGGCGGGGCGAGGGTTGAGTCGCAGGTTCATTCACACAGCTATGCCCAGGGATAATGCGGGGTTATCCCTGCCATGATAGATGGGTAGAGCGCGAGATGGCTTGAGGCGCCTCGGCGGCGATGATGCTCGCAACGGCGAGGCAAAGCCATGAGAGATAAGTGGACCACAAGATCACTCGAGGCAGTTCACGGGTTTCTCGTGAAAAATTTGCCCGAAGATTTAAACGCGGGGGGTTTCAGCGAAGTTAACTGAACAAACTAGTGAACAAAAGAGGTGACCCCTCAGGGAGCTCAAAGGCCAACGAAAAGCCCTAGGATCTGCGGCTCAACTGACTCCTTGTTTTGCAACCGGTATTGAGGCCGGATTATTTTGCCCGCTTTCCCACCGGCGCTAGGTATATGGTAAATTCTTCCTCGCCATCGAGCCGCAAGAATTCATCCATCTTTTCCTGATGATAAGCCGCCACGGCACAGGTTCCCGCGCCGATCGCCTCGCAAGCCAAATAGAGGTTCTGACATACATGCCCGGCGTCCAAGGCTATTGCCTTATGCGCTGCTAAATCGTACCGCCACTCCATCCTTGCGGGGATTGTCGTCCAAATAAAAACAACGGCTGCCCGACTCACGAACCCTTGGCCCAGAGTTCCCTCGACCAATTTCTCGGATGCCTTCGGTTCGACAAATTCCAGGAGTAGTGCGTGCTCTAAGGGAAGATATCGGTAAACGGCTGCGTCCAGCCCCGTTACTCGAAATACGCATAAGTATGTTTCCAGGGCGTGACGCGCCCCGGCAGACGGTACGGTCCGCAGGGCAGTCGCGGCGTCCAGTTTCTGCCGCACTCCTTGGGTGGCCCAGAGGAGGAAGGCCAACTCGTCCATAGTGAGCGGCTCCCGACTGAATTGTCGTCGACTTTCTCGATTGCGGATCGCCACATGGAGATCAACCGCAGGTATACCGACCCAACGACCGGGTTGTGGTAAGCTGATTCGGGGGGCTGCCGGATCAAAAGGTTTTTCGATAGGTGGCGGGGGTAGGCCGCGCGCTTGGTCGGTCTTCGACCAGTCTACCGTCCGCCGAACTGAATCCTTCAAAAAATATCTGTTTTCGGAAAATCGCGATGTTTCCCTCACCGTAAGCTCCTAATGAAAAAGTGTTAATGCAGAATGACCCCGGACGGACAAAATATTTTCGTAATCAACCCAACTAAGTAAACTTTCTCGCCACGGCAGCCGAGGGGAGAATCATATCCGCCTGTTGGTGGGCCAACGCTTGTTAGACCATAGTTAAGTAAGGGAAACTTGGAGCGCGTAATTGATTCTTAGGATGGCATTCAAAGTGCGCGCCCGGCAAAATCGGTATTAAAGTGCTCATTGTTTAGGAGTAGAACGGGTTATTTTGCGTGTTAACTTGATTGCCCAGGGGCCTGACTTTGCCGTGAGTTAACGGCAAACTTGCATCTTTCAGAATCGCCGACAGTATAAATTATGTTTTTATTTAGAATAAATTAGTTTAATAAAGTCTGCGGCCCGCCTTGAAGTACGACCAGTTTTATCTCCCTTTCTCGGGAAGTGCTGGCATTGTTTCGGTGCCGCACGCAGATTTAATTAATTTATCGGAACAACCCGTCTTCCCATGCCAAGCCAATCTCTTTAGTCTGGTAGCTAAGTGGTTTGGTGGTGGTTACTAAGCGAGATTGGTCGGCATTACCGAGGGTTTTGGCTTTAGGGTGGCCGAGGGGCTGCCCGGAAAAATGCCTTAGTATGCCAAAGGTCGATCTGGGGGCCGACACCAGCGATTGACACACTGGTAACCGGCGGATTGATACAAAGATATCTATAGTAATATGGGAATTTGCGATGAAATCAGAGGAACGTCACAAATTGTATCAAAATGATTTGGCGAAGTGGATGGAATCCGCTTACAGGGCGATTAAACCTTATCTGAAGCCCGCGGGCATTATTCTGGCACTCTTGGTCGTGATCATGGTGATTTTCTTCATCTTTCGTGAGAGCTCGGCCGCAGCCACGGCACGTGCCAACGAGGCTTACCAGGCGGCGTTGATGCGAAGGGACGTGGCTGCTCTGGAGGATGTAGCCTCGCAATACTCCGGAACGATCAAGCATCTTGCTCACTTGGCGGCGGCGGATATTTATCTGGCCCAAGGGTGCGAGGAACTTTTCGTCAACAAAGCAACCGCGGCCAACGAACTTCGGAAAGCCCTCGAACGTTACAAGGAGGTTCAAGAAACAGCTAAAGATCCACACCTTTTGGCCCATGCTACGTTCGGATTAGGTAAAACATATGAGGCCCTATCGGGCACGCAAAGCGGACAAGGCCAATTGGATTCCGCGATCGAGCAATACCGCAAAGTGATTCAAATGTGGCCGACAAGCCCATTCTCCTCCTTGGCTCAAAGGCGAGTTGCCGAGCTTGAGCGGCACGACATCAAAGCCTTCTACGACCGGTTTGCCCGATATGATCCTCAACCGGAGTTTCGAGTGCCGCAGTCAATTTCCCTGCCGGAAAAAGGAAGTGGTTTAGGGCTGGCCCCGCCTGCTGAACCCGAGATTCCCGCAGGGTCCGCCGGTCCCTCGACGATGCCTTCCGGTGGGAGTTCACCCCCCTGGGAACCGGCAGCAACAGAATCCTCGCGTACTGAATTGGAACCGGGGATTTCCTCACCTCAGCCGGGTCAATCTCCGGCGCAGCAACAGGTGGCCACCACCCCTGAACTGGTGAGTACCAGCGAGCCAGCCGGCCGGAGTACGGCAAATGCCGGCGCAACTGGCGGTGGGGAAACCCCCGCGGAGAACCCTGGATCTGCTAGCCCACCTGCGGAAGGGGCAGACTCGAAGGCAAACATGGATACGCCGCAACAGCCAGCACCTGATTCTGGCGAGTCTTCTCCATCTCCCCCATCGGATAACCCGTGATTTGCCATCGGGTGATCTCGGTACGATGAGTTCGTCAAAGCCGCGATCTCTGGAGCCGGTAGAACTAACGGTCGAGCAAGCGCAAGCAGGCTGGCGACTTGATCAGTTCTTGGTTTATCACTTTCCGGAATACACGCGATCCCATCTGCGCCGGGTCATCACCGCTGGCGGAGTACGTGTGGACTCAAAGGGGGGTAAGCCCGGCTACCGGCTGCATCCGGGACAAAAAGTGGCGATTGTCCTGCCAGAGGTTCCGCGCCAGGCTCCTAAGCCTGAGAATATTCCGCTAGAGATCCTTTATGAAGACGATTGGCTTGCGGTGATCAATAAGCCGCCGGGGATGGTGGTCCATCCGGCTCGGGGACATTGGTCCGGCACACTGGCCGGAGCGCTCCAATATCACTTCGCAGGAAGACTTAGTGGCCTGGGGGGCCCAACTCGGCCGGGGATTGTGCATCGGCTCGATCGGGATACAAGCGGCGCGATTCTTGTGGCAAAACACGATCTCGCACACGGCCGGTTGGCGGGGCAATTCTATCGCCGCGAGGTCGAAAAAGAGTATTTCGCCATTGTGACGGGCTCGCCGCAGCGGGATCGGGACGTTATTTGCCTGCCGATTGGCGTGCATCCTGCTCAGCGGGAGAAAATGGCAATTCGCACCACGAGCTTCTCCGGACGCCCTGCCGAGACGTTTTACGAAGTACTCGAGCGTTTTGTAGGCTTTGCAGCTGTGCGGGTAATCCCAAAAACCGGCCGAACCCACCAAATTCGTGTACATTTAGACCACCTTGGTTGCCCGGTGCTTTGCGACCGTCAATATGGGGGAAGATCGCGAATCACCCGGGCTGAGTTGCGGGGGGAAGCTCCGTCCGCGGAGGCCGAAGTTCTGTTATCCAGGCAAGCTTTACATGCGCACCGTTTGACGTTTCTCCATCCGGGTACGGGGCAGAAACTCTCGGTTGAGGCGCCTTTGCCGGACGATCTCTGCAAGGTGCTCGACGAGCTTCGACAACACAGACGCCTCCAGTAGGTATCGCTCTCCTCAGCCGGAAATCGAGCTGTAAATGGGTCCGCGGGGGTATGAAATTGAGCCTACTGATACGAGTACTGGCTAGAGCTGGACCTGGCCCTCCGGAGTTTCGCGGGGGAATGAGCTTAAGCTTATCGACAGAGTATGCGTTGCCTTCTTGAACCCGAACTTGGTCCTGGAACCGTAAAAGGTGGGCGGCTCTTCTCCGAATCGCAGCGACGGCGGTTTCTAAAGAACTTCGAACCTTATCGGCCAAGTGAATGGTGGGTGGAACTGCGGAAATGGAAGAGCTTGAGCCCACCGTTAGATACCGGCTTCCTCGAACATCTTTTTGCCGGCGTAAGTGGCGAGCCGCCCTTTAATTGCCTTGGTGGTTTCACCTTTGTCAACCGAAATGACGTAGCTGAACGTCCTATTCGACTTTGAGATTCGAACATGCCCCGGATTTACCACCACCAGTGGCTCGAGAACCTTCCCGAGTGTTTGAGCGATTGCGTCTTGATCTAGCTTTTCCGTAAGCGCGCCGCGAATCCATACCTTATTGTCAATTTGGAAGGCGATCCAATCCTGATTCAGATTTCGCATGAGATGGTTCAGCTCACTACTAAGGGGAAGCAGAACACTGACCGGGGGCTGAGTGGGAAAACATCGCGACCACTTGGGGCGGGTGAGGAAAGACTGCTCGCCCGATTGCCGCCTCCGGTCGAATTCCTCCTGGGCAGCCTTCAACGAGGGAGGAAGGTCTCCCTGATAACGACAAAAACTCGCGAGTTTCCGAAAGAATTCCGCGGTTTCATTGGCATCCAAGAATTGAAGCCCCAGCGCGCGGCAAAGCTCGGCTTCTTCTTTGGAGAAAAATCGGCTCGGCCGGATGAGCAGAAGCTGACAGCCCAGACCGCCCAATTGTACTCGGATCGCAGACGCTTGACGGATCTGCGAGGTGAGGCTTTCAACTCGTGTACCTTCCTCCTGCTCGGCTCGCAATTTGCAATCAAAAACCAGTAATCGACCCCGGTAATTGGCAACGATGTCGACCTCTTGAAGAACTTGACCGTTCTCGGCCACAACCTTCGTGTTGGTCGTGACATTGGTCACCCCTAACTCCGCGAGGACGGCTGCCACGAATTGTTCAAACAGAATGCCTGGTTGCTCTTCGGATGGCAGACTGCACGCCGCGAAAGCCTCTTTCCAATCCCAGCCCAGGCGGGCCGCTTCGCAAGTCAATCTTTCTATCGGGAGCGGTTGTGCGGGTTTCCCGGTTTCGAGGGTGGCTTTCTCCGGAATTCTCCATTGTGCTTGGAGAAGAAGAGAAACGGGAATCGCATCGGTTTCGGAGGCGGAAATGCGGAAATACTGTAGGGCTCTGCGACGAAACCCTCTTCGCTAAGTCGTATCGTAAACCACTCCCCCGAAAGTTCGCGGTAAACGACTTGGGTGTCGGGGAAACGAGCGCATTCGAACGCGCCAGCAGACATGGGTTTCAGTCCGCCGGTCGCGTTAATGATCCAATGCCGCCCGGGAAGTTTCTTTCGCCACGCTGCAAATTGCTGCCGGAAACTTTGCGGCGTTGGGGTGCCCACGCTTTGGTGCAAATGCACGGAAATCTGCCCCGGATACAAGCTTTCACACAATTGTTTAAGCCGGGCAGCAAGCCGGGCTGAGCGACTTTCGTCCTCAGTATGGTAGATGCAAAGGTCGCTCAAACCGCCTTCGAATTGGTGCCAGTGCACAAGCCCGTGAATATTGGGCCAAAGCTGTTCACTGGCGAGAACTACCATGGCTTGTGGGATCCGGCTCATGATTAATCCGCCGGAGCATGAGCTTTCCGAATCAAAGGATCGATGTCGATGAGCATCGGCGCGGGGAACTCGGCCGGCCAATGCTCGCAGTCTTCCGGTTTGGTTCGAGGGACCATGTATTGCATCGTCCGAAGCGGCTTAAGGCAGGCTGAAGCGATGGCGATACTCATCGGCTTATTCCCGGGAGTGATGTCAGCGATGATTTGGTCGGACTTATAAGGTGCTTTCTCGTATATCGCATCAACTACGGCCCACATCTCCGTGTAACTCCGGGGATGCACTACGAGGCGAATTCCGCGGTAGGAGGTATGATGAAAGACGACCTTGTGGGAGCTGGAGGGATTCCGGCTTCTGAACCAGCGCTCTAAAAGATACCCTAAACCGCGCGAATCCGCTCGCTCGAATTCCCCCGAGTCGTCAGTACGCTTTTCTGCGGTCTCGATGAGCCATACTTCTCGGAGAAAAGTCTTAGTCCCGTTGGGTTGCGGGAGGCCTTTTCCAAGGTGATATTCAAGAGCCGCCATTGCTGGTAAAAGATTTGAGCTCTCCAAAGCTTTCTGATCTTCTAGAGCTAGAGGCTTTGTAGGATCTTGGGTTTCCTGGAGGAGTCGGTTGAGGTGGGTTCCAACCTGTTCATCTGCCCCTCCAAACGGAGCAAGCGGGGATAGCGGGAGGATCAGTCCGGGAACCCTCGGGGGTCTGGTTTCCTTGAATTCGAATTCCAGACACATTTGCCTCATCCGACGGCGGTGATAAAAAAACCATAGGACCGTCGCGGTCGAAGCGCCTATCGCAAGCAAAAGATTAGCTAGCCACCCGAAGTCAGACAAAACATTTAGCCAAAAGGTAGCAGACAAAAAGACGAGGAGAACCCAAGGGGGGGTGTCTTCCTGTCCTGGTACGGCCCGAATGAGATCATAAAGTTCGACTGGGCGCCGCGGTTTCATGGCTGCCTCCCAAAAGATGAATGTCTTTGAAGCCTGTTGCGAGCTGAACCTTCGTTGGCCTTATGAGATTTTAGGAAAATCTGCTCCAAACTCATGGCCTGATGTGTTGGGGTCTGTTCCAATGTCGCCGGCGAGGAAAGCACCCCCTGCAGTGACCGGGCCGGTGCTGCATGCGCTAATCCATTTCGCAAATGGCGAATCGTGGCTAGGAGCTTATCCCCCTCTGGGAACTTTGAAGTACCCACCTGCGCTATGGCTGCTTCGTTGAGCAGAATGGCTGTACTTACGTAGTCCCCCTCCTTTAAGGCGGCTCTTGCCAACTGCAAAATCCTCCGGGGATCCCGTTGGCAACAGGCGATGCCCTCGGGAATCTGTTGAATGACCGGGCCGGTTAGGTCGAGCAAAGGATCTGACTGGGTTGCTGAGAGGCTTTTCAGACAATTCATTGCGGCCTTCCCGGCTCGACTGACCTGATTCCTTGCTAGATAAAACCCGGTATCGTTTAGCGCTTGGCGGAGCGATCGGTCCTTGATCAGCGACGGAAGAGCTCGCAAGCGGCCGCCAACTCGGAGCTCCCGCAACACATCCGCCCACTCAGAAAGTTCCAGTAACCATGCAAGCGAAATCACAGGTGCGGGTTCACCCCCCTGCCGCATGTCTAATGCAGCATAAAAGAGGTTTTCAATGTTGGACTCATCGACTCGCCGAATTAACCGGGCCGCCCCCAGCACCAACATGGGAAGGTGCCGATAACCGTGGGTAACATCGAGGGTGAGCGAATCTCCTGGGGATAAGCTTTGGCGGATGATTCGGAGCAAATGGAGTTGGTCTTCTTGGCTTTGCGCTCGAGGGATCAAATGGGCACGCACCTCGATTGCAAGCTTTTGCTCGAGGTTGCGGGCGACAAGCCGTACTTGTTCGGAGGTAACGTCCTGGCGGTCTACCGCGGCTGTGAGCGAAGGCAGAAAACCGCCGCAAAGAGCCGGGCGCGAAAGATCACCCAATTCCGCGAGAATCCCATCCCAGAGCGATCCCCCTGTACCGAGTAAGACGAGTCTATTCGGTGGTTCTTTTCCCTGGATTCTTAGCCAAGTGAGGAGGGCCGCGAGGCAAAAAGTGAGCTCTTCGCTGAGCCAGCCGTCCGGGAAGAGGTAGCGTACACGGAAATAATCATTTCGCTGACTTCTGGCCCGGATAAGCCCCGTCCCAAAAAACTCACCAACACTTTGCCCATTTCTTGGAACAGCGAGGATTAGGTTCACGAAAGAGCGCTGAGCAATTTAGTTCGCGTAAGGGAAACGACCAGTCCCTCCGTTATTTGCTGCGCTTAGGCTCCGGTGGTTTTAAAGCGAACGTATAGAGCCTGGGCGTGACATTGGAGACATAAGCCTCGACTGTGTCACCGGGCTGAACGCTGGGGGCTTGTTCCAGGAATTGTCCTGGAATGCCGTCCTCAGCTTCAAACTTGGGCTTTCCACTTTTGAATGTGCCCACCAGCTTAACTTTCACTTTGTCGCCGAGTTTAAAACGCGGTTTATCGGCCGGCATTGCCGCCACTTGCGCCGATGGTGCCGATGTTGCCGCCTCTTTTTTGCACGGCACAAGACGGCCATAGCCGCTACTGGTCTTGCCGCCGATTCCCCAATCTTCCAATGCGGCAGCGAGAATGCCCATCGCCAATTCGGCCCAAGCTTTTGCTTCCGGGCCGGAATTATCGCACGAAACCGCGATATAGAATCGGCCGCTTACGGATACAAAAGTCACAGGGTTTGGTTCGTCAAAGTCAGTCGGCTCGGGCTGCTTGCCGCTGTAGTAATCGCCGTGATGCGGCGTGATGACGTCGGGCACCGGGCCTTGGTTGACCTTTCCCAAACAGTCCGGATCCAACCACCCATCGTTGAAAATGATGTGGCCGGTGTCATACTTCTCGTGGGGCACAAATATTTGCTTTTGTGGCGCAGGTAAGGTGCCGAACAAGAGCTTGTGAATTTTTCCCATGATTTTGTAGTCATCGTCAGTTCGGCCCAGAACGCTATGGCAATAGTGCGATGCCAATCCTTTCAAAGCCGAGCCGGGAATGACTGGTACTCCGTATGTATGGTGGAGTGTTATCCCGGTCTCCAGTACATTCTCGCTGCCAAGGCCGACGATTAAACGTCCATTCGACTGAAAGCATTGAAGGCAGGTCGACTCCTGCGGCAAAGCAGCTTTCCAACGATCGAACGCGAGTCGATACAAGTCCCCGGCTGCCCGAATGGCCTGGATACTTGCCCGCTGCGATTCCCGGCGTGCTTCAGCGGGACGCTCCGAAGAGGCCCCCGGTGCCCTTTGCATGAGCAGGTACCTCGCCAAGATCAAGCCGCCGTGGGCCGCGGATTCGCCCTTCCACTTAGTGTCGGACCAAAGCGTATGCTCAATGGCCCCACGACATGACACTAGCTCTGCCGGTGGTTTTTTATGACCTGAACTCATGATGATTCACTCCTGCGGTACCACTAATCGTAAAGCATTTCGGCTAACGTCAAGCGGAATTCTCCGCTATTCGGGATCGACAACTTGCGGTACCACTAATCAAAAATCGCTTCGGCAAACCGTTTGACCCAGGACGCGACTTGGATCACTTCGTGGGTCAATCGCATATACTCGACCACCGTCGCCTTACGCGCTTTTTCACCGAGTTGGTCGGGAGTACCCGGATTCAAAAGCACACTAGCCACATCCTCGAGGACTTTATCTGATTGCCCGGTTCCCCGAGATTGAGCAAAGGCAATTGCCTGGGCCAACCCGGAGCTGTGAACAAGCGCGGGAAAACGTTTTGCGAAACTCGCGTATTCCTTTTTCTGATTGTCATTTAAGGTTTCGTTTCTCTGACGAACTTTTAAGCATGCTCGTTCGGCCCATTCTTGACTTCGAGTTCTTACGAATTGGGATGTCACGGTTGTCATTTCGCAGCTCCTCCATTGGAGAACAGAAATCGGACCAAACCCCGTCCGACCGTTGCCTTCCCGCCGATTTGCAACTTCTTCTCGCCGGAGCAAAACTCGTTAAGCAGATCATGCGGTTCTATTTTTTCTTCCGTGAACACACGATCACACCACACCAAACCTGCTAATACGGTTTCGGCGGGCAAAGATTCCTCATACCACAAGGCTCCTTCGACCACAGTCTTTTTTTCGTCGTCTAATCGCACGCGGGCTGCCACCTCCGTGCCAGTTTCGCACAGAAAGCCGAAGACATCGTCTGGGACCAGGAGGAAACGTTCCTTAAATCCCCTCTGCCACGCAGCGTCGGAAAATAACCGTGCGGCTAATTGCTCGGTCCAAGCCGCCACCTGGGAATTGGCCTCACACGGAAAATCTAAATCCTCTAAAAACACGCGATTTTCTTTCACTAACTTGGATTGTTGATCAGGTACGAGCACTTTGTCCGAGGGCACGGGTACGGCGCCCAAAGGACCGGCCAATCCCGCACTTTGCAAGTCGCGAAGCAATCGTCGTAATGCTATGGGTGAGGTACACCAGGCGAAAGTCCCGTATAAACTTCGGACTGGCAGACAGACAAGCCGCGCGTCGGTAAACACAAGCGAACCCAAGTTGCTGTGTTCAGGTCCCGACTGGCCGAAAGCAGTTTTGAGCCGCTTATTATCCTTTCGGCCCTGATCATCTGCTCCGTAGACATCGGCAAGGACACCTTTAATCGCGGAGCCGGGTATAAAGGGCCAGTTGGTTACTTTCTCCCGCATGATCGGAAGATCGATGTATCCAAGACCGCGTCCTGATCCGACGTGCAGGGGGGTCAGGGCATGAATCCAATACATCCGCATTTTCGATTGCATGAGAGTATCTCCTAGCTTATGCTCGTTCCTCACCCGAGGGGCACACCCTACCATCTTCTGCCCAAAAGGTCATCCAGCCTCTTCAAGTTCTTCGTTGCTTTGCTACTAGCCTCGGACCCAAAACCTGATTGCAATGTTCCTCATCTTAAGCCTGCGAGATTCTTGAAGCGTTCCTATCCGTTCTAAGCTTTCCTAGGTGCTCATTTCGCGCCATCTACTGAGGCGGCGCTCGGTTACCAGATTCCCCAAAGGACGCGCCCAAAGCCATCGCGTCGATCGAATCGATCATCACTTACGCACCACAGCCAACCGCGCTGAGCCAGCTCCGCCGTGTTGCCTTCGAGGACCTCGAAAAAGTAAACCGCTCCGGCGGGCACCATACGACGAATGGGTTTGGGACCCGGGCTGTGGCTACCGAGCCGAAGACTCCACCCCGAAACCGGGCTCCATCGCCCGGTACACACCCCCACCAATCGCAGGAGGATGTGCAAACCCGGCGGACATCCCACCAACCCATCCTGGGTATGTTGCAACCATTTGGGAAGCCATCCCGGTAATGGCTTCATACCCGATGACTGATTAACGCTCGCACCTCTTCCGACCGCAACCGCGCCGAAGATACCCGGCGTAGCCAGGACCATCCGCACTCGTTTTGGATTTTCGCGTAGACATTGAGCGAGGAGCTCCGGGCAGCTCCATTTTGCGGGTTGCGATCCAGCGGCCGAATCTCTATCCACACACCATAGTGCTAAGCGACGTTCACCCCCGAGAGGATGCCATTCGCAAAGCTGACGAACATTCTCGACAAGCTCAGGAGGCACTTCTACCCGAGCCGCCAGCTTGACCGGTGCTCCCGGGCGAAGCCCCGGCCTTGCTTTATCGGCACCTGGAGGCGTCGTGAGGTCCAACGCGGCAGTCGTGAAAAGCTGGCTTTCCTTAGCGGTTCCTGTCTGGGGATCAATGGCCACATGAGTTCTTTCATCACGTGGCCAAGCCGGCAAGAAACCCTCGACGACCAACCGGCCGAAAGGACCCGGCGGCGGTGGCGCGGGAAATCCGTCCCCAGAAGGGTTCGCCAACCACTCCGCCATTTTTCGTGCCGACCAAAACGCGGGCACCTCTGCCGGCTTGAATTCTTCAGTTACGTTCTCCCCAAGCATTACCGGCTTAAGAGAAGGGTCGGGCAGGTCGCATCCCTCCCCTGGCCTCAACGGCTGCGGTTAAAGGGCAAAGCATTCGCGCGACCCTTCCCTCTCTCGAACCAAGAGATCCGATGGAGCGGGGAAATACAACTCGTTATCGACCTCGGGGAAAGGTCCCCAGAATCTTATTCGCTGAAGCTTTTCTTGGATCGCCGGCCGAAATCCCCCCAATTGCTTACCCAATAGGGTGCGCACGGCACCGGCTATAACCGAAGGATAGATCCAAGGGAGGGGACGCATCCGCCGTTGCGAATTACTGAATGGTCGGCCATCCCGTGCAACCACGGGATCTCGGGCCATGATGCACAGATCCACTGTCTCGAGTGAATCATTGAGGGGCTTGATCATCCCTTACTCTCCTTCGCTGATTTGTCCCGCGATAATTTCCTCAATTATCTCTCGGCTCGGGAAAGCGTCTGTTTCAATGGGGTCACAAATTGCAACGCTACTAGCATTTCGTCCGCCAAACCCCGTAAGTCATTCAAGTCCTCCAAATGCGACAGTCGCCGATCGACGAACGCCCTAGCTTGAGCCTCGTTCAACCAATTGCAATTGCCCGCTCGGCCAAACTGAGTTTCTTTGCGGCGAAAAATTCGTCGCGCTTCCGCCGGGATCGCTTGCTTCAATAGGTTTTTATCCTTCCAATCACTGAGCTCCCTGGCCAGCTCGTGGAGATCGTAAGGCAATTTGGTCGGAAGCACCCTGGCCATAAAAAGATCTGCCCACCACATTAGGCGTTGATCGAGACTGGCGGAAACTCTCAAATTACCATGGCTACTGGAACCCACCTTTTGGCTTTTCGCTTCTTGCTCTTGCGAAGAAGCGGGATCAGTCAGCGAATCTGCTGAAAGGCGATCCAGCCACTGTTCGCGTACCCCCACGGGCACACCACCGCGGGGATGGACCCAGACGGCCAGCCCGTTTCGCTCAGCATATGGCGGGATATTCGGCCGACCAGGCGAAGTCTTTTTTGCGGCTTTTTCCGCCTCTCGGGCGAAGGCAAGAAGATCCTCCATCGGTTCGATCATATGGCCGATGGCGATCCCCACCGACAGCGAGAGGGGACTTTCCGGCGATTGATAATCTGCCAAGAGCGCGGCGAATTGGTCGTGAAGCTTTCGAGCACAATTGAGACACTTATCCACCGGTACAAGGGCCAGCACATCGTCGCCGCCGGAGTAGATCAATACCCCTCGCACTTCTACCGGATCTTCGACAATCCGCTTCGCCTCGGCAGCAAACTGGGAGAGATATTTTGAAAACTTCCGTATGTCCTCAGGCGTTTTTTGCCGTGAGATGGCTGCCCCGATGCGATCTCCGTCGACAAGGAGAACTGCCACGTACGGGTCGGGTTCCCCCCACGTTCTATATATCCGATGCAGAAGTTCCTTTAGCTTTTTAAGCTCCGGCAAGCCTGTTTTTAGTGATTCCGATTCTTTGAGCCCTGCCTCCTCGCCTATTTCAGCAAGGCGCGATTCGTAAATAAAAGCTCCTTCGAAGGGGAAAGATTGATATTGGGGGTGCCGCGAGACGTCAAAGCGGGAAATGATATCAGGCTTATGTAACTCTTTGGACAACTCATGTAACTCTTTGGACAAATGGAAAAGTTCCTCAAAGAGGTCCGGATGAGATTTTTCCAACCCACAAAGCCATGGGTCAACAGCCACACGGGAAATTGAGGGATACGATCGCTGCCCACCACCTAATCGTTTCACCAAGCCGACCACATCAAGTTGCTCGTCACCTTGCAGCCGTAATCTATCGCACTCTCGCGGGTACTTAACCCCAGCATTGTCGATCAAGACAGTTTCCCGGGCGCCATCTAAGGAAGACTTGGGTACCCAGAATCGTCCCGAAGGTTGCAGAAAGTCACGACAGCTTTTCCGTCCTGCCAAAAGCCGCATCACCCGCTCGCGCGAGTGTTGAAAACTGTCGGCACCGTTTAGGGGAGCCCAAGCGGCATAAAATTCCACGACATCGTTTACTTGGCTTGCCCAAATCTCTTCTCGAATGATCTCCCTTGCGCTATAAAAAACCTCTCTTGCGAAATCGTGCCTTGTACAGCCCCCTTGACCTTTTCCACAAGCTCCTCAGGTGGGGGTGAAGCGCTTGGGGGTAACTCGGCTAACACCTGATTGGCAACCAATAATTTCGAATCTGGCTCCAGTTCTCTGCCGGTGGCCATCGGGAAGATCAGTTTTCCACCATTCACATCGATTTCCCGGGCAGCAGCCTTGCTCAGTTCCGAGAGCATGTACGACCCGAACCATAGGTCGCGCGTCCTCCGGGCCGCTCGAATGAAATCCTGGACCGGTCCCAGAGCCACCACAAGAAGATACCCGTTCATAGCTAAATCCTCTTAAAACCATGCTTCTTTTCTAAGAAGTTCAGGAATGCATCGAGTACTATGCCCTGAACCGCCGGAAGCGGTTGATTTAAATAAGGGGCTTGAATTGGCGAGTTTGGGTACGTCGCCGACTTGGGATCCACAACTTTCGCTCTACCCAACTCTTTTCCCTTGCTCCTAATGGCTACCACTTTCGGTAAGTCTCGCTTTAGCCAGATGATTAGAGGAAATGCATTGCCGTTTTTCAGAACCAAGGGCCGAATAATTACCGGGCTGGCCATTCGCCCCTTAACGCCTCCTTCGATGACAGGAACGGTCTCCGTATCATTAGGCTCGCCTCTGTCTTTGAAATGCACGATGATCGGTAAACCGAATTCAGCACGCGGAAACAAGTCGTCAGGAATTTGATGAAGTCTTTGATGCTGAGCTGCCCGCTTTCCTGTAACCCTTCGGATCGTCTCCGGTTCCGGCCATCGGGATCGTCCCGGTTGATTTGGATTTTGCCCCTTGTTACGTCCGAAGCCCACGCCCTGTCGAAAGTCGCGCAACAATCCAACTAACTCGTTCAAGGCTCTTAACGGTGTGAAAGGTTGGCTTTGTGCTAGATACACAATGGCTTGTGCAAAGTCGGCGGCCGCCCCCTTCCATCTTTTCGAAATGAACCACTCGCCGAATTCTTTCTCATCTTTAGGTGCAAACTCCTCGCAAAAAAGCGCCCCAAGCCCGCGCCTCGTCCGAGCACCTATTCCCCCAAAATTTAGCCACCCCCAAATGGCAGCTTCGACATCGTCGCACAGATGGGGTGGATACTCGATGCGCAACTTGAAACGCACACTTGTGACAAACTTTGCCGGCTCCGTTTCAACCCCTCGCTTGTCGTCAGTGAGTTTCCCCTGAAAGGGGAACAAGATGTAAGGAAGATTTCTCCCTTCGCCTTTTCCGGAAAACAATTCATTCCAAACCAAGCGACGCGGGCTTCTACCTTGAGATTCTCGTACCTCATACGGAGCGCATGGCTGCGGCTGATTTCCCGTGACCTCAATCACCTGAATAACGATTGGACTAGGATTCTCCGTACTCCCCCAGATCTTCGCCTCGCGCTCAAACAGACACTCCGTACCGCTGAATGAATGAGATCTCGTCAGTCGCCACCAAAATCGTAGATGGCCTCGAATGGAAGTAGGCCGGATGATGGTGATTGGGTCGTGGAACCCGGGCTCAACACCACCACCGAAAAGCGGCGTTACAACCTTGATCGTCAACTCGCGCACTTTTCTTGGTTGCGTGTTTCGGGCGTTTTGCAGCTTTTCCTGCCACTCGGAGGGTAGCTGCTACTATCGATTGTCCTTGACATCGTGTTGGCCTCCTATTCTGCGGCTCCTGGCTTCCTCGCGGATGGCTTGAAGATTGATGATTTCCGCCACTTCGAATTGCGGCGGCACGCAATTCGCAATGGGCCTTAGCCGGACTATCGGCGGAAAGTACCCCATACGCCCGTGCAATTCCGCGATCACGCAGGAAGCAATGGGGGCAAACGACGGTGGCACCACCAAAAGCCTCAATCCTTGCCACTGCTCGGGCGTAAGGCCGACCCGGTCGATCAATTCGACGCATTGTTCGGCATAACTTAGCGAATTATCGAATTGAGGTGTAATTGCGATAATCTGCTCGATGGAAGCCTGGGTAATTCGCTCGATCGACTGCTTTTGTTCTTCCGTCAACGGATGGCCGAAATTAATGATCCACACGTTGTCGCACCGTCATTCGAGTCTATAGTTCTTCAACCTTCCGCCGAAACAGGCGTTGTACATGACCTGCTGATTTGCCTGATATGATCATAAGTATACTAATATTCCTATGTACACTTTACGACGAGCCAAATTGCACAATGCGTGTCGCATCTGAGGGATCTGACCGATCGGTTAACCGCTCTTACTTTTTTGCACCCGCTATGCCCCGCCCAATTCGGTCAACACCAGGACAAAGAGCGACCCCTGGCACCAATAACGGTGTTATCTGTCATCAATAGTGCTTTAACGATTCTGTAAGAGCGAGGCGGTTAACTTTATCGCGCGTCAAAATACAAATCAGAGGACTCAATGACTTACGCCATTTACAGTGCCTACGCGATCAATTTCAAAATCCACCCAGGAAAGGTGCCTACTGGCTTGGAACAATTCGGCTGAAACCGTTATGAGGTTACCCTTCGAAAGAAGATCGAGAAACCGCGGACGAAGGCCACCATAAGAGTTCACAACACCTGCCCTCCTTTTCTGCCTCCGACACGTTGCCACAGCCCTTGCTGTAAATGGCCTTTAGCAATCTAGCCGAGCAATTAACGATAATCAATAGGGGCCATGATTTTTTTCATGGTTGCAAAACGCGGCCTCGGATGCGGGAAGGATTCGAATGGTATCCAAGGAGCTTTTCCCCGCGGGATTATTTCCCGCTGGCCCCAACAATTCGAATGGTGCGCCGTCAGCCGGCGCAGCACATCCTTACCGATGCACAAATTCGCTTTAACAAACGGATTGTAAAGGGCATCCAATCTTAAAGAGGTAGAGCCCGCCAAACTTAACGTCATGACAGGCCGATCGGGCTGTTTGCATGTCAGGAATCTCGCGATGTCGTGAACCAGGGTGCCGTCCCCGCTTGCCACGATCACGCTATCTGCTTCGGAAGTTGCCGCCAACCAACCTGCCCAAAGGAGGATCAAGTTGTCGCTATTGGCCAAACGTTTGCTGCCACGGCCTGTCCGCACGGTTTCAATAGGGTGCGCATGGGGAATCCATCCCCGTCGGGAGAAGTATCGGTTGCTGCGAAGATCGTCCGGCTCGCAAGAGTAAAAAGCGTGAAGTTCACAGCCCTTTGCCGCTCCCTGGAACCACCGCGCTAATCGGAAGTAGGAAAGTCGGTAGCCAAGGCTTTCCGCCCCATAAGATAAATTCTCTGCGTCGCAGAGGACAAGCACGTGCCGATCGGCTAAGAGCTCTCGCGGCCCCGTTTCTTCCGCCAAGGGCCCACGGAATGGAAATTGCCCGAGGTCTCCCTCCGTCCCCGGGGAAACCTGCGTGCTGTGCCTACCGACCTGCAACCCATCGGCATCAAATAAGGCGTCGGTAACTTCGCGCGACGCGGTAAAACATCCTGATTGGGAAAGATGAGCAAGTTGTTCCGCCTCAGCCCCAGTACAACGCCTCGGGGCCCCATCCTCGCTTTGCGAATCCATTTGTTCGGCGCTCTCCGTTGATGCAAATCGCACTCTGCTGGTACCGTAGCATTTTTGGCCGAGGATTTGTTCCAGCGCTTGAATCCACCAACAATAGCCCACAGCGATTTCTCCTTGGGTTTCGAGCCGTTTTAGTGAATTTCAGTCCGGGAAGCCTCTTTACCCGGTTCGCCGTTTTTTGCAAATCTTTCGCAAGAAGCGTCCACTCTTCTCCAGAAGAGCTTTGAACACCACTGAGCCCTATGCATTTTTCTACGAAGATCCCTAGCCACTTGTGACAACGGCACTTGACCGCCGCGAAAGATGGCATATCGAGAAAATTTTTGCGGCTATTCCTTTAAAGCCGTGACAACAGTCTTCGTGCTTTCGGCACTTTTCGTCTCTTGCACACAGTCCTCCAGAGCGGATTCCCGCCCTAGGGGATACAACAACCTGCCAACTACACGGGCAAATAGCCTTGCGTTCAGCCCTCCCAAGCGAGCTCCCGTACTTGGATCGTGTCGTCGTACTTTCGGCACCTTTTCTCTCTTGCACACGGCAACTTTGCTCAGATGACGGCCCCACGCTTGCTGCGGTCCCCCAATATGCAGCGCTAACACGGAAATCTTTCGGCAAGAATGACGGCGGCAAGCTTCGATGGATCCCCGGGCAGGACCCATACACCTATAAAAAATCAAAAAATATCGAAAGCAGCCCCCTAATTCCGCGCATGCGGATCACTTACCTCAATTGGTGGGAATGGCTTCTCGCGGCTTAATTTCCTAAAAACGAGAGCATTACCCTCTGTTCAGGATCGCTTCCCTCGCTCCGAAGCAAAGAGCTCCCGGTCCGAATTTCCGCGCGATTATGCCATCCTCGAGTTGTCGCTCTTCAGGAACGAAACTTCTCCCGTGTGTGTTGACCCCCAAATTGCCCTTTTTAGCCAGTTTTCGCACGCTAACTGAACTCCCGTGTGTTTAACGCGCGTACTTGGCCATCGAGCTAAGAACTTTTCCACCTTTTGTCATACGAGCCATCACGGCTGCGTACTCTTCAATAGCAAGAAAAAAACCCCTTTATGAAGCAAACGCGGAGAACTCAACCCTAAATGAAACACGCAGACGAGCAAAACGCTTTCACCGCGTTGAAAGGAGGTCGGAACATACTTCGCAACCTAAGCATCAGAACTTTCCGCCTTTACCAGCGGTGGCTCGCTCGAGCTGGGGCACTCGTGAAAAGAGTGAAAAGTGGCATCGGTGCCAAGATGTGGGCAACGTTTATGATTTGGAGCCTAAATTTGTTTCCCCCTCAACAAGCCCCAAACCCGTTTATCGGGGCGGCGCTCGGCGCAATGATACTCAGCTTCCTACTGGTCAAGCTCAAGCGGCAGGTATCGTGCCTGGTAGCGGTCGTCGGCGGCTTAATCTCGTGGCTGTTGAACTCGGTTCTCCCTATCCAGCAATTCAGGTCTTAAATAGAAAGGATGACCGATATGTTCCGATGGTTCGCCTCGAAACCTCGCAACTGCTCTTTCCAGCCCGATCCAGGCATCGTTCCCTCGCAGACCCCACCTACCGTCCCCCAGGCAAACTTCAAACCCGCCCCGCACTCAGTCGGCACCCCAAAATCGCCGCTCGCACTTCCACCCACACTTGTATGTCCCGACTGCGATGGCCTCATGAAACTCAGCGGCAAAGGCCAATATCCCGGTTCCGTGGTTTATGTTTGCGGTTGTTGTCCGCCCGAAGCCCAAGTGAAGCTCCTCTGGGCCGGCCGAGTCGTTCGCACAGGTTTGCTCGACTTCGGTTTTGTCCAGATCCCCGGCCTCACCGGCCTCGCTCCGTTGCGCTTCTATCTTCAGGATTGTTCCTATCCCTGCAGTCCGCCGCCGGCAATCCCCAACTTGGAAGATCAGGTCTTGGCCATGATTCGCCCCGATATCCTCGCGGTTCGCCGCCTCTGGATTCTCTCGCCTGCCTCACCCCGCGTTAAAAGAAACGCTTCGTGTCATTCTACCAGGCGCCACGGCGTCGTCACGGCATTGAAAAGCGCTCAATGGGGTTTTTTGGTCGACGAGCAAACCGGCGAGGCCTACTCCGTGCATCAGAGCCAGGTACGCTCCGGCGGACAGCTTGCTGTGGGACAACGTGTAAGTTTTCGTCCCGCATTTACCCCTCAGGGTAACGTCGCTTGCGAAGTTGATATCGAGGAAAACCTGATACCCCACTGATTTCCACCACCGATACGAAGCGGTTTCAAACCCTCTAATCAATGGCGTAACAGGAGAACATGTTATGTTCGTCAGCATCATCTTGGGTTTGGCGGTCGTAGGTGCCCTCGGTTATGTCTGGTTTCTTTCACGGCGCGAACCTGCCCCGCGCAATGGCCCCTGCGAGCTTGCTGTGCCTTCCCCGGCAGTTCCCGTCGATGCACCCCCCAGTGTCCCGGCTTATAGAGCCCTTGCCGCCAAGACGATCCGCTCCTTCCACACCATTCTGAAATACTTTAAATGCCAACCGCCCTGGCAAAACAACCGTCAAATGGAAGATTATATTCATGACCTTAAGGTTATGCTCGAGCACAACGATCTCACCTCCGCCCGCGTGGAGCTCCTCGGCCATGATCAGAGGGTCCTATTCTGTTACCGCGTTGAGTTCTCTCCTCAATCGAAGCCCCAATTGCCTGATCACACGCTTGGGCTGGAGCTCCCCATGCTTCCGGCGGATCAGATCGCCAATTCCCGCGTGATGGTCGCCCCTGTGATTCGGATGCAGGAGTATCGTCACCTTCTTCGGGCTCCGTGGATACAAAATGTCGGGAATCTTCCCGCGCGTCCCGGCTCTCGCTTTGTTAGCGAGCACACGACCGTCATTAGTGGAGGGCATTTACAAGGCGAGCTCTTTGTCTCTGAAGACGCCCGCCGTATGGGCATCGTAACCAGCGTCGATCCCAACGGTCGATTCGCCTTTGCCCATGTTCCTCCTTATCCGGTGCCCGTTTTTCTCCACCGCCGGCAATGCGTCCGTCCGTTTCCTTTTTACCCCGGCCTGCGCGTGTCCCTGATTCCGGTTCAGACTCCTCGCGGTCTACAGGGTCGAAGTATCCGCCCGGAGGCCTAGTCAATGCGCTGGGTGATCGCTTACGACATCCGATCCACACGCCGTCGGAGCCGGGTAGCGCGGGCCCTGGAGCGTGCCGGGCTCCGTGTTCAGAAGTCCGTCTTCGTCGCCGAGCTTTCTCCCCGCGATCTTCACAAGCTCATTCAGCAACTCAGTTCCTTAATCGATCCGGAAACCGATCAAGTTGCTGCCTGGTTACTTTCTCAAAACTCCAAGAGGGAGAACCCGTACGCCGGTTGTGCCCAGCAGACCATTTTTCCGGATGCCGTAGTTTGGTGATCCCATGAAACCCAAAACACCAATACCTTGCACCAGCAACCATGCTGCGGAAGACTCGGCCAGCACCGCGCCTGGCTCTTCCCGTGATCCCGGCCAAAAGGCCATGACTCGCGTCGCCCATCTCGTTGGTCCGGGCGTGCTTCGTGTTCGCAACGGCATGCCCAGTTGGGAGCCCCTCGATGGTCCGCCCCTTCAGCTTCATCCCGAACGCCTGGAGACCCTCGTCATTCACGGCCACGCCGATATGACGGCCGCCGCCCTTAAACTCCTCTGGCGTCACGGGGTTCAGCTCAGTTTTCTCGATCCCAAAGGAAACCGGCTCCTCGGACGTGTCAGCCCCCCACCCGACAACGCCCCCACCCTTGCCTACTGTCAGCACTGGGCCATCCGCCATTCGGCCTTCATCTTGGCTCAGTCCCGGCTCCTGGTCACCCTTCGCATTCAGAGCATTCAACGAACCGTTCAAAGTTTCAAACGTTACGATAACCCGGAACTCCGCGCGCTGCCTGCTGAGCTTGATCGTCAACTTCGTAACGCCCAGTCCGCCGATTCCCTGCCCACCCTCCGCGGCTACGAGGGCATCGCCTCCGCTCGTTGGCACGCCATGATGCGACTCCTCTTTCCCCCTTCGCTTCCCTATCCCGGACGGGTTCATCACCCCCCCACCGATCCGGTCAACGCTCTGTTATCCCTCGGCTATACCCTGCTGCTGACCCGCGTCCAGGCTACTATTTCTGCCATCGGGTTGGATCCCCTCTTCGGTTTCTATCACCAATCCCGACCCGGCAGGCCCGCTCTGACTTGCGATCTCATGGAACCTTTCCGCACCCCTTTAGTCGATAAGCTAGTGATCGCCGAGGTTCGCAAAGGCTGCTACCAAACGCATCACTTTTTTTCCGGTCCCGACGGCTACCGCCTTCACAAAGACCAATTTCGTCGATTTGTCCGCACCTTTGAACAACGTTACTCGGAAACCAACTCCGGTGAGCGAGCCTCCTTCGAGTCCCAAGTCCGCGAGCTCGTTAATCAATTCGCATCGGCGGTTCGAACTTGGGCCGCTAACCATCCGGCGCCAGATTTGGGGTTGTAATCACCTGACACGAAGGAACCGACAATGACAAGCCCATGGCGATTCTTTTGGCCCACCAACAATCCACACGGCCACTTCTCCCCGCCCCCTCTTTTCCTTGACCCGCACCTTTTCTCCGATTCTCTCCCCCCTCCGGGCGGCGAGGCTTCCTATCGCCCACAATCACCTCCCCTCCGCGCCGACCATCCTCCGGCTCCCCATCTTCCTATGAAATCCACGCCCCCGATTGATCCTTGTTCTTTTCCGAATCCCCTCGCGACACTTTCGGTGGGCTACCGCGTTTTTTACGACCACCTTTGCGATCCCAATTTGTTGCAGCGGGCCTGGGCCATTACCCGACGCGGTGGTTCCGCCCCCGGCGTCGACGGCCACTCCCTCGACGAATTCGCCGCCAAGCTCCCCGACGAAATCACCACGATCCTTGCTCAGCTTCGAGCCCGCTCCTACCGCTTTCTCCCTCATCGACGCATTTACGTTCCCAAACTCTCCGGCGGACGTCGCCGATTGGAAATCCCCGCCGTTCGCGACCGCCTGGTTGCCCAGGCCATTCGCTTGCTGATCGAGCCGATCCTTTCCGCCCAGTTCACCTGTGGCTCTTTTGCCTATCGATGTGGTCTCGGGGTCCGACAAGCCCTCGATACTCTGCTTCAATACCGCGCTCAAGGGCATCATTGGATCCTCGAGTCTGATATCAAAGATTTCTTCGATTCCGTGCCCCATAAACCTCTTTTTGCTCGCCTTTATCGTGAGCCGATCGATCCCGAACTGATTCGATTCCTTCAGTCCTGCGTAACCGTCGGGGCGTCCAACGGCATTTCCCGCTTCCTATACCGTCGGGGCATCCCCCAAGGGAATCCTCTCTCCCCCCTTATGGCCAATTATTATCTCACTCCCCTGGATCAAGCCATGCAAAGCCTCGGCCACCGCTGGATCCGCTTCGCCGACGACTTGATCGTCTGCTGCTGTTCTCGCGCCGAGGCTTCCCGGGCCCTTTATGACCTTCGTCGAAACCTCGCAAAACTCCAGCTCCAAGTCAATCAGTCGAAAACGCGAATCCTCGATTCTCGGATTGAATCCTTCCAATTCCTCGGTTTTGTCATTCACCCCAATCGTCTCGAACCTGTCCCAGAAAATATCGAGCGCTTCAATCTCCTGGCTTACCACGCCGTCACCACCGCCACCTGCCTCGCTCATGCCATCCACTCCCTCAACCCCTTGATTCGCGCCTTTGGAAACTTTTATTCTCGTTGCGCCGACCGCCAGCTTTACTCCCAACTCGACTCCTCACTCGTTGACCTGTTGGTTCACACTTTCCCGCAATTCAACCCCTCTAGGCCCGACCCCAAGCAACCGGCTCTGGTCCGTTTGACGAACTACTTACCCCCGATCGCTCCGAATTCCCATTCATACTTGCCCGAGAAGCTTTCGCCGCCGGGTACTGCGGCCGATAACAATGTCACTGCCCACCCGAAACCCCATTCATACTTCCCCGAGAAGATTTCACCCCAACCACTCCCTCCCTCCCCGCAAAAAATACCTCCTGCGAAAGCCCGCCGCCTTCGGCTTCGCCTCCCCTATGGCAACTGATCTCGTCTCGGCAGTACCCGACGCAGTTCGCTAAGAAGCTCCCGAGCTCTGAGCATTCCTTGCCTCTTTACTTGCTTCAACTCGGGCAGCCCTTTCCTTTCCTCTAAGAATCCCCCGGCAATGTTTCCTACATGCCCCCGCTTTCCGGCTTAACGAAAGCCGACTACCTTTCGCTCTCCCGAATTCCACTCCCACTCAAACCGGTGTATAATCAAATGCTAGAAGCCTTGCTCTTATGGTCTCCAAGAGCTTTCGCACAACCAGGTTGAACGAAATCCGATCACCGGAAACGGCACGTCAATGCACATCATAACCCGGCCCATTGCTCGTTGGAAAAGCTTCATGGGGCACTCCCAAGATAAGTTTTGTAGCTGGTTAGCCATGCTGAATACTTATACAGACCTTTTCCATCTCCCCCATCAGGGGGGAAAAATTAGGGGGGTGCGCACGAACAAAGGATTTTGGGATGCAACTCTTTTACACATCGATGCTTACGTCTAATTCGCGACCATTCAGAATCCCTTCGACGTCCATCCGCAGCTACCCCACTAATGGGGAGTGCGCACCAATGGGTGCCTTAAAGGCCGTGTTTTCTCGGACCGCACGACTGCCGCTCGCGCAATTCGCGGGATCATTTGGATGAGATTGAAACGGGGGCGATGGGGGGAACGCTGGGCGCCCCCGTGCGGCGCGCAATTCGCGGGATCATTTGGATGAGATTGAAACTTCTTGTACTGCCTCCGCAATATCCGCAGGCTTGACGCGCAATTCGCGGGATCATTTGGATGAAATTGAAACCGGCCGGGGTCCCCCGGCTGCCCGCCGCGTTCGCTCTTCGATGTACGCTTCGGCGAGGCGGGGTTGGCGTGGAGATGCACCCTGCGGGGCGGCAGCGAAAAGTTCTGGGGCGTCTCCCGGCCGCCCTCCAACTCCTTGATGCGTGCCTCCCGCTTGGCAATCTCGGCCCGGAACAGGCGAATGATGACCTGGGCTTCTGGCGGCTGACGGGCGATCGGCTTGGTCAATCTTTGGCGGCTTTATTTTTTGCGTTGTGTTCAACTCCAAGGGTTTCCTGGATGATCCACGGGGGGCGACCTTTTACTTCTTCGTAGATCCTTCCGAGGTATTCCCCGATGATTCCGAGGCAAATCAGCTGAACACCACCGAGGAATAGGATGGCGATTACGGTAGTCGCGAATCCAGGCACGGGCCGCAGGCCGAGGTACTTATCGAACCAATCCGCATAGATTCGCTGAAGCAAGGTGAAGATTACCCCGAGAAAAGCTACCGTTGAGACCAGAAGTCCCAAACGAGTCGCTAGACGCAGAGGCCACACGGAAAACGAGAAAACGCCGTCGATCGCCAACTGGACGAGTTTGCGAAAAGTGTATTGCGTTTGACCTGCGAGCCGGGGATGACGCTCGTATTCTACGCCGATTTGTCGGAACCCGGCCCACGCACGCAGGCCACGAACGAAGCGGTTGCGTTCGGGCATCGCATTAAGCACTTGAACCACACGCCGATCCATCAGGCAAAAGTCTCCTGAATCCAGGGCAATCGGCGTGTTACTAATCCGGGCTAAGATTCGGTAAAACGCATAATATGCGAATCGTTTCCAAAGTGGCTCTTTCCTTCGGCGTCGCACACCGTATACGACTTCGTAGCCCTGCTGCCACTTTTCAATGAGTTTTTCCACGACCTCGGGG
Organism: uncultured Thermogutta sp.; assembly: GCA_937128505.1. GTDB lineage: Bacteria > Planctomycetota > Planctomycetia > Pirellulales > Thermoguttaceae > DTLM01. The sequence goes on from CAKZMM010000122.1 coordinate 32,192, forward strand.
GGATCTTGCAAGTCGGCATCCAGAATGACGACTGCCTCCCCCTGTGCGAGCTGCAAACCGGCAGAAATCGCTGTTTGATGACCGAAGTTCCTGGAAAAGCGCACCGCTTTCCACCGCGGATCTTTCTTGTGAACCTCTGTAAGCAAGGCCCACGTGGCATCCTGCGAACCGTCGTCGACCACGATCACTTCATAAGGCACTCGCCACGAGGTCGCGGCAGCGGTCAATCGTCGGTATAGCGCGTCGATCACCTCTTGCTCATTAAAACAAGGAATAATCACGGAAATTTGTGGGAGCTGCATGTTCGCAAGCGAATCGGTCGAGCCGCGAGATTCTCCTGTTCCGACCCCTTCCATCACGCTCATCCCCTCTATTCCCCGATTTCAAAAGGATGACGTTCCTGCCAAAGCCTTCGGATTATCGAGCTTTTGGCACGGCCTCATAAATCCAAATTCGCTCGGATTTCTCAAAACCAGGAAAGGGTTTAAAAAACGCCGGTAGACCCAGTTTTGAGGGTAAATCGCTCGCGCTTGGTGTATCCGAGCGAAACCCGCTGACCAAGATGATCGGCCACCCTGCATACAAGTCTACGTTCTTACGCCAGTCCGCCTCAGCGGCATAGGTCAACCATTGCACCTCGAAGGTGCGGACCTCGGAAGCTCGTTTGCCACCGTCGGTCGCCAGTTGGAAGACGCGAAAGTCGCACTGATCTGCAATGGGAATCGCGGCGAAATGCCGATGGCTTTCCCCGCATCGATAACCCCATTGCAGGAGTTGGTGAGCGACCCATTTGCTGGAAAACCAGTCATCGGTCAAAATCAGTAGGTTTCGCTCTCGGCTTATGGCATGATCGAGTGCGGTTTGGCCTTGCTGCAAGCTTCGGCAGTATCGAAGCTTCACCTCGTACCACTGCACGGGCAAAAATGCGATACCGTCTAGCCGCCGTATTCCGTCGTGGGTTCCCGCCACCACGTAGTTTCTGCCTGAAATCCAACTAAGGAACGTTAGAGGGCCGGGACCGTATTGAAAAAAGAGCACAATGATGATCGTCCCAGAAAAGGTGACCTTCCATCGGTTCGGCATCGAGTACACGGATTGTAGGCCGCAGGCCGCGCAGAGGGCAACGAAAAGAATTCCGTAAAGGAAGTACCGCGGCGTGGTCCACGCCAGCCCGTAGGCGGCAATGAGCGGCAAAACGCCCAAAGCCGTAACCCCTAAGGAAAAAAATTCCCGACTGCGAATGCCGCGGAGTAACCCGACATAGGCCAGGCCCCAGATCGGAAGGCTCGCCAAAGTAGCCCAGGAAAGAATCGTCTGCCAAGGCGACGAAAAGTGTAGCACGTGACTGCTACCGTGGTGGGTAATCTCAATGAAGGAAACGTCCCCGAGGTAACTGGCCAAGGCATAACTTCCCAAAAAGCTCATGCCGAAGATCGGTATCTTCCCCCACCGCAAGGATGTGCCCATAAACAGGTTTGCGAGCACGGCCGGTGAAAGCAGCACTGCGTCAAAACGAAAAAGAGCCGCTGCTGCCGAAAGCACTCCTGTGACTGCGGGCCGTAGCCAGAAACCCCAATTGTTTGGCCTTGCCTGATGAATTTTGCCCGGCACGGTCACGCCCACAAGACCGGCACCTGAAGATGAACTTCCCGGCTTGGGCCCCTCACCGAGTGCGGCGGATTCAACTCGGTGGGCAAGAGCCGATGCACTTGCGATGCTCGCGTTGCCCACATGCTCGCCACTTTCATGCGTTTTATTTCCCGGTGGCTTCAAAGGAGCTTTATCAGCCCGTCCGTCGCCGGGTAACGAGTCTTTCATAACATGGGGAAAAGATCCTGCAACGTCGGGAAAAGATTCCGCGAATTCAAGCCGTGTACCTTCTCCCACAGGTAGGCCCGAATTCCGTGGTCGATCACGCGGTTTCTCTTTCCTCGGAGTGAACGTGAGGAAAAGATTTCCTCTTTCGCATCCAAAGGCCAAAGCAGCGGCAAGAAACGCACCTGCTAGGATACTCGAGTTTACATAGTAGGCCGATACCCAAACTTCCTGAAAGGCGAGAAGTAAAAGCGTCGCTACAGGGAAAGAAACTCCGGCAAGCTTCTGAATCCATATTCCGCCCGCGATCAGGTAAATTGAAAAGGCCACAACGGTGCTAGCGCTCAATACCGTCAGAACCGGTAGGTTTAAAACTCTGCTGAGGCCGGCTCCCAGCCAGTAAACCGCAGGTTGCGAGTCATATCGATAACCAAAGCCGTGTTCTAATTTTCCTGCTTGGCGAAGATATGCACCTCCGGCAACAAGCGCTATATCATCCCCCTCGACCGGCACAAAAATTAAACTTGGAGCACAGACATAACAGAGCATCAGAGTCCAAAGCAACCAAATCCACAAGGCGGAGGCTTTTACGCCGTTTTCATTTCGTGACGAGCACATTAGTTTTTTACCGAATGCGGCCATGGAAGCGATTGTTGCCGGTTCCGAGCGGCTTTTCAGCGGATGCATCCCCGGACCAAAGCGGAGCTTGTCGAGCGATCCACCGGAAAAATAAGCTTTC
>CAKZMM010000123.1 GCA_937128505.1 uncultured Thermogutta sp.
CATGACACCTTGGGCGATAGGCCGTGGGGAAAGATTTTTTATGCGTTGCACGGTGCCCGAGGCGTCGCAGGAATTAGTCATTCACGAATTTTGTAGCCCACAAGGTGATGTTGCGCACCGCATCGCGGAAGTAGGGTTTGGATGACTTGTCTACCTGCCCGTTTGCGATGGTCCGTACCCCCTTGCGGTAGTAGAAGCCTTGGAAATCGGCAGGATCCATCAAACGGCAAAAAGTGACCATGCCATCTCAAGAGATTTCCAAATCCGAATCATCCATCCTTGAGCTAAAGCAGCGGATTCGGCGGGAGGCGATGGCGCGGCGGGAACGTCATCCCGACCCCGCCGGAGCAAGTGCCGAGATTTGGCGGCGGCTAACCGAGTTAACGGAATTCACTCGTGCCGAAACCATCCTCTGCTATGTGGCTCGCCGGGGCGAAGTGGAGACGCGAGCCGGGATCGAACGCATCCTTCGGGAAGGCAAACGCGTATTCGTCCCTTTTTGTGCAGGGGATCAGCTCCGCTTGTTCCGGTTAGAGGACTGGGATGAGCTTGCCCCAGGGCATTGGCGGATCCTGGAGCCGAAAGCCGAGCTTCGCAGTCTTGCCGACCGCCAAGCGCGCCCCGAAGACTTAAACTGGGCCATCGTGCCCGGGGTTGCTTTCGATCCACGAGGGGCCCGATTAGGCCACGGCCGCGGCTACTTCGATCGCTTTTTGCCGTCACTACCCCCCGAGGTACCGGCGGTCGGATTGGCTTTCGACTGTCAAATCTTTCCCGAATTGCCCACACTTCCTTATGACGTTTTCATGGATTGGGTCATAACCGAAAGCGGCACCTACCGCGGATACGGTCGCTGCCACCAGCGGGGAAAAGATGTCACAACCGACGGGTAGTCAGGAATCAATCAGCTGAGGACTTAGCTCGCGTGAGCATTCGTAGAGTTGAGTAAAAAACCGGATCGTCACGAACCCCTTTGAACTCAAAAGGCACGTACTGATTAAGCTTTTTGAGCATTAACCCATAGGATGCTCCCTCGGCCACGCAGAGCCGACAAGCTTGGGCCGCATCCGCACCCCACTTGTCATCTTCGTTGCACACAATCGGCTTCCCAAACCGCTTTAAAATCCGAATTCTCTCCGGGATATCCCGCAGAGGCGTGCTGTTAAAGTGGATAAGCAGAAAGTCGCTCGCTTCCGCCACTTCAACCGGCAGACGACCATCGCCTAGCCCACTGGTGGACACCAATAGCCCGGGTGCTTCACGCCGGGCTAGTCGAATCAATTCCACTTGACCGCTCGGTGTGCGAAGGATGGGATGATCGAATCCGCGATGAGGAAATTCATTAGCGATCTCCAGCACGACATTCGTGTAGCCTTTTCGGCGGATCCAATCCACGGTTTGTTTTACGGCAAATTGCACGGCCTCCTCATTGGCCAATACCTGGTCTTGTCGTTGATAAAAACAACCGAGGATAGCTACCGCCCCAAGCCGATCGCAGGCATCGAGCACTTTTTCCATTCGGGCAAGATACTCTGGCCGAAGACTACCGTCGGTTTCAAACGCCGAATTCAGTGCTCCTTCATAACCCGGAAAACCGCCCTGCAGATTGAATGTAAATGCCCGTACCCCCGCATCTACATACTCGGGAAGGACGTTCAAGAAGGCTTGCGTGTTTGCCTCGGGATCGAAGTCCGCACGATTACGATCTTCAAACGTGGCATTCACCATTCGAACGTTCATGAGAAGGCCTTCCGCGGGCGCTCCCGGGTAGGTTATTTCGTCGTTAATCATCCACTTCGTACCCCGGAGGCTGACCCGGGTGTGGCGTTCCCTTTGCTCCGCCAGACATCGATCAAAAGTGTTCCCCACAAAAAGCGCAAAAAGTGCCCCAAAAATTATCCCCAGTAGCATGCGGCCAAGAGTTCGGCCCCAGTTACTCATCGTAGTTTCCTCGGGCATACATTTCTGCAACTTGGCGCGTCGAAATCCGCAACGGCGTGAATTGTCTCGACGGCATGAAATTCGCGGATGACTCATGGGCACGAATTCCATGCCGACTCACACGAGGCTAGCATACTGCCATCTATCGAGCACGTCTTCGACCCTGTTGCTCCGCTCGAATCGGCTTTTCCGCTTCCGCGGGCTGAGCATCCGTCGCAGGAAGATAGCGGCTTAGCTGCTCTTTGATTTCGGTATACTGCGGCAAAGACGCTAAGTTCGTCCACTCGTGGGGATCTGACTGATGGTCGTACAATTCCTCTGATCCGTCGGCATACCGAATGTATCGCCACCTTTCGTTGCGCACTGCGTGGTTGCGATAACCATGGGTCGTTAGGGCCACATGGTCCCAGGGAGCTTCGGGGTTGGCTAAAAGTCGGCATAGGCTTCGTCCCTCAACGTGCCTGGGTAGCGGCAGATTACACAGTTCGGCTAGCGTGGGATATACATCCAGTAGACTGACGACCCTTTCGCACCGTGATCCCGGCTGAGTTACACCCGGAACAACAAAGATTAACGGAACGCGCCCTGATTCCTCCCACAATGTGAACTTCCGCCAATGGAGCTTTTCTCCTAAATGCCAACCGTGGTCACTCCAAAGGACGATGATCGTATCGTCCCGATCTTTTCTGCGGTCTAAAGCGTCCAGGACGCGACCGATTTGCCCGTCGCAAAACGTAATACTCGCCAAATATCCTTGGATTCCTCGATCCCAATTATCGGTAGCAAGCACTTTGGCATGGTCCCCTTTTGGATTCGCCATTCGCACGCCGGCCGCGGGGATGTCATCTAAGTCATCCTCTCGCACCGGTGGAAGTTTGATCCCCGACAAGGGATATTCTTCGAAGTATTTACGCGGGACATACCACGGAAGGTGAGGCCGAATGAATCCCACGGCGAGGAAAAACGGGCGATCATGCTCCTGAGTTAAAAACTCCACGGCCCAATCCGCCAATTGGGCATCCCCCATAGCAGAATCCTCCACATGGAGTGGCCCCCAATCGAATTGGGCCGCGTCGGGAATACCGTTGAGCGGGCGGCCGTCGGGTACCGGATCGGCAGGGCGCTGGAAGTAGACTTCCCACGATTTCAGGTCATTGAAGCTGCCATGGAAAATCTTTCCGCCGCCCCACACCTTGTAGCCGTGCTGCATGAATAGCTGGGGTAGGGTGATGGCCTCCGCGAGCCGCGGACGCCAAGGGTGCGAATTGAGATAAACGCCCGAGGTCGCGGGATTAACGCTGCAAAGGAGGGCGACTCGGGAAGGATTACACGAGGGCGCCGAACAATACGCCCGGGTGAAAAGAAGGCCGCGATTGGCTAACCGGTCGAGATTCGGGGTTTTTACGCCGGGATAACCCCCGAGGCACCCGGTCCAATCACGCAGGTCATCAACGGCGATGAAAAGCACATTTTTGCGAGCTGTTTTCGTATCCTCCTGTATATTAGCGAAAGCCATCGCCGTATACAAAATCGGTAGTGCAACACTGAGGAAAGCTGCAATCCCAAGGAAAGCTTTGGAAGCAGGAGACAACCTGCCGGGCATCCGAAGGGCCGTCATCGCCAAAAAGTTTCTCATCACTTATCCCCCGGTCTTTAGCCGAGTAATGCTCGAGGTAGCATAGCACAGCCACGAGAGCTGCGGAGTAGCTACCCGTTAACTACTCCTTTGCGCTAATCCATGTGAAACTCCCATACCCAAGGCGATCGGCTGAACGACGATGCTTAATGATGATGCCTCACAAGGTATGAGATACAAATATGGGTCGAAGGCAGGTTGAGCATCAATATCGTGGATACGCAAACCCACCCCATTTTGGTAAAGTAGACTTTCATTCCTATTCCGGCAAGCCTTGCTTGAGAATTGTCCGCTTGTGAGGGTAATTGCCGAAAAAACTCGCACGTTCCAGCTCTAGGTTAATCCGGCGATGGGCAACGATCAATCGGCTCCACTGACCCGGCTTCGAGGGTGCACCGAGCTGTAGAAAATGATAACTCGATTACACAAATTGCTGTCCATTACACAAATTAATGAAACGAGGTTTCAACTAATCGGTGAGCATATCAGGGAGACGCTGTTCAAAAGGGGAACAAGCCCCTTATCAGTCATATGATGGTATCAGTCGTATGATGGCCTTTTCTGCCGGGGAGTCAGGCGAGATAATAGCGGCTTAAACTACCCATCAGCGGTGGGCTAGAACGGCAAATCTGCGGGAACGAGCGATCCATGCAGCTTGCAACTGGGTTGGAAAATGGCATTTGCCGACTTACCCGTGTCATTGAATCCGCTTGTGCCCGTGTTGTGAACGGCTTGCCCCATGCAAAAAGGGCTCTTGTATTTGTCAACAAAAGAGTTGCTCGAACTAGGCGGAATCGGATAGGAATTGCGGTCGGATCTTTGGCCAAGTTGCAACGCATTACCCGAATCCTTACTTTCTGTTGGTATCGTGTGCACCACCTAAAGGGTGACGAATCGCAGAATCACATTATCTTGGAGCCTAGGATGGTAGACTGCCCATGGCCAAGGCTTATTTGATCGACATGGACGGCGTGCTCTTACGGGGGTCGGAGCCCATACCGGGAGCCGCCGTTTTCATCGGGCGTCTTCGCGAGGCGCAGCGACCCTTTTTGGTGCTTACCAACAATTCGCTTTTTACACCAGAGGATCTTTGCCAGCGATTGCATTCAGCGGGGCTGGAGGTGCCGGTTGACCGAATTTACACGTCGGCTATGGCCACGGCACAGTTCCTCACGCGGCAGCGTCCCAATGGTCGTGCCTTCGTGCTGGGAGAGGCAGGGCTTTTGACCGCCTTGCATGCGGTGGGTTATCGCGTTACCGAATATCAGCCGGACTACGTGGTCCTTGGGGAGACAACCAACTACAGCTTTCCTCACATCGCGAGGGCCGTGCGGTTTGTAGCCGCCGGCGTTCGTTTCATCGCCACTAACCCGGATGTCTCCGGTCCGACCGAGCGCGGCCTTGTCCCAGCAACGGGCGCCTTGGCCGCTTTAATTACCGCAGCCACCGGTGTGCGCCCTTATTTCGTGGGTAAGCCTAATCCGCTGATGATCCGCTCCGCCTTACGGCACTTGGGTACTCATTCGGAAGAGACGGTCATGATTGGCGATCGAATGGACACCGACATCATCGCAGGAATTGAAAGTGGCATGAGTGCCATCCTTACCCTAACCGGGGTTACCAAACCCGAGGAAGTGGACCGGTTCCCGTATCGACCGGATCGGATCGTTAAAAGCTTGGAAGAGTTAGATTCCGTTTAAGGGCTGGAAGTTTTCGTCAGGGTCAAGACCTGGTGCAAAAGCAGCCCGTTGGTTGCAACAATTCTGCCTGAATCGAGCCGCTGTCCCCCTTCCCAATCCGTGAGGGTACCGCCGGCCTCCTCCAGCACCGGTACCAGGGCGGCAGCATCCCAGAGATTTACAATCGGATCGATCATGATTTCCGCCCTACCTGTGGCCACCAGTAAGTATCCGTAACAGTCGCCCCAAGTTCTAGTCAATCCTGCCGCCTCCTCAAGGCGCGCAAAAACATCCGCCCTCCCAATCTGGCGAAAATGGGCGACATCTGTGGTCAGGAAGGTTGCGGTGCCCAAATCCGCACAACTAGATACCCGGGCTTTCCGAACCTCCCCGTCTGGTCCCCGATACCACGCCCCCCCACCCCGTTGGGCAAAGACGCATTCATTAAGTGCCGGTATATGAATCACTCCGATGGCGAATTCGTCCTCCGCCTGCACGGCTATTAAAGTGCCGAACAACGGAACGCCGCGAATAAATGACTTGGTTCCATCTAATGGATCCAGGATCCACCGAAAGCCGCTTGAACCGGGTTTTTCCGGGAACTCTTCCCCCAGGATGGCATCTTCGGGAAACGATTCCTCGATCATGCGGCGGAGAGCTTCTTCGGCTCCGCGGTCGGCAACCGTGACCGGCGAAGCATCGGCTTTTTTCTCCGTTACAACTCCTTCGCACTGGAAGTAAGAAAGAATCAGCTTTCCCGCCTCTTGAGCAGCCGCCAGCGCCAGTTCAAGCCGCTGTTTTGTGCCCGACATCTCTAAGCTCCTCAAGACCCACCGGGCCTGGCGATCATTAAGTTCTCGCACCTAGAAATTCCATGGTTTCCCCATTTTCAGGAGTGATTGGTGTGGCACGCGAGCAAACCCCGTCTACGCAAAAATTTCCCAATTTTTTGGGAGCGATGAGCTCTTGGGATTTCCCGGAAGAGCTTGCGTAAGTTTTGGGCGATCCTTACTGAGAAACCTCCTGCACTACGACGTCTTCAATTTTCCGTAAATCCGGAGTTCCGCCGAGGTAAACGCTCCCTCCAGAAAAGGCAATCGGTCCGCCCGGGGATACTTTACCCACGGGAACGATGTTGCCACTGCGGGGCTCAATGCGGATCAAAACCGATTCGGCAAAGCTCCAAATCCAGCCGTCAGGACCTATCCGCAAATCCCAAGGCTCCTGCTGATTCGAGCCGATTGCCACGGGCAACCGCCACGGAAGAACATGGCGATAGACTAGTTGGCGAGTTGCCCCGTCCACCGCATAAAGTATACTCGTCGTTGGGCTCCCTGGGTTCTCCGTCCAACCGACAATGACCTTATCGGCGGTCGCCACAATCGGTCCAGTGCCACGGACTCCCTCGATAGGTTCAACCATTCCGTTTAGCTTTTCGGTGGTGGTGTCGAAGAACCACAGTGCTCCTTGAGCAGGAGTCGGCTTGCCGAGGACTGAATCGGCGACGGCGCAAGTTGAAAGCACGATATATTGGCCGCAAGCAGCAAGGTGTGTGACCTGATAATTGCTTAAAGGTTCCCAAATGCCTCCAGCTTCGCCCGTTCGCGGATCAAACCAGGCCAAGCCGCCGCACTGACCGTCGCGCATCCATCGTCCTCCGAAATAAATCCTTCTGTCCGCCCCCACGGCGGCTCCATACATTTTATGGGTACCTGCCAGCATCTTACTTCCGAGATATAGGACCCGCCGCGGGTTAGCCTTGGGGTGATCGTCCTTAATCCACCGATTATCGATGACTTTTCCCGCGGTCCATGGTAAGTTCGGGTCGTATTCATACAGGGGCGAAGTGGGATAGCCACTCATATAGATTTTGCCGTTCCAAAAGGCCGTTGCATAATGACTCAGCTCGATTTTACCCAAATGTGTCGCTTGACCGGACTGCGGGTCGTAGGTGAAATTGCCCTCGTAAGCCCCGGCGGTTCCGAAAAGGCGCCCGTCCGCCATCTCTCTCAATCGATAGATTACGTGGGGATAGACCGGGACCTGAAATCGGAAGATATCCCAGCAATCCCGCTCACTCAGACCCGGCGGTGGGCCCTCCGGTGCTTTATCGGGTTCGGACCGTTCGACCCAAATCTCGGCATATCCTTGCGAATCCGGCACGGCAAAAGCAAGTTCAACCCTCGGTGCAGGTGGCCAAGGGGAACTCAGCCCGTTCGAAATACGGGAAGCCCAAGGCGAGGTACGCGGATCGGTTACCGGGATCGCATGGCCCTGGTAAAGCCAATACCGCCGAGTTTCGCCTTCTGTTCCCACGACTCCTGTGGCAGACGCTGCGCAGCCGTCCGGTCGCTGCTCAACGCCGACATATCCGCCACTGGTTGCCGTCTCAAGGAGCACCTTCCACTGGCGTGTTTGGCGATCAAATGCGACGAGGTACCAAGGGATTTTCCCACTGGCGATGTAGATGTAGCGATCATCGGCTCCCCCGGAATAACCCCAACAGGCGTTCGGTGCATGACTCGGCCCAATGGGACCATAGAAGGTGACAGCGAGTGTATCCGGATCAATCTGAGCCGCCGTCGCCGATTTGCTGGGATGTTGTCCAATTGCATACAGCCTACCATCAGTTCCCAAAACCAGCGGATGCGTTTCGCCAAGGATTTCCTCCGGAAGCGGCACAGCATCGAGGACTAATTCGTTCGTGGAGGCATCGTAGGTGCAGATTTTCTGCCGCAGCCGACTGTCGAGCACGGATATGAAGAGTTTTCCATTTGGTGCGACAATAGCGGGACAAAGATGAAAATTCCAGCCGCGATCGGTGTGAATCGTCTTAACCTCGTGGGTCGCCAAATCAATGACGACGATCGTATTCGGGCCGCCGTATTCAGGGAAATAGATTTGCAGCAAATCCCAAGTCGCCTTGTCAGGATTGGGAGCCCTTAAAAGCAGCCCCTGACGCACCGAAGCGATGGGAGTAACCAGCGATGACACTCGAAGCGGTGGCGCCTTTCGGGTTAACTCAGCCAATTCCTCGGCCGGCGTCTGTGCGCTCACCCATCGCGGGAAGAAGAGAACAAGCACGGTGATCAAGGCCATACAGCAAAGCGCACCGGCTACCCTCGAATGACTTCGGAAAATTCCCGTAGATACTCTGCGAACTCGGCACCGCGAGCCATGAGAAGCCATAAGTAGGACCCTCAACATCTGCTCAAAGGGTTTCCAATCCGGAACGCACCCGCTAGATTTGAGCCCTGAACGGAGAACACGCTGGTGGCGAAAATTTGCGTCGCTTATCCTAAATTTAGTGGCTGCCAGGCACTTTATTGGCTTTATCTTAAAGCCACGGCACTCGTTCAAAAAGTCCGCGATTCACCCATAAAACGTAAGCCGGCATCAGCTCAAAGCAAATCATTCCAAAATCAAAGCAAAACGCCGATCTCAGTAAACCTCGTTTGAACAGTGAGCACATTGAAATGAATGCATTTGCGTATAATCCGTTTGCACCCGACGGAATGGGAAGATCGCCGCCGCATCAAGCTGAGGGAGCCTAAAGTGCTTCTATGGGTTAGTTGTCTAAGCCCGATTTAGGGGTAAATATCCGAGGAGCTTCCGCCGCGATGGCCGTGGTCGCTCCGGCCGGTGGTGCAGCTTTCGAAGCCCGTTTGGGCATTTGATTGCCGCAGTAAGAGGCGGCTTGATCGCCGCAGCAAAAAAGGATGCTATCTGCCGGGGGTTTTCAGGCCTGCGCCATCGCATCATGTATTCTTTTGTGCCTCCGCGTTATGTTTTTTTAATGATTTTTCCACTGGGATTCTCCGTTACATTTGAGGGCTACTTTCGGGGTGCGATTCCGTCTCAGTCACCTTCGAGCCCAAAGAAAACAAGGGAGGCTAGCACAAGGGAGCGCGGGGCGGGCATCCGCTCAGGTACTCATTCCTCAGACGCAGACGAACACGTGTCTAGATTATTCCGCGATTTGGGCTGGTGGGCACTTTATTCAGGGCAAAAAACCATCGTGCGAATCCGAGCTTTGAGCCTTTCGTTAAAGTGCCGCTGATTCAGGGATGCTGACATGCATTTTCTCCCACTGAGCTTCCATCGGATCTACCGCGACTATATTTGGGGTCCACCTGCGGAGCGGAGTCACCTTCGGACCCTCTTCGGGCGAAAATTGCCGCCCGAACTGCCCCGCGTTGCGGAGTCCTGGGAAATCGCTGATCTTAGTCCCGAAGTCAGCTCGGTGGTCGCACAGGGGCCGTGGGCCGGGCGTCCTCTGCATCAGCTTTTGACGGAGTATCGAACGCCTTTATTGGGTCCTCATGCCACGGTGGAACGATTTCCCTTTCTCATAAAATTCCTGGATGCGGAGCAGCGGCTTTCCGTCCAAGTGCATCCGGACGAGAAAACCGCGGCGTGCTTGGGTCTGCCTCCGGCTCCCAAAACCGAAGCCTGGGTGATTTTAGCTGCCGAGGAAAATAGCCGAATTTGGGCAGGCTTTCGGCAGTCCGTAAATCGCGGCCAGGTGGAAGCTGCCTTGGCAAATGGCACCATTAGTGAACTACTTCATGCCGCTCGGCCGCAAGCGGGGGACTGCTTTTTCTTGCCGGCCGGGACCGTTCATGCTTTGGGAGGAGGGCTCTTTGTGGCTGAGATTCAGCAGCCAAGCGACGTGACCTTTCGGCTTTACGATTGGGACCGTCGAGATGAGCAAGGCCGGTCGCGGCCCTTGCAGATTGCGGAAGCTCTCGAGGCAATCGACTGGGGACAAAAACCGATTTTTCCCGTCCGAGCCGTCCCCGGACCTCATCCGGCAGCCGAGACGCTCGTCCGGTGCCCCGCTTTCGTGATCAATCGATGGCAATTGCAGCAACGAACTGCCTTGCCGGCCGGCGATTTATGTCGGGTGTTGGTCGTCCTCAGTGGGACGTTATCCGTTGCATATTCAGCAGGAGATTACCGGGCTTTTTTGCCTCCGGGCGAGTGTCTTCTACTGCCCGCAACTTGCAGAAATCTGCTCTTGGAGCCGAAAGGGAAAGAACTCGCCGTCTTTCTCGAAGTCCATCTTCCCTAACCGAAAGGGATTCAATCGTATGAAGGGCACTGCGATCTACGATTTCCGCCATCCTCCTTCAGGGCAGGGGTTCAAGCCTTACTCATGAACCCGTTTCACCTCGCCGAGTTCCTTAAAGTTCTTCTGCCCTAAAGCTTGCCTACCCAAATCCGAGCCCTCAGGTGCGAGCCGCCCACATTGGAGATGAATCCGTTCCGATCCATAGCGCTCATGCCACCCTGCCAAACCTGCGACTCCGCTAGCCGATGACTACTGAGGCGGCTGATGCAGCTCATCTTCCTCAATCGGGGGTTCGCGGAACGCAATCGGCGGCTGCTCCATCAGTGCTTTGAAAGCAATACCCCCCAAAAGAAAAAGCAGATCGGCAAGCCAGATTATTCCGAGGCCAAGGCCCACATACCCCAGCACTCGCGAGGCTCCGTGATCTCCCAGCAAACTCAGTAATTGAGCTGTACTTAGCAAGATGACCAAGAGGACACTGAGCACAATTGCGACGAACAAGAGTATAGCGATCGCTGCCCGCAATTTTTCGAGCCCGTTCACTTCATATCTCCTTTGGTTGGATGATGTCGGGAAAGTCGGAGCGAGAGCCGAGTCTTAATCCCCGATAATCGTGTGTGCTTAGCACGACTTGATTCTTTCGCCTGGTCAAATTTTGTTCCGAATTAATCTGTGCCCCTTGACCAATAGGCTCACAACAAGATTAAGCCACAAGAGGAACGACAACAGCGCCTCAATAATGGGGTTGATCTTTACGAAAAAACTCCGAATTCGCTCTCAAAAATATTAAAAAATAATCGTATAAGCCCGTCGGGAAAACCCTTGCCATGAATCCACTCGCTTTTGAAAAGCCGTGGGCCAAGAATATTCACGCCGAAAAGCGGTTTATCACCGCAGCTTAACCGCGTCATTTCGTCTCGGAACGCGCTTAACCATCTCCGGGTTTCACTTCGCCTTTCACCCGGTGTTGCCGCAAACGTTGTTCGAGTGTTGTTTGCCCTTTTTTTCCAGTGTTCCTTTGCCGCCCTTTTCTCCAGTATGTGACGCAAGATCTGAGGCATTGACGTGCGCACTGGCGGAAAGTCTTTAAAAGGTGGTTGACTCGCCGGATCAAGATTCCAGAATGACAAAGAGGGCGACGACTTAGGGTACTGATTTTACCAATTATTCTGAGCGGATGGTAAATGCCGAGCAAACAAATGAAAGAAATTATTAGGCCTTTCTCGGTGATTTGTCGTTTGCTGCTGGCCGCAGGGCTCGTTTTCCCGGTTGCGCCGGGCAATGGGGCCATGGCCATAGGAGCACAGATTTGGTTGAAAGATGGCCGCGTCCTCGAGGGCAAGCTCGGCTTGGTATCGAGTTTAGTGAACATACCACGACCTCCCAATCCGGAGGAAGGGCCGAGCCTCGAGTTAATCGCCTTTGTCGACGATGGCCTTAGGCGCACATTCGTTTCCAAACGACAAATTGTTGAATTTCGTCAAGAAGAAATCGGCGAGATTCAGGAACGGTTCAAGATTCGACAACCGGTGATTCAGTCCGGAAGGGTGGTCAAAAGCGTGGGGCCGTTGCTGGCCGCCGAGCCCTTCGACCAGTACGGCCGACGCATCGTGACGATGAGCACCGCTCAAGGACCGGTCAGCATCATTCAGTGCATCACGGAAATCACCCCGGTGTGGGTCAAAGTGGAGGGACATACCCACGTTTGGGATATGAGAATGGCCACGAGCAGTTTGCCGCGGGAAACTCTGGCGGCAATCCTGGCCTGGCAGACCAACCCCAAGGACTTGGAGTCTCGAAAAAAGGTTGTGCGTTTTTACATTCAGGCCCGGTTCTATGAGGAGGCCTTAAGCGAGCTGGAGAAAATCCTCAAAGACTTTGCGGATGAACCAGGATTAAGCGGGCAGCTTGAACCGATTGCTCGTCAGATCCGCCAGCTCAGTGCCCAGCGTTTGCTCGACGAACTTAAGCTTCGCCAACAGGCCGGTCAGCACGTTTTGGTGCTGGAGGCCCTGAAGAACTTTCCCAGTGCGGGGGTAGCCGGGGGAATCCTCGAGGGTGTGCGTCAAATGATCGCCCAGTACGAGATTTGGCAATCGCAGCGCACCAAGATTCTCGAATCGCTCGATCAGTTTTGCAAAGCGGTGAACGATTCCGACTTGAGGGCCAAGGCGCTACTGGTTTGCCAGGAAATTGCGTCGGAGCTGAACTTCAATTCGTTGCCTCGAATGGTGACATTTCTCCAATTATTGGAAGACACCGATCTGGAAACCGACGAGCGGCTTGCCCTGGGACTCAGCGGCTGGTTGCTTGGTGGGATAGAACCTACCACGAAGCTTCCGCTGGCCCTATCCATGTACGAGGTTCGCCAGGGAATCGTCGAGTACCTGAATGCCCCCGACGTGCCGAGCCGTCAACTTATTTTGGATCGGATTCGAAACCAGGAAGCGGCGACACCTTCGGTTGTGGCGCGCCTCCTTGCGGCGATGAAACCACCTTGGCCGATTCCCGCGGAGGCTACTATGCCCTTACCGGAAGGGATTCGTGCCGCCGGTGCCAATCGGCAGGATTTAACCAGCCAATTTTCCGAGCAAGCGGCGGGTCAACAGGCGCCCCCTTTCTCACCGGACGGGGCGGAAGGAAACTCCGACGAGGCCCGCACGGACCAGCCGGCGGTAGCTCCCACGGAACCAGCACGCATAGCGCCCGGCTTTTACCGGCTTTCTGTCACGGGTTTAGCATCCGCACCGCCAGTTCTTTATTGGATTCAGTTACCCCCAGAGTATGATCCCCATCGGCGCTACCCGGCGATTTTGACACTTCATGGTGCGGCTTCCACCCCCGGAATGCAGATCGATTTTTGGGCCGGCCCTTGGACGCCTCAGGGCTGGCGTTACGGTCAGGCTTCTCGCCGCGGATACATCGTGATTGCCCCCGCTTGGGCCAGCGAATATCAGAAGCAGTACCAATATTCGGCCCGCGAGCACGCCGCCGTGCTCAGCGTCCTGCGGGATGCTTGCCGACGCTTTTCCATCGATACGGATCGGGTCTTCCTTACCGGACATTCCATGGGGGGCGATGCTGCGTGGGACATCGGGCTAGCCCATCCAGACCTTTGGGCCGGCGTGATTCCGTTTGTGGCCACCTCGGATCGGTATTGCCCGTTATATTGGCAGAATGCAGAGCTCGTTCCTTTTTATTTCGTGGCGGGGGAATTGGATGGTGATCGGCTGGTCACCAATTCCCGGGATTTCGACAGGTATCTTAAGCGGGGTTTCAATGCCACGGTTGTGGAGTATTTGGGTCGCGGCCATGAGTTCTTTTTCGACGAGTTGCATCGAGTATTCGACTGGATGGAACGTTGCCGAAGGAACTTTTCCCAAAAGTCCTTCACGGTGGCTACGATGCGCCCGTGGGATTGCTTTTTTTGGTGGGTAGAATTGGCCTCGATGCCGCCGGCAACGATGATCGACCCCGCAAATTGGCCCCCACCCCGGGGCGTCCAACCGATGTTTACCCGGGCCACCATTACGCAAGGGGGAACCATCTACGTGAATACGGGGGCTCAAACGGTTACCGTTTGGCTTTCCCCCGAGATTGTCGATTTTCAGTCGCGCCGTACGTTGGTCGTCAATGGTCAGCGGGTCAGTTTGATGGGAGTGGACGGCTCGACGGCCGCTGACACCAGCTCCGGGCCGCGCAATCCCCTAATGGGAGATGCACTAACGAATCTGGATCTTCAGGTTCGGACCATTCTCGAAGATGTACGGACCCGCGCAGACCGGCAGCATCCGTTTTGGATCAAATGGGAAGCCGGCGTAGCCCGCCCTTGATACCGCACACTTTGACCCCGGAAGTTTTTTCGCACGGATTAGGTCTCAAAGGGCTTCGTTCACTCTTCCGGTTCGACACCGCTTGTGGAGGGATCTATCGCTTTATCCCCGGCTCGAGCGGAAGGCTTTTCGAGGGTATTCGGTTGTGGGAATCCAAATCAGGAACGGTTTCGGAAACCTAAGAGCCGAAACCTCATTCTCTCGAGCTTTCTCATCCTTTCGAACTTACTGATGCTCTGAAACTTTCTCCCAGCTTTCTCGGATACCACACAGGGGCTTGCGTTCAAATGCGGTAGCCCAAAACAAAATAAGCATCCTACCAGTCTACCCGGGGCCATTGTTGCGGCACCCGAGCCGGCAGAAGGGCTCGATTCCGGATCAATCACTCGACAGAAGCCGATAGGCTTAGATCGAGGCTGACCTCAAGTTGTCGGAACTTCCCCGGGCAATGACTCACGTCACGCGCTTTCGCGGCGTGAGAGCCCCAACCACTTGCCCTTGTTTATCGGGCAGCCCTCCAATGGGGTTATTGCTAAAGCCATAAGTTTCTTACCGGCTAGCGCGGCGGAGCAGATTTTTCGCACGCGCTTGAAGATCTGCATTTCCGGTGCTTTTTAGAACCTTTTCCATGGCGGCGGCCACCGCCGAAGGCTCGCGGTCGACAAGTTTTTCACTAAGCGCAACCGCCACCTGAGCGGCATCTTCCCGCAATGTCGGTTGGTCCATGAGTCGAGCGAGTTCCGCGAGGGCCTCTTTGCGAGGAATTCGCCCTAAAACCTCGGCAACCAGCCGACGTTCCGCATCTCGAGTTGCGGCAGCCAAAGCCTCTCGGCACATGGTGAGCCGCTCTTCTTCGCTCATATCGAATTGCCGCGCGATACGGATGTAGCCGCGGAGTGCACGAACGCGGAACCGGTCCGCGATGTCACTCTTCGCGAGTTTCAATAGCTCGGGGCCGGCTTCGGTACCAATCCAATCCCCGAGGACCTGGGTAGCCGCATCCTGCACCGACTCTTGCGGGTCGTAGGCACTTTTTGTCACCGCGGCCAACGCGGTGGGACCACCCACCAAACCGAGCAGGGTTAACACCGTTGGTTTGGTTTCTGCCGGGACTTGACCGAGTACCTCCGCCAGATGTGCCGCACAATCCTCACGCTCGGGGATTCGCGGGCAAGCGGCCCGTAGTGCCTCTTCTAAAGCAGCACGCTCCTCCGCAGAAGTACGCTGCGTTAAACGCCGAGTCAAGATCGACAAATCCCCCAACCGCACCGTTCGTCCTAAAGCGCGCAGGGCCGCCTGTCGCACAGCCGGATCCGCCGATGACAGTGCCCTCTCCAGCGCGGGAACAGCCCGATTGATATACCGGGCTCCTGCCAAATCCATCGCCAAAAGTCTGGTGGGCAGATCTTCGGCTGTCAGAAGCTCGACGATCGCCTGATCCACTTGTTCGCCCGGCAAGCTTCGAAGTACCTGGAGGGCGGTTTCCCGCACCATGGGTTCCTCCCCCGTGGCAACTTTTACAAGGGTCGGCACCACGGAAGCATCACCCAATTGTCGCATCGCGCGGACGGCTGCCAATCGGACCTCGATCTCCGAGCTGCTCAGCGACTCGATCACGGCAGGCAATGCCCGCCGGTCAGCACGATCCGCCAACACGCTGATGAGTTTTGCTTGGCGATCCGGAGGCAAACGACGCAACTGCGCCAGCAAAATATTGGTCAAATCACCCGCGGGGGAAAGTTCGCGTGCTGCCCGGAGTGCTGTCGCGAATGCCACCTGGCATTCCGCGCCCAGCTGCTCCGTCAGAAGGGGCAAGCCCTCCGCCCCACGAGCCAAAATGGCTCCGCGCAGCCCTGCCCCCTGAAGATGAGCCGGAATGTCAGCCTTGGCGAGTGCATCATACAAGGCGATTGCTTTCGCCGAACTACCTTCCTTCAAGAGCCTTTCGGCCGCTACGAGTGCCCCAAGAGCGGCCCGCTCGCGCGTGGCTGCTTTTGCATCCGATAGCGATTGCAAAAGGGCTTCCGCGGCTTCCGGGCTGGCAATTCTCCCCAGAGAAATAGCTGCTGCCTCTACCACCGCCGGATCGGAGTGTCCGAGTAAACTTCGGAGCTGCGGCACCGCCTCACGGTCCCGGCGATTACCGATCGAGTCAATCACGCCAATTAATAGCCGGCCTTGAATCCGATTTAAGGCTCCCCGCAGCGCTTCATCAACGGCGGGATCGGGGATTGGCTCCAATCCAAACCGAGCATAGTGAGACAAGTTTTCGTCATTCAGTAGATTAGCCAACGGCTCCACGGCCGCCTTCGTGCCGATGACAGCCAGTGTCTTGCACGCCATGACCTTGTCGTAAAGGGGGGCGTCTGCCGACCGAAGTACGGCAATAAGCTTTGACTCATCTCCTTCCGCATAAATGTTCTGCTGACCCGAGGCCGACGAGGCCACCAGACTCGCCCCCAAAAGGGTCATCGGAATTACCACAGATGCAAATACGGAAATTGATCTAGTCCTCGAACGCCCAATCGGCGGTTTCATCGCAACATCTCCTACTTGGATCCAAAGATACTTTTGGACTCTTTCGCTGGGTGAGGAATGCCGGATTTGATTTGTGCTTTCGTAGCCAAAGCTTTTTTGCAAATCACGACCAGCTCAACAAAGCTCGCTTTTCACCGCAATCTTATGAATTCCTGCATCATAGGTGCCACGGATCACGAATAGCCCGGGACCGCATGCGGTTCGCTTCATCGTCCCCCACAAACTCTTCTTTTTTGGGATCGAAGACCAACTTGCGGCCCAGCTGCCAAGCGATATACGCTGCGTGACATGCGATGTGCGATTGGCATGCCACATCAGCATTGGAAGCCGGCAAGGCCCGAGTCTTCACACAGTTTAAAAAGTCTCGGATGTGCCGTTTTGGAGAAGTTCCCGGCTCGGTGAATACCGGCACCTCCCCGCGCAGGGATTCGGGCCAAACAGCAATCTTTCCGCTGTCGCCGGTTTCGATCCAACCTTCCTCACCTTCGAAACGCACGCTGCAAGTTCCGAGCCCCATCCAACCGGTGTCTCGCATGATCAATTGAACGCCGTTTGCATACGTGCAATGCACGTGGTTGCCGACCGGCTCGTACTCAATCGGGGTAGTGTCATCGGCTTTATTGGCCCATTGGCACAAATCTACGGTGTGCGAACCCCACTCGAGGATTCCCCCGCCATGAAAATCGAAGAAGTTCCGCCAACCGCCGCGGACATACCGCGAGTTGTACGGACGCCAAGGTGACGGTCCCAACCACAGGTCCCAATCAACTTCCTCCTTCGAGGGGAGTGGTTCTGCGGGGAGCCATTCGTGGGTGGTCGCCGGGTGAAGTGTATTCGCATGAACGGTCTTAAGCTTGCCCAGTTTTCCGGAATAAACCAACTCAACGGCGAAAATGAAGTTGCCGATATTGCGACGCTGGGTGCCCGCCTGATACACGCAGCTGTGTCGCCGAATGTTGTCGGCCAATGCGCGGCTTTCGGCTATCGTCATCGAGCAGGGTTTTTCGCAGTAGATGTCTTTGCCTGCCCTCGCCGCCAATATCGAAGCCATGGTGTGCCAGCGGTCCCCCGTGGCGATCAAGACGGCATCGATATCCTTGCGATCCAGAAGTTCGAGGGGGTGATGGTACATCGCGCAATCTTGATTGCCATATTTGGTATCCACAATCCGCTTGATTGCCTGTCGGCGTTCACCCCGGGCATCGCAAATCGCGACAAACTGCACGTCTGGCTCGTCCAGCATGTCCCGCAAATCGTGTTCGCCGCGGGGCCCTAATCCGAAACCCCCGACGACAATGCGTTCGCTTGGAGCGACTGCGCCGTCCCGACCCAACGCACGAGCGGGTATCAGGGTCGGAAGAGTGCAACCGGCAGCCAGGCTTGTCGTGACTTGAAGCAAGCGGCGCCGGCTAAGTAATTGGAAGCGAGATGCCATGGCTCAAACACTCCCTTTTTCCCAAAAGAAAAAGCATTAGACGCCTCGACTATCCTAACAAGTTGGTCAAGTTAACGAAGCGGGGGGGCGACTCCCCTCTTGAGGAAGCTCAACAAATTTTCAATTGGGTGGAACCTTTGAGAAGCACGAAAAAGGCTCCGTACTCAACACATTTCCCTCGTCACGGCATGAATGTAATAGCCGACAAAGGGACGGTTGAATGGCAAGTTTCGCCAACAAGGCGACAACGTGCTGCTTTTCGATTCCTCCGGCCTCCAGAAGGCGGCGAATCGTGCTGGGTTTGACCTTTACCTTTTATCCTTTTGCCAAAAGTACCGAGCTCAAAACTTTGAGTGAGGCATTACGGACTTCTTGAATTTACGGCGATGCAAGATCCCAAGGGACCTTGCGGTCCATGCGGCGACGGTTGATCCGTAATCAGCGCTTTCCGAAAATTTTTCTCCTAATCGTCTGTTTTAAGCCATACTCGTCGATTTGAATGCATTACGATTTGAATGCATTAATTTGTTTCAGGGTTCGCCGAAAGTCAAGCGGCCCAATGGGGTGCAATCCTTTTTTCCTCAAGTTTCATGACCCGGTGGGTATAATTATTGATTTGCACGACATGTCTAGTCCTTAAGGAATAGCTAAATATGGCAAACGGGCGTGTGATCGCACTTCGTGGGGTGCGAGTGCACAATCTTAAATCGATTGACCTAGACATCCCGCGGGGCAAGTTGGTCGTCATTTGCGGCGTAAGTGGTAGTGGCAAAAGCAGCGTGGCCCTGGATACCCTCTACGCCGAGGGTCAACGGCGTTATCTCGAGAGTTTTCCCGCCTATAGTCGTCAGTTTCTTCAGAGATTAGAGAAGCCCGCGGCGGATGCGATCGAGGGTGTCCCTCCGGCTTTGGCCGTAACCGGCCGCCAGACAAGTCGTTCCAATCGCTCCACCGTTGCTACGACGACGGAGATCGCCGACTATCTACGACTACTTCTCGCGAAGATCGGCAAGATCGTCTGTCCTGATTGCAAAAGGCCGGTCGAGCGCTTTCAGCCACAAACGGTCGCGGAAAGACTGCAAGAACTCGGAGAAGGGACACGGTTCCTCATCACGTTTCCAGTGAGTATCCCAAGGTCGGAGTGTTTGGCGGAATTGCTTGGGCGACTGCGCGAGTCGGGTTTCCTTCGAATCATCGCTGGCACGGCGCTCATCGATCTGTCTGAAGGATCGCTGGACGATTTGGCACGGCGTGTGAAAAAAGGAATGAGCGGCCCTCCTGGCCATATTAGTTCATCTATTGCGGCCGGAAAAAATCGGGAATCGTTTTCGATAGAAGACGAGCGCCGTTTTGGCACCGACCCCTCTCCGAGCTACGAGCCTTTGAAGCTGCGAACTGCCGGAGAGCAGGGCGAATTCCTGCTAGTCGTTGTGGATCGCCTTGTCGCAGGTACGGTCCCGTTGAAACGCCTTCGTGACTCCTTGGAAACGGCCTTCGAAAAAGGCAAGGACACATGCGTCGTTTTGATTGAGCAAAGGAGCGATCATTCTCAGAGTGGCGCAGGCCCTATCGATCGGGCTAACATGGACCCCATGACAAATGGCAACCGATGTTTTCCTCAAAGGCTGGAAAACGGTTACGCTCCCCACCAAACATCCTGGAAACACTGGCTATTTACGCGGCGATTTCAATGTAGGGAATGCGGGCGGGAGTTTATCGAGCCGCAACCGCGCCTTTTCAGCTTCAATCATCCCCTGGGAGCCTGCCGCGAGTGCGAAGGGTTCGGGGATGTGATTGATATCGACCTGGATCTGGTGGTTCCCGACAAGCAGAAGTCTATCCGCCAAGGGGCGATCGCGCCGTGGAATTACCCGGCTTTCGCGCACGAGCTAGAGGAACTGTTGGCCCTGGCGGAAGACTATGACCTACCGGTGGATATTCCATTTGCCCAATTGGAACCGTGGCATTTGTCGCTAATCATGGAGGGAGTACCTGAGCGCGATTTCGGCGGCTTGCGTGGCTTTTTCGCATGGCTCGAACGCCGCAAATACAAGATGCATTACCGGGTTTTTTTGAGCCGTTGGCGAAGCTATCGACCCTGCCCGAGCTGTGGCGGCAAACGGTTCCGGCCTGAGGTCTTGGCGATCCACGTGGGCGGTCGGAACATTGCCGAACTATTTGCCATGACCGTCACGGAAGCCTTGAAATTCTTTAGCAATTTGGAATTAAGCCCGTGGGAGAAAAAAGTCGGCAAAGCGATGCTCGAGCAGATCATCGCGCGGCTGACTTACTTAGAAAATGTAGGCTTGGGTTACTTAACGCTCGATCGCCCGTTGCGGACCCTGAGTGGCGGGGAATTACGGCGGGTAGCTTTGACGGCGGCCCTCGGATCTAGTTTGGTCAACATGCTTTATGTGCTCGATGAACCTTCTGTGGGACTACACCCTCGAGATATCGACCGACTGATCGCTGCGCTGAATCATCTGCGAAACCGCGGCAATACGGTGGTTGTGGTGGAGCATGACCAGGCGATCATCCGGTCTGCGGACCATGTGATTGAAATTGGTCCTGCCGCAGGCGAGGAAGGAGGGCGAGTAGTCTTTCAGGGCACCGTTGAAGAACTGCTCGCTTGTAAGGAGAGCTTGACCGGCGATTGGCTCGCCGGCAGAAGGCGGCCGATTGCACGCTCCTCGCGCCGATCCCCACAGCACGGGTGGATTCGCTTAATAGGGGCCCGCGGCCATAATCTCAAAAATATCACCGTTGCATTCCCCTTAAGGGTGCTGTGCCTCGTAACCGGGGTGAGCGGTTCAGGCAAAAGCACGCTGGTTCAAGATACGCTTTATCCGGCCTTATGCCGACGGCTTCGAATTCCCGGGCCAAAAGCTCAACCCTACGATGAACTCTTCGGTGATGGGCAAATTGGCGACGTGGTACTCGTGGATCAAACGCCGATTGGGCGCAGTTCTCGCTCCAACCCCGTCACCTACGCAAAGGCTTTCGACGAAATTCGCTTACTCTTTGCCGAAACCCCCGAAGCAAGACGACGCGGATATACTCCCAGCCATTTTAGCTTCAATGTGGACGGGGGACGCTGTCCTACCTGTGCCGGCGAGGGACAATTGCAAATCGAGATGCAGTTTTTGGCCGATGTGTACGTGACGTGCCCAGACTGCCAGGGGAAACGATTTCGGAAGGAATTACTGGAGGTAGCTTATCGGGGTTACAACATCGCTCAAGTTCTTGAGATGACCGTGCGGGATGCCTTCACGTTCTTCCGCGGCCAACCCAAGATCCAACAGCGGCTCAAACAGCTCATCGACGTCGGGCTCGATTATCTGCGACTGGGACAGTCGGCTCAAACCCTTTCCGGAGGGGAAGCCCAAAGGCTCAAACTCGCATCCTATCTTTCCAGCAAAAAAGGGGCGCATACGTTGTTTATCCTCGATGAACCTACGACCGGTTTGCACGACGCTGACGTGTTACGCCTATGTGACTGCTTCGATGCCTTGCTCAATCTGGGTCATTCGTTCATCGTTGTGGAGCACAACCTGCACCTTATGGCGGTTGCCGATTACATCATTGACCTTGGGCCAGGCGCTGCCGATGAGGGGGGGCAGGTTGTGGTTCACGGTCCACCTGAGGTAGTTGCGGCCTGTCCACAATCGATTACGGGCAAATTCCTCGGGCCCCTCCTGCGGAAGTTGCGGCGGAAAGGGTGAGTCGGGACGGCCGCGGGAAAGTTCCTCCGGTGGCTGAGGGACCTTCGGGTGGACCGCTGACTAAGATATTCCTTGACAAGATATTCCTTGACTAAGAAATCCTTCGGGTCCTGGTGGGATCGGATCCCGGCGAAAACCTTTTGTTGTTCAGCGTCGGTTTCCGCTGTGAGAAACAGCGCGCCGGTCGTTTGAGCTTGTCAGGTGGGCCGAGCATAGAGGGAATCCCCACTGGAGTTTCCTGCCCGGCCCTTTAAGAATCGAAGTTTCTGGCGAGAGCTTTTCTGGCTGGTAAAGGCCCTCAAAAGGTCCGAGGTGAAGGCCCCGGACATCAATGCTGTGGTGGCTGCCATTTATTCGGGCAGGATAAAAAGCCCCTCCCCAACCCGCTTACTGAAAACGAGAAAAGGTTGGCAAATCAAGCTAGATGTACACCAAAGGAACTAAAAGGAGGTCTCAACGCTCCTTTATGATTAATGTGATCTAAAACATGAACATCTAGATAGTCCGAATTCTTTTCTGACCGAGGTCCATCCGTCGTTCAGATTTCATGCCCGGGCTCACGGAGCCATAACAGCAGTTGACGCCACTAGACGCCACTAAATGTAAACCAAAACTATCATCCTCGGGCATACTGCGCAAGGCTGATTATGGCTTCACCCCAGAGGAGAATCACCTCCCCACGCTTGTATGGAGCCATTCTTTCTTTGTTGCTTCTAAATTAATCATTCTTCGTTGCTTCTCATCTATTCCTCGCTACTTCTAATCTACTCTTTGTTGCTTCTAATCCGTTCTTTTCTTTGTTGCTTCGAAATTGGCCAACCGGCTAGCGCACACAGGGGGAGACGCAAAGGGAAACAAAGAAAACAGCTAAAGAACCCTCCCCTCTTTCGAGGTCCATCCGTTTTGACCGAATGGGATTACCGGACACCGTCCGGTTCTTTCCCCAAAAAATCGCGTTGCGGTGAGAAACTTTACGGTCAACCTGATCCGAAAGTGAAGATTATGCCGATTTTGTAATGAGTACCGAAGATAGTCCTGGCTCATACATTCACAACAACGATCAACATTGACAAGTTTTAAAGCCTTTTCGAGGAGACTTTTAATGGGAGCTTTTGGAGCTTCCGGAAGACCTCATTCTGAGGGGTGCTACCGTTTTTGGATAGCTTGGATGCTCGTTTTGATGGTGGCTCCCAATCTTGTTGCCCAACAACTTGCTCAACAACCGCTAGGTTCTCAGACCCCTTTAAGGGAGATTCGCTCGGCCTCGGAGCGCTTGGAGATCACTGTCAACGAAAGCCGGATTCTTTTCCTAAGCCCCTCGTTAACCGCGGCAAACCGTATCCCCCAGGCCCAGGTGAACAATCGAGAAATCTTGGAGCTGACGCCCCTTTCGCCTACGCAGATCCAAGTTTTCGCCAAGAAAGCAGGGGTCACTCAAGTCAATATTTGGGATGAAAATGGCCAGATTTACACCGTGGACGTTGTGGTTTTCGGAGACGCGAAAGAGTTGAGCCTGATTCTTGAGTCGGAATTCCCCAACGCGTCTCTAACCGTCAAGCCGATCGCAAGCGGCGTCCTCATTTCCGGATATGTAGATCAGCCAGAAGATGTCCCAAAAATCCGAGAAATCGCGGAACAATATTACTCCAAAGTGTTAACGAACATCCGGGTGGCCGGAGTGCACCAAGTTTTACTGCATGTCAAGGCGATGGAAGTATCTCGCACTAAGCTCCGATCTCTCGGCCTGGATTGGTCAAGTTTCTCCCCCAATACCGTGGTGCACTCGATGGGAGCCGGTGTGCTGAGTGGCGTGACGCAATCGGTCAGGGAATTACCGGGTGGGGTCCAGGACTTCGGGTATTCGACCATCACCAGCGGTGCCGAAACGTTTCGTTTGAGCGTGATTGACGGTGCGGACGCCTTCTTCGCGGTGCTGGACGCATTGCGGCGTGATAGTCTAATGAAAGTGCTGGCGGAGCCGACGCTCGTGACCGTAAGTGGCCGACCGGCTTTCTTCCAAGTGGGTGGGGAGGTACCGACGCTGGCTCCGGCAGGATTGGGAACGGTATCGATTGAGTACAAACGCTACGGAACGCAAGTAGATTTTGTGCCAATCGTGCTTGGCAATGGGCGAATTCGATTGGAGGTGCGCCCAAGAGTCAGCGATGTGGATCTAGCGCGAAGTATTACAGTGGACGGACAAACCATCTACGCCTTCACCACTCGCGAAGTGGATACAGGGGTCGAACTTCAGGCTGGGCAAACTTTGGCGATTGCCGGGTTGGTTCAGAATCGGTTGGAGGCGGAAAAACGGGGCTTGCCCGTACTCAGCGATCTGCCAATTGTAGGCATCCCGTTCCGAAGAGTATCGGAGCGGGCCAACGAAATTGAGTTACTTATCCTAGTGACTCCTGAGTTGGTGGAAGGGATAGACAAATCGCTGTTTCCGCAGGGAGGACCGGGATATAACTCTGCCAGTCCGAGCGACTGGCAGCTTTATGTGCAAGGGCGTATTGAAGTCCCTCTTGATTCATCCTGTGGCGTGCCGGTGGAATCTGGTGAAATGCCGGGGCTGTATACTCCGCCCTCTGAAATCGGCACCGCCGGGGAGGCTGTAATGAGGCCGGATTCATATCGCCTGCCTATGGAAGGTAGCGTGCCCGCGGAAGGTAGATCGGCCTACACCCGGCTAAACTCACAGCAGGCCGGCCCGGGTAGGCGGACCCCACGGCAGACCGGCCCCCCTAATACCGTTATTTCTCGCGGTGCAAGCGCCGCGAGTCCTTCCTCTTTCCCCACCATGCGTGTTGACGGGCGGCCCGGCGGGCAGGCTCCTCAGCCCCACACACAGAGTCGCGATACCGGAAATTCCCGCACTACCGGTACAAATCCCACGTCTAATGGCTCTAACTTACCCGGTCTAATTGGGCCGGTAGGTTACGAAGCCCCTGCAAAATAAGCCATATTTTACTGGGTCGGAGTTCAGGGCTTGGGGGACCGAACTTGGCGACGCTCAACAGCCGGGAAAACGCCGAGACCCGAAGCCAACTTGAAATGGGTTTGCTGAGTTGCCGGTAAGCGTTTTCATTTTTGCGGGGTTCCCGGCCCTACCAATATGTTTCTTTTGACAACGCGCTCGACTTAGCAATACTTGGCCTGGATTAGCGTGGTTATCGCCAGGAGTCTCGTGCCATAGATCCATGAGCAACATTCTAAGGTTAGCAATCGTCGATCCGGATGACCGCAAGCGCGAGGCCCTCAAGCAAATGCTCCTCGGCCTGGAGCTTATTTGGTTGGAGGCTGAATGCTCCCGATACGAGTTTTTCGCAGATGTCGTGGGACAGACGTCGCCCGACATCGGGATCGTGTGCATTGATGCCGAGCCCTCACAAGCTCTCGACCTAGTGGCCCGATTGTCCGAGAGTGTACCTCAGTGCGATATTCTCGTCGTTAGCACGTCGTGCGATGGTAATTGGATTTTGCAGGCGATGCGTGCCGGGGCCAAGGAGTTCCTAACCTGGCCGCTGCGCCTCGAGGATCTCATTGCGTCAATCGGCCGAATCAGCGAGAAAAGGTTCGGCCGTGGCGAAAACCGGCCGCGCGGTTGTCAAGTAGTCGCCGTGGCCGGAGCCACAGGGGGGGTCGGATGCACGAGCCTGGCGGTGAACCTGGGCTGCGCGCTGGCTGCCGAGACTCAAAACGCGGTCGTGCTGGTGGATCTGGATCTTTCGCTCGGGGATGCCGACGTTTTTCTCGACACGATTCCGGACTACACGCTGGCGGATCTGGCTCAAAACGTCGCGCGGCTTGACTTCACTCTATTGAAACGGTCACTCACGAAGCATAGCTCCGGATTGTTTCTACTCCCAAGACCGGCGCAGCTTGAGGATCTTTCGCTGATTACGCCCGAAGATCTTCAGCGGATCATCGGTCTTTTGAAGGCCGCATTTACACACCTAATTCTTGACCTCTCCAAGAGCTATAGCCGCCTCGATATCGTGGCTTTAGAGATGGCGAGCCAGGTGCTACTGGTTACGCAGCTAGACCTGCCGTGCCTGCGGAATGTGGTTCGCCTTTTGGCGTCGTTTAAGCAAATAGAGGGCTTAGCGGATAAGGTAAAGATAGTGGTGAATCGAGTGGGCCTCGAAACCGGGCAGATCACCCTGAAAAAAGCTCAGGACACCATCGGTCGCGAGTTCTTTTGGCAGCTTCCCAACGACTATCGCACAATGATTGAGGCCCGAAACAACGGCGTGCCCCTTATCGAACAGGCCCCCAAAGCCCCCATTACTCAAGCAATGGTGAGTTTAGCCGAGGCTTTGAGTGTACCGAACAAGCCTACGATCACAGAGCGGCCGGCCAAACGATCGGGATTCGGGAAGCTTTTCGGCCTGAAAATCAGTAAGGCAGGCTCGCAATCTTAAGCCGGAAGAGGGATTCTCTGCACCGAACGGCCGCCCACAAGGTGCGAACGGATACCGCCTACCCGTAAAATTCAGTACAGTTTTTTGCGGGCTTCGAACTAGCCGAATGAATCTCGCAATTTTGGAAAAAATCGTAGAGTACCAGTTCCTTGTTGCCGCGACGCATTGCTAACCACGCAATGGGCGGCACTGGATTCGAACCAGTGACCTCTACCGTGTGAGGATAGCGCTCTAACCAACTGAGCTAGCCGCCCGAAACTTTTGAATATTTACCTCTATATTACCTCTCCGTAGTTACGACTTTTAAAACTGCTTTTAAATCTGCAGTTTTCACCGGTTAAAATCAACAACGTTTCCGCCCACACCATTCCCAGATCGAATTACCAAAACCCAACCGGTCTTCGCAAGGGCAACCCGCCCTGTTAAGCAGGCGGTTCGAATTTGGGGGCGGTAGCCTCCTCATGCTCGAGACTGTCTACGGGGCCCTTTTTGGCTCCGGCTGAGCTTTTCGAGTCAGATTCAGTACTGTAAATGCTTGCGTTAATTTCGCGCTCAATCCCCCGCAAACCTTTCTGAAACTCCATGATGCTTTTCCCGACCGACCGAGCCACCTCGGGAAGTCGTTGGCCGAAAAGTAGTAACGCGATTACCAATATGATAAGCATTTCCCCAGGGCTGGGGGAGAACATTTTCGGGCTCCCTTGGGCTTGCCGAAAACTGCGGAAATGCGAAACGCTAAATCGCAAACACCCTTAAACTAATTTCTGCAATTCCACAACCGGCTAAACCAATTTATCGATCCAATACGCTAATTTATCGATCCAATACGCTAATCGAACACTCAAAAAAAGCCGACTAAGCTTTTCTCAGTCAATCGACGCAGTAACTTCCAGAAATCTTTTTTGTTTCTATACGCTCTTCATTCGACCTCAGCTTACTCCAGCAGCGGTGCAATCTCTCAATCCCACGCGATTGCCCGAAGCAATTCAGCGAACATCTAGCCGCGGAAAAATCCAGAATTTCGAAGACTCAGCGAACATTTCGAGGGTGAAATGGCCTAAGAGCGATTAACCCGGTGACCAAGCCGCAATAGCCATGCATCACCCACCCTCAAAACTCGACCTCCCAAGGGTGGCATCTTTCCTGCTTTTGAGCGGATTTCCCTTATAGCAGCTAAAATGATTCACGCAGTTGTGCTTTCCTTCTGAGCCGGCTGTGAGGTTGCGGCTGGTTTATTCGCTTGTTCGGAGTTGTCCTCGATCCCCTGAAGGCCTTTCCGAAACTCCACTACCCCGCGGCCCAACGAACGCATCACCCCCGGCAAGCGGTTTCCAAACAGAATTAAAATTATAATCGCAATTATCAATAGCTCCATTGGGCCAGGCGTCCCAAAAAGATAAGCGAGCAAAAACGACGATTCTGTCATGGATCGACCCCCTTTTTGCAAAAACTTGGCGGGGTTAAAAGGCTGTTCTCAAATCGCAAAACTTTAGCTTCCCTAACACTTTCGTTGCGGTAATTCGTTGGGAATCCGCCCCGATTTTCGCAGCCTTAGTTGCCACCAAGGTACTGCTACTCTCAACTGATTGATTGTACTACAGCGACCCTGTCATGTCCAAGCACCAGAGGGTGCGATTTCCCGGAGCTACCCGTGAACCGAGGCGTTTATTAAAGCTATTAAAGCCCGGGGCAGTGCGAGCCGCCAACTAAAATAACTTGAATTTAGGTCAGTCTCGCCAACAACTATGACTTACCACTTGTGAATCGCCGACCGAGCGGTATTTTCGATCGGAAAAGTAAGAATTTTTCAAAAAGGCAAAATTTAGTAACGCCCGGGTCTAAACGTCTGAGTTTTATCTTATGGCTCTATGATTTGACTACAGCCTCAAAAACTAAACAATGACCTGGACCCACTGAATGTTACCCACCAGAGGTCTTCAATCATTCGGCCGCTGCGGTCCCTTCGTTATTTTCATGATATTCATGGCGGCACTCCAGATTCACGGTGGCTTGCCCGAGCTGGTTCGCGGTTCGCAGATCAAGCGGCGAACATGCACCCAATAAAAGCCAGAATAAACCATCATTCTCTCCATGTTCCGTTCAAAAATTGTTCTGGGAAAATTAGGGACTATGATCTGCAATCGGAAATCGGTCTGTCGATACGAGTTGGAGCTCCTACGATGATAAAGCTACGGTTTCTAGGCGGATTTGTGGCAGCACTGTTTCTTCTTTTCAACGCTTGGGTTGCCGAGACATGCCCAGCCGACGCGGAAACCGATTCACCGTATGGCGTCTGTGCACACGTTTCCCGCGGTGATGAACACGCTTACGCGCAGCAAGAATTCAAGCTCATGCTACAAGCCGGGATCCGTTGGGTCCGAACTGACTTCGATTGGTCCGGAGTGGAGCGAAAACCGGGAGAGTGGCGATTTGAACATCTGGATGAGACGGTCGAATGGGCCGAGGCGGCCGGCATTCGGCTATTGCCCATTTTAGATTACGATGTCCCATGGGCCAGGCCCGCTTATCGTCACCTGGACCTATGGCTGGCATATGTTCGGCGGGTGGTGTCTCGGTATAAGGACCGCATACGGTTTTGGGAAGTGTGGAACGAACCAAACCTCGAGTCATTCTGGCGAGATAAGCCGGATCCGAAGAACTATGTCACGCTGCTGGAAGCAACTTATGGAGAGATCAAAAAGATCGACCCAAAGCTTGTGGTCGTGCTTGGTGGGGTGGCCGGTATTCCGTGGTCCTATTTGGAGGGCATATACCAGGCCGGCGGAAAAGACTTCTTCGATGTGATGAATGTGCATCCATATCGGTATCCCGCAGGTCCCGAGGAAAGGCCGCTTTACGAGGATCTTCGCAAATTGCGGGAGCTCATGGCCACATATGGCGATGGAGAAAAACCGATTTGGATCACGGAGATCGGTTGGCCAACGCATCAGGGACCGCGCGGGATCAGCCCCGAGAACCAGGCGAAGATGCTTACGCGGTCCTACCTTTTGGCTTTGGCAGCCGGAGTTCAGAAGATTTTCTGGTACGAATTTCAATCGCCCGAGTTTCGTGCAGATTATAACGAACATCACTTCGGGATCGTACATCGAGATTTATCGCCAAAACCCGCCTACGAGGCTTATCGCACTTTGACTTCGCTTGTGCCGCCGGGCCGGACACTCCAGCTCACACAGCCGCCGGGGCAAGGGATTTACCAAGTCGGTTGGTACGACTTGAACGGTCGTCAGGCTTGGGCAATTTGGCGGGTCGACAAGGCGGAGAAAATTCGTCTCAAATCTACGGGTCGACCGTCGCGAATCGTCGACCACCTTGGACGCGACGTCTCCATCCAAGAACCGGAGGTGGGAACTTTGATGCTGAATCTAGATGATGGGCCAATCTTTATCATCGGCCCTGATAAGCTCGAGTTCACTCCCACGGAGAAAACAACAGGCCGCTAGACGGTCGCCGGCCGGAGTGCCTCGACTCAACATCTTGTGGGGGAGTGAAGTCATTGGAAAGCTCTGTAAGCTCGGCCGACGAATCCCGACGGCTCGTCGTCGTAGGGATTATTTTCGAAGGCGGACTGGTGTTCGTGGCAATCGTTTTGGCTTGGATTCTTGGACTGCCACAGCCGGCTCAGTATATCAGCTTGGACGCCATGGCCATCGGTTGGGGGATTATCGCCTCCGTGCCCATGTTGCTCATGATGCTTCTGATGGTGCACACTCGGCTCGCCGTTTTCGCAAATGCCTTGCGAGTTATCGAGGAGCAAATTCTGCCGGTGGTGCGCCGATGGACCATTTGGGAGATGGCGATTCTTTCGATTTTGGCCGGCATCGGTGAGGAACTGTTAATCCGTGGGGTCGTACAAGTAGCCCTGGGTGGACAAGACGAATCCTGGGTGGGTATAACCACAGGGGTGCTGGGCTCGGGATTCGTTTTCGGCCTCCTTCATCTGTTAAACGTTACTTACGCGATGATTGCTGCCGCATACGGAGTGTATCTCGGTTCCGTGTGGTTAGTCTCCGATAATCTCCTTGTGCCGATTCTTGCCCATGCCGTATATGATTTTTTCGCCATGTTATACCTCGGACGAATTCACAAACCGCCAGCGGCGATGGGAACCGGGTTAACCGCGGAGCAATGCTCCCATCCCAACGAGCCGCCCAATACGTGAGCGCAAACGTCCCTTGGCTTCGCAATCCGCGGGGCAAAGGCGGGGTTGAAGTGATTGACTCACTCTTCGAATGCAAGTCCGCTTTGCGGATAATCGGGGATCGATTACCCGGCAAATCAGCCTTTGCGAAAGCGACCCAAGTCAGGTGGGAGACAAATCGTCAAGAGCGCAATTTGCAGATCTGCCCACACCTGGGTTTTCGGGGCACCTATCCGGGAGTGGATTGCAGGCTCCCCTTTCGCAAGCGTGACCTTGATATCCTAAAGACCATTGAAATGAGCTTGCCTACTAAGCCACTAAATCCTAAGGCGCTAAAAGACGGGTAAATCACTCGGGGGAAGATAAGTCCGCCGGTTGCGCGGGGCTACCGCCGATCGCCTCTATGCGGCGATAAGCGGCTTCAGCATTGGCCGGTTACCCGGGTGTCCGCAACACGATCCTGTGTGTCCGCAACAACAGAGAGATGACAGCAAGAAAACTAAGGCAATCGCGCGAAAACCGACTACTCCTCGAGAACGGCCGTCTCTTCGGGGGACGCGGTTTTCGAGTGCCCCAGCTTTTCTCGAATCCAATCCACTCCGACACGATGGCAGAAATCGCCGACGGTTTCGCCATCTGCGCGGTACTCGCGGAAAAGCTGAAGGACGGGAACAAGGGTTGGGACAATTTGCTCCAAGGGTACCAACTCTAGATAAGGTACCCCAAGCCTATCGCCCACGAGGCGACCTCCCAAATAGATCGTGTATTTGTTTTTCGTCCGTCCCACCAGGCCGATATCGGCGTTGTAAGGCCGACCGCAACCGTTGGGGCAACCGGTCATCCGCACCGTGAATTGCTCTTTCTGCAAGCCGATGGCGGCAATCTCTCCTTCCAATTGATCGATGATCCCCGGCAAAACGCGCTCACTTTCAGTCACCGCCAAACCGCAGGTGGGAAGTGCCACGCAACTCATCGACCAGCGGAGAACCTCCGATATTTCGTCATGCAGCGGCACACCGTGATCCCGAAGAATGCTTTCGAGCGTTGCGCGGTCAGCCGGTTGGATATCCGTGAAAATAACGCTTTGATGCGGAGTGAGTCGCACGCCCGGACGCAAGCGGCGACAGACTTCCCAAAGCGCGGTTTTTAAGCGCATGTCAGGCCGGTCAATTACGCGACCATTTTCGACATTTAGCCCGTAAAACCACCGCCCATCTCCCTGTTCGTGCCAGCCGATGTGGTCGTCGAAACCCGTGACCTCCACCTCTAGTGGTAAGGCCAGTGGTCGGCCGAAATATTCAGCCACTTTTTCACGGACACGCTCGATCCCCCAATCCGCTACAACGTACTTGAGTCGTGCACGCTTCCGATCCTCCCGGTTTCCAAAATCGCGTTGGAATTTAATCACCGCCTCAGCAATACCGATAACCTCCTCCGGTTTGACGAAGGTCAAACGATCGGCTAGTCGGGGGAAAGTATCCTTATCACTCGGAGTGACACCCAGCCCGCCCCCCACTAGGACGTTGTAACCCAAGAGACGATCCCCCTCGCGGATGGAAACAAATCCCATGTCGTTTGTGTACACATCAACGCAATTATCCTCGAGCCGGGCAATCGCCGTCTTGAATTTTCGAGGCAAATACGTGCGTCCGTAAAGCGGTTCGGCCTCGCCACTGTCCGGCACCTCGGTGCAGTCGGTCTTTTCACCGGTCTCCAAATCGGTAAGCCAGATCTCGTGGTAAGCCCGAGTACGCGGCAGCAAGTGATTAGACAAGCGGACAGCCAATTGCTGATTGGCCAATTGGACCGGATCAGTGTTCAAAGGTGCAGGGCAGCACATCACGTTGCGTTCCACGTCGCCGCAAGCGCCGAAGGTCGTCAGTTGAACCTCGTTAATTCGGCGAATCACCTCGCGCACATTTCCCTTCAGCACCCAATGGAACTGAATATCTTGCCGATTGGTGATTCGCATCGTTCCACCGGCCCATTTATCGGCAATTTCCAGTTCTGCCAGAAACTGGTCACATGTGAGCTGACCACCCGGAGTTTTCACACGCAGCATCAGAGAATACGCCTTCGACAGCGGTTTGCCGTCGGGCCCTTTCTTCCCTCGACGGTCGCGATCCTCCTGCTGATACATCCCGTGATGTTTGAGAATTTGGACCGACTCCTTCGAGAAGGTCTCCGTCGGCTCCGCAAGCTCTTTCGCGACATTACCCCGCAGATAGTTGCTTGCGGCTTTGATATGCTCAACTTCGCTAAGTTTTCGCGTCGTTTCCTGATCCTGACTCATTTGGGCCACCTCAAGATCCGTGTGTCGAAGATAAAAACCCCACTCGTTACAATAAATCCCGAGTAAGCGCAGTCAGCCGCGCGTCGGAAAGCGGCCGTAATACTTCGGCCTGAAGCCTAAATTTCGCTAATTGAACGGGGATTTCTGAATTCGCGGTTTCCCGGCCCCAAAGCGTCGAGAAGCCTGATTAAACCAACTTCGCCTCTTAGAACGTCAGAGAAATATAACGCCAGAGAAATATTTTTTGTCATGGCCAAAAAATAAGCGGCCACTTAATGGCAATGCTAACGGGTAATCGCCGTCCCCCTCGACTTCACGCCACAAACCGCAAACGTTTTTCACTGCATGAATTTTTTACGACAGGAAAATTAATAAAAATCACCGAAAATGCAATGATTCGGTGTCCTGGGACGATATGGGACACAACAATTTCCCGCATCATCATGCACGAAAATGAGTCGATTCAATCGTGGCGCCTTCATCGCGGGCTTCCGCGGCACTGTGCGATCTGTTTTACGCCGCGATCGAAAAAAGGGGCGCAACCGAAGACGCAAAACCAAAGCCATTCATAACTAACATTGTAAAGCTAATTCACAATGATATTATATAGATTCCCGTCACCTTTGAAAAGAGGGTTTTGCCCCGGTCCCCGTTCGCTCTCACCAAATTCGGAATCAGCAATTGGCTTCTAATATTTCTCATATTTCTTAATCGCTTCTAAGACCTCAGCTTACTGCTGGTGAAGCTCTCATTGATTATCACTTCGATCCCACTCCGCTTTAATTCGGAAAAACACACTTCCATCTCTCCGTCTGAAAGATAAGCGAGCTTTTGCCCGTGGGGTAACCCCGTTTCAACATGCGATCATTTTGCTCCAAGTTTTCTTAACCCCCTCGGGCCCAGTCCTCGGTGATTGGCGACCGCTGCGCGTCAGCTCTGTAGGCGGCCGTGCTTCAGCTCGTATTGCCGCCGCACTTCAAAAAGTAGGATGGCTGCCGCTACGGAGACGTTGAGGCTATCTACTCGGCCCGCCATCGGAATGGTCACAGGCTCCACCCAGGAGCCTAGCCATTGATCGGACAATCCCTTGTCCTCCGCCCCCAGAACAAGGGCTACTCGCTCGGAATAATCCACGGCCCAATATGGGGTTTCGGCGCCCACGAGAGCGGCAATCACTCGGAAGCCATTTTCCCGCAGCCACTCCGCCGCCGCGCGACTTTCCGTCACACATAACGGTAATGCCAAGGCAGTCCCCAAGCTTGCTCGAATAACCGCCGGGCTAAACGGATCGCACCGACAGTCGGCGGCAATGATGCCGGAAGCCCCTGCGGCGTCTGCCGATCGAATGATCGCCCCCAAGTTTCCCGGCTTTTCCACCCCTTCCACGACGACGAGTAACCGAAGCTTCCGCTCCGCAAGCTCCCCTGGATTTTGGGCCGAACCTAAATCCGCAAATGTATAGCGGGGAATTACCGCCGTCGCCAAAACCCCCTCCCTCCGCTCCCCGAATGCTATTCGCTCATACACGCGCGAACTTACCTCGATCACGGATATTCCGCGGCAAGCAAACGCCTCCAAAAGGCTTTTTTTAACGGCATCATCAACCAACTCTGGAGACATGAAGACTTCGTGAAGAGGAGCACCCGAGTCGAGGGCAATCCGAAGTTCTCTCACCCCTTCGACGATGGTCAACCCGGTTTGCCGCCGATATTTAGGCTCCCGAAGTTTCAGCACAAATCTCACTCGAGGATTATGAAGACTGGTGATCATGCCTGATGCCGTTAAGCAGCATGGTTCCGCAGGGCGTTAAACTATTCCGTTTAAATTACTGCCACATTCCGTTTAAATTACTGCCACCCTACCTAATGCCTCTCGTAACAGTTAAAAACG
>CAKZMM010000124.1 GCA_937128505.1 uncultured Thermogutta sp.
ACTTCCCCCTCGCAGGCGGAAGGACCTGCCTACAGGTACACCTCGCACTGCGATGCCGTCTATTTCACTCTCGCACGAAGAAGAACCCGAGTTGTAGCGCACCGAGAATCGCCGTCTAACCTTTTTCACATCCGTGTGTTCGAGGACCCTTTGGTGCAATACGCAGCCGAAAAGCTAGGTTACGTCGATTCCCGCATCGCTTGGATGGGTACCAGTGCTGCTTGGCTGCGATCGAAAATTCCTTGATTCGCACATACTCGAGGACTCAGGCACTTTTCAACTCTCGAATGTAAAATTTACAAAATTTACGCCCGTTCTTTTCCGCACCGGTGGGATGTGTGCGAGGACACCAGCAGAAACACGCTGTGTCAAGTCGCCTGAGAACCCTCTTGCCCCCGCAACCGGCTTCCCATGTCCTTAAGCGAAAAATCGCGAAAGGGATTTCACGGAGAGGGGCTTTCGGACAAAACCTCGATCCTTACCGTGTAGGACCGGTTCTCTTGATCAAAGGGGATGCGAATTTCGATCCGCCCTTCCTCCGGTTCGGCATGCCCATCTTTCCGATAAGGGTTGTGCGGCAACGTTGGCCAGTGGAGCGATGCTACGGCCGGCAAATGTAATCGAAAGCCCGCATAGGTCACCTGCCCTTGAAGCCTCTCGGGGGGCAAATTGATGGGATTGGGCCCGACCTTTTCACGATGGCCGCTCCCGGTGACTAATTCCCGTCCGAGTCGCGGCACGATCGTAAGGTGAGCCGCCACAGGCAATTCACACGGGCTTGCTTCGAGGCGATAATCCAGATTTCGCGAGTCTTCTATCTTGATTCGCAGGCGGCAAACCGCCGGACCGTATACCAGATCTAAGCCAAAGTCCGATTCCCACACAAGCGTTGCTTCCGACGGCACGTGGTACAAAAGTCCTTTGGGGGTAAACACCGGGTTTTCGTCTCCCGGCTGATGGGCCAACAGCGCCGTATCCCCTACGGTAAAGGTACTCCATCCCGGCTGGAGCTTCGTATTTCCACCACCGATGATAACACCGGTCGAATCGTGATACATACTCACGAAATTTTGTCGATCTTGAATCCAGCGCGAGTTAACAATCGGGGAGGTGTACGAAGAAAGGCAAATAAACCAGGGCTCCTGACGGAGCGTGACTGCCCGGGCGGCTCCTTTCTCCTTGAGAACCGATATTTGTCGGGTGGAAGGCGGGGGCTCCGGCTCCACGATACCTTCCTGCCCATAGAGCAAAAAAGACGCGAGGAGGTCCGGTCCGAGCCGTTTGTGACCTCCCAAAAGATCCCATTGCCGTTTCAAATAGGCCCGCCCTACCGCGCAGAACGTAAATCCCACATTTCCCAAGTTGCTCCCCTCGGTTAAGGGGCGGTTCGAATCGGCACTGGGAAATCGCATCGACAAGGGGTTTCTGCCGTCGATGGTCTCCACAGGATGACCGCTGGGATAAGTGAACTGCTGATGGAACCGAGCGGCTCGTTCCAAGGCAGGGAGTACTGCCGCATCGCGTGAAAGTGCATAGTAAACGCCGAGGGCGCCGACATATATGAAATTGTAAAAAACGACGGGACCCCCTCCCTCCTGCCAGTAACCACCGTCGCTTTGAGCAGCGGCGACACGGTGCAGGAATTCGCTGGCTTGCTGGCACCATTCAGGCCGATCGAGAATCTTGCCTGCGATGTATAATCCCATCGCATGATGGGTCGGAATATTATGAATCGATTTCAATTCATGTTGACTGATGCCCGCATAGCCGACTGCCAAAGCTGTGCTCCAGCGCTGGCGGGCCTCCGGCGGCATGTCTTCGGCAATCAATCCAAACGTGCGGATCCACCGCGAATACGTCCAGGGCATCCAGATCATTCCCCAGGTACTTCCATCCTTTTTGATGAAAAGCCACCGGCCCTGAGGATCTGCTTCTTTAATCAGTAGATCGCCCCCCTTGATGATCACCGATAGGATTTCGGAAGATTTGTAGTAGGGGTTCCCTTCACCGGCGGTCGCATAGGCCACAGCTAACGGGTAGATCATGTGCTGGTCTTCACAAGTCCAAATACCGCTACCAAAGCGGCCCGTGCTCGGGTCAAAGCTCTTAAGGATCGTCGGTACCTGATCGACAAGTTGTTTTAAGAACTCCTCCTTAAAACGTAGCTCCTCACCTTCGAGTGAACCGACGAAACTCAGAACCAAAATTGACGCCGTTATCCAAATCCTTCGCATGGCCAATCCCCTTTGCAGCTTAATTTCGTGCCAGTCGGGCTAACTGAACCGAAATTTGACCGACATCGACCATAAGGCAACCTCGATTTCCCAGTCGCGTTCTCGCAAATACCCAGTTGCGTTCTCGCAAATAGATTACTCTCGCGGCACTCTCCGTGCACCCACTGCCTGATAGGAACGGGGAAAATTAGACAACGAGTCGTTTAGAAGCTGGCTTAACAGCACGACGAAATTGCAACGAGTCACGCGGCAGAAAGGCGATATTAGTGCAAAAGAAGCGACAAAAATCTAGCAGTTCAGGCAGCCGATGAGGGCAGCGATAAAGCAATGAGTTGGGAGGACGGCAATGAAAGCTGCCAAGAACCGTAAACCAGGCTGTCAGCGGCAGACGTTGTGCAAGAGAAGGTCGGGGCAAGCCGCAAGTTCTGGAAAGCGATTGGCTAGTAGCGAAACAGGAGCGAAAGACCATCAGCCCGTCAGCGTTGCCTGGGCAATTTGGTACCGTTCCACTTCGGCAAGCTGTGGAGCCGCTCCGATTCCCGGCTCTTCCCACAGGATGATCTGAGCCACACCATCAGGTTGGGTGCGCACCATTTGGGGTGGCTCTATCAGGCTGATCGCAGGACGCTGTTCAGGCAGCAAAATCCCAGCCGGATAGGTGCAATTTTCCATCCCCGCAAAAGCCAGCGCAAAACGCGTTCCTATGCCACTATCCGTCACAGTCCCCACCCGGCACGGCGTACAAGCGTCGTGACAGGCATCATGGACCGACAATGCCGGCGTAATCCCTCCTAGTTGTCCCAATTTGATCTGCACGAACTTCCCACTTTTCAGTTCGAGGGCTAGCTCCACCTGGCGGACGGAAAAAACGGATTCATCAAGGCCGACCGGCGTCCGAATCGTATCCTGCACCATCGCCAGTCCCACCAAGTCCTCAGGGGGCAACGGCTGCTCGATCATCGCCAAAAAGAAGTCATCAAGTCGGCAAAGCAGCTCCATGTGCTGCAACCCCAAAGCTCCCTCCAAATCGGCGTGGATTCGCTGCGTGGGGAATTCGTGGCGGACGACGTTGAGCATCGAAGCGTCCCAACCGGGCCGAAGCTTTAACTCCACGCAGCTCATTCCTTCGGCAAAGGCCCGGCCAATCGCTTCCAAAAGCGGATCGATCGATGCCATTCGGTCAAAACTCACCCCCACTTCAATGGCCCGCGTTTCCACATTCCAAAGCTGGTATATCGGTCGGTTTTGCTGACGGGCCAGAAGGTCCCACCACGCCGTATCGATCCCCGCCTTCGCATGCTGATTGCCAACAATTGGATTCAACAGTTCCTGCAACTGTTGAGGAGACTCGATCCATTTGCCCACCACCCGCGGGCCGAGATAATCGCGGATGCATTGGAAGACACTGGCGGCAGATTCGGCATAATATACAGGGGCATTACCCGGACTGGCCTCCCCCCATCCTTCCAGGTCACCGCTCCTCAGACAAACCAGCACCGTTTCGATGTGAACCCATGATCCTAAAGGCGTCTGCCGCGCACAAGGCAAAGGAAGCCGAAGCAAGTAGACTTTAAGCTGGTCAATTTTCATTCGAGTATCTCGAAGGTCTCAGTAAATTGGAGGTTGCCAGAAATTTGAGCGACCCGAAGACAATGCGTCACACTGGCCTTGTCGCATTTGCCGGATCGACAATTCTTGCGTTATCACGGGGGATGCAATGGGCGATTCTTAAGGCCTTTGAGCTTCTGCCAGCTCAATTGCCTTCAGCATTCCTTGAGCTTTATTGAGGGTCTCTTGCCACTCGTTCTGGGACACGCTGTCGGCTACAATCCCCGCTCCCGCCTGTACGTAAGCTTTATTACCCTGGATGACAATCGTCCGAAGTGCGATACAAGTATCCATATTCCCATTGAAATCAAAATAACCCACCGCCCCCGCATATGGTCCACGGCGATGCGGTTCGATTTCGTCGATTATCTGCATGGCCCGCACCTTCGGAGCCCCGGACACCGTACCGGCCGGCAAACACGCTTCGAGGGCATCGAAGGCGGTTTTGCCGGGCGCAAGCTCTCCGGAAACATTGGACGTGATGTGCATGACGTGACTATATCGCTCAATCGTCATCACGTCGCTTAGTTGAATCGAGCCATATCGGGCAACTCGCCCGATATCGTTCCGGCCCAGATCAACCAACATTACGTGTTCTGCCCGCTCTTTGGGATCCGCCAGAAGCTCTTCAGCCAGTCGTTGGTCCTCCTGCTCGGTGGCCCCACGAGGTCGCGTCCCCGCCAAAGGCCGGGTCACCACTTGCCCATTGACAACGCGCACTAAAATCTCCGGCGAGCTACCCACAAGAATGACGCTCGGGGTCCGCACATAAAACATAAAAGGACTGGGGTTGATCACCCGCAACGTGCGATAGATCTGGAAAGGATGAGCATGAATCGTCAGTTCCAATCGCTGGCTGATAACCACCTGGAAAATGTCTCCGGCCCGAATGTATTCAACGCATTTTCGAACCGCTTCCGCGAATTGCTCTTGGGTGAAGTTAGATTGGTAGGGAATTTGCGGCGGTCCTTCCGGACTGATGTCGATCGGTTGCAGATCGCAATCGCGGTTAGCCAGTTGATCCACCAATTGATCGACCTTCTGGCACGCCCGATCGTAGGCTTTTTTGAGTTGATGCGTGTGGTGTCCGGACCGATCTACCCGCGCCATTGCTAAGACGATGATCGTCTTGGCCACGTGGTCGAAAACCACCATTTGATCGTAGAAAGCAAACGCCATATCCGGCACATTGCGATCGTCCGGTGGCGCATGAGGGAGATCTTCCAGGTAGCGCACCACATCATAACCGGCATATCCGACCGCCCCGCTGCAAAAAGGAGGCAGTCCCGGAATCCTTGCCGCCCGGATGGCTTCTACCCGGCGCCGAAGTTCCCGAAGCGGATTTGCACAGTCAAATTGCCGCGTCTCCAGCAGGGCCCCACCCGAGGCGGATACCCCTGAAGGTGAATTAATGGTGACCCGGTTCTTATAAGCCTCAATCTCGAAGAAAGGATCTACCGCTAAAAAGCTGTAGCGACCGACCTTTTCGCCCCCGATTACACTTTCGCCCAACCAGGCGCACCGCCCGGAGTCGATCTTGTGGAACGCCGAGACGGGTGTCAATGAATCGCTTAACA
Organism: uncultured Thermogutta sp.; assembly: GCA_937128505.1. Lineage (GTDB taxonomy): Bacteria > Planctomycetota > Planctomycetia > Pirellulales > Thermoguttaceae > DTLM01. Next base: position 5,420 of record CAKZMM010000124.1, read on the forward strand.
ACCGGCGGTAAACGGGAACCAAATCCACCCCCCGATCTGCCCAGCGACAAAACTCGTTGAAGCTCGGGTAATGGACCGCCCCAGCACTGGCCGTTGCCAAACTCATCATTTTTCAACCTGTTGAAACGAAGAGGAACATCGAAGCTCGCGGCCTTACTCAGAAAACGGCCCGGCAACGCGATCGTAAAAATGACTCGGTTAAATTATGTTGGCTCCCACACTAACCGATTTCGCTGCCCACAAACCGTGTGGCAATACAGAACCGCAAACTAACGTCGCTAAACCGTGACTTGAAGCGTTGCGGGACCAAAAAGCATAGCCGGCTTCTATTCAACACTTTTTTCATAGCCAAAGTAAATTTCGCTCTCCGGATCCTTCCAAACGACCCCATCGAGCGAGAGCTTTCAAGTCAGATTCTCTAAAAATCAATTTAAGACATGTGATAGCCGTTTTTCACCCTTGACGGCCTAATTCATTGAAAAAGCTTTGAAAAGCCTGAACAAGCTTTCAAAAAAAGGTGCGTTCAGGCGAGCAACCGTGCGATGGTATCTGCAGCACTCCGAAATTTCATAAGGTTGCATAAGGTGGACATTACACTTCTCAAAAAGCTAGCCTAATGGTACTCCATTAGTGGCTTAATGGGCAGGCATTCCCGCTAAGTTACTGAGCCAGGCCTCCTAATCATAAGGAATCTCATAAATTTAAGCCGAGGCTAACGATTAGACAATATTATATTGACGGCAATCTCACGACCAAATTTAGATATTTAGATGCCAATCTGACAGCCAAAATGAGATGCCAATCGCATAAGCAAATTCAACTGAATGTCTCAAGCCGCCGATTTCAGCGGAAAACCTGGCCACCAAAATACCGACTGCTGCCCGGATAATTAAACGATTGTGACAACTGATACAGGGCTTCCACCCGCTGAACCGCCCATTGCTTATTTTGATGCATTAGGTACTTCTTCCTAAGAAACCAGCGAGCGCATGGTTGTAAGGACTGCCGAGCGGACAATTTTTGGGGCGCCGGATTTCCAGGGATCCAATCCTCGTTAGGGAGACCCTGCAAGGCTGATATGCCCCGCTGTCTCTGAGATACCTTTTTTGCTGTCGGTTTACCCAGGTGGATCGGCCGAATGAGTTTGTCGGAAAAAACGTTCCCCAAAATTGCAATCTCACCGGCCCCCCCGAATTCGCGGCCAATACGAATCGCATTCTGCATCACGGAGCTTGAGCCGGGAGGTGCTGAAAAAAACTTGGTGGAACTCGTAACGCGCCTCGATAAAGCCGAGTTTGACCCTCTTGTAGTTTCCCTAGGTTCGGAGCCTCCTCCCCCTCGCAGCAAACTGGTGGAAAAGTTAAGGGGCCGCGACATCCGCGTCGAGTTCCTTGGGGCAAACCACAATTGGCAATTCCCTTGGTTACTTCTTCGATTGCGTCGCCTTTTGACGCAATTCCGTCCTGCGATTATCCAGAGCATGCTCTTCCACGCTAATGTAGCCAGTCGACTGGCGGCCTTAGGCCTCGAAGTCCGCGGAAGATTTGCAGGGGTGCGGGTCGCAGAGCGCCGCAATCGCTGGCACCTGTGGCTCGAGCGGTTAACGAGCCCTTTGGTGGACAGCTTTGTGTGTGTAAGCGATGACGTCGCGCGATTCTTAAAAGCAGCTGGTTTTCCCCCCGGCAAATTGACGGTAATTGCAAACGGTGTCGATCCGGAGCTTGTGGGTGCATACTCCCCGGTCGACTGGCGTCAATTCGCCCTGCCCTCCGACGCTCGCGTGGTATTGTTTGTTGGGCGATTGGACCCGCAAAAAGCTGTGCCCGAATTGCTAGCCAATGCACCCAGATGGCTCGCTCATTCGCCGCAAGTGCATCTGGTGTTGGTCGGGGATGGTCCACTCCGCAAGCATCTCGAGCAACAGGCGTCGAAACTAGACCGCAGTGGCCAAGTGCGTTTCCTCGGCTGGCAATCCGAGGTTATACCCTTTCTCCTTGCGTCGCAAATGTTAGTTCTTCCCTCTCGGTGGGAAGGGATGCCCAATGTCGTGCTCGAAGCCATGGCTGCCGCTCGGCCGGTGGTTGCCACCAGGGTTGAAGGCGTTTGCGAGCTTCTTGGGCCTCTTGCCGACCAGCAAACAGTCACGCCGGAGAATTGGCAGGATTTCGGCGACAAAATCCTCGCATTTCTCTCGCATCCCAGTTTGGCCCAACAAGTCGCGCAAGCTAATCGCGAGCGGGTAATCCAACACTTCCATGTTGAACAGATGGTCGCTAAGTACCGCGAACTTTGGCTGAGCAAGTTTCCCGACAAGCAGCAGGCCTAAAATTCTCAAGCCCCCGCTTGGCGTCCGGCGGGGAAAGGTCCGATTCCACAACCCGATCATCAAACTCTCGAGCGAAGCGTTCCGGACGACCTCACGGGTCATTTTTCCCTCTCTGTTTCCCCAATTTTCGGCCGCCGAATGCGCAAGGGCCTCCCGACTTTTTAAACGTAGAAAGGACCGCCCGAATTTTTTCCATGTCCCGACTTTTCGCCGGAATCCGATGACTGGTTCCCCGGTTCGGCGCTCTCGGCGGTGGAAGTCGCTCGCGAAACCTCAAAGGGACGATCCAACGATTCTCGAACGGGCGGTTGCAGCACCTGGAGTAGTGCCAAGGTAGCCTCGACTTCTTCTGCCACCACTAGGGCCGCGCCGGCACGACGAATTGCCTCGATATTCGCCTGGTATCGGCATCGGACCACGATCGTTGCCTTCGGATTCATTCGGCGCGCTGTGCTCACGACAGATCGGGCCGTGGCGTCATCGGGAACCGTCACCACCACTAACCCCGCGCGATAGATCCCCGCATGCTGGAAAACTTCGGGCTCCTGTGCATTCCCGGCAATCGTTCGGAATCCTTGCTGGGCAAAAGCATAGAGATTCAACGGACTTAAATCGAGCAAGCACACGTCGTATCCTAGTGTTTCCAGATGGGCAGCAATTCGGCGTCCAATCGGTCCTGCCCCAACTACAATCGCCTCGGAGACTGTGGAATCTTTGCTCGTCCGAACAGGCAAGAAACTCGGTAGTTCCCCGCTACTGCCCGTATCCACGCTGACCCGCTGCATACCCCATTTCACCAGTTGAGGGGTGAGCATCAGGGTAATTACGGCAATGAATATGAGGAACTCGTAGGTGTCTCGCGATATTACGCCCGCTTGAGCCGCCGTAAAAAGAAGAAGGAAGGAAAACTCGCTGAGTTGACCCAGGGTCAACCCTAGTCCTAAGCTCGAGCGCCAATTGAGTCCTGTCAATCGAATGGGCACCGCCGCTAAAAGCGTCTTGCCCCCAATGATGCCGAACACACTACCGACCACAGCCAGGGGGTTTTGCCACAGCCACTCGGGCCGGATCAGGGTACCGAACCCCACAAAAAACACGGCGGCGAAGGTCTCGCGAAAAGGGAGAACCAACGCGTCGATCTGTCGGGTCCAGCGACTCCCCCCCAAAAGAAGCCCTGCGGTCAGGGCCCCTATGGCGGGCGGTAACCCTAACCAATAGGCAAGCAAGGTGGTCCCGGAAACCACCACCGTCACGAAAAGTATAAAAAGCTCCGTACTTTTTAGTTCCGCTAAATGCGGGAAGATTTGATGAGCAATCAAAAATCGCGCAATCGGCAAGATAGAAATAAAGAGCGCAGATTTTCCAGCCAAGAGGATAAGTTCCCAAGAACTTACGGCCTGAGGATCTCCCGACAAAGCCGGCACCAATAATAGAAACGGGATCAAAGCCAGATCGCCGAAAAGAAGAACCGCCAGGGTTCTCTGCCCTGCGGGACTGGCTACATGGCCCCATTCCTCCAGTGCCTTGAAAACCAGCACGGTGGAGCTATTAGCGACAGCGACACCCACTACAACTGCCGGACCCCAAGGTATCCCCAACCACCGGGCGAGAAGCGTAGCCGGCAAAGCCGTCAGGATCATTTGCCCGGTGCCGGCTACAAAAAAGTGTCGACGCAGCCGCGTCAATTCCGCAAGCGAAAGCTCCAAACCGAGCGAAAAAAGAAGTAGTAAGGCCCCTGCTTGAGCGATATTCTCAAGTTGGCTTCCTAAAGGTCTGGGTGCTACCGGCGCGCGATCGGCGGGGCCAATCTCTGTCTGCTTAAAGGTTTGCTCTGAGGAAGTGCTGGCCTCCTTCAATTCAGTGGAAGACGGCGGCTCACCGCGAATCGCCGATTCACCACCAACCGCCGGTTCAGCTTGAACGGCTGCCTCTTTTGGAACCGAGGCGATCGGCGGGCTGCTGGGCCGCACAATCCCTAGGAAAGCAGGTCCGATTACCGCCCCCGCCACAAAGTATCCCAGCAAAGTGGCGACCCCAAACCGGCGGCAAATCACCCCCGCAATAAGGCCTGCTGCCAAAACAGCGACCAAATTGATTACGGTTTGGACCGTTTCATCACTTGAAAGCATAGGCAGCGGGCCAGTTGCGTTGAGTTCTTCGCTGATAATCGCGCGTATTCCACCCGGCAGACGGAACTTCCCCAAAGCAAATGAACGCGACTTGATCTACTTTCAAATTGTAAGATATAAACGCTGCCGAGACCCCTGCTTAGGTTGAGAAATAAAATTCGGTGACGGGAATCGGTCGGTGACGACCTCGCATTCCATGACTTGTGTGGCCTATAAAAACCGCCGTAGATTCGTATGGATGGATTAGCCAATTCGCCCTTCGCTTTCCAAGTAGCAGATATATGTCCGACTTGTCGCTGCCGGCTCGTTTATTTTTCGAGTTTCAAGTTCCCTGCTCTTATCTTAAACCTCTCGAGGGGTTAGCGCCCGCGCGTTTGCCGGCGGCTTTTCAGTTGCCGGACTTGCAACAGCTCGAAGGCAGCCCGGCTTGGGCTGAGGTCCGAGCTGCCTGGAACGAGCTGGGAATCGCCTTCACGGTGCGCGTGGTGGGTAAAAAGCGTTCGCTTTGGTGTCGCGCAGCCCGAGCTCAAGATAGTGACGGATTCCATGTGTGGCTGAACACCCGACCGGCCGCGAAATTGCGACGAGCTAACCGTTATTGTCACCACTTCGTTTTCCTGCCCACTGACGGTATCGGTCCGGTCGTTAACCCGGTGGCTCGATTTCTGCCGATACCGGCGGCTCGAGAGACCCCGAATTATGTCCGGCCCGACAAACTGGCTGTGCGCTCTGAAATTTCGCCGGAAGGTTACACTCTCGATATCTTCATTGCGGCGGAAGCACTTACCGGATTTGACCCTCAAGAGGTACCCCAACTGGGTTTCAACTACGCGGTGATTGATCGTGAATTGGGATTGCAGACCTTTGGCGTGGGTCCTCCTCTGCCGTACAACGAAGATCCGAGCTTGTGGCCCATCTTGGAACTTGTCCGCTCCGTACCAACCTAAGCCCGGCCTGGCTAAGAGCCCCTCTGAGGATCTAAGCCAAGGAAAAGGTGCGGAGCCAGCGAAAAAAGGATGAATAGCTAGCGCCAAATCATCGGGGAACCGCGAACACAAAAAAGTCGGATAAAAGGAGGCCTCACAACATCCCTTTGCAGCCAGGCAAAATATCCGGTTATGAAAGGGAGGACTTCCCGTTCCTTTACGGTGGGCAATAAGGGATTTTGCGGCTACAACGATACGTGATCGGTGCGGACTTCGGGAAAAGAGTTCTTCTCAGAGCTCTTAACGAGCTCATGGTCCTATCGAGAAAGTTTGGACCTAAAACAGGGACGTAATGCCCCCATAACAGCTAGGTGATGCCCCTGGGTCGACCCCGGAACCGCGGAATTTGTGTGCCTTTCTCCAGGGCGAGCAAACTAGGGTATTTTCTCTGTGAAAGGATGCCCGAAGACGGAGTCGGCCTCTTGGGTCACCAAGACGGGATCTTGTGGGAAGGCTTTTGGTTTTCCTGATAAATTCCTAATAATTATTTCGTGAAATTATCCGGTAAATCCTTCTGCGCAATTATCCGGCCGTAAGCCGATGCCGTATCCGGCAGGGAGCTTAAACAAGAATGCGGGAACCTGACACAGGGGCCGCAAAAGGTCGATGCTCAGCGCGAATTCAGTATCCTCAATCGTTTCGCGCTCGGCTTCCGAGGGCCATGTAGGTGCGGAAGTCAATCGAGTCGTTTAGCAGCCGAACGGACCCGTCGCAGAAAGCGAAGTTCACCCCGCCTGGATGGGCACTCCGAAACCCAAAACATCCGTTGTTAATCCAGTTAAGCGGGTCTTCGAGCGGTACCCATCTCCGTGCCATAGGCCCGGAACCGATGTTCGGGTTACACCCGCCGGGAGAAGCCCGAGTGCCTAAACGCACATTTGTCGAGACATGAGACCGCGGATAATGTGCCGCTCCCCATTGGGTGATCCCGTTATTGCCATCCGGCATCTGTTCCAACACATGAGCGGTTTCGCCGGCCAGCAAAGTGTTCGAGGTACCGTCAAAAATGAGGGATAAATTCGTGTAGCCATCGCGCGAATTGATGATCGCCCCGTCGTGGTAGCCACCTTCCCAGTTTTTGGTCGGGACGTAATGGTTCCGGCCGGTATTCCCTTCAATGGGATACCCGTAATAAACGCACGTTGGATCGGCGTAAGAATCCGAACCGTTATTCCCACCACTAAAGGAGTAGCTTCCCCAGCCACTGACCCGCGTGCGTCTATTCCCATCCGAAGGGCAGGAAAAGACCGGCAAAGGGCGACTGATAATTTCCGCATTGGACAGCCCCCCAGCATTTGGGGTGGTATCACTGTAGCTTTTGCTAGGGTCATACTGCCGGGCAATGGGATCCTGCTCGATGTACGGCAAAATCTCAAGAAAACTTCCATAAAAGTTATGAAACTGGGCCGAGCTGCTCGTGTCTACTTGTCCGTGACGGGTACCAAACGGAAGCCGACCCATAACAAGCTCGAAAAGATGCGTCGCCAAAGCGATCTGATGCAAATTATTACTACAGGAGGCGCGTCGTGCGGCTTCCCGGGCCGATTGCACGGCGGGTAAAAGGAGCCCCACCAAAAGGCCGATAATTGCCATCACAACCAGCAACTCCACCAGCGTAAAGCCTAACCGCGATTGTCGACACCAAGAAAACATCGCTTCATGCTCCGAGAGAATTCGTAAGTAAGACTCCGCTGAAATCGAGTCCTGGTTTTGGTCTTTGCCCCTAGGGCGAATCCTTGCCCGTGTACGCTCCGCCAGGCGCATTCCATTCCGTGTTCGCTTCAAAGAGATACTCAAATGGCGGCACCAGGGGGTAAGGTTCCTTTCCCGGTGCATTCCATGCTGTTTCCCGTTCATAGAGCTAGTCAAATGGGTTGCAAAGTGCATGCCGATACCGAGTCGCAGACTTCTCCGCAAAATTGCGTCAGACAGGAGGCGGCATGGGGTTTTAAGTGTCGCGCAAATTGACAAATCTGTCTAAGTAATTACCATGAGAGTTCGTAGAATCTTTGGCTAAACAGTCCGGATTTTCTGTTTCGAGCAGATTATGGGCGTTTTGGAGGCTGAAAAACCTCGCAAAAACCCCGGTCGGAAAAATGAAGTTAGGAGAGCAGCAAGAGGCATATCCCGAATCGGCCTCAAGGCCACACCGTTTCTCAACAATTGATTCACAATGTTCCTCAACAATTGAGTATTTCCTTTTCGTGCTGGATGGCCTCGGTGCCCGACTCGGGTAGCATGCCGGCATGCGTTACTGGAACTTGAGCTGATGCACGAAGCTGCACAGGAAAATCGCGCGCAGCAGCCCGCCGAGCCAAGCGATGTGGAGTCGCGCCCCAGGGCGCGGCAGCCCCTTTCCCAACAATTGCGTTGGCCGCTTTTACTGCTCGCCTTGCTTAGCTCGCTCAGCTCCGCGGTCGGAGTTGGAGTTTGGTTGATCCATCTTAGCCGAGGCGCAGAGCAGGAGCGGTTGCGGCAATTGGCTGAGGCCGTAGCACGGTTCAACTTTCCGCTTCACGGGGGGATTCTCCGCCAGTTGCGCGAGCTTTCCGGGGCTGAGTTAGCCTTAGTAGATCAAAGTGGTGAAGTCCTAGCGAGCACCCTGGAGCTGGACGCACCGGCAAGGTCGCATCTGCGATCCCTGTGTTCTGAAGCCCTCAAAACACCTAAGCCTTCAGACGCAGCTCGAAGTGGGTTTGCCCTGCAAGCGTGCCGGCTCTCTTCCCGAGGGATTCGGTATGAAGCGATCGTGGGGATTCGCACCGGAGAGGCTCGCTCAGCAGCCGGAGGCGGTTTAGCCGTGTTCCGGCCCGAGTCGGACCTGGCAGATGAGCTGCGGAGAATCGTCGGCCCGACTTTGGCCGCGGCTATTTTTGCCGGAGTCCTATCGGTGGGAATTGCCCTGTGGTTAGCCCGGCGTTTGACGGGTCCCATTACCGAGCTGATGGGGCACATCCAGCGAGGAGGGAAGGAGCAATTGCTTCCGTTTCGAATTCTTCAGCGAAACGACGAACTTCGTGATTTGGCCTTAGCGATCGGAAAGATGATTCAGGATCGTAAGGAGCAAGAACATTCGCAGCAAAAGGCCAGACAACAAGAGTGGCTGGGTCAGGTTGGCTTAGGTTTAGCCCATCAATTGCGGAATACCGTTGCCGGAGCTCGGCTGGCCATCGAACTCCACCGGCAGGATTGTCCTCAAGGTACTCGAAGTGAGGAGCTCGAAGTTGGACTTCGCCAATTGGAACGCATTGAGGGGATCCTTCGGCAGTTTCTTATTGCCGGTATGTCAGCGCCGGTTTTGAAGGAGGTCATAGATCTAGAAGCGGCTATCCGTCGGGTTGTGGAACTATTCGACCCGATGTTTCGCCACATGCAAGTGCACTGTCAATTGAATCCCTTCCGCGAACACGTTTGGCTTTGTGCAGATCCGGTGGCATTAGAGCAATTGGTGACTACGCTGGTAACCAACGCGGTAGAAGCCGCTGCAGAAGCCCCGCAGCCGCGGCAAGTGCAGATTAGCTGGCAGCTTCTTGAGGATGGAAAAGGGCAGCTAACAGTGGCGGATACAGGCTTGGGTCCGAAGCCGGAAGTTCAGACGAAGCTTTTCCGGGAGCCTGTCACCAGTAAAGCCGGCGGGGTGGGGCTGGGACTCCTGGTGGCTTACCAAATTGCCCGCCAACTCGGCGGCGAACTTAGTTGGCAACGTTCGGGAGAAAGAACGGAATTCCACTTCTGTTTTCCACTCGTGAACCCGTCCAATACCTCGCCTTCCAAATCCTCGGAGGTGACAAGCAGGCCCGGAGTGAAGTGATCAAAGAAATTTGGAAGGAAAACCGTCAATGGGACATATCCTGATTGTGGATGACGAACCGGAGATCTGCTGGGGCCTAGAGCGTCTGGCTACCAAGTTGGGACACACCGCTCAGTCTGCGGCTTCGGCCGAGCAGGGGCTGGAGCTCGCTTCCACCCGAGAGCCGGATCTCTTGATTCTGGATGTGCGGCTGCCGGGAATGGACGGCCTCAGCGCCCTTGCGGAATTCCGCAACCGGTGGCCCAGCTTACCAGTCATTCTCATTACGGCGTATGGCGACCTGGAGGTTGCCGTGGAGGCCATTCGGCGGGGAGCGTTTGAGTATTTGGTCAAGCCGTTCGAATTAGCCGTGGCAGCTCGCGCCATTCAGGGTGCTTTGGCGGCTGAAGTGGCGGCATCCGCTTCCGAAACTCGTAAGGAAGCAGCTCACGAAACGCGGGCGGAATCACCCCCAGTGCTGATCGGCGTCTCGTCACCGATGCAGGAGGTTTTTCGGCAAATTGCGCTGGTCGCCCCAAGCGATGCCTGTGTTCATTTGTATGGCGAAAGCGGTACAGGAAAGGAGTTGGTGGCCCGGGCGATCCATCGTTATAGCCGACGAAGCCAGGGGCCGTTTATCCCCGTGCATATTGCCTCGCTGAATCCCTCGCTTGCTGAAAGCGAATTATTCGGCCACGTGCGCGGGGCATTCACGGGGGCAGAAACCAATCACAAGGGGCTCTTGGAACGGGCAAACGGGGGCACCGTCTTTCTCGATGAGGTGGCCGATATTCCCTTGTCGTTACAAGTTAAGCTGTTGCGGGTGCTAGAGTATGGCGAGATCCTTCCCGTGGGCGGCAACCGCCCCGTGCATTGCCAATTCCGCGTGATCTCGGCCACTCATCGCGATTTGCGGAAGCTGGTAGCAGAGGGTAAGTTTCGCCACGATTTGTACTACCGGCTGGTCACTTTCGAGATTCGTTTACCCCCCTTGCGGGAGCGGTCGGAGGATATTGAACCGCTGGCACGGCAATTCCTTACCCAACTGGCCGCGAAGCTTGGCACCATCCCACCGACTTGGGCCGCCGATTTTTTACCGGCCCTGCGTTCCCGACCATGGTGGGGAAACGTCCGCGAGTTGCGGAGTGCTTTAGAGCATGCCCTGATTTTGGCTCGCGGTGGCATCTTGCGACCGGAACTCCTGCCGCCGCCTTTAGCCCCCCAACCGGAGACTTCGACCACCGAGCCTGCGCAACTGCTAGCTCAAGCTGTGTGCCGATGGACCGACAAGGCGCTGGAGAATCCGCAAATGCAGGGGGCTATTTACTCGCGACTGATTCAGACAGTGGAACAATCCCTGTTTGAGACCGTGCTGCAACGCACGGGTGGCCAATACCTACCTGCGGCACGGATGCTGGGGATCCACCGAGTGACACTGCGTCAAAAGATGGAGAGCTATTCCCAAATAAAGAAGGATACACCACAACCTCGCGCTTTCACCGAAGCCAGATAGATAGGGAATTATCGACGTGTGGTGTAGGCTCTTACCCGGAAAACTTGGGGACGGCTGCCGACATGCTTCCGAAAATTTTGTAACAAATCATGCAGGTCAAGGCCCATGGCGGTAAAAGCAAACCGGGGAAAGGCCGGAAAGACCCAGTTTGGGACATCGGCACCGCAGGTCTGCCGGCAGCTTGGATTGGAAGATTTGGGGCGGGCACTTGCCGGAGAATTTTAGCCACTTTCACGCTGGCGAGCGTTTCCAATTTCAGCAAACCCCCGAAGGATGTAAGATCGCACGGAAGGGCGTTCAAGGGAGTGGAACACGGGGTACATTCTGCGGGATAAAAACCCCCGGAATAAGTATTTAAAACTGTAAATATCGTTAAGGCATGAGCCAAGCTTTTGCCCGGTCGAAGTCTCTGTAGAGTCGCATAAGGCAAGCCCGCGCAAGCTAGGGAGGCAGCGGAGCCGCCAGATGGGTTTTCAGAAACTTCTGCAACAATACCTGGAACGCAGGCAGCACCTCCGTCGACGGGGGGATCGGAGGATAGCTTCAGAGACTGCTTTCTCAAGTTTTTGCGCGACGCTCTTCCCCGGGTTGGTTCGGCTCAAACCAACGAGTTGGAAAAGCATGTTCTGGCGGTGCGAACACAAGGTGGCTTTGCCGACGCACTATATGAAGAGATGATCTTCGATTTCAAACATCGCCTTGATGAGTCGAGCCGGGCCCGGGGACTGGACGAGCTCCGTCGCTACCTCAGCAACCAGACTCATCCGGAGCGGTTTTTCGGTATTTTGACCGATGGCGAAACGCTAGAAGTCTACGCCTTGCGCGAGGGAAACCTATGTGAAGTACAACGACTAATCCTTGCCCCGGAAACAGCCGCCCCTGCCCGGCTTTGGCTTGACTGTTACCTATTTCATGAACGGCAGCTGGAGCCGCCGGCGACCGACATCGTACTGCGTTTTGGGGAGCGCAGCCCCACTTTTTGGCAAAGCCTTCGGTCTCTGCGGAAGCAGTGGGAAAAGCTCCGCACCGAGGCGTCCGTGGCGACCAAGTTCGTCGAATGGCAGAGTCTGCTGTCGGTCGTTTACGGCTCTCCGGTGGGTGACGAGGATCTTTTCTTGAGGCACACCTATCTCGCCCTTTTTGTGCGGGTGTTGACTTTCGTTACGTTGCAGGAGCAATGCCCCCGAACGTCCGAGCTTCGCGGCATTGTAACGGGTGAAACCTTTGAGAGTATGGGTTTCGAGAACTTTATCGGGAATGATTTCTTCTCTTGGGTGGTGCAACCGCCATACAGCAGCGACGATTCCATTTGCCGATTTCCTTTTTGCCACGTTTCTTTCGGATGACTTGCTTCCATTTCGATGGCAAGACTTATCGTTGGTGGCGATTCCCTCAACGGAAGAAGGAGCACTTTTGGACCCAACCGCGGCGATCCGCAAGGGGTTTATTGGGCTAGAAACCTGGCTAAAAAATGCGGACGAGATCTGGCAAAAGCACCGTAAGTCATCCGAGAATCTGTCTGATTGAATATTTGAATTGGCACGGGAAATTAACCCGGCAAAGGCCTACAGGAGTTTTTAAATTACTTTATAATGCGGCAGGTACCCACCTTTGTGCGTGCGTCCCGGATACAAGTCGGGTTAAGGAAAAAAACATTTGGCGGTTGCCCGTTCGGGGGTTTGTGGCCGATAGCAAAACCTTCTGGTTTGAAACAGCGGATGCTGACGAAGCACACTATCTTTGTGCCATCTTGAATGCCCCCATGGTGGACGCATCAATCGAGCCCTTTCAAACTAAGGGTGCGTTTGGATCATACCGCGGAAAAGGTGAGCGCGATATTTGCCGGCGTCCGTTTGAAGTATTACCTATTACGGCTTTTGATCGAAAAAGTGCCCAGCATCAGCGGCTAGCAGAATTGAGCAAGGATGGTCATGCCCGCGTACGCGGCTTAATTCAAAACATGGAGGAAAAAACTCGCAAGAAAAGCATTGGAATCCTTCGGCAGGTCGTGCGGAGGGAGCTTGAAAGTCAGTTGCAGGAAATCGACCCCCTTGTCAGAGAGTTATTGGGTGAGGTTAGTCCCGCGCCTGGCGCTGAGAAGTCGAACGGCGTACGGAAAATGGGTGGGCCATCCTACTGATGACGGAAGATCTAGGTCCCAATCGCAGACGGTCTCCCTCTGAAGCCAAGCGGTGGATTGTCGCAGCGGCTCAGCCCCCGCCGGAACGTCCGACGGTTTTGGTGGTGGATGATTCTCGCGTGGACCGGCGCGTCGTTAGTGAGCTGCTTTGCGGCAAAATGAATGTTTTGGAAGCAGCCGAAGTCGCCGAAGCGCGGCAGATCCTGAGTACTCGGTGGGTTGACCTTGTAGTGACCGATCTGGTCATGCCGGGGGCTAATGGCTTGGAGTTGATCCAACACCTTCGGCGGCATCATGCCGGCGTGCCGGGAGTGCTCATTACATCTCAGGGAAGCGAGGAAATAGCCTTCGAAGCATTGCATCGAGGGGCGGCCAGCTATGTACCGAAGGTATTGATTGCCACCGAGCTTGTGCCCACCGTGGAACGGGTACTGACGGCTTCCATGGGCCGCCGGGCTCGTCGCGAATTGCTCAAACGAATGACGAGCACGCACTGTACTTTTCGGATGCAGAACGACCCTGAGTTGATTGGCCCTCTGGTAAGCTATTTGCAGGAGCTCGTCAGCTATGTGGGGCTGTGCGACGAAATGGAGTGCACTCGGGTAGGCGTCGCCCTCCAGGAGGCCCTGACGAACGCTCTATTCCACGGAAATCTGGAAATAAGTTCTCGCCTGCGCGAAGTCGATGATAGGGTGTTTTTCGAACTGGCTGCAAAACGCCGAACCGAATTCCCCTACTCCCACCGATATATCGAGGTCGATTGCTGGGCATCCCGGGAAGAGGGAACATTTGTCGTGCGGGACGAGGGACCCGGTTTTGACACCCGTCAACTTCCCGATCCCACCAACCCAGCAAATTTGGTTAAGCCTTCTGGACGGGGCGTAATGCTTATGCGTAGCTTTATGGATGAAGTAATTTATAATAGCAAGGGTAACGAGGTTCTCATGCGAAAGCGGCGACCTGAGTCGGCACTCGCGGAGGAGGGCAAACCCTTGAGTTGATGGATGTCTGGGTAAATCTGGGCCTTTCCTCAAAAAAGTCGAGGGGTGAAACTTGCTTGCAAGAGCTTTCGGAGCTGTTCTTCCGGTGCCACACCTAAAGTGGGCAAATGATTAAGCGCGAATGATTTGAGGGCAAATGATCTCGAAGAAGGGGCAGGTCATGGCTGATGATTTTGAGGAATCGCTTATGGCTGGCGAACCGCCGCTGCTTCGTCAGTGGTTGCTGCTCACAATGCTTTCCTCCCGATGGGGTGGGGTAACCGTCGACGAAATGGCGCGCGAAATGCAGACGAGTAAGAAGACCGTTCGACGGGATTTAGCGCTGTTTCTAAAGCTGGGCTTCCCCCTTATCGAACAACGTGAGGCCCACGGGAAGAAAAAATGGCAATTAGATCCCGATCGAACGCGCCCGGCCTTGGCCTTTGCCTTCGATGAGGCGTTGGCCTTATTCGTGGCGCGACGGCTGCTCGACCCGCTTGCAGGTACGCCTTTTTTTGAAGCGGCTCAGCGTGCCTTCCGCAAAATCCGGGCGATGCTCGGTAGTGAAGCCCTCCGATACGTGGACCGCTATCGTCAGACATTTCACCACACATCGGTCGGTATCAGTGATTACACGCGGAAGTCAGAATTGATCGATCAGCTTTTGATCGGGATCGAAGACCATCGCGTGGTTCAGATCGCCTATCAGTCGCTGCGGGCTGCGGAGCCGAAAACTTATGCAACCCATCCGTACGGGCTGGTGTACCATCGTGGGTCGCTTTACTTGGTGGGTTGGAGTGAGCATCATCAGGAAATCCGCCATTGGAAAGTAGATCGGATCGAGCGAACGGAAATTACTCGCCACCATTTCGATCCGCCGACAGATTTCGACCTCCAACGGCATATGTCCGGGTCTTTCGGCGTCTTCCACGATCAAGGCGATCTGCTGATCACGGTGCGGTTTTCTCTGGAGGTGGCCCGATATGTGAAGGAGAAAACATGGCACAGCACTCAGAAATTGACCTCGCAACCGGATGGTAGCCTAATCGCCCAGTTCCACCTGACCGGTATCGAGGAGATTAAACACTGGATTTTGAGCTTCGGCCGTTATGCGGAAGCGATCGAACCGCCCCAATTACGAGACGAAATTGTCGAGGAGATAAAGATCCTTGCACGCCTTTATGGGGTGAGTATCGGCCCTGCCCACGCAGAAAAACCACCCTCCGATTCCTGGCCCGTGAAAACTCTTCCCAAGGTTGGTCGAACGATGCGAAGAAGGAAATCGCGAGAGGAGGCAGCACATTCCCATCGCGAGACGGAGCGGACTTCGTAACGACGAAACTCTCACCGCAGGGAAAGACATTCCCCTTTGAATGGGGAAACTAGCCGGCTGCGGCCGACCGTTGCGGCCGACCTCTAAAAAGTCGCTATTATCGCAAAGAACTTCAGGTTTGACTGCCCTCCAATTGTTGCGGCGGCCACCTTGGAAGAAATCGTCCCCTCAAACTGTAAATGGCATCACCTCGAGCAAGCAAAAACGCCCGGAAAACCGTATGCTGGATGACCGCCCAATGCAGGGAACAGACGCATTTCTTGAATACACTTAACTGATTGTCCCAAAAGGGGTTAAGTTACAAATCCCGCCTTTCCGTTTACGTTTTAGAATCCGCTCGATTAAGAGGCCCGGCCCCGAAGCGCTCATCTTCACCGGTTAAGGCGAGGCATTTGCCCTTGATCGGGGAAAGGGCCTCCTCAAAACGATCACTCCCCTTGAGAATAACTGGCCACGGGATTCCTCAGGACGCCTATCCCCTCGATCTCCACTTCAAGCAGATCGCCTGCCTTCAGAAACACGGGGGGTTTGCGAGCCATTCCCACACCGCCTGGGGTTCCCGTGAAGAGCAGATCGCCGGGCTCCAGCGTGCATACCTGTGAAACATGCGCGATCAATTTCTCTGGAGAAAACACCAGATGACGCGTATTGGACGACTGCATCACTTGGCCGTTGAGCCGCAATTGGATACTCAAATGCAGTGGTCGCGGCAGCTCGTCCGGGCTAACTAGCGCCGGACCTACGGGGGCAAAGGTGTCAAAAGACTTCCCCAGCAGCCATTGCCCTCCTGGCTTATGGAGCTGCCAATCGCGGGCCGAAACATCATTCCCGCAGCAATAGCCCGCGATATACTCCCCGGCTTCTTCCACCGGAATATTCCGGCCCCGACGACCAATGACCACCACTAATTCGGCCTCGTAATCCACTTGCGTCGCTACGGGTGGGAGAAGGATCGGCTGCTCTGGAGCACATAGGGCCGTCGGAAACTTGCAGAAGATCACCGGTTCGCTAGGCACCGGCATTCCGCTTTCCTGCGCATGGTCCGCATAGTTAGCACCCACACAAATAATCTTTTGCGGGTCCAAGATCGGGGGTAAGAGCCTCGCTTGCTCCGGATCCAGTGCTTGACCTCGAATCCGCGCCTCCTCCGCCCATACCCAAGCTTCCTTACCCATGACCAGGAAGCTTTTCAAGTCCGGGGGAATTCGGGGGTCGGTGCGATTTAGATCAACGTAGCCGTCGTTCCTCAAAGCAACGAGGCGGCGCCCGACCGCCGTTTCAATCGTCGCAAGTCTCATAGCAATCACTCTCAGTCAATCTTGTAATTAGCCGAAAAACTTTATCGTAGTCGAACAAGTGACGCTCGATTTTAGCCCACCGAATATTTTGGTCCAAGGGCTAGGTAATCAGCGAATACCAGGCCCCTCTGGGCTTTCCGCCTCTCCCCGGCTGTCTAAACCCGCCACCAATTTTCAGCCACACCCGTAATTATCATCTGAGAAAGTCCCTCGTTTCTTAGTTTCTTACATGAGCTTTGCCATCTTCTTACGGCACCTTTGCCGTCCTAATTCCTCCACAAAGCAACGGGCTTTAGGCATACGAGCCCGTCAAGCGTTATCACCATAAACGGCGTGGATTGCCTCCCCAAATGTTGCCGTTTGGCCACATGTTTACGGACAACGATTCGGTAGCGTAGCCCCCAAGCCATGTAACCGGCTTATCCGCTATACACCCTTTGGCACACACCAGCCTGAAACTGCGAATCGCAGGCTCAATGGACTTCTAGCCACCACGTTTATTCACGAATGGCCGGTCGCACGCGATCATGATTTGTCCTCGCCGGGCTTGCGGCCTAACGGCCTCTTTCCGTTTGACCGAGCCGTTTTTTGAACCTAGGGTTTCAGTAGGAAAGTTCATGATTAGCGGCTGATTTTGGCGACTCTCATCCCGGTCGCCTGCGGATTGCGGCGGCTTGTCGATCTCTCCGGCTACAATTGACGAGTTACCCTGTCGTCCTCGTTTCTGAAATGCGGTGCTTTTTGGCCGCCAAGTCCGCAGGCTGCTTTAGTCGTGTTAAGAAGGCAGAGTCGTCTGCCCAATTTACCAGGTTTGATGGGAGAAACTTCAGGGGTAGAACCCCTACGAACGATCCTGCGGAAGACCTCCGGAGGCGGATGAGGCAATGTCGTCCCACACCGGTTTTGGTACAGAACACCCCTCGGATCCCGAAGCCACAGCCGGGCCCGCTTCACCTCCCGACTCATGCCCAAAACCTGCAATCCTGGTGGGCGTAGGTTCCTCGGACCTTCCAGCTACTTCAATGATGAGCAATCAATCAGGTACCTTGAGGGAGGAATTTTCCCCGGCGGCTATCGAGGCTCCAACTCTGGCTTCCCCATCCGCACCGAGCCTAACCGAGGCGCTTCGGGTTTTTACCCCGTCCTTGGAATTACCGGGGATTCCCACGATTGCTGCGGATAGTCCTCGCAGTGCGATGTCCACTTCGATTGACACACGATTGGTGGAATTGCGCCTCGGTATGGCAGCCAGTTTGCATATGACTTTGCGGCTAAAGCATCCGCCGATTGCCGCGCATGCACTTCGCGTCGCGTTATGTTGCTCTGCTTGGGCCGAACAGCGGGGGATGGATCCCGAACTCCGGCAGCGCATGGAATTGGCCGCGCTTCTCCATGATATCGGCTTGATCGGGCTTCCCGACGTGATCCTCTTGAAACCGGAGCCTCTCGATTCTAAAGAAATGCGGCTTGTCGAGCACGCGAGGCGTTCCGGGTTAGATGTGCTCCGCTATACGTGTACGGATGAACAATTTCTGGAGATCATAGAATTCGTCGGAGCTTGGTACGACGGATCACGATCCCCAGACCGTCGCTGCGGGGAGGCACTTCCCCTCGCTTCAAGAATGATCACGCTGGCGGAGGCTTTCGACGCGATGACCACTGACCGGGTCTATCGGTCGGCCATGAGCCTCGAGCAAGCCATTCGCGAACTCTTCGCATGCTCGGGCACCCAATTTGACCCCCAGCTAGTGGTGGAATTTGCCGAGTCAATCGCCGGCCAGCTTCCCTATCTTCGATTGCATGCTGGGACTCGATGGTTGCAAACGATCGACCCTGAGGTCAGTAATTCATTCTGGCGGTTTAACATCCCCAACACCCTCCCTGGCGAATTGCTCCCGCTTTTTCCCGCCAGGATGCTCGAATACATGCGGGATGGGGTCATTTTTGTCGATTCCCTGCTTCGAATTGGCGGGTGGAACACCGCCATGGAACGTCTCAGTGGCATCGCCGCCTCCTCGGTCCTAGCGCGGCGATGGTCCCCGAGTTTATTGCGGCTGCAAAACGAGCGACATCAGTCTCTGGACGAAGAAGATTGTCCACTGGTTTCCGCCGTTCGCTACGGCGTACAATCACTTCGGCGTTTGGTACTCGGCGGTATCTCGGGGCGCCGCCTTGTCGTCGATGTTCACGCTATCCCCGTCGGTGATGATCAGGATCATGTGATTGGGGCGGTGATGCTCGTGCACGACGCTTCACCGGAAACTTCACTCGAAGAGCAGTGTCAACGCCTGTACCAAAAGGCATCGCAGGACCCCTTAACCCAAGTTGCCAATCGGGCCGAGTTGGACCGGGTTTTACCGGCCTTTCTTACCGAGCATCAGCAACGGGGGCTCCCTTGCAGCCTAATCATTTGCGATTTGGACCATTTTAAGCGCGTAAACGATACCTACGGACATCAGGCTGGTGATGCAGTCATCATCACTTTTGCCCGACTTTTGAAAAATACAGCCCGCCCTGGGGATTTGGTGGCCCGCTATGGGGGAGAGGAGTTTGTGGTGTTGTGCGCGAATTGCACTAACGCCGCCGCGGCTCAACGCGCGGAATACCTCCGCCAAAAACTCGCAGCTATCCCCCAAGATGCCATGCAGGGGCGTACGGTCACAGCCAGCTTCGGAGTCACCGCGCTTCAGCCCGGCGATACGCCCGAGAGCATCATGCGTCGGGCGGACCGGGCACTGCTTTTGGCCAAAGCCTATGGGCGCAACCAAGTGGTTCAACTCGGCTTGGGAAGTGAGAACAATGCCGAAGCGGGTGCCGGCATCTGGCAGCGCTGGTTTAACCGCGGACCTTGGACCCCAACCACCATCCGGCAGGAACTTGCTACCCACGTTCCGGTGAACATCGCGGTGGAAAAGCTGCGGGGCTTCATATCAGATCATAAAGCCCACGTCATCTCTCTAGAGGGAAACCAAGTCGAGCTCGAATTGGAGCACCGCCCCTTGGGCATGCGACGCCGTGCGGACAGGCCGGTACGCTTCCGGATTCGTTTGGCATTTCACGAGGCCATACCTCAAAACGCAATGAACGGCGTAGATTCACTCCGGGCCAACGGTTGCACACAAATCTCTGTTACCATAGAACCGCAAAAAGGCAGAGAACGTCGGGGACAAAATATCGTTCAGCGGGCCCATGAAGTCCTAGCCAGTCTTCGGGCGTATTTAATGGCTTTGCCTGAGGATTCCACATCCTATGTGCAGAAACGCCGACCCAAGTCCCTCGTCTTTTCCTGGTTCGGCGGCAACAAATAACCATTCACAGCGCTTGCCCGCTCAGGACTCTCGTGCGGTGCTATTCGACCGAACTTTGAAATTAACAGATGCGATCTGGCTGAGCCCCCTCAATAAGTCCCGGCCACCTGAGTTAATCAAGAAATTCGCGCGAGCAAGTACCAGCACTTTTAGGGTTAAAGGGTCAATCGGCGGATTGCTCATCGATTGATCCACGTGACCATCGCATCCCAAGCAACAATTGGCCGATCCAAACTGCGGATTGTGGAAACTTCTATCATGGCGAGCCAGCGCGGCAGTCACTCCAACTTATGAACGAAAAGCGGGTCCGATTGTGTAGTTTCGAGTCAGTTGCCCGGAAGATCCTTCGGTGAACTCGTATAGTTTAGCTCTCTTTGCACGAAGGATTCTGTTACTCTTTGTATGAAGGATTCTACTTTTCTTTCCGTGAAGAATTATGCTTCTCATTTGATAAAGGATTCTCTTGCTCAACGACGAAGAGCTTCCCACAGCGATAGTAGCGGCGAACTCGGGAATCCTCGACCTCGCAATTTCCCCGCAAAGCGAAGAAGTTGCGGGAGCGCAAAAGTATGTCGTTCGAGGAGAAGTCGCGAAGCGGATGTGTCTGGGTGACGAACTTTTAGCGAGCGTACAAGGTACTGAAGAGATCAACGCGGAATATTACCCTACAAGTGCCCTCACTGAAGCGCGCCTTTAAAATCGCCGCCGTGCCCCAGTGCGGGGATGCCTC
>CAKZMM010000125.1 GCA_937128505.1 uncultured Thermogutta sp.
CGGTTGCATTAGCAAAATGAATGGCTTCGCCGCCATCTATGGAGACCCGGCCCCAGGTGGCGTTCAAAGGAGATCGGTCATAGGTGATGGCATTATCCGCGCCGTTGGCTATGACGATCAAAAGCGGGGTTGGCACCAGACTCACCACCGGTTCGAGGCCGATGAAATCGACCTGCATCGCCGGAGCGACCCCATCAGCCAATGTGATGGTTCCCGAGCCGGCGATCGCCCCCACCTGATATGCCACCAAGTTCAGCACCCCGGCCGGCGTGCCCGAAATCTCGAGGCCATCTATCCCCTCCTCGCCGGAAAACGTAATTCGCACAAGGTTCGCGATATCCCGCCCGGTCACGTCAATGGTCAAAGTATCATTCCCTTTCCCACCGGACAGATTTACACTGGCAACCCCCGTCGTGTAACCGTTCGCAATGGGGGTGCGCAATAAGATCTCATCATCTCCGTCGAGGAGTTCAAAATTCACCGTCTCGATATTCGTGAGACCTACGATCTGATACAGGATCCCTCCCGGCCCAGAAACCGCGCTATCGCGCACCTCCACATACGGAAACGCGGACGTGCCCAAAGCGTCGAAATCGATAAGCACCGTCTCCGCGCCGCTCGTGTTCGGCGTGGTTCCATCGGTACCTCGGAGGATCAACACATCCGTATCCCCTGCGGAGCCGTCGTTTCCGTTGATGATTATGCCGGTGTTGGTGGTGTATGTGATCACCACGATCGGCGTCCCGGTGGCCGCGTTGAGCACAATCAGTTGACCCGCACCCGGAGCGCTCGGCTGAACCACAATTCGCTCCGAAACACCCGGCACCCCGTTGTAGACCAGAAGATCCGGGCCTTGGTCGCCGTCGAGGATCGGGTTTCCCTCGTCAAAGCGAACGTCTACACCCCATCCGATTGGTGTGTTGTCGGCGTATGGTGTTACGGTCAGCGAGTCGACATGATTAAGCCCCACGCTTGGCGTTTGGGCCGCATCATCGCCGAAGACATTCAAAAACGATAAACCGAACACACTAATCCAGCCGGCCCCGTTGATCGAAATCATCGCCTGCTGGTATCCGGTACCAATCACTTCGACGTTATCATTTTGATCGATCAACGGATCGTTATTGTCGCCCACGATGGTGACACTGGTCGCGAAGAAAGTCGTGTTCTCTATCGACGAGATGCCAATCGGCAAATACCCCAATTCCGGCTCGATGGTCACGCTCCGCGGGATCCCCTTGTCGGTGTAAATGAGGGCCGTGCCGATCCAGCCCAAATCGAGCCGATCCCCGTTCGGGGGGACAATTCCTGTGGTCGCCGGGTCAGGATCGCCCCCATTGATCTGGAACCGATAGACGGCAGACAGTTGAAGCCAAATACTATCCGCCACCGCGTTATTGGATTCGAAGCCTGCGTTGATCACTATCGCCGGATCTTCCGCAGGGTTAAGTTGGGCGAAGCTACTAGTGTCGTAATTGACCCCCAAAAGGCCCTCGACCCAGGTCCCGAAATCATTTGCCCAGATAACGTCATACGCAGCGGGATTCGCTACAGCCGGTAGCAGTGAACCCGGACCGAAGCCAAACGGATCGAAAAGGTTTCCGTCATTTAAAGCCGTCTCGCTTTGCCCATAGATGTAAAGCCGATTCACCCCGCCCGAATCCGTCACGGTTAACCCCCAAAGCGGGTCGAGTCCACCAAGATCCAAATCCGGCCGAACACTTCCGCCGGAAATCCCCGGAATACGAGCGAAGAAGCCCTCCGGCGGCCCATTGAACGGCCCGTTCGGATCGGCCGGCGAATTGTTGAACACGATGGCCCGACCCGCGGCGATCGGTGCCACGGTGAGCAAATCATCGGCCCCCGGCACTCCGTAGACCGTGGCATTGTCAAAGCCGCCACCTCGATAAGCCACCGTTTCTACCGTGTCAATCAACACGGTCCAACCCAGCCCATCGACCGTCAGTTCACCCCCTGCGGTCCCGCCACCGGTATAGCTCAAATTCAACCACCAAGCGAACCCGGACTGATTTTCAATAACGACTTCGTCCCGGCTCCCCACCCCACCGCCGAAATCATTGGCATTCCCGTCGATTTGGACCGGTGCGCTGATACCGGCTGGGCCGGTGATGTAAAGCTCGAAGCGGTCATCGCCGTCGCCCCCCCGGAAGAAATTCTGCCCGCCCAGATCGCTGGCCCAGATCTCAAACCGGTCATCTCCGCTATTGGCATCGATCGTGGTGGTGGCAGCGGGGCTTGTACTCAAAACAACGATCGTATCATTCCCGCCGCCTGTGGTGACCAAATTGACTATTTCGACCCCCAGATCGTAAGTCACCCCTGGGTCCGAGTCATCGGCCCAAAACGGCCGATCGATCGTGCTGCTGGTAACCGTAAACGGGTCGCCAAATCCGCTATTGTCATCGCGTACGTTCAAGGTGTCGGTTCCGGCCCCACCGGCGAAACTCACACCGTCTCGAAGGTTGCTCAGGTTCAAGGCCAACGGCGAAAGATTTAAGACATCATCCCCGTCGCTACCGAAAAACCCCCAAATTTGTGCCACGCCGGATCCGGCCCCCCCATCCGTCACCTCAAAATTGACGGTATCATCTCCGCTGGAGCCATAAATGATATTTACGAACGTGGAATAGCTATCGGCCAAAGACCGCACTGAAAAGACATTCGTCCCCGGCGACAAAAAAACTGTCAAGGAGTTGGTGGGCGTGGTGAAATCCACGTACTCACTCAGGCTTGAGTCGATTCGGGTATGGGTACCCGCCAGCCCCCCCGGGCTTTGGACTAACTCCCCATCCAACACCGGATTCAAGAAGCTGAACACCCGGTCTGCCACATCCAGGTTGTCTAAAATGGGCTCAAGGCCCTCATACCAGATGCGAGAATTCGTCACGGCAGCAAAGTCGACCCAGCCAGAATCCGGTCCGAGAAAACTATGAATCACTTCGTTGAATGATCCACCGGTGAGTTCTAAACTATCCCCCCCCGCTGCCTGCGGCCCTCCAGAAAGTTGAAGCTCGATATACGGAATTGGATCTGTACCGGCAGTGCCCGTGAAATCCACCACGAATCGATCGTCGCCTGATCCGCCATACAAGGACACGATATTGGAGGGGTATGTACCGTACCGAATGGTGCCGGGAACGCCTGAGACGGCAACCTGGCCCAAACCGGCGCCGGGGGTTGAAATTGACCATTGACGATTGAGCGGATCGGAGGTGTTGTCGATGAAAACATCATTGCCCAATGGATCGTTGATCACAATGTCGCCTAAAATGCTCGCCAGTGATCCGACCCCGGTGTCTAAATCGGCCGCTTCCACCCCGACATAGACTTCATCATCAAAACCCCCGCCAAGGTTAACCGTGGTGATCCGCCCAAGCGGAGTGGCCAAGATCTCGACCGTGTCGTTCCCGTCATTGGTATTGATTTCGATATTTGCAAAAAACGAGTCAAGTTGCTGGAGTGTGATTTGATCATCCAATATTCCGGCCGCTGTATTGACACGAAGAAGTACTGCCGGCGCGGCAAAGAGGAGACTTTCCAAGCCGCCGTCGATCGTTACAAGCGAAAGCGCATCACCTGGCGTAGCATCGTCGCTCAAACTGATCTGATGAGCCAAGCCATCGGTGATATTGATATCAAGCGTCCCGATTCCGGGGACTAGTATCACCGGCTCCAAATTGTTGAAACCGACCGGCAGGCCGTCCAATACCACAGAGCCAGATCCCGGCCCCGAAGCGTTATAAACCGCCGTGGCCACACTGCCATTCTCTACCCTCAGTAGATCGTCGTCGGCCCCGCCATCGAAAAGTACCCCGCCCGAAGGGACCGGATTGCCATTTTGGAGGTCTATGACAAGTTCATCATCCCCGCCCAATCCATCTACATATATGTCCGAGATGAGCGCATACGGAAAGCTGAACAAAAGGTCTCCATTTCGATAGAACTCCACGTCATTGCCGCTGGGATCGCGTACAAGTCGGAACAGATCGCCGCCCGACGTACCGGGCAAAATAATGGACTGAGCTACGCCCAGTTGCGCAAGCGCTCCCACCGCATGGACTAACCCCCAACCGCTGTCGTAGTCATACCCAGGCGAGAGCATGTCAACGGCCGACGTTTCCATCGCCGCATAGATTTGGGCCGGGGTAGCTCCTGGGGCCGCCTGCTTCAACAAGGCGGCCAAGGCCGCGGCATGGGGAGCAGCAGCCGAAGTGCCAAAAAAGTTAGGAAAGCCATCCGGCTCGATGTCGAACCCAAAGAACGTCGTATTGGTCCCATCCGGAGCCACGATATCCGGCGTCTGACGGACAACGGGTGCAATCTGATTACCGGCGGTGTCGAAAAGAATCGGCACTCCACCCCGCGATGAATACGGCTCTAAGATCGGCGGGTCCACTCCAAAAGGTGGCGTCAATTGGTAGAAGGCAGCTCCTACCGCCGAAGCCCCAGCTGCATTCGCATGCCCATAGCTTGTACCACTAAATGTCGCATATTCATTGATCGAAAATCCGCCGGAAGTGAAAAACACCGTTTTCAGCAAAGGCCGCGGCAAGATCGGGCCACCCCAATGCAGAATGGCTATATTAAACTCCGTGTCGGGGATTCCGTTAGAATCG
Organism: uncultured Thermogutta sp.; assembly: GCA_937128505.1. GTDB lineage: Bacteria > Planctomycetota > Planctomycetia > Pirellulales > Thermoguttaceae > DTLM01. The sequence goes on from CAKZMM010000125.1 coordinate 4,638, forward strand.
AAGTCAAAACTTCCATCATTGTCGAAACTAAAAATCTCCACCGGATCGTCGCCAATGTTTCCATCAGCGCTTCCTGCCAGAATGGTCGATCCGGTGACATCCACCAAGACGATGTCAAAATCTCGCGTCGCACCCCCGCTGCCCGGTGCCCAGGTGTAGAAAGGATCCTCCCATTGCAAAACGCAAATGAGCGAGCCGCCGACTTCTAGGGAGATTTTCTGGAGGACATCCACCGCAGCCCCGGGTGCAAAATCATGCAACTGCCAGATCCCAAAGTAATAAATACCCGAAGGCTCATAAGGCGCTTCATACGAATCCTTCCCCTCATTTCCCGCCGACGAGAAGTAAGGAATGCCCATTCCTACGACCGTATCTACGGCCTGCGCAATCCCGCCGTCCATGAACATCGGTTCGGCAAAGTAGATGACATCATCCACGATCACCGTCGCCCCTGCCCCGGCTAACGCGAAGATATTGGTGATGAAGCTTCCCTGTCCCAAAAAAGCTGTGGCGAATGCCAAACGGGCTTCCGGCGCCACATCGTGGACCAGTTGAAGCATCGCCCGACCTTCGTCGGTGGCGCCCGGGTCAATCCAATCTTGAATCACGTTGACCGGGGTCGTCCGGCCGTAAGGATTTCCAGGCCCCGGCAGGTCACCGGAAAGGACATCCGCCACCGCTCCTCCCAGGGCATTGAAACTATCGGAGAGGACCCCCACGGTTTGGTTCGCCCCATCCAGGCCGAAATGCTCACGCAGTACATTGGTGAGCATCGCCTGGTCTCCCTGGCTGGTGGTTGAACCCACACGGGAGAGAGTCGCTGCCGTACGCGCGAAAACCAGCTCCGAAAGCGATCCCAGATTCGCAAGCGAATCGACCGGCACAAGGGCCGAGACCATCTGCGCGAACCGCCCCGTAATGGTGGCCCCCAATCCGATTAGTTGCTGCTCGAGGAGCTGTGGGTCCCCTTGCGCCGTCGCATCGACGACGACCATATCACCGACCAGCGTAACAAGTGGGCTTTGCCCGCGCTGAAGCCCCTGTAACGCCCCACTTCCTCCTAGGCGAACCAACAAGCTCAGATTCCAATCCAGTTTGGAATCCTTCGAAAAAGCCTCTGCCAAAAGCGGATCAATCAATTCCCATGAAACACTGCCCCCGGCAATGTCGAGTAAGCGGCGATCTTCTAACGGCTCCACTCGCAGCGAACGAGTCCGGAGAGGATTCTTCACGACTTTCCCGGAGTTGAGAGAGGAAACAGAGGAAGTACTAACACGAGAACTTTTGCGCCGGCGCGACATGGCGGAAACCCCCCAAAGAAAATAACCAGAGCAAGAAGTTGTTGTCCGATTGAGTAGACGCTTTAACCAGATACGGCTAAGCCGCTTTCGTAATCGTTTTGCGCGATTTTGCTCAGTAACCCGATTCTATCAACGAAGTAAGAGGAGTCAACTTTGCGGGACGCGGATTTTGGAAAAACTAGTCAAATAGAAAATAGTTGTTATTCCAGAAAATTTGAGTTGCCCACCCAAAGGTAGGGGAGAAGCAGAGCCGGAAGAAGTGCGATCCTGCGCAACCCCCTGAGAACTCGGCAAGATAAATTCTTCACCCAGGGAGTAACGCTCGCGCAGCCTAATGCCGCGGCTATGGTTTGGGGATTTCGAGAAAAGCGGGTGCTTTCAACCGTTATTTCAATTTCAAGAAGATTAAGCGAATGCTTCAAAAAGGAAATGGCTTACTTCAAAAAAACGCCAGAGAGCCCGAGCTCGCTCACCTACTCATCCAAGGAAGAGACTACGCGGAATTTGCTCTGTTTCTGCTGAAACAGCGCCCAGCTACTCATGCAAGGAAGAAACATCCAAAAAAGACAGAAGTAAACCACGCAGACAAGAAAGTAGAAAGCAGAAAGAAGAAACAAGTAGAAAGGAGAAGGAGATGGACAAGCAGAAAAAACCGAGTTGACGAGAATTCATGCGGGGGATTTCGCGATTCTCTTATCGATCGGACCTGACGGACCCCTGATACCCGGTTTCACGAAAAAAATCTCACGGCATTAAGAAAAATATACATGCCGTCGCCGGTCGGGCCGGCTTCACCCCGGGTCCATCGGGGGTGTTGCGTGGGATCGATGTGCCGCTCAGGATGGGGCATTAGTCCGAAAATTCGTCCCGAGCCATCACAAACCCCCGCAACATTGGCCATTGAGCCATTCGGATTATCGGGATAAGGAATAGGTTTGGACCAATCCTCACAACTGCTCCCATCGCTTTTCCGATATCTGAGCACCAGGTATCCACCCTCATCCAAGTGTTCGAGGGTTGCTTGATCGCGAGCCACAAATTTCCCCTCAGCGTGAGCCACCGGCAAATATAGCTCATCAAGCCCCTGCAAAAAGACACACCGATTCCCCACCACTTTCAGCCTTGTCCAACGGTCTTCGAATCGACCCGAATCATTCCACGCCAAGGTCGCCGGCGGACCCATCGGCCCCTCTTGGGGCAGAAGCATTCCCGCCTTCAGCAAAACTTGGAAACCGTTGCAAATGCCCAGGATAAGCTTCCCGGCTTCATGAAAGGCCTGCCAGGCCTCCGACAAGTGGTGAGCAATTCGATTAGCTAAGATTTTTCCAGCCGCGATGTCATCCCCGTAACTAAACCCGCCCGGAATACACAGAATTTGATACTCTTCCAAAAGCCGCTGGTTTTCCAGCAGCCGGTTAATGTGAACTCTCGCGGCCCTTGCCCCGGCCTTTTCAAACGCAAACGCAGTCTCTTCGTCGCAATTGGTTCCCGGGCCCCGAAGAATCAAAACGCGTGGTTTAACCATAACTGCCGTATCACTCACCTGTCATCAAAGATCGGTGTCTTACTCGAAAGATTGCCGCCTCAGTCGCGTGGCACCCACTTCGAAAGACTTATTCTTAGCACTTCCTCGCACTTCCTCCGCAATTGCAGCGAGCAACAACCGGGAATCCCCCCAGCACAAAAGGGGGATCCTCCGCCATTGGCCCAAGCAACATATCCGCGATTGCCCCACGCAATAAGTCCGCCATTCCCCTACGCGTTAGAGGGGGAGAAGTATTCATTAGCCAGCAGCTCCGAGAGAGCCCGAATCCGGTATTCCGGGCCCACCGCTTCGCTTGGCTCCCATCAAAAATCCCCCTCATGATTGCAACCTGCATACACCAAATTTCAGACGCACGCTCCAAGAATTCTCTTCATCTCCACAGCCTGACAACGACAACGGTTCGCATGCATTTTGATAAAGCGTGCTCGCCGGCGATCCGTCACCAATCTAACGGCCGAAGCCATGCCGATTTCAAATCTTCCAAGCCCGCGCGGATGAGCAAAGGCGTCGTCAAATGATCGGGCGGACCGGGCGGATTCTCGCAAGCCGGTTTCGGCAACCCCAAGATCTCCAGAAATGGCCCGCCCGTCACTTCCCCGATCAATCCACAGGGTAACCCGGCAAAAAGCGACTCGAATTGCGCCGCGTGTTCGGGCCGCACTTCAACCAAAAACCGGCTGTTCGATTCGCTGAAAAGCAGGATCGCTTCTGCCCCCGGGTGCGAAGCCAACGGGTGGGGACGCAGCTCCATTGCCTCTACCGCCGAGTATGCCTCCCAAACCGGAGGAGCCCCCTCTGAAAGGAGGCACGGCACCTGCGCGAGCATGATTCGGGCCCCCAAACCACCGGCAAACGCCATTTCGGCTGCTGCCACGGCAAGGCCCCCCTCGCTAAGATCGTGGCAAGCGCGGACCAAGCCACCCTTAATGGCTTCATGCAACTGGCGGAAAATTCTTCGGGCCAAGGCAGGGTCCACGGTCGGTACCTGTCCACCGTCTAATCCGTGCACAAGGACGAATTGCGTGCCGCCTAGCTCCTCCTTGGTCAGCCCCAAAATGTAAAGGAAGTTCCCCGGCTCCTTTAAATCCATGGTGACGCAGCGTCGCACATCTTCCACCTGGCCTAAGGCGCTAATTAAAAGCGACGGCGGAATCGCGATCGTCTCGGAAGAGCCCGTGGGGCGAAATTCATTGTTCAGGCTATCTTTCCCGCTAATGAATGGTGTGCCCAGTTGCGTGGCCATATCGTGGCAAGCGATCGCCGCGCGGACAAGCGAGCCAAGGGTCTCCGGCCGATCGGTATTCCCCCAGCAAAAGTTATCGAGTAGTGCGATCCGGTCCGGGTCGGCTCCCACCGCCACGCAATTGCGGATGGCTTCGTCGATCGCACTGGCGGCCATCCAGTAGGTGTCCCAATCGCCGTAACACGGGTTCATTCCGCAGGCGATGGCGATCCCGCGATAACCATCAAGCCGCGGCCGCAAAACCGCTGCATCGCTCGGACCGTCGTTATTTCGCCCTACCAATGGTTTGATCACGCTGCCCCCTTGAACCTCGTGATCATATTGGCGGATCACCCAGTGTTTACTCGCAACATTCAAAGAGCCGAGAATCGCCCGTAAATCCGCCGCATAATCGACCAAAGGTAGCTTTTGCCATTCGATGGGTTTCGCCCCCTTGGGACGATAATGCGCTTGTCGCACTACCTCCGGTCTACCCCGGTGCAAAAACTCCATGCTTAAATCTGCCACCTTATGACCTTGATAGAAAAGCTCGAGCCGACCGGTGGGCCGGAATTCGCCGATTACCGTCGCCTCCACATCTTCCGAAGCGCAAAGGGACCGTAGCTCCTCCCAGCAGTGCGGCGGCACTGCCAGGACCATTCGTTCCTGAGCCTCAGAAATCCAAATCTCCGTGTAACTCAGTCCTT
>CAKZMM010000126.1 GCA_937128505.1 uncultured Thermogutta sp.
CGTTAAAGAGAATCCGTTAAAGAGAATTCGTTAAAGAGAATTCGTTAAAGAAAATCCGTTAAAGAGAAATTGTGGTCCAAAGGATGCGGTTAGGGAAAAATTGCTGTCCTGAATGTAAAAGGCTCGCTCAAGCGCCGTCAATCGGAGCGGGCTGCAACTTGCGATAACCACGTTCAAATGGCGCGAGTGCGGCACTCGGCGTTTATCCTGCCAATTTATGTTTTCATCCCGCTTATATTTTCGTCCCGCCTTCAACTTTTGGGGTACAGCCGTTCAAATTCTAGGGTACCCCTGCTTAACTTGCGCGCACGCGGATCGATACTACTAGGTGGTCGTAGGTATGTGCTATATGTGGTTTAACTTACACGCATGCGGATCGACAGAGCGTTTGGGCGAGCCGTACTGGAGTGGACCAAGTCGCGTTTAAAGGGGCCACACACGCCTCGACTCGTGAGGGATGCGCCATTTCTTAAGGCTATCAACAACATGATTTGAAATGGGATTTCACGCAAGATTATTAATGCGGGGATTTCGCGTTGCGCATCAAGCGATCGAAGACCCCGGCACCGCGGCCCAATCCAACGAGTTCACATCATGCCCGTGAGTTAGCCATCATGCCCGGCTTCCGATGGAATGCCATCGCCGGTTTCCGATGGGATACGGTTGCCGATTTGCAACGGAATACAGTTGCCTGTTTCCTATGCAGTGTAGCTTCCGGGCGAAGGATGAATCCGTTACCGACTCGCGATTCGGCCGCTCAAAAAGAGGCAGCAGCGAGCTTGCGGTGCCGAGGCGGCTTTCGCGATCGCAGATCGCCTCTAGCACTCCTCCACATGGGTTTCCAAATACCGGGCCAACTGGTGGAAGTCGGAGCCCACGCGGATCAAACGTGCCTTGGCCCGCAGGGTCTTCACGTCCATCAACTCCTCGAAGGGTTTATACACCAATTCAAACGGCCCGGTGACTGATACCATAACGCCGTCTTTTCCCTGCTCTGCCAAAGCCCGGTACGCCCCCACGCCGAGTTGGCTGCCGAGCGCGATATCGAAGGCGGTCGCCGGATGGCAGCGAACCTCGTAGCCGAATTGAAGGCCGGTGATTTTGAGTCCGTCTTTCAAATTCAGTTCTTCTTTCGCCCGAGCGGAAATCAGGCGGCCCAATCGGCTCACGAAATTTAATTGGGAAACCGGGAAATGCCCGAAGGTATCGGGCTTGAGTGCCCGGAACTGATCCTCCGGGATACACTTTTTGATCTCTTCCAAGGGGAGAAACTCCGCCAAACCTTCCGCCACCACCAGTACGCCGTAGGGTTTTTTCTCGGCATAGCGGGCCTTTACGGTTCGGACCATGCGATCCACCAATTTCTCCACCCGGAGGACCTTCCGCATCATCGGCTTTCCTTGAGCGTCCAGGATCGGTTCCCCGGTCTGCGGAAGCCAGGCAGGCTCCTCGGTCCACCACTCCTCGGGAATGTCCTCCAGTCCCACGGCAAGCTGCGCTTCGCCGGCGATTGCCGCACCGTAAGTGAGCCAGGCTGCTTTGCGGCCCATTACTTGGACCACATACCACGCTTGGGCCGCTGCGGCATCCGCCAACAAATTGCGGACCTCGCGGGCCAGCATCTCCACGGCCGTGAAGTAGCCGAATGTGAAGTCGATTCCCTCGTAATCGTTGTCGATCGTCTTCGGCAAATGAACGATACGAATCCGCGATCCAAGGTCCGGATTGCGATCCTGGAAGAGCTTGAGCTTTGCGGCCGTGGTCAGGGTGTCGTCGCCGCCAATGGAAATGAGGGCATCGACCCCGAGCGATTTCAAGGCTTCGCAAACCCTCCGCAAGGGTGCGGAGGCTTGAGGATCAGCCAAGTCGGCTCCGGTCTTGACGTTTTTGCCGGGATTTTCGCGGGATGTCCCGATCATGATCCCCGGCTCGGTTCGCTTTCCCTCCAAATCGCCATACTTCAGCCGCACATAGGCCGATCCTTCCGCGAGGCCTTTAGCTGCGTCGAAATTGGCCAAGTGCTTGTAGCCGTTGCGAAAGCCGAGGACCTCGATCCCGGCCCGCGAAAAACAACTTGCCGCACTGGCAATGACGGCATTGGCTGCCGGCGCCGGCCCACCGGAGAAAAGTATTCCCACACGTCGCAGATTCGCCGTGGGTTTTTGGGGACTCGAAAGCGGTGTAGTCATCTTAACTAATCGCTCCTTTCCACGATCTTTTAACAAACTTTCCACGATCTTTTTACAAATTTCAGTTTGGGTTTCCTACATCGAGTGAAAATGACGTCGGATTTCTGCGGTTTTCTCTCTACCTGGTGCCGTTTTGCGGGTGCGGTGCCGAGCCAACTATGAGGCCTAAAAAGCCGGCTACTTGCCCCGATTGCCCCTGGCCAATCAGCCGATCGGTTCGGTAACGGGATACGAGCCGAGGCACTCCAGCCGCAGGGTTTTCCGCTTAAGCGAGGCGAAAGCTCGGCGCACCCGGGTATCCGTTTCGTGCCCCTCCATTTCCACGAAAAATAGGTAGGCTCCGCGGGTGCCCGGCACTGGGAAGGATTCAATCCACGTGAGATTGAGCCGGTTCCGTTTGAAAATCATCATGGCTTCGGCTAAGGCACCGGGTCTGTGTTCCACCTGAAACAGCATGGCCGTACGGTCGCGGCCACTGGGAGGAGCCGATTCCTTCCCAATCACGGCAAAGCGGGTGGTGTTGTTCGGATTATCTTCGATCCGCTCCGCCAGCACATCCAGTTGATAATGGACCGCCGCATGGATGCTGGCAATGGCAGCAGCGCCGGGTTTTTCACTGGCTAATTGTGCGGCGGTCGAAGTGCTGGTGACCTCGACGGTCTTTACAGCCGGGATGTGCCGTGCCAACCAGTTGCGGCACTGCGAAAGAGCTTGAGGTCGACTGTAAACTTCTCTGATCTCTTCCCGCTTGCACCGGGCAAGAAGGGCATGATGAATCTCTAGCTCCACCTGACCGCAGATGCGGACCGGCAGTCGCACAAACATATCCAGGGTATCAGCCACGCGGCCATCCGTGGAATTTTCAATCGGTACGAGTCCAAAGTCCGCATGACCGCGGTTGACCTCTTCAAAAACCGCCGCAATAGTCCCGACGGGAACTAGTTCTGCACTCTCACCGAATCGGTGCACCGCCGCCAAATGGCTATAGCTGTACGCCGGGCCCAGGTACGCCACTCGAAGCGGCTTGATCAAAGCGCGACAACCGCTCGCTAATTCCCGCAAAATCGCCTGAAGACACCGCCGCGGAAGAGGCCCCTCGGACGACTTCGTCACCTCCTCCACCCAAGTGTCTTGACTGCACCAGCAGGCCGGCGGGATCAGAAACTGCGGATTGGTCCGCGCAAGTTGCAACGTGATTGTCGCTCGCCGCTGAAGAAGCTCGACCAGCTTGCGATCCAAACTTTTTAGTTTGCCGGGCAAATCGGCTTGAGCCTTCGCTTTTTGAGGACGGGAGGTGCCTTGGGCCTCAACGCGGGACGAAGCTTTCTCTGGGTCTTCAGCACGAATTGCCATAGAGTAACCCTTGGGAAAACGCCGGCTTCATCTCCCAGATTACCGAATCTAATCCTTTGCTTACATTAATCTAATTGCATCGATCTAATTGCCTGATTCTATTTCCTCTTCCTCGGTTTCTATTTCCTCGGTTTCATTGACCGCGCCCAAGGTATTTGATTGTGATCATCCTTTTCCTAAACATTCGTTTCTTCAGCTGGCAAACCTCAAGAGTCTGCGACTTTCTTGACCGCCCAAGCGGCCCACGGTGGCCCAAATTTCTGCCCAAAAAGTCAGCCATTAACCGGCGGGAATTCGCGGGCAATCCATCCCAAGGCTTTAATAGAGCTTACTTTACCTAGACCTTTTGGACAATCGGAGGTGGACGAATACACTCCGAGGACCCGCATTGAGAACCTGTTGGAATTGAAGTGTTAGGAGCATAGAAGTGTTGGGAGTATAACAGAAAGACTCTAACCCCGATGCAGTAAACGTTAATTGAGATGGGGAAGGACCCATTCCAAAAAAGGGGTTCCAACGGCGTTACAACGGTACAAGCATTTGCTTCATGATGTAAACAATCTTTGCAATCTTTTCATCTTTAGCGTGGCCAGACTTTATTTAAGCGGTAGCATGGGAAAAATTAAAAGTTATATTATCGCCAAAGATACTTATGATATATCCTTGGTTCATCCCGTACGGGTTTTCGTTCGAAATCGGAAGGAAAAGCTGTGGAGGAACCTTTTCGCGGAGCGAATGTCGACGGATCTCCCACCGCAAAAATCCCTCAGGTAGAAGAGGGTTCTGTTTGAAAGATCGCGGCACCGGCGTGATTCCGCCGGCATAACCCAAACCTTCGACACCTTGACTTTCTAGTTTCCCTCTTAATCCACACGGCCTTTGGCGCCCTTTGCTCTTGGAATTGGGCACCGGCGGCTGCACGGATCTTACTCTCGAGCCATCCTCGTCACGCGGGAGCTGGGCCCCCACTCTTTTCATGGTCTTTTCATGTCTTTTCTTGCTCTTTACATGCTCTTTTCATATCTCTTGATGCTCTTTTCATGGACTCTTGGTCGTGCATGCCGTGGAGTCTTGGTCGTGCATGAGTTGGAGTAGGAATCCTAATTCTTAGCATTAGCAATAGCTCATTAGCATCCGTCAACAACCTCATCGCATTTTGGCAGCTTCCTAATTTACATCGGGCCGAAAATCGAGCCAAAAGCATTCGCCCCATATGTGCCAAAATGGCAGGAGGGCGATCCTTCCGGGGCAACACCTAACCTCCCAAATTTGAGTTTGACAAACGACGAATTGTAATTCTCTACTGTTTAGAGTTTTACGTCTTTTATACTCCTCAACCCTACCGATCCGGCACGACCTTTGCAGCGACGAAGATTTTGTCGCCGGTTTGGCATAGGATGATATTGGCCCATTCTTCGCGACTTATCCCGGCGACATAGTTTGATCACTGAATCTGGAATTTACGTAATAGTTTTCCAGGATTTGATTATTCGGCTGCGGTCCCGCGGCGCGAAAATCTAAATTCACCGTTTCGATTACCTTCATTTGCCACCTGGATTACCTTCGGGGCAGGGTGGCCCCCTGAGGGTTTTTAAGCCGGCGGGATTTGAGGCGGAGGATCAGCGATTCTTTACGTCCATCGCAAGCATTTGCAGAAAAGGAAGCCCGAATCCAGTGCGCATTCGATGCGATTTCCGCAAAACCAAACGTGAAACAAAAAGTACCCTCGAAAAACACGTATGTTTTCTCGAGCTATTTTGGAAAAGAAAGAACCGGCTTTAACGGTTCCGGCAAAGAGCCGAATTCATTCGGCGCAATTCCCGAGGCTCCATTAGGGTTAAATCAAGAAACCAAAGTGCCAGCGAAAGACCAAAATTACTCGGAATTGCAAAGCGCAAACCAAACCCTCGGCAGGGCACATGGCTCATCGCGTGCAAAGAGGGGTGCAAAAAAAGCTTATCCAGAAACAAGCGATTGATGTTACTCGCGAGGGAGCCTTTTAAAGGGCAGACCAACTTTCGAATTCGATCGGCGATCCTTGCAGGATCGGAAGCCGCGGGACGCATGCGAGGTGGTAAGTCACACAAACGCGAATATCAATAGCTGCGATTTAAAAAGAGGGGAGTAATCCATGGCAAAGGGTGAAAAGATTATCGGAATCGACTTGGGGACGACAAATTCGGTGGTCGCGGTCATGGAAGGCCGGGATGTCAAGGTCATCCCGAATGCCGAAGGAAACCGTTTGACTCCGAGTGTGGTGGCCTTTACCGACAGCGGGGAAGTATTAGTCGGGGAACCGGCGAAACGTCAAGCCGTCACCAACCCGAAGAGGACCATCTATTCGATTAAGCGGTTCATGGGTCGCCGGCATTCGGAGGTCGCCGTCGAGGAAAAGATGGTGCCGTACGAGGTGGTAGGCCGCCCCGAGGAGTATGTGAAAGTCCGCATCGGGGATCGTCTGTACACGCCGCCGGAGATCTCCGCTTGGGTGTTGCGGAAGCTTAAGGATGCTGCCGAGGCGTATCTGGGTCATCGGGTGAATAAGGCGGTGATCACTGTACCGGCTTATTTTAACGATGCTCAGCGGCAAGCAACCAAGGATGCGGGCGAGATCGCAGGCCTGGAAGTCGTGCGGATCATCAATGAGCCGACGGCAGCCTCGTTGGCTTATGGGCTCGATAAAAAGGAAGCGGAGAAGATCGCTGTCTTCGACCTCGGTGGGGGTACTTTCGATATTTCAATCTTGGAGGTGGCCGATGGCGTTTTCCGGGTCATCAGCACAAATGGTGATACCCACTTGGGTGGTGATGACTTCGACGAGGAGTTGATCAACTACGTCGCTGAAGAATTCAAGAAGGAGCATGGGATCGATCTTCGCAAAGACACGATGGCCTTGCAACGTCTCCAAGAAGCCTGCGAAAAGGCGAAGAAAGAGCTCAGTTCCACGCAAACCACAACGATCAACCTGCCGTTTATTACGGCGGATGCCTCGGGCCCGAAGCATTTGCAGATTACCATCACTCGCGCAAAATTCGAGCAACTTGTCGATCATTTGATCGAGCGGTGTCGCGGGCCGGTCGAGCAGGCACTGCGCGATGCGAAGCTCCGGCCTCAGGATATCGACGAGGTGGTGTTGGTCGGCGGGGTCACCCGAATGCCGAAGGTCCAAGCTCTGGTTCGAGAAATTTTCGGCAAAGAGCCCCACAAGGGTGTTAACCCTGACGAAGTGGTGGCGGTGGGTGCCGCCATACAAGGGGCGGTTCTTGCGGGCGAATTGAAGGATGTACTTTTGCTGGATGTGACGCCGCTTTCCCTGGGTATCGAAACCCTCGGGGGCGTGATGACCCGGCTGGTCGAGCGAAATACCACGATTCCTTGCGAAAAGAAGCAGATTTTCAGCACGGCGGAGGACAACCAAACGGCCGTGACCATCAAGGTCTACCAAGGCGAGCGACCCATGGCCGCGGACAACCGGCTTTTGGGGATGTTCAATCTGGAAGGAATTCCGCCGGCTCCGCGGGGGGTGCCGCAGATCGAGGTTACTTTCGATATCGACGCCAACGGCATCCTCCATGTGACGGCGAAGGACCTTGGAACAGGCAAGGAGCAACGGGTCCGGATCGAGCAATCGGCCGGTTTGTCCAAAGAGGCCATCGAGAAGATGCGTCGCGAAGCCGAATTGCACGCCGAGGAAGACCGCCGCAAGCGCGAGTTGGCCGAGCTCCGCAACCAGGTCGACTCCATGTGCTGGCAGATTGAAAAGTTCATGCGAGAGTACGCCGACAAAATCCGCGAAGCCGACAAGAAGGCCATCAGCGACGCCATGGAGAAAGCCAAGAAGGCGGCTCAGGGCGACAATGCCGAAGTCATCAAATCCGCTTTGCGGGAGCTTGAGCAGGCTTTCCACGGCTTCAGCAAAACTCTGTACGAGTCCGTGGGGGCTCGCGCGGCAAGCGGCTCAGGCTCCAGTGCGGCAGGCGGAAACGGCGGTACGTCCCGCGCTAAGACGACATCCGAGGACGATGCCATCGACGCCGATTATGAGGTCAAGGATTGATAGAGCCAAGAGATTGAAATCGGGCCATTATTTGAAATCGGCCAATGGAGTGATCGAGTCTTTACCTCGGGGCAAAGATGAGTGCAGCCTCCTATTTCGGGGTTTGGAGCGACTCCAAAGATGGCTTTTCGATTCGATAGACTAACCATTAAGGCGCAGGAGGCTCTGGTTGCTGCACAGGCGTTGGCCAACGAGTCGCAGCATCCGGAGATCGACCCGCTTCATTTATTGGCCGCGTTGATCCGGCAGCAGGATGGGCTAAGCCGTCCGATTCTCGATCGGGTCGGGGTAAATTGGAACCAGCTCGAACGGATCATCGATGCGGAGCTCAACCACTTCCCGCGGATATCCGGCGGTTCACAGCCGGGAATCGGCACGGCGCTCAACCGCGTGCTGGAGGCTGCGCTCCGCGAAGCCGATGTCATGAAAGACGAATTCGTCTCCACCGAGCATCTGCTTTTGGCACTGGCCAAAGTGGAGTCGAAAGCGAAGCGGGTCCTCGATCTTTGTGCGATTAAGCCGGAGGAAATCCTCCGGGTGCTTCAAACCATTCGCGGCAGCGCGCGAGTTACCGACCAGGACCCGGAAAGCAAGTTCCGGGCTCTGGAGCGATACGGCATCGATCTGGTGGATCGGGCCAGGCGAGGGAAGCTGGATCCGGTCATCGGGCGTGATCAGGAAATCCGCCGGGTCATCCAGGTTTTGTGCCGCCGCACGAAGAACAACCCCGTTCTTATCGGCGATCCGGGCGTGGGAAAGACGGCGATTGTCGAAGGACTTGCCCTGCGGATTGCCGAGGGCGATGTTCCGCAGAGTTTGAAAGATAAAACGATTATCGCCCTGGATCTGGGGGCGCTTGTGGCCGGGACGAAATATCGCGGCGAGTTCGAAGAGCGGCTCAAGGCGGTTCTCCGCGAAGTCCAGGATGCCGGCGGCCGCATCATGCTTTTCATCGACGAGCTGCACACGGTTGTCGGGGCCGGTCGTGCCGAGGGTTCCAGCGCGGATGCCGCCAATTTGCTGAAGCCGGCCTTGGCACGGGGTGAGCTCCGCTGCGTGGGGGCGACCACCCTCGACGAATATCGCAAGTACATCGAGAAGGATGCCGCGTTGGAACGCCGGTTCCAGCCGATCTATGTGGGCGAGCCCAGTGTGGAGGACACCATCGCGATTCTTCGCGGCCTGAAACCCCGCTACGAAGCTCATCATAAGGGGGTGAAGATCAAGGATTCGGCCTTGGTGGCAGCAGCCACGTTGGCTCATCGCTATATTTCCGATCGGTTTTTACCCGATAAGGCGATCGACTTGATGGACGAAGCGATGAGCCGACTGGTGATGGAGCTGGAAAGTGTGCCGGCTGAAATCGACGAAGTCCAGCGCCGTTTGGTCCAACTGGAATTGGCCGCCCGGCAACTGGCCGATGAAAAGGAGGAACATGCCCGGCAACGGCTGGCGGAAATCGAGGCCGAAATAAAAACCCTTCGGGAAAAGCTGCAAACGCTTCGCAGGCAGTGGGAGTTGGAAAAGGCCGGCTTGGTCGATGTCCATCAACTGCGAAGCCAGGTGAATGAGGTGGAACATCAGGCCAATCAGCTTCGGGCGTCGATCCACGCCAAGCAGTCGGCCGGCATTCTGCCGGAGGAAGAGGAGTTCCAGGAGCTCTTACGATTGACCAACCGCCAAAAAGAGCTGCAAGAGCGCTTGGAAGCGGCCGAGGCTGCCGCCGACGAGGGGGGACGTCGGCTCTTGCGGCAAGAGGTGGGGCCGGAAGAAATCGCCGAAGTGGTCAGCGCTTGGACGGGAATTCCCGTCAGCCGGATGCTCGAGACCGAACGGCACAAACTCCTGGTTTTGGAAGAGCGGATCCACCAGCGGGTGGTGAATCAGGAAGAGGCCGTAGCGGCGGTGGCCCACGCGGTGCGGCGGAGTCGCGCCGCGCTTCAGGACCCCAACCGGCCCATTGGTTCGTTTATCTTCCTCGGTCCGACCGGGGTCGGCAAAACAGAGCTTTGCAAGGCTTTGGCCGAAGTGCTCTTTGACGACGAACGGGCCATGGTGCGCCTGGATATGTCGGAATTCATGGAGCGGCACACCGTGAGCCGATTGATCGGGGCCCCGCCGGGTTACGTCGGCTACGAAGAAGGTGGGGTACTCACGGAAGCGATTCGTCGCCGGCCCTACTCGGTGATTCTTTTGGACGAGATCGAGAAGGCCCATCAGGATGTTTTCAACCTGCTGCTTCAGGTGTTGGATGACGGACGCCTGACGGACAATCAGGGTCACACAGTGGATTTCACCAATACGATCATCGTGATGACCTCGAATATCGGTAGCCAAATCATTCAAGAGATCACCCGCGAGGGGGGTAGCCTCGAAGAGATGCGCGAAGCAGTCTTCGAGGCATTACGGCACCGCTTCCTGCCGGAATTCCTCAACCGCATTGACGAAGTGATCATCTTCCGGCCGCTTGGTCGCGAGCACATCCGACAGATCGTCCGTCTACAATTGAAGCGTTTTGCCAAGCAATTGGCCGAAAAGGGAATCGAGCTGGAATTCACCGATGCCGTCGTGGAAGCGATTGCGGCGGAAGGCTTCGACCCGGTATTCGGGGCTCGGCCGATCAAGCGGGTGATTCAACGGGAAGTTCAAAACCTTTTGGCCATGGAAATGCTCAAGAATCAATGGGCGGAAGGCACCCGGCTGCGCCTGGACTACCGCGACGAGGAGTTCGTATTCGATCAATTGGCCGAGGCCGTCGCATCGGTCGGCTAAGGGCCACCGAGTCGGAAGGCCTGCCGTTCGAACGGGTTATCGTAATACGGATTTCGGCCACAGAGGCCAAAAAACACCCAACAGGCCAAATACGCCGGGACAAACGCAGGACCCCAGCGTTCATATTGGGCTACGTGGACCATTTCGTGGGCACGAGAATGCTCAAGGGCTTGCTGGCTCCGTCCTAAGATCACATGACCCAATGTGACTGCGGCCGCGTTACGGATCAAGGGGAACCACCGCAAGTAAAAGGTGACGAATCCCCCGGCGAATTCAACCACGCCCCCTCGCCACCAGGCTTTACCGCCGGTTATTAGGCCGAGCATACCGATCGAAAGCCCCACCAAAGTCCACGGACCGGCCCAAAAATACTTCACCAGGCGAACGATTGCCTTGCGAAGTGGAGTTCTTATCGAGTTCATACCTGGACTATTCGTCACCGATCTGGCTGACTCCAAAGCGTTTTAGCCCCCCCCTGAGCACTCACGAGAGGCTCATCGTCTAGAATTGTGCTCGAGTGCGTCGACCACCGAGGGCGGCACTATTCCCAACTTCGCCCCCAAAAACGAAAGCATTAAACCCAGGCCGCATGCACGATTTGGATGAAGCGAAGCTCTTGCGCCCTACCCGAGGATTAGGATATCTCGTTTGAGTCCTTCACGGCGCGATTTTTTCTAACATCGCATTTTAACAAAAAGCGGGGCAATCTGGAATGTGTCCCCGTTAATAAAGCAGATCCGATGGGATCATCCGTAGCAATGGCGGAATCTCTGCGGATTGGGATGGGTTGGGAAGGGATTCCTATGCCAGAGAGCACGAAAACGCGAGAATCTTTTCACGTGCGCGTGCTCACTGATCGCCGCCAATTGATTTCCTATTTTGCCCAATAGGAATTCGCGGATCCTCTTTCCCCGAAATGCGGCAACTTCAAGCGTCAAAAAGTCTCAGGCCATTCAAGGGATATTACCATGGAGCCGATAAGCAATCTTGGAACGGGGGCGAGGGCGGCTGGCCAAGACCTAGGGAAGTCGCCAAATCGGCTCGCGGGTCGGCTCCGAACCGCTTCGATTCCGCCGCAGCCTTCGAGGTTTCTAGCTGAGGCAACTTAGGCAAAATGCCGAGACCTTGCGAGTTTTGACTGCGGTGGGCAAACGGCTAAATCCCCTTCGGGCTCTGAGCCGACCAAATCCAAAGGAAGATGCATCGGTGGAAAATCCGGAAGAACCAGAAGACGATGCATCGGCAAAAAACACCTCAGCGGAACGGTAAGAGGAACATCCATTAAAAGGGAGCGGAACGGTAAGAGGAACATTCATAAAAAGGGAGGGTGGTTCGGAAGGAACCAAGAACGAGTTCGGATGACATAGGAAGGGGGGAAACCCGGTATGCTAGCAACCCCGGTTCTTTTTTCAAGGAGATTGCCCTCGATGAAAGGCAAACTGAAACTGCTCGCGTTCGTTGTGAGTTTGGCTCTGTGCTGCCCGACGATCGTCGCGGCACATGAGCCGGCTGCCGGTGAGTGTTGTGCCCCGTGCTGCCGACCGGCCTGCGATCTGTTTGCGGGTCTGCGGAGCATGATTGCCTGCCGCGTCTGCTGTGTACAACCGTGTGCCGCGCCGGCATGCGAACCGGCTCCCTGCCCCACTCCGGAGCCTGCCTGCTGCCCGACTCCGCTGCTGGATCGCATCCGTGCTCGCATGGCTTGCTTGAAGCCCTGCCGCCAGCCATGCTGCGAAGAGGCGAAGCCCTGCCCACCGCCAGCCTGCGAACCGGCTTGCCCGCCTGGGTGCCGGCCCGGTTTGCTGGACATGCTTCGCAGTAGGGTCTGCTGCCCGAAACCCGTTTGCAAGCCTGTCTGCGGCTGCTGCGCCCCGAACGGCCAGATGCTGGTGAACGTAATCGGTAGGCTCCTCGGCTGCTGCCCGCCGGCATGCTGCTGCCAAGCCGAAGAGGCTGGCCTCCAAGTGCCCACGAAGGCCCCTACGCCTCTGACGCAGCCTCCGAAGGAAGATCCTGCCGCTTGATTCTGGTTCGCCAGTAATCAAAACCCACAACGTTTTTGGGTACGGCAAAGCATCGCAAGGGAGTACTCCGCCCCGGAAAACTTCGGGGTAAGCCGGAGTTCTAGCCTCCGGGGCTAACCCCTCAAGTAAAGGGCGAACCTCCTGACGGAAGAGAACGTAACTCACCTTTGTAGGCTACGCCCAAGACCCGCAACGGCGCTATCAAAAACGGGGAAGTACTTAAACCAAATGAGCCGGAAAACCGGCGCCGTGCTGCCGAGTAATCAACTTCACGGGCAACAAAAAAGGCGATACCCCCCGCGGTAGCGGCCGCCCGCTTGAGAGAAAACGCCCGACTGACCCCAAAAAGTCAGTCGGGCGTTTTTATTCTTCCCTCGCGCTCCATTGCCCAGCTTTTCCTCGCTGCGAACCGCGTTCGTGGATTAGCCCCGTGATCCTCCGGCATCAAACCTTAAGTTAAGAGGGAGTCTCCGCTAACTTACCGTCTCCCTCCCACCTTACACCGACACCGCGTCCCCGCCAAAAAGGGTGCAAGGAACCTGTCAAAAAGGGCGTAACGGACAATAGCACGAAACCTTACTGGACTTATAGGTTCGCGGCCAATTTCGCTTGACAAAGCCAACAAAAACTGTGAAAAAGCTTCACAGGTAGCACGAGCTTTGCACTCGGTGTGCCCCCTGAATAGGCCGGGCTTTGTAAAAGCGGCAGAGGATGGGCCATGTCGTCAGATTCAGCATCGGGCGAAATCTCGCCTTTCGAAAGAGCCCCTTGGTGGCAGAGTCGCTTTATGAGGGCTTGCCGCCGCGAGCCGGTGGACTGCGTTCCCGTTTGGCTGATGCGTCAAGCCGGCCGTTACATGCCGGAATATCGCCAGATTCGCGGCTCGGGAAGCTTTCTGGAGTTTTGCAAGCAACCAAAACTCTGCGCCGAGGTGATGCTCATTGCCGTCGAAAAACTCCGTGTGGACGCCGCGATCCTTTTTACCGATCTCCTGGTGCTCCTGGAGCCACTGGGCTTGCAGGTCGTGTTCGCCGCCGACGGTCCGATGATCGCCAATCCCATCCGTAAGCCTGAAGACCTAAAGAAGCTCCGCCCCTTGCGGGGGGTGGGAACGGTCGAATACGTGCTGGAAGCGGTTCGATTGACGCGAGCCGGTTTACCCGATCCACTTCCGCTTATTGGCTTTGCCGGCGCGCCGTTCACCCTGGCCAGCTACGCCGTTGAAGGTTCCGGCAAGCGAAGCTACACACAAACGAAGCGCTTCATGTACTCTCATCCGCAAGCTTGGCATGTGTTGATGGAATTGCTTACGGAAGCCGTCTGCGAGTTCCTCCGCGCACAAATCGAAGCTGGGGCCTGCGCCGTACAGCTTTTCGATAGTTGGGTCGGGTGCCTTGGACCGGAGGATTATCGCCAATTTGTTTTGCCGTATTCGCGACGGTGCTTCGAGGCCATTCCCCCTCAGGTTCCAGCAATCCATTTTGCTACCGGCAACCCGGCTTTGCTCCCCTTGATGGCCGAGGCCGGCGGAAGTGTCATCGGGCTCGACTGGCGGATTGGTCTGGCGGAGGCCTGGGAAATTCTCGGCCCCCATAAAGCGCTCCAAGGAAACCTGGATCCGGCAGTGCTTCTGGCCCCCCCGGCGGTTATCCAAGGCAAAGTCGCCGAGATTCTGTTGCAATGCCGCGGCCGCCGAGGATACATCTTCAATTTAGGGCACGGCGTTTTACCGGAAACGCCCGTGGAAAATGTCCAGCAATTGGTCGCTTGGGTGCACGAACTCAGTGCGAACCAATCCTAAGTGATAGCAGAGAATTGGGGTACGCGTGCTTCTGGAGCTGTATCGGCCCGTCGTTTACGCTCACCCTCCCCCGATAAGCGGACGTTAACGTCAGTCACCGTCACACTGCCGTCGAAAACCACCCCCTCCCCTGATCGTCGGACGTTAAACAATCCCTCCACAACGCTCTGATGATGAAAAACTCCATCCTCGAAAAAGCCGACTTAAATTAAAAACAAAATCCCGCAATTCGGATCCGATGGGCTACGCCACATTTTCAAACGACGATGCGGCGCCAAGATTGGCGGTAAACGCATCAAAGGCCGAATATTGATCCAGAACGTCGGTCCGCACAAAGGCTTCAAACAAAGGCTTTAGTCTGTAGAGGAGGATCCCGCCCCGCCGCCGAGAGACTTTCAGCTACTTGTTTCGGTCACCTTTTACGGCGATAAGCTTTGCAGCGATTAGTTGCGGGCAAGCCCGGGTTGATGCCCCCCTGAAGGGGGCCTATTTTACGGCAAAAAAAGTTTGGAGCCTTTAGTCCGGTGGGGCAGCCGAAACTTGCTGCCAAATGATCCTTCAGTAAAACGATCGTCAAAAACTTGGTAGCGTTCTGGGTGGGAATATTCCGGCACTCAATCAAAATTACGGTCTTCCCCCGCCGCAGGAGTTGCTGACCCGTTTTGACTCCGGTATACTACTAATCATGGTAAAGATAGCTCGCGAGTCTCAAGTGACGATCGTCGAACTGGGAGCCGATTACAACTCCCTCGATGAAGAGGCCTTGAGCCGGCTTTCTGCCACTTTGTTGAAAGAAGCTGGCGAGGTCACGCCGCCGGTTCTATTGGTGGATCTATCGGGCGTGAATTTTATTGCCTCTAACTTCCTCGAGATTTTGGTGCGTGCCTGGAAACGCATCAAACAGCGGGATGGGGTGATGGCGTTGTGCGGCGTGACCCCGTTTTGTGCGGAGGTCCTCAAAATCACCCGACTCAATAGTCTCTGGGCCGCCTTTCCCAATCGGGCCGAAGCAGTGGCTCAGCTTTCCTCCCAAGCCAACGTTCAGTCCGCGTGAAAGGAAAGGATCCGCATCAACATTAAATGGAAGGACCCGCGTTAAATCCGCGGTCATCTACCCGGCGAAATTCCTCTTCCGTCCTCTACCGGGTCGTTCAATCGCCTCTTCGAGTACTCCCGATTCGATGATTTGCCTCCAGAGTAATGGCTCGCAGATCAGCCGGTCAATTTGCGGCCGGAGTTTGCCCCTTTTTTGACTCGGCACCTTCTCGATTCTGCGCAGCCCACATCCGTGGGGCAAGCCCGTTCGGACGTCGTGCTTTATTTCGCGCCGTTGACCCTGATTCGCACCCAAAGGGGAAGCCTGTAAATAGAAGAGCTTTTACTCCTTCATAAACCCCCTAATCCTCAGCCGGAGGGGAAACCTCGGAGGGCACGCTTTGAACTCATCGGATTAGATGAAGCGACTACCGGTTGTCGGGTTATATTCGGATCGAGTGAGTATTTTCGGATGAAGTGAAGCAACTACCGGTTACATGAACCAACCGCCGGGCTTTCGGCGGCCGGTGTTCAGCAAGTTACCGGGCCTCCACCCCGTGCTTTGAGCAACCAAGCAGGCTTGCGCGATCACGCTCTTCCGCAACTCATCAGGCTTTCGTCAGCCTTAATTGCCCACTTTACGAATGGTAGGCTCAGCCATTTATTAATATTTACCAGACGGTATTTACCAGACGGTACTCTTCGCCATCTTGAATTTACCAGACGGTAGGCTCCGCCATCTTGTAGAGCGTCTTTACTACTTCGAAGCCGATTCGCTCATACAAGCGAACCGCACCGTAATTATCCGCCGTGACTTCGAGATGGACCCGACTAAGGCCGCGGCGGGCACACCCTGCCAAACAGTATCGCAACAGGCACGACCCCACGCCCCGATTCCGATGCTCCGGAACGACGCCCACGTTTTGGATCCACCCATCGCCGGCTTCGTCCTGCACCCCTTGGATCGTCCCGCAAGGCTCCAGCACGCTATCCGGACTGGCTTGGCAAACCGCCAACCAAGTGGCCTCCGGCAAGAAACCGCGGCGGGAAACAATCTCGCTCATGAGGCGGTGGCAAGCGGCCAAGCTGGTAAAACACGGGAAAAGCTGGGCATCGATTTCATGTCGGAAGCTCAAATGCTTGACTTCCGCATGAAGCTCCAAGAGCGATTTTTCCCAAGGAAGCAGCCGGTACCCCTTGGGTAATGCGGGCAGCTCCAAGTTTGTACTCGTTAAATCCACCTCCATGCGGTAGCGTTTGAAATAGGTGAGAGTCATCGAGCGGACCTCACGGGACCCTAACGACTTTGGTCTGATCCCCAGTCAGACCCCCCATGTCCCGAGGCGGACTCCCCATTCCGGCCGCCCATGGGTGTAGCTAAGGCTTTAGCTAACGCTTTAGCTAACCGGTTTCCCTGCCCGCCAAACCTCCGGTGGCTGCTCCTCAAGACGGATGCTACTCAAGACGGATAACGGATAATTGAGATGCAACCCTCGCTTTTGCCCCCGAGCCAATATCGTTGCTACAAATGGCGCCCACCCATTCCGATAGCCAAACAAGGCCCCCGTAAAGCGAGCTTTGCTTTTTCCTCAAGCTGCGAATCCTGTCGTGCCCGATTCCGAGAAAATGCCCCTTTTGGCTCGAAAAAAGCGTGCCTTCTGACCTCCAATCATGGTGCCGGCGGCCTTGGTGCTGAAAACTCGCCATTTTTACTCTATCTTATCGGGCATAAGGCGTCAACGACCCGCCCGCACCGCTGACGTATTCCTTAACCACGTATTCCCTAACCTAAACAAAGGGCAGGCGTATTTCTTAATGGGCGAATCCCTTCATGAAGGGGGGCAAACTTCCCGACTACGGCGGCAAAAATGGAAAACCCCTTTGCTTCCCGTGCTTCCCGAGAGGTGATTAATTTTTCCACGCTCGGGTTGCCAGGAGCAATCGCCGCTTGTGGAGGGGAGATCGAAAGATCCGGCAAAAGGGACCCCTTACAAAAGGCAGTAACGACTTCGTATAAGTAGAAACAAAGCCGAAGGAGCGATTTCCTACCAATGAAGCCGCAGGAGCGGCTTGCTACGAATAAACTTGAAGCGAATTCCAAAAAGTTCGAAACGATTTTAAAGCGGAAAAGCCTGATGACGAAAACCGATCCTCAAAAACCACTTTTTCCGCCGGAGCTCGATTCCGCAACATCCGCCCCGGCGGAACAACCCGAGACTTTATCCCCGCAGGAAGCTCAAAAATCATCGCCCGAACCTCCCGCCGGTTGGTTCCTGACGGATCCGCGGTTTGCCCCGCAGGAGCATTCCACCGAGCCGCCGGAGCCACTTGTGGGGAAGAATGTGTGGGTGGTGGACGCCCACGCCTTGATCCATCAACTTTTCCACGCCATGCCGGAAATGACCAGTCCCCGTGGCGAGCCCGTGGGAGCTGTCTTCGGTTTTGCCCGCGACATCTTCTTTCTTTGGCAGGAGAAAAAGCCCGATTTCCTTTTCGTGGCCATCGATGTTCCCGGCAAAACCTTCCGCCATCAGCTTTATGAATCCTACAAGGCGCATCGGCCCGAATTACCCCAGGACCTGATTACCCAAATGGAGCTGGTTTACCAGTTGATCGACGCGCTCGGTCTACCCCTGGTGGGTTGCCTGGGATACGAGGCCGATGATCTCATGGCCACCATCGCCCGATTGACGGAAGAGCACGGCGGAAATTGTTATTTAGTCACCGGCGATAAGGATTGTCGGCAATTGCTCAGCGATCACGTCTTCCTTTTCAATATTCGCAAGGATCAGCTCTTCGACCGGGCAGCCCTCCGTGCCGAGTGGGGGATCCAACCCGAACAGGTGGTCGATTTCCAAGCCCTCGTGGGCGATTCCACGGACAATGTACCGGGAGTGCCGAAGATCGGGCCGGCAACCGCTCGGCAAATCCTGGAGCGCTTCGGCAGTTTGGACGCAGCCCTGAAAGCTGGGGGCGAAGGTCTCAAACCCGCGGTGCGTGATGCGCTCCGTACCCACAAGGATCAAGCCCTTTTGAGTCGGGATTTGGTTCGGCTCGATCGCCATGTTCCGGCCGCCATCGATTGGCGACCCCTGCGGGCCGAGCAGATTGACGGCGGTAAAGCCCGGGCCATTTTTCAGCGAATGGGATTCCGCAGCTTGCTCAGTAAATTGGACGAATTGCTGCCCAAGACCACGGCTATCCGCGCGATAACACCGGCAACGCCGCGGCGAAACCTCGTGAATACGCCAGAGGCTTTTCAGGAGCTTTTGAACCACTTGCAGGCTCAGCCCAAGATCGCCATCGATACGGAAACCACCAACATCCGCCCCCGCTGGGCCAATCTCGTCGGTCTTTCCCTCGCTTGCTGTACTGAGGAAGGCTGGTATCTTCCCGTCCAAGCCCCCCTCGGCGAGCCCTGTTTACCCCTAAAGACCGTCATCAAGGGGCTCGCTCCCATCCTCGAAAATCCTGCGGTGGAAAAAGTGGGCCAAAACCTCAAGTATGACCTCGTCGTTCTCCGGGGGGCGGGGATGCGGGTCCAAGGGATTAGCTTCGACTGCATGGTCGCCAGCTATCTCTTGGATCCGGGTGGCCGGACCCACGGGCTGGACGAATTAGCGCGGCGATACCTCAGCTATGAAACCATCAAAATCAGCCAATTAATCGGCACCGGGCGAAAGCAGCGATCAATGGCCGAGGTTCCACTCGATCAAATTACCCCTTATGCGGTGGACGATGCGGTCTTGCCCCTCCGGTTGGAGCCCGTGCTTAGCAACCGACTTCGCGAATCGGGTCTCCACCAGCTCTTTCGCGAGGTTGAAATGCCCCTGGTGGAGGTCCTCGCGGAGATGGAGTTTACCGGGGTCTGCGTGAATACGGCACGCCTGACCGACCTCGGCACCCAGCTTCGTCAAAAACTCGCCGAGCTCGAGGGGGAGATTTATTGGCTTGCCGGGCGATCGTTCAATATCGATTCGCCCAAGCAGCTTCAAGAAATCCTTTTTGTGCATCTGGGATTGTCCGCCCGCAAGCGGACCGCCTCCGGTTTGAGCACCGACAGCGAAGTGCTTGAAGAGCTGGTCACCGAGCACCCCATCGCCGCTAAACTTCTGGAATATCGGCAGCTTGCCAAACTCCTGAGCACTTACGTGGACGCACTGCCGCGGATGCTCCATCCGCAAACCGGCCGAATCCATGCCTCGTTCCATCAAGCGGTCACGGCCACCGGACGACTCAGTTCCAGCGATCCCAATCTCCAAAACATCCCGGTGCGCACCCCCGAAGGTCGCGCGATCCGCTGGGCTTTCATCCCGGGAAGACCCGATGGGCAACTGATCTCGGCCGACTATTCACAGATCGAACTCCGGGTACTTGCGCATTTCACCGAAGACGAGGGCCTGTGCGAAGCGTTTCAACGGGATGAGGATATCCATGCCCGCGTAGCCAGCCGGATATATGGCGTCCCCTTGGAGGAAGTCACTCCGGAGATGCGACGGCGGGCAAAGACCGTGAATTTCGGGGTGATCTACGGTCAAACCCCCTTCGGCTTGGCCAAACAATTGGGTATCTCCAAAGAGGAAGCCGCAGCATTCATCGACGCCTACTTCGCGAATTATCCGCGGATTGACCCATTCTTTAACCGGGTGCTCGCGGAGTGCCGCCAGCGAGGTTATGTCACCACCATCCTCGGCCGCCGACGCCCCATCGAAGGAGTGCGAGAAAGGCCGGGCCGCCAAAAAAACCTGGCGGAACGCACGGCCATTAATACGGTGATTCAAGGCTCGGCAGCCGATCTGATCAAGCTTGCGATGCTGGGGGTTCACCGCGAGTTGTCGGCCTCTAATTCTCCCCAAAATTCTTCGGCGGCACTGCTGATTCAGATTCATGATGAGCTTGTCTTCGAAGTCCCGGGGGAGCATTCGCACAAGCTCGCGCGGCGGATTGCCGAGATTATGAGCCGGGTTTATCCCCTGAAAGTCCCCCTAAAAGTTGACGTGTTGATCGGCCCGAATTGGGGAGAACTGTCCCCTCCGGTTTAAGCACGAAATTTTGGCTCCGATGTGAGTCCGCAATCCCAAAACCTTGCCTACCGATTAACTTCTCCGCATTCGCCCAACGTGAGATTCCTTTAAACTCGGGGGTTGATGCTACTAAACCCGGGCGTTAATGCTACATAAGTTTAGAAACTATTGATTGTTTTTTCTCGAAAGCTTTCCGCTTTCAAAAAGGTAGTTCCGGATCAAACTTTCCGCTGGTTTCCCCTAGCAAACCTGAAATGAGCGAGTAAAATTTAAGGCACGAAGTCACTTGGCTCGTCCCAAAGCTCATGGGAACGTAACCGCACCCTAGACTCATGACGGCGTGGAGCATCCCCCCACTCGGGGAGTCCCCTAGGAATGGGTAGCCGTGGGCAACCAGTGTTGCGCCTCCCCCAAACGGTGGTTTCCATTGGTATTACCGGGGGGGTTGCAGCGGGAAAATCCCTTGTGGCCGAGGCATTTGCGGAACTTGGTGCAGGCATACTGGATGCCGACCAGGCAGTTCACGAAATCCTGAACTGGCCCGGCGTAAAAAATGAGATCGAACAAAAATTCGGTTCGATCATATTAAAGAGTGATGGGACGGTCGACCGCACAAGGCTTGCGCAGCTTTGCTTCGATTCGTCCTCCGGAGCCTTAAAGGCTCGGAAATGGCTGGAAGGGCTCCTGCATCCCCGGGTTGCGGAGCTCTTTGAGCGGCAAGCCGAGCAGTTGGTAGCCGCCGGAAAAACAGTGATCGTCCTTGACGTCCCACTGCTTTATGAGGTAGGTTGGGATAAATCCTGCAGCGTTATCGTCTTCGTCGATGCCCATCCTGAGCTCCGAAAGCAGCGGGCAGCAACTCGCGGGTGGTCCGCCGCAGAGTTTGCCCAACGTGAGGCAGCCCAAGGTTCCTTGGAGCTGAAACGCCAGCAGGCACATTTCGTGGTGGACAATAACCACACACCGGGGTCCGTACGCGATCAAGTGGCTGCTATTTGGCATAGACTTACGGGTAAATTCCGCTCCAATTAAGGGCAATGCGCAGGGCTATCCCCCGTTTTTAGTGAGGTAAGTTTTTCGGCAAAATCAATTTGTTTTTGGGCAAAATCCACTCGGTGGAATAAATGCGGCGTTAGAATTCAAGCGGTCTTACTTTTGGCGTTTTGGGCGGGCTTTGCCACCGTCGCCTGGCGTAAATAAAAGTATTGTTGCCGTCGGAACTTGCGGAAGGTTTAGTTGCAAAAAGTTGCGGGTATTTGCATCTTGCTATCAGGCCACACTACTGCCGAAAAAGTTTGGGAGGTTGTGGCGATCGTTTGATCCGCCCGTCTTAGCGATGTAGAAGATGAGTGGAGCAGAATTTTTAAGATCTGCTTGCCAAGCTTGAATGTGCTTCTCGAACCTGCATCCTTTTACAAGGCTTGCATCGCTATTGGCGAAGGCAAATTCCGACAAGGACCGCAATTCCAAGACGCATGCTTAAGTATTCAAACACGGGTGGCGAAAAAATAAGAACGAAAATGGGAGCTAGCGCTTCTACACTCCAAGTAAGGCTAAAATCGAACCGAAGTGTGGTTGCACAATAGCTCAAGACAGTCCGTAGATACAAATGGTTGACCCTTCGTCTGGTTTTCATAGATCCTTCCTGTGATGAGGTTAACTCCGATCCAGTTGTTAAAGTGGGGGGCGTTCATTAAGCCAGATTTCCGAAAGATCTCGTTTCCGTTCCCAAAGTCAAATCTTCAAAGATCGCAAATCCAACGCGGCAAGACGCGGTAATTCTACCCCGGTGTCGCCGTTTGGTCCGGTTGCGAGCTCGAACGAGCCGGGCCTCCCGTCGGTACGCGAGAGTCGTCAGCTTCCTGCCACGTTTCTCGAGGACCCGGGAGCATCGCCCTGGGAAACCTCGGGTTCACGCGGGATGCCGACAACGCTTGTCGGAGTAATGCCATCAGTGAATTTGCAGACTGTCAGCAGCGCAGACGGTAAGGAGTGAGGGCAGACGAAAAGCGAAACACTGCGTGAATTGCGATACTGCAAGTATTACTGCAAGGATTAGAGAAATTGGTCCAATATCCGCAAGCCTAAAAAATCGAAATACGCATCGAATTGATTTGCGGAAAAAACTGCATGGCTCGAAGGAACACGTGAACGCAAACACACCGCAATTTGGAATATAGCCAGCCTTCCGAGCACCTTGTGAATGGAAACGCGGTAGGCGTGGAAATAACGGCGTGTGTTACGGAGCAAGATTTCAGACGTTGCGTTTGGGAGGCTCAGCAAGTCGGTTAAAGCGATCCAGCAAGGAACGCACGTAAAAACAACAAAATAGTTCGTTGAAGACCTTGAACATCCGCAGAGGATACAAAGTTTTCACCCGCCGCCGGTACCCTCTTTGTGCCGGCCCAAGAATGCCTTTCTAACTTTGTTCGAGGAGGAGGAAAAAGCGATGGCAGAAACAAAGGAGCAACGCTCATCTCGGAATCGGCGATCTGCCCGCGCCGGTGCGGCGGTCGAAACGCCGAAGCCGGTCGATCCCGCTGCGCTGGCGGCTCAGCTCGAAAATGAAGAGCCGATGTCGCTGGCCGAAGAAATCGTGGAGCGTGGCGGGGTCATCGAGGAGGAGGTCGACGAGCAGTTTGAGCAGATTAAGAAATCGGGCGACCGTCTCATCGCCGAGCTGCAAAAGATGTCGATGGCCGAATTGATCGAAGAAGCCCGCAAAGAAAACCTCACCGATATCGCGGGTATGAAGCGGCAAGACCTCATCTTTCGGATCCTGAAAGAGCGGGTCAAACTCACCGGCCTCATGTACGGCGAAGGAACGCTGGAAGTGCTGCCGGATGGCTTCGGCTTCCTCCGCAGCCCGGACTACCACTATCTCGCGTGTCCTGATGATATTTACGTCTCGCCCAGCCAAATTCGTCGGTTCGGCCTTCGGACCGGGATGACAGTTAGCGGCCAAATCCGCCCGCCGAAGGAAAACGAGCGCTATTTCGCCCTGCTTCGCGTGGAGTCGGTCAACAACGAGGATCCGGCAAAAGCCTCGGAGAAGATTTTCTTCGACGACCTCACACCGACGCATCCGGACCGCCGGATCGTCCTGGAAACCACACCCGACGAAACCAACACCCGCGTGGTCGATCTCATCGCACCGGTGGGTTTTGGCCAGCGGGGATTGATTGTCAGTCCGCCCCGGGCCGGCAAGACGATCTTGCTGCAAAAGATGGCCAAAGCGTGCCTGCGGAACTATCCGGACCTTTATGTGTTCATGCTGCTGATTGACGAGCGGCCCGAGGAAGTCACCGACATGGAACGTCAGGTCAAAGGCCGCAATTGCGAGGTAATTAGCTCCACATTCGATGAGCCGGCCTCGCGGCACATCCAGGTTTCCGAAATGGTTCTGGAAAAGGCCAAACGAATGGTCGAATATGGTCGAGACGTGGTGATCTTTTTGGATTCCATCACCCGCTTGGCCCGGGCCTGGAATGCCGAGTGCCCGCATTCCGGCAAGATCCTCTCCGGCGGTGTGGATGCCAACGCCCTCCAGCGCCCCAAGCGCTTCTTCGGTGCCGCCCGAAAAGTGGATGAAGGCGGCTCGCTGACGATTATCGCGACCGCTTTGATCGACACCGGTAGCAAGATGGACGAAGTGATTTTCGAGGAGTTCAAGGGCACAGGAAACATGGAAATCGTGCTCGATCGCCGGTTGGTCGACAAGCGGATTTGGCCCGCCATCGACATTAATCGCAGTGGCACGCGGCGTGAAGAGATGCTACTCGATCCGGAGGAATATCGCCGCATTTGCGTCCTGCGACGGGTACTCAATGACATGAATCCGCCGGATGCCATGGAGCTTTTGGTCAGCCGCCTTTCCAAGACCAAGAGCAACGCCGAATTCCTCATGAGTATGAACATGAAGTAACCCGGGCCAATCCTGCCCGGATAGCCCGCTTGAGCTCCAGCTGCGGCATCCGGGGGCCGGGAGGGTTAAGAACCACCGGTTTTCCGCCAAGCAAAGCCAATCACTCCCCGGGGTAGCCGCGGCCTCCGGCATCATCCTGGGGTCCTCCTGTGCTTTTGATGCCGGAAGCAGTCCCGAGGATCAAAAGGGATACCAGGTTGCTGCACGGCGGCAGAAAGGTATCGTAATAGCCAGGAGGAACCGGGCACTGAGGATTTTGAAATCACGCGATAAAGGTACTACAGAATTCGAACTGGGGGAGTTCACCTGTGCTTCGGGTATTTGAGGCCAACATCCGGGAGTTAACGGCCGACAGCCTCCCCGCGGGTCGGTTTGCGATCGTTGTGTCGCGATTCAATCCGACGGTCACCCAAGGCCTTTTGGAGGGCACTTTGCGAACATTTCGGGCGCATGGTGTGGCGGAAGAGACGATCGATATCTTCTGGGTCCCCGGGTCTTTTGAAATCCCCACGGTTGCCGGCCGGCTCGCGCGCAGCGGGGCCTATTTGGCCGTCCTTTGCCTTGGGGCGGTCATTCGGGGCGAAACAACCCACGATCAACACATCAATCGCGCCGTGAGCATTTCGCTGGCTGAACTGGGAGCTCAGACCGGTGTGCCCGTCCTTTTCGGTGTGTTGACCTGCAACACCTTGGAGCAAGCCCTAGCCCGCAGTGCACCGGTCGAAGCAACCCACGGCAAGGATCAGCCGGGAGCAAAGGTCGGAAATAAAGGGGCCGAATGTGCAGAGGCCGCCTTAGAGATGGTCGCCCTCCTGAGAAAAATCCCCGTGTAAAATCCGGCTGGGGGTTGCCCCATACGTTTGCCCAGAACTTCGTGCGTTCTGCGGATCGGCCATTTTTTCCCAAAATTTCGACGCGGATACCCCAGAAGCTTTCGAGCGCACTTGGTTCCGAATAACCCTCAGTTAGCCCGTTGATCCTCTAACCCAACAGAGCCCTCTCCAAGCTTAGATAAGCTTACACCTCGCTTGCATAAGCTTGCATCGGGCTTCAATGACCTTACCCCGGGCTTGAACAAGCTTACCCCTGTTTTAAATAGGCTCACCCCGGGCTACACAAACTTATACCGGGCAAATAAAACTTACACCGGGCTTAAACAAGCTTACAAATCGCTTAAATAGGCTTACAAAAGAACTACTTAAAGTTGCTCCCAT
>CAKZMM010000127.1 GCA_937128505.1 uncultured Thermogutta sp.
GCACATTCCACGGAGGCGCGGATAACCAAACGGCCGCCAATCTATCCGCCAAAATATCGATCCATCCGCCAAAAATTTCAGGGGCATTATCGCAGTTCCGTGCGCAAGCCGCCTAGGGCTGCTGATCGTGCCTTAAAAGACCCTATAGGGAAAGCATGAATTCCACAAGATCGTTAAGCTCCTCCTCCGTCAAGCTCTCCACAGCTCCCATGGTCGCGCCGTGTTTACCGATCTTAAAGACGTCTTTCATGTTTGTGTATCGGCCATCGTGCATATACGGGGCGGTTCGCCAGCATTCGATCAAACTGGGCGTGTCGAAGTCGTCCCGGCCGCTGTACTGCCCCCGGGATCCGACGTCGTGCATTTTCAAGTCCGTATATAGGGGCTCAGGATGGCACTTATAACAACCGATCCGCTCGCTAAAAAATAGTTCTTTGCCCCGCTGTGCCGACTCGCTTAATTGCCCATTCACCAGGTAGGGACTTGGTACCGGCTTCAAGGCCTTCAGATACTCGTCCACTGCTATCATCTCTTGTTCCGGCCTTACCGCGAATTGAATGTGAATGAAACCCGATCGCACGGCAACTTCTGCCGTGGGACGCACTCCCGAGGCCATGCTCGGCGGAGTGGCATGGCTAAGAAGCATGCTTTTGGTGTTCTTCGGGGTGCCTAAGCCATCGTTCATCAGATCCCAGTTCAGTCCATCTACCCGGGCATCCGGATGGCAACTCGCACAGCTTTGCCAGTGCTGAAAACAAAGCCAGGCATCGAAGAAATGCATTTCGCCCCGGCGTTGGATGGTCAGTTCCGGCTTAGGCCCCAACGGAATGAGCGTGAGTTCCCGTGCCGGGTGAGCATCCAGATCCACCACGGCGAGCTTATCACTGAAATAAACCGCGATATAAACTTTTCGCCCGACGATCGCCATCCCTCGCGGCCCATTGGCTTCGGTGTAGTCGGCCCCCAGCCATCCCCAGGGACCCCGACCTTGCAGCCGAATCCGTCGCCGCACGTCCACTAAAAACGCAAGGTCGTTCGGGATATCGGCCTGCACTGCTGACGAGTACAAGTTGCGATCATCGTATCGTCCCGCCGCTCGAGCTGCTTCGACATCGGCCGGGATACTTGCCAATTTTTCGTGCAACGCTTTCGCGTCGATCACGCTAAGCTCGTGTGTCCCCGCGTGGGTAACACAGATGAATTGCCCATCCGGCGTGCAAGCAACTGCCCATGGATTGGCCGCGCCCAAATCCACCTCATCCAGCAGAACCGTATTCACCCATTTGCGGTTCGGTACATCGAGAATGCTCAGGGCGTTGGTATTCATCCAGCCGCGTTCGAGCTGGGTGGTGGGCATCTGATATCTCGAAAGTAAATGAACGGCGTAAGCGTATCGCCCATCCGGCGAAACACACACGCCGTACATGCTCGTGCTTCCGTTCGGAAGCCGTATGTGTACCGTGCTCAAATCGGCGGTGTTGATCAATGTGACTGCCGCTGCTACATCGTAACTATCCGAGGGGTCTAAAGGCAGATGATTGGTGACAAGCACCGTCGATCCATCCGGCGTAATTGCCATGCCCATGGGCTCGCGAATGACTGGCACCCGAGACACCGTTTGTCCGGTGGATAGATCGACTACCGATACATCATTATTAAACCGATTTCCCACAAAAAGTCGTTTGCCGTCGGGGCTAATGGCCATGCATCCCGGGGTGTGTCCCACGGCAATCTCCCCCGTGATCTGTCGACTTGCCACATCAATTATCTGCACACTTCCTGAACCAATACCGCAAGCGACGTACATTTTTTTCCCGTCCGGACTCAGCACAAAACCGTTCGGGACATCGGGTAATTCGACCCGGGCAGTAATCTCACCGGTTTCCCTATTCATGAAGACGACCTGCCGTGCGTCCTTGGCCAGGACAATGATGGAAGTCCCCTCCTTGCTGGCCAAGACATCCCAAGGCCCTACGTATTTTCCCAACTCGCTGCCGGGAGACTCATTAGCCATCCCAAAGTGCCCACTCCAATTAAAAATTAACAGGAGTAGGAAAAGCCCCAAAAGCCTTTTGAAGGTCGCGCCTGTACCAGCGTTCAAATGTTTCCCGATAACTCGCGGTTCTGAGCAATTGCCAGCAACCATCGTGAAGTAACTCCTATCGACCCAGAGGTTTGCTTAGTTACATCCAACT
This sequence comes from uncultured Thermogutta sp., assembly GCA_937128505.1. Classification (GTDB taxonomy): domain Bacteria; phylum Planctomycetota; class Planctomycetia; order Pirellulales; family Thermoguttaceae; genus DTLM01. Next base: position 2,196 of record CAKZMM010000127.1, read on the forward strand.
GAGGCTCCCCACGAATTCCGTTTCCGAGAACCTTTCAGAGTTGTTCCCGTGAATGCCAAATTCACTCCGTGGTTGCAAAAGGTTCGCTCGCAAAACGCAACTATTGAGGCTACTATCCCGCGGGACCAACGGCCCTCCTATGCGTCTTTTCCGTCGTCTTTTTCCTTCGGAGAAATCTTGCCTCACCAAGCCGGAGAGCCCCTACCCATTCATTTTCATTCTTCCACCTTCCGCGCTCATTCATCCGCTTTGAAATAGCCGCCTTGACGGTGCGTTTCATCCAGGGAGTCGCGGTTACGCACATTTTTCGCCGCCGATCTGAGTCACGCGGGGCGCTCTTGCGCGGATAAAAACCGCTCTCCTCGCGGCATCCCTGCGGGAAAGGAATCGGCTCCGTGCCTTCATTTCTCGAGCACTATATTTAACTTTTACCTAAGGGATCACCTAACTTCAACCAATCTGAGCGGCGTTCAAAAAGGGTGTTTTTTCAAGAGGCTTTTACTATTTTGCCCAAACCCAAGGAAAGAGAAGCTTGGTGTCCTTCACCCGAGTGTGTCATCTACCCCCAACTCTTGATATCCTTCCGCCACGCGATCCTGCCGAATACCTAGAGAATCTCAGCGGGCGGCCGGCTCACGAGCGCTTTTAAAAGCCATTTCAAAAGTCGTTTCGCCTGGGTGATAACTTTCGAAAGTGCGAAGCGGGGAGTACACTTTTCCCAGTTTTTCGCGACCTCGCATGCCTATCCGGAGATTTGCCGCTGCCAGATTTTTTCAATTCTCCGCAGTTCTTAAGCGGCAAGTTGCAGCCCATGCTTCCAACATCTGAAACTGCTTATGAAAGTCGTGCTCCTCCACGCCGTAAGGGCTTTTGAAGAAACTGGCCAAAAAACCCAGAGGCCCCTTTTCGCCACATCGAACCGCCAAGTCGGTCCAGCGGGCCAAATCGAGCACTAGCGGAGCCGCGAGCACCGAATCGCATCCCTGCCAAATGAACTGCAAGATCATTTTCGTGCCGAAAAACCCGGCGAAATGGATATGGTCCCAGGCCGTTTTCCAATCCCCGAGGCTCTCAATGTATTCGATCGAAACATGAGTCTGAGGTTTATACCCTAGCACTCCTTTAACAACGCGATCCTTGCTCGAGACCTTCGCCGCTTTGTTTCGGGGATCGTCCAACACTTTGCCGTCCAGATTCCCGAAGATATTGTGCCCCACCCAACTGAGCACTTGAAGATTCCGTTGAGCAAAAAGCGGTGCCAAAACGCTTTTGAGAAGGGTTTCCCCGGTCTTGCCGTCGCAACCCATATATGCGGTGCCGCAAGACTCGGCCAATTGCTGCACCGCCGAAAGTGCGGGCCCAATGGAGGGAGTGAAATTGAGATACGCACATCCAGCGCGGATCGCTGCAATCGCATACAGGGTGCTTGCGGGTACGGGGCTCGGCTGCCGCTGTTTAAGACGACTTTCCAATGCGTTCCAATCTGGCGGAATAAGATGCGGATCCACCGGCGGCTCCGTGGAGGCCACATTAATAACGATGGTCCTCTCAATGTCACTTTCGGCCGAAAATGTCTGCAAATCGGACTCAATCCGCTCGATGGCATCCCAAGGGTATTCTTCCCGGGGTACCTGATGACTTGCCAGGGATTCGATCGTTGGCCCCACTCCAATCAGCGTTCCCCAACGAATTCGCTCTTCGGCTTTTTCGAGGTCTTCGCGGCAAAGCTCAACCAGCTCAGTAGGAAAGGCTCCCGTTTGCCGTGCGAATTGCTGTAATCCATCAGCGAGGCGAGTATCGCGCACTTCGTGCCCGCCCACGACAAACTGCGCCCAATCGGCGAAATCGAGCCCCACGAATTGGGGCAAACTGCTCACCAATCCCCAATTGGGGACAGCCCTTCTTTTTAGGGCGGCCAGTCCGAGAATAGCCGTGCCCCCCACACCGCCGCGAGCACCCACCAACCATAGTCCGATTTTTCCCGATGGCATTGGCTCATTCTTCAACGTTTGCTGTCTCAAGCCTGAAAACCGCTTCTTTCCAAAAGATAATCTGCTTGCACAGGTTCAGAATCCCATGCAAGATGTTTAAATAACCTGTGCCTGGGATGCACTCCCTTGGCCTCCGGGGAATGACGATTTTTTCAAATACGCCCAAAAGATTACACGCTACAACACTTCAAATTGGGGCCGGCAAGTTGCGCGCATCTTGTCAAAAAAATCGGCTGATTTTACACTTAAGGACCTGTCAGAGTAATTTGCCGCCAAGAAAGTATGCGGCTGTTGGACATTTGGCTCCCGGTGGGCGCGAGAATTTTTCGTAATCGCGGCAATTCAGTGTCAGTATTTGCAATCTCATTTGAGAGTGATTTTGATCAACACAAAAAGCGCGGTCAACTGAAGCAACTTTCCGCTCGCAAAATGTTGTAAGTCGTATCACTTCTGGGGTAACCTTAGAGCCGTTCTGGAGTTGATTATGGCGATGAATGTCTCTCGGCTTGTGCAGGCGCTCGAGCCCTCCGCAACTTTGGCGATGTCGGCCAAGGCCAAGCAATTAAAAGCAGCCGGCAAGAAGATTCTGGATCTTAGCGTAGGAGAGCCCGATTTCCCTACGCCGTGGCATATTTGCGAGGCCGCTATCGCGGCTATGAAGGCCGGGCATACCCATTACACAATCGCCAGCGGTATCCCCGAACTGAAAAAAGCGGTAGCGGACCAATACCGTTCTCGGTATGGGCTAGAGTATGCTCCTTCTCAGGTCGTGATCGCCAATGGAGCAAAACATGCTCTGCATAACGCCTGCACATCCCTGCTGAATCCTGAGGACGAAGTGATCATTCCCGCCCCTTACTGGGTTAGCTACTCGGAGCTGGTCAAGCTCACTGGGGCTAGACCCGTGATCGTTCCCACCGAAGAAGCTCACGGATTCAAACTTACTCCGGAGCAATTTTGTCGGGCTATCACCCCGCGAACCCGGGCCCTATTGCTTTGCAGTCCCTCGAATCCTACTGGCACCATGTATAGCCCGGAGGAGCTGGGCCAGTTGGCTGACATCGTTTTAGAGCACAATCTGTTTGTAATTTCCGACGAGATTTACGACCAACTTGTTTACGACGGCTTACCTTTTGCCAGCTTTCCCACGCTACGATCGGGGCTTCAGGAACGGACGATCGTAGTCAACGGAGTAAGCAAGACCTACGCCATGACCGGGTGGCGAATTGGCTGGACCTTATCCCCCGAAAACCTCGCCACGGCCATGGGCGACCTCCAAAGCCAGGAAACATCAAACCCATGCAGCATCAGCCAATACGCAGCGTTGACGGCGATTACCGGCCCACAAGAGTGCGTGGCGGAGATGCGGGAGCAGTTCGCCCGGCGTCGAAAGTTCGTCCGGGAACGATTGTCTAAGATACCTCAAATCAGCTTCCCGGAAATGCAAGGAGCCTTCTACGCTTTCGTCAACATCTCTCAATATCTCGGGCGGAATTATGGGCAAGTGCTCATCAAGGATTCGGCCCAGTGGTGTTTGGAGCTTCTGGCTCAGGAAGGCGTAGCGACGGTGATGGGTTCGGCCTTCGGTGCCGAGGGCTATGTGCGGCTGTCATTCGCCACGGACTTGGCGACCCTTGAGGAGGCCTTGGATCGAATCGAACGTTTTCTGGGATCGGCTGCTTAGTACTCGGGTTAGTATTCGGGTGATCCAAGCGGCGGGGTCTTTTCGAGCCGGAGCTGCGGCCCGGTAACATCCCCATTACTCGGAACTAACCACCACTTCGTCGGTAGGATCGAATTTCGGCACGACGATATTGAGAATGGTCATCGAGCCAACGGCACGGTGAATAACACCCGGCGGTATCAAGATCACTAAACCGGGGCGAAGTTCCACCCGTTGACCGTCGAGCTCCAAATAGCTGCCTTCTTGACATTCGATTACGAAGTAGGTCTCGGTGAGCCGCCGGTGGTAGTGCGCTTGGGCGGCCCCTTGAATCCGCGTGCGATGTACGCTCAAGGGGGCCTCGGGCAAATCGACGAACGCTCGTCGGGCCTCACCGCATGGACAGGTAACGGGTTTCAACCGGTCAAAATCTACGGCTAAAAAGCGTCCCATGGGAAAGGAGTCTCTTTTTTCTCAATTGTCCCTTGAAACAAAAGTATTGGTCGCAGGAATTGTTGCAGGTTTTGCAGAGATAATCCTCAATTGATGCGGTACGCCTATAGGATTACGCCTATAGGATTAGGGAAAAATCATTCACGGATCTAGACCCGCCCGGCAAATTGTCTCTCGCAGCCCTCCCCGCAAATTCTTCCTATTGGCCTTCCCCGCAAAAGCCGCCCCTCATTAATGCTTACCTAACTTGTGCGATTCTTCATCTTGTGTTTTAGCCAGCAAGTGAGATTCTCCCCATCATGAGGCCCCCAAAGTGTACCGGTGGAATGCAGTGTGAGAAATCTAAAAACCCCCCACTATTAGGGTACCGGATCATACTCATTCGGGAATTCACAAGCAACTTTTCTTCCTTTTGCCCACCTTACCAGATTTCACGCGATATTCCGCATATTCTGCCAAGTTTTGCGGTTTAGGACGGCAGTTTTTGCAATTAGGCAAGTGTAAAAAACGTGCAGATTCAAGCGCCTGAGCTCGTTGCGGACCCCGTTAATTGGTACGCCTAATCGGCACTCGCTTTAAAGGATGTCTTACAGGAGAGGCACGAAGTCCCTTTCCGGCCGCTGACCCCATCAATTGGTACGCAATTTGCTCAAGAGCTTCTTCCTCTGAAGTGCTTAAATGGGTCATGGAGGGCGCATTGCCCAACCCATCGAGAGAATAACGAAACGATCAGCAGAAAGCGGTACAAAACCATCGGAGCCGAGAGGGAAGTTCCGCAAGGTCGCGGAGCGGAACGGCAACTTGATCCTGATATCACGGCGAAAAACACTTTCCACGGAATCATTACGATTTAAAAGATCTTTCTGGCTCTCATCGTTGCGAAAAAGATCGTCGGGCTAAGCTCCTTTTTCGGATCCGTCATCACAGGTTTTGGTCGTAGGGGTTTGACGAGGCATGCCTTTCCCGGAAAAAATCGGCTAATACCCGGTTTCGTTGGTGGGTCGCGTTATCCTGGTGCATTGGGCAAATTGGGGTTATAAGCGTTGAGCTGCACGAATCAAACGGAGGAAACACAGATTCTGAGCACTCAGACAACCGTACAGGAAACGTCTCGTCCGATCTCGGGGGATCACTCACCTATTGGTTCCGCCCAGAAGGCCGCTGTTGAGGTTCGTCAACTCGTGAAGCATTTTCCCGACGCTCGTCATGGGGTGCGGGTGGCGGTTGCGGGAATTAGCTTCTCGGCGTCTTTCGGCGAGATTTTCGGTCTTTTGGGGCCGAATGGGGCAGGCAAAACGACCACCTTGCGGATCCTGAGCACGGTGCTCAAACCCACCGCCGGCTCTGCCCGGATCATAGGCTACGATGTGCTGGCCCAGCCCGAAGAAGTTCGCCGACGAATCGGCTTTGTTTCCATCAGCACCGCGGTGTACGATCGAATGACCGCCTGGGAAATGGTGGAGCATTTCGGCCTTCTTTACGGCATCCCCAAGCACGAACTCCACCGCCGGATGGTGGAGCTTTTTGACCGGCTGAGAATGAACGATTTTCGCGACCTCCTCGGTGGGAAGATGTCTTCTGGGATGCGTCAGAAGGTCTCCATTGCGCGTGCCCTGGTCCATGATCCGCCGGTGCTCATTTTTGACGAACCCACGACCGGACTAGATGTGTTGGCAGCCCGAGCTGTGCTGGAACTCATCGCGGGTCTCCGCTCACAGGGTAAATGCATCCTGTTTTCTACGCATATTATGCGGGAGGCCGAGAAACTTTGCGATCGTTTGGTGATTATCCACCGCGGTCGCATCCTAGCAGAGGGAACTCGAAGCGAACTCGCCCGAGAACACGCTCAGGACGATCTCGAAGAGTTATTCTTCGACCTAATCACTCGCGATGAGTCGAACCGCTGAAAAACTTTTGCGCTTCGATCCGCTTCAGACCGCTCCGAACGCCGGAGATTCCTGAAAAACGCTCCCGAAAATTCCGAAAAACGATAAAGCTGCACGGATTCGTGCCGCGCTTTTGTCTTTGGTGCCGCTGTCTGCCTCTTCCCTCTGCCTCTTCCCGCGGATATCCATCTGCCACCGCACCGCCTGCAAGCCATTTAAATTTCTTCCGATCGCGCCGAGGAACTGTGCCGGCACTCGGCAAAGCTTTGGATCGCGTCGCAATAGCCCCGAAATGCCCGTTGAGTTTTATCTTTTTTGCGGCGGCATGCTTAATGCTTACAGCCTTGTCAAATTTCTACAGCCTTGCCAAATTTCTTCGAGAGGAATATTGGAGGGCTAAGATTTTACGGGCCCGCCCAAGGCAATCTTGAACCGAACCCAAAAGCGTTGGGATTCCCGCCTGCATCCTGAGGGGCAAGCGGCCGAAATCTTCCGTGGTCTAAACAGCCGGACCGCCTGGCCGAATCTACTTTGTAAAGCTTTGTAAAGTAGACTTTTTTGAAGGACCTCCGTGGTTAAGCACTCCGGCGAAGGTTACTTACGGAGTTGGCACGTGGGTTTGCCCCGCAAATTCAATTTCATCGGCGCCGAAGGACTTTCCGAGTTATTAGGAAGGTTTTGTAAACCACCGGTGTTACCGCTTTGTCGCCAAGAAGCAACTGTATGGTCGTCAATAATCAACCTGGGGTCTTAGGGCTTTGTGCTGTAATAGACAGGGGGCTTGAAGGTTTCGTGCGTCCGGTATCGGCTGAAGGAGCAGTTCCATTCCGAGAGTATTGGCGAACAACAGAATCAGCAAAACACCCAATTAACAACCGGCAGACTCAGCAAACTGTTGAGAAAACCAGAAGAGTAAAGAGGTAGAAACTAACCGCGCTTTAGATCTGGAATTTACCGGTTCAACGGGCGTTCAAGACGCAGAAACGAGCGAACACTGGCCGGATGAACGCAGAATTTGTTTGTTCGGAAAAGCAAACTCGCTGTTAGTTCGAAAAAGCAAGCCTGAGTGATATTTGCCCCGACGCAACCGCAATAAGCAAGTTCTCCATTGCAACATAGGACTTGCCGCAAGGGATAGGCAACATGGACTCCCCCCAAGTGATTCTGGAGCAACTTGTTGACCGGACAAGCCAGCTTTACAGCTTACCGGGCGTGGCGATCAAAGTGCTCCAACTTGTAGAAGACCCCAAGTCGGATGTATCCCAATTGAAGTCTGTCCTTGAGACGGACCCCGCCCTGACCGCGAAAATTCTTCGTGTGGTGAATAGTGCGCTATTCGGACTTAGTTCTGCCGTCTCCGATTTGAACCAGGCCCTTGCGCTCCTTGGGGGCAAACCCCTAAAACTTTTGGTCTTGGGATTTAGCCTTCCGGAGCGGCTATTCTCGAATTTGGAAAGCGATCTTTTAATTCGATATTGGCGGCACACACTGACCAAGGCGGTGGCGGCCCGAGAACTGGCGACGGCATGTAAGAGCCGCAATGCGGACGAGGCCTTCATCGCGGCGATGCTCCAAGATATAGGGATCATGGTGTTAATCCAGCAATTGGGGGAGCCCTATTGCCGGTTCTTGCGTACGGTTTGGGCGCACGGTGCTTGCCCCACCGATTGGGAACTTCGGACCCTTCAATTCTCCCACGTGGAGCTATCGGCCCGGCTACTCGAGCGCTGGGGATTGCCGCCGGCCATCGTGTCGGCAATCCGTGGCCAACCGTATCCACCCACCCGCGGCGGCGAGCAATCAGGCGACAGAGCAGCCGGCACACAGTCCCCTCATTCAGCAGAAGCCCATGAGCCCTGGATTCCCCGGGCTTCTCTTTTGGCAGCCATCGTCGCGGCAAGCGAAGTCATCGCAAATCATGTCCTCGCTACTACGAACGAGAAAACAGCAGAAAACACACCGCCCCTGGATCTCCAGCGATTGAGTCGCTTAGGCCTCACCGCGGAGCAAGTAAGTCGTCTCCTTCAAACCCTTCAACAAAAAGTGGAACAACTTGCGGAAATCCTGGCCGTTCCCATCGGAGCGCCAGAAAGTCTTTATCCGGTCATTCATCGAGCTCAGCAGCTCCTGGCGCAAACAGCAGCGGATGCAGCCGCGGCTTTGCTCCATTTGAGAACCGAAGCACCGCCATCAGCATGCCTAAGCTTTGGTCGCGAACACGGGGAAGATTTCCGGGCGTTGCCTACGCGGGTACGTGCCCCTTCTGTCCCACCGGAAAATATCCGGGAATCGGGATCGCAAGCTCCGGGGCAAGGGCCGGCTTTGTTTCCGCTCTCTGATGAGACCTTCCCAACGGTCCAAGATGGCCAACTTCGGGCCGAAGATACTCCGTCGGGGTGGGTTGACGCACTCTTCAGCTCCCCGATGCAGTCGCGCGATGGGAAGTCGCACCCGGGCCACGTCAGTCTCGCAGCGGAAGAGGATGGATTTTCCCACCCGGCTAAGCACTTTCCACAAAGGGAGGTCGCTGCGAGGAAAACCGCATGGTGCTTTGGGGGGAATTCTGCGAATTCCATGGCAACAGAAGTCGAGCCGGGGCTATTGGGAGCACTAACTGCCGCCATTCTCGCCTGCCGACAGGCGCGGCAGAGTCTCTCCCTTCTCCTTGCTGAGCTTCACGGAGTACAGGAAGTCGCCACCCATTTGGGCTTAAACCGCGTCAACGACCTCAGAGTGTTGCTTGAGCGGATTTGCCGATCGCAAATTTCGCATCTTGGGCGCATCTGCCCTTACAGCGAATTCGGCCTGGGCATGATTTTGCCGGAGGCCGACCGGCAAGCCGCGACCGATGTGGCCCATCAGATTCTGCGGCATTGGCGCGAGTCCACCCCGCGGGACCCGGTTTCCGGCCATCCCCTGGTGGGAGTTGCCGTGGGACTGGCCTCGGTCAGGACGCCTGCCAAAACCCTGTACTCAGAGGACATGCTGCAAAAGGCAGAACGGTGTCTATTCGGTTCGCACGCCGCCGGAGGTGGGGTTCTCAAATCGATCGAATTATGACGAATTATCCCAAGCGCGTTTGAAACTTTTTCGTGTGCCGCTCAAGGTCTTCTGGGGATTCCCTTTCCCCTATCAATACCTTATTTCGCTGTAGCAACAACCTGTTCCGCCGTAGCACGTTCCCGAAAGCCGACATACCCATGTTCACCACCGATATAACGGGATCGTCGTGGGTGCGGAATTGCTCGGATATCCAAGAGAGATTGCCGTAGTGGTTTCTCATGATGCCTATTGAGGCACTCGGTTTTTCCCTTAAACCGGATGGTTCCCGGCAGCTCATCTATCTGTAATGCATCCCGGTTTTGGGCTTGGTGCGGCCCGAACTTCCGTCTAGTACTCTTTGCTCCCGGTAATGCGCAGTGGGAGCGGCTCCATCCTCACTGGCTGCGTGCTGATGCAGTGTGCTGCCTGCGTGGATGAGGAAGGTCCGCAGATTCAATTGCCGCTACTTTATTGGATATAGTGCTGCCTGCCTGGATGAGGAGGGTCTGGCTCTGCCGCCCAGGGAATTGATCCGGACGAGGTGCTGCCTGCGTGGATGAGGAGGGTCTGCCCAATCGCTGAAAGCCCAAGGATAGCGCTCCTCCCGCTTCTACGCGTGGGGAAGGTGTGTCCCCTCGGGGTGGAATTCCCCTTTGGGTCGGCTCCCGCGTGCATGCATGCGGAGGGTGTCCTGAAGGAAGCTCGATTGAGAACCGCTCATTGTTTCCCACTGCGCGCATGAAATGCATGTTGAAGGATCGACCGAGCGGAGACAGCCGTATCGCTCCCCCCTCGCTCAAGATGAGGGTCCGTGCCTATCCGCATGCTCGGAACGCTGAACGTGCTCCCTCTCCTAATAAAGACATCATTTTTCGTCCGAAGTTCACGCAATAATGATCACTTTGTTGGTAATGTCGTTGACCTAACGGCATGCCTGTTAGTGGGTGGGCGAGAGGTTCTCAAGAAAATGCGGGCGAGAGGTTCCCAAAAAATAAGGGAAAAAGCGGGAGAAACAGGAAAAAAATATAAAAGAGAATGGCACAACAAGAGAAAGTTTGGAAAAGGAAAGTTCATCTAAATCAAAAACGCGAAAGATTACTGCGGAACTGAGGAATGTTCAGCCATAAGAGTCACCTTCCAGGCAACCGGTCAACCTCCTGAAAAAAACCTTAGTAAACCCATTTGAAAATTGGCATACGGGACCGAGGGCAAAATTTCGGTTTTCCCTCTCTGTCAAATCTGTGTCAGCGTCAAACCTCAAATTCGCGTCAGCGGCCCTTTGAAACTCGAAATCAAGACGCTCAAAACCCTCTGCCGATGCGGTGTAACGATCGTCGCTCAGCAGGAATCGCACTGCACCCGTCACCATATTTACCGCATTTGTGCAAATCCTGTGTGGAAATCGTCGCTATTCTCGAGAAAAATACTCGGCAATGTTATATTGAGGCAGTTCCTCAGGAATTTGGTGAACTCGTCTGAATCCCTTTTACGTCAGCGTGCGGACAAGATGCGGATGTTACCGACAATCCCCTAAGCTTTGTTCCCACAGCCTTTTTGCCCGGCGGAATCCTACCCGTTTTCCGTTTCTGCAAAATTGTTTCCCCAAAACCTTATCCGGACTTGGGATTGCCTGTCGGCCCCTTTCGCAGCGCGAAGCTCAGCGAGCTCCAGCCGCATTCTCCTGCACCCCACAGGAGCGTAGCAAAATTTGGCAATCTTGCTTATGATTAAACTGGGGACCCCGGCGATTTAGTCAGGTCGCCCTTAGATTCACCCTTTCGAACGCTCCGAGCTTGAACTCCGGGCAGCTTAGCGCGGCGGAACCAGGAGCTTGAAAACACGGAAAGGATAAATTCGGAGCTAACCCCGAACTCGTTTCATCGAAGCCGACTTTTTCACAAGCCGTTAGGTCGTAGCCAAATCGTTTTGTGGGCGGAGGGCCGAGTATGTCGCCTGTTGCTCAGAACGTGATTCGCAGACTTGACGCGGTACGTCAGCAGTGGTGGCTTTTCAGCCTGATGACTACCGTCGTTTGGGGCTGTCTAATCTCGGCAAGTACGCTTTTGGCCTTCATTCTCGCCGATGCTTTATTCCGCTTTCCGCAGGGGGTTTTGCTAACCATTCTGCTGGCTTGGTTGACAATAACGGCGGGGGTTTTCGCCTGGGTAGTTCGGCGCGTGGGAAGGTTCCATCGTTCGCTGGAGGCGACTGCCCGACGGATTGAGGAAGAATTCCCGGAATTAGGAAGCAATCTCATCAACGCGCTTCAACTGGCTTTTGACACCAAGAACGTTAATCGCGATTTCTGCGAAGCGGCGATTGCCGATGCGGCAGCCCGATTATCGCCGGTACATCTCGAGGAGGCAGCTTACCGCGAGACGCGATGGCGGCGGTTCCTTTACTGCATGAACACTCCGCGCGATTTCGGCGAGGCTCTTCTCCTTTTCGGATGCGTGTTAGCTTTGGGGATCGCGTGCCACTTGCTTTTACCGACGTGGGGCTCTGCCGTAAACCGGCTGATGCAACCATGGGAATATGTGCCGGTACTCGGCTCGGTAAAGATCCTGCAAGTTCTTCCCGGCGACTCGGAGGTCTTGTTGGGCTCTAGTGCCACTATTGTAGTGGAGATCCTCGATAGTGCAGGCGAAGAGCCGCCGCGGGGTTCGATTTGGGTGCAAGCGGAAGGTGAAGCCGGCCAGTGGCTCCCGATGGCCCCCGGTGAGATGTACGAAGTGGCGGATAGCTCAGGACACAAGCAGGGGCGAAGGAAGTATCAATTTGTCATCCCCACGGTTTTGAAGCCGTTGGAATATCGTGTAGAAATCGGCGACTCCCAAAGCCGGATTTATCGGCTGACGGTTCGGGAAAAACCCACGGTTTCCGAAGTGGAAGTCACCCTAAATTTCCCGGCATACATGAATCGCTCCCCGCAAACTTTCGTGCAACAAGAGGCTGACTTGGAAGCCCCGCAATACACTGTGGCGGAGCTCCGGATCCGGGCGACTTCTCCCATTGCGAAAGGCCATCTCGAGGTAGGAGGCGAGGCTTACGCCGGACGAGTAGAGCATCACGATCGGGTATTGCGGGTCAATCTGCCGCTGCTTCGTGATGGGACGTTTACCATTCATCTATTCAATGCGGCCGGACACACGGACCCGAATCCGCGTGTCAACCGCATCAAAGTGATTCCCGACAGTCCGCCCCGCGTGGAGTTGATAGCTCCGCCGCGGCAGGTCACCGCAGCCCCCCGGGCCACCATGCTCGCGACGGTTCGCGTAGCCGATGATTATGGAGTGGGTCGGGTTCGTCTGGAGATGAAGATCAGAAAACAAGGGGCCGAAAACCCCGGCGATGCGGGCTCGGAAGAGCGGGCCAGCCTTCTGCATGAGTGGACGAATGTTCCCGGCAACACGGCAGCAGCTTTGCAGCACAGCTTTGCCATTCCCGCGGAGGGGTTGGAGGCAGGGGACGTCGTCCTGGTGCGCGCGGTGGCGTGGGACAAGCGGTTCGTCAAGGATTGGGGTTTAGATCTTCGGCCTCAGGAGTCCGCTTCCGCCTGGCACGAAATCCGAATCGTCGATGCCGAAAAGCAAAAGCAGGAAAAGCTTGCGGAATTGACCAACCTAAGGACGCAAATCTACAGATTGCTGGAAAAGCAGATTCGCGCGAATGTGTCGGCGGTCCGCATCGCGACGGGGAAGTCGCTCGAAGATTGCGTGCGGCAAAGTCAGTCGGTCCGCGATCAGCAAGTCGATGTTCAGAAAAGTTGCTTGGGGGTCATTAAATCGATTCCACCCACCGCCGGCGAGGCGGAGCAGCTCACGAAACGGGTGCTCAACCAGTTGGCCTTCGGGGAGATGTTGGAGGCGGTAAGCCGGTGCGACGATTTGACCAAACTGAAAGCGTGGGAAGCCTTTGCCGAGCCGGTGGCCGAATTAAGCCGGCTTCAGCAGCGGATTATTGATTCTCTACGCAAACTTCTGGACGGCATCCGGCATGCGGAAGCGGAAGTGGTAGGTGAAATAGACCGCCGGGCGGTCGGCGATCTGCCGGATGAGGCGAGAAAGAAATTTGAGGATTTGCAAAGCAAGTTGGAAGCTGCATTGGAAGCTCAGAAAAAGGTGATTGAGGCGGCGGAAAACCTGGCGAAAGCCCCCGTCGAGGATTTTGCCGAGGCCCAGGAGCAGTTGGTCAAGGCCCTGGAGGCAGCCGAGGATGATTGGTCGCGTTTTCTCACCGAATTGAACATGGATTTGAGCAAGCTTCCGGAGCAGGATTTTGCTAACCCCTCGTTGCTCAAGGAGCTCATTGAAATTCAAACCGAAATCAAAATGGCCGAAGATGCCTTGTTAAAGAAAACCGTCGACATCGCAGTTCCGCTGGAGCAGCTCGGCTACGAAATGGCCGAGGAATTAAAAACAAATTTCGAAAAGTGGCTCCCGGATACGCCAGATCGCGAGCGATGGAGTCAAGAGGAATCGTTGACCGATGCCGATAAGGAAGCCCCAATGGCCGAGCTTCCCGGCGAACTTGAGGATTTGATCGGTGAGCTCATGGAAGAGGAGGAGGCTCTTTTCGATGAGATGGAGGACGTCTCATCAAGTGCAGCCGACTCGTTGGACGCCGGAGCCGGGTGGGATGCGTTGGACGGGCCAATTTCCAACATGAGTGCTAAAGGGGTCACCGGCAATCGGCTGCCCAACACCAATGAAATCGGAGGGCGTTCGGGCGAGGGGCGGCAGGGAAAATCGAGCGGCGAATTCGTAGGCGAGGAGGCGGTGGGTAAGGGCGGCAGACGCACGCCAAGCCGGCTAACTCCGGATCCGTATATGCAAGGGCAAATCAAGGATCACAGTCGTGACCCCGTGGGCGGGGCCACCGGCGGAGGCAAAGAAAGTGGTGAAGGCGGGGCCGGGCTGGAAGGACCTGCTCCCGCGGACCGGGACCAAAGAGAGCGGAATCGATTAGCCGGCAAACAGGCCGCTTTGCGAAACAAAGCGGAGGGGATCGATCTTCAGTTCCAAATTATGAATTTCCACCGCACCGACTTGCGGAAGCTGATTGAGCTCATGGCTCAGATTGAGCAGGACGTCCGCGCAGGTCGCTATCAGAACGCTTTACGGCAGCGGCAAATCATGCTCGAGGGGTTGAAGAACGTGCAGGATTATGTGTCAGGCGAATTTCAGATTCGGCGCGATACATCGCTGAACCTCCCCGCCGATATCCAGAAAGAACTCCTAGGAAGCATGCAGGAACCGTCACCGGTCGGCTGGGAGGAACTCAACCGACAATATTTCGAGCGTCTGGCTACCAGTGGACAATCGCAATAAAAGTTGGGGCAGCCGGCCGAGTTTGCCGGGGTTTGACCTTCTCTTGCGCTATTGCGCTTGGATTCAGCCCGGTTGCCCTAAGCCAACCTGGTGCGCTAAAGAGTATCACTACCCAAGATTTCGCTAAGCTTTCATCCAGTTTAGAATTCGCCGGAAAAAGATGTGGGACAGCAGGAGCAGCCCTTTAGGGCCGCAGTGGGTAGTGGTCAAAAGCGCGGTTTTTGCGCTGGCACCCATCGGAGGCCGTGCTTCCGAAGGTTTGCCGGCCGATAACGCCCGAAGCCGGAATGGCGACGCCCGCGGGAAACCGGCCCCACAAAACCTCTTACGTCTGTAGCGGAATAACGCCTAAGGTGGAATAAGGACGAAGTTCATTATTTCGAGAAACACAGCCGTCTTACCGCAACATCATTCACCTTGAGCGATCGAATCGTCGAAGGCTTTGCATCAAAATCGTGCGCATACTTTCCCGTCTGGGTTTTCGGCGGGGCTCCCGATCGGTCGGCGGGATCGCGAAAAAGAGGTCTATAGATTCAGTGCTTAAGGACCGCTAAGGCTCGCTCGGAAAGGTTGGAGTGCATCAGAGGCTGCAATCTGCTGATTGTGATACTCTTTAGGGGCAGGCTCCACGGGATGGATGGGTCTGGGATCTGTTGGGAAGGAGTTTAAGAATTACCGGTGACATCTCTTCAATAGACTTGCGTGAAAATGATTTTCCCGAATTCGGAGAGATTGCTGAACATGGGTCGCATAACCTCGAACACGGCGATGGGGTGGGTTTTCATAGCGGCGATTGCGTTGCCTTTTCTCGCCGGGTGCAGCTCGGGACAGCCTAACCGTGCAAACCCGCAGGAAGCCGCTGGCAGTGGTCCCCCTTTGGCCAAGCCGGCTAATGGCGGGCAAGGGGCTTCGCGCGGGGAGGTTGCGGGGCTATCCGCCCGAGAGCCTCAACCTGGGGGTAAAGCCGGGGGTGCTCCGGCCCAAATGGGAAAAAACGTTCTGGGCGAAAAGCCGGAAGACAGCTCTGCCGAGCAAGAGGGGTTTCGAATTTGGCGTACGACTGACGGAAGGAAACAAATCCGCGGCCGATTTGTGGATCTGTTGGACGGAAAAGTATGTCTGGAATTGCCAGACGGGACCGGAACGGTGTTACCCCTCGAGGAGCTGGCCTCGGAAGATCGCGAATTCGTACGGCAGGGACTGGCCAACTCTCAAGGACTAGGTCTGGTGGGTGAATCTGGCCAGCGATCTCCTCCATCATCCCAAGCAGGGATCGAGGAGATCATTTTTGAGGACGAATTGGTGACAGAAGGATCCGACTTGTCATCGCCAACCGGGCAAGCGGTGGCCCGCGTGGACACGCAGTCGGGTGGGGAACACGCGGGAGCCGGTCTTTCAGGTGGGGGATCCGGGAAAGCCGAAGGGGTGGAAAGCACCGATCAACGGAAGGTTGTGATTCCGTTTGATTTCGTTTCCCGTTTCGATAATGGTCGCTATGGCCAGATGGTCAGCGATATGATTTGGAAAAAACTGCAAAGGGAAGGCGGTTTCATCATCCCCGACTCCATGCTTGAAGTCCGCGACTTTTGCGAGTCGCAGCAGATACAGATTGACCCGGAGACTCCGTTGGCGGAAGTGGCTCGAATCGTCCGCGGCCAGTTTGGTGCCCACATTGCCATCTGGGGAAGCGTGGAACGTGCCCCGGGGGCCATGTGGGACATTTACGATCTGGTGATCAAATGTGCAGATTTTTCGGGAGCAGAACCAAAAGTGCTTTTCGATCTAGCGGCTCGGACGAATACGGTCAGCGAGATTCCGCACCTGTATACAGAGCGACTTCTCGACAAGCTGTATGACCGGCAACCCGGTGCGCCTCGGCCCCCCGATCCTGTCGCCGAAGAAAACTGGAAGAATAATCCGAATTTGCTTTCCGGCGGGGATTTTCAGCGGGGCCAAGCGGGAGTGCCCTTAGGCTGGGAATCTAGAGCCGGACAAGAGCGGGAACCCTTGGGGCGATTGGTACGCTGGGTGACCGACCCCGATAACCCAGAAAACAAAATGATCCGTTTCCAATTCGGAGCTGATGTGGGCGACACGGCCGGCGTGATGTATTACAGCGAGCTCTTCCCCATCGAAGAGGGGGCCACGTACCGTTTTCAGTGCCGCTGGAGAACTAGCGGACCGGCCGTCAAAGTTTTCATCAAGTGTTACGACTCCATGCGGTCGGAATACCGGCCCACGTCCGCTCGCGCAGGTGGAGCCGGCGGTGCCGGAAGCCAGTATGTACCGGAAGAGTCTCAACTTCGCGAATGTTACCGTAGCCAGCAGAATCTGAAAGGGCCCGCGAGCGTTTGGAACGTTCACACGGAGGATTTCACGCCGCGCCATACAAAATATGATCCGCAATGGGGCCGGGTGATGCTCTACGCCTACTTGGGCGCCGGAGTTGTGGAATTCGACGATGTCGTCGTCAAACAGATCTTGCCCGCTTCGCCCGGCGAGACGCAAAAGCAGCGGCGGCATTCCATGGCTAGTCCCGTCACGCTGGAAGAAATGAAAGAAAACGAGCGTCGGGGCCAGGAGGCACGCGAACGGCTGCGCAATCCCGTAGGCCGCGAGTAATTTCACACAGCGGTGGGGACCTCGCAAAGCGGTGCTCAATCCACACAAGGGTACTAAGTGCACAGAGCTCCGCGCTGGGCGAGTTTCAAACCTCCCAAGTGCTTCGGATTGCGGGGCTAATCGCAGCACGCCCGTACCTTTTTTCAACCTTGTTGCCCAAAGCCCGCCCCTTTTTGGGGGGCTTCTTGTCCGAAACCGTCGGCCAGCCCCTCCCCGGGTAAAGCCCGAAGAAAGCAGCCCGAAAAAAGTTGAATTAGTTGGCCTTGGGGAGTTCCCTTAAAGCTCTTGAAGATTTTAATGGTTTACGTTACGGGGGTCTTGCGCGGAATTTCGTTTCCGCACTCAGCGAGCTTTTGAAGAACTTTAATCGTGTAGGCCAAAGGGAGTTCAACGGATGGTGTATCAGGAGAGAATCGAGCTGGAAACCCGCGGACACGGCCACATGCAGGATATCACCGGGCGGGTAGCTGAGGTGGTAAGACGCGCGAAAATTCGCACCGGCCTTGTCCACGTATTTGCCATCGGAAGCACGGCTGCTGTCGGGCTGATCGAATTTGAGCCGGGTTTGCAGCGCGACTTGCCGGAGCTATTGGACCGCCTTATCCCGCCCAGCCGAAACTATGGCCACGAACAGGCCTGGCACGATGGCAACGGACATTCGCACCTGCAATCCACCCTGTTAGGCTCCTCGCTCCAATTGCCCGTGGGCGAGGGAAAGCTCCTCGTGGGAACCTGGCAACAGATGTTCCACCTTGAATGTGATATCCGGCCGCGACAACGCACGGTGATTGTCACGGTCTATGGCGAATAGCTAACCTACAGTTAGGCCCGAGGTTGACTCCGTTGGTTCCCAACTTAGATTTTGGGCACCGTTGCCGCGCGCCGTGTTAGAGTCTCGGAGATTTTCTGCTAATCGATCGTAGCTACCCTTTGCCAGCTCGTACCTTCCCCCGCCCTGCTGCCGGGTTGCCGCTCCGAGAAAAGGGAATCGCTGAAGCGTAGCTACCATTTGCCGGCTTACATTTTTGCCGAGGCCCCGGCAAGATAAAAACGCAAGAGGCAGGGCAGTAGCTCGATGGGGGCTTGGAGTTTTGCCCCAGAAGAGATTGCGGTCTATGATTGGCCAATGCGTTATTCCGCCAAAATTTAATTCGGCTTTTCGGGCCAAGCTCGCGCGGTGTTTTACCCTTGAGGGGTATGAGGAGCTTAAAGGGGCAGGAGGGGCTTATAGAGGCAGTAAGAACTTATTCACGCGGAATGCGACGATAAAACTCGAACACTCTTTGGCGAACGATTTCCGCCTCCGCCTCCCCCTCCTTGACGATCCGGTCTATGAAGCGCTGATACGGGTCCAATGCCGCCAAATCTTCGGCAGTAAGGAGACTTTCGAACCGATCCCCTTCCTTGTGCCAACGAAAAACCAACCGGTGACCTCCCTTTCCGTCCGCCTGATACACCGTGCTGACACGGTGGCGGAAACGCCCTTCGATTATCCCCGCGAACATGAATAGGATAAGCCCGACCCTTGCAACCAGCTTCCGACTGGCATGAATGGGGGGCCCGGTGAACATCTCCCTCAGTTCCTCGAGCGTATCGGCATGAAGGCACGAGGCGATCCGTCGCTCCCCCTGAATCAACGACAAGAAGCTCACGACATCCCGACCCCATATGTACGCAAACCATCGACCCGAACCGATTTCGTGGGCGAGATAACAAGCCGGCCGCTCCGGCGGGCGCTTTAAGCCCTCAGCAATCACCTCCGATCGGGCGACCGTTATGATGGGGACGCCTGGGGGCAAAAAGTGCAGTAAAGCCGCTAGAAGCGTGGTCTTTCCGGCTCCACCTGGTTTTGCCGCTGTAAGGATCGAAGCACCGTTCTCGATGGCACGCATCGCATAGGCGGCCATCACGGGAGTAATTGTTCCTGCGCGAATCAGGTCCACGATGGTCAGGGTTCGTCCCCCTCGCTGGTTTAAAGCCTCGATTTGTCGATGATTCTGAGCTTCCAGATCCATCGCGGCACCTTCATGGTCGGGGATAAGCGGCAACTTTGGCCCCCATAATAAGCAGGTATTCCTTCCGAAAAAAGAGTTACCTAATTTGTCTATTTTCCTCAATAAATTGAGATGCTAGCACACCATAAGTTACTACGACAACAAATGGAATCGAAGCTCCGTCACCCTCGCAGCACGCATTAGTCTTATGCCCCACTAGATTTACGAATCCAAGCACATGATCTAATTTTCCAAATTGCTTTAACACTTTAAAGAGCGCATTCTTCATGCACGAAAGATTTTGCGCAATCAAATCTTTTTTACAAAAATTCTCAAACTCTTTAAGTTGATGAGGCAGTCGGCTGATCAGTAGCTAAGGAAACCGTCCCGAATCTTCTCGAAAAGCCAGTTCGATATTTGCACATAGCCTTTTGAATCTTTTGGACACCCTTCGGCCACCCGTTTCATTCTCAGCTGGGCGCACGTGGATAAAAGTGAATGAAACCGGAATATCCGGGCATCCCGGTCGCATCCCCTTGCCGCTTCGCATCCTTAAGTTGGGCGCCGAGCCCAAGTTCGAAGGGGTTTCCGCAGACTACTTTTCGATGCGGTCTCGGTCCTCATGAGTGTCGGGCTTCCGAGATTATCGGTCCCGTTCGACCGGTAACCTCCGCGGGGGAAACTTGAGCTGGCCGAACCGGCAGCAGTTTCACTGCCGAAAGGCTCATCTTGACACAAAGGCGGGTAATGAACCAAGTCGCGGTGGAAAGCCTTGTTTTGAAAACCCCGCTTATGAAAGCAAATAGATCGAGTTTCCGCAGGGAAAAGGAAGAAATCCCCTAAGAATTGAAGGGAATCGCCGCCATTTGGCCAACCGTTTTTGGAGGATGCAAACCAATCCCCGGGAACGGGAAGCATTGAGTTTTGGTTCCGCGCTTCTTGAGCCAGGCGGAGTTAACCCCCAGTGGGCATCGGGCGGCTTCGAGAAGTTCCCGTGCTCACTCGGGGCGCATCAACGGGAGATATTTTCCAGAAACACCACGAAAGGTTTCCCGCCCAAAGCGTTTTTCGGATGAGCATTCCAGGGCTTACTAATGATGTCCAGCTTCCCATCGCCTGTAAAATCGGCCACCTTTGCTTCGTGTCCCCCGAGATTAGCATCCAGGATAACATGTTCTTGCCATTGAAGCCCCTGACCGTCGAGCTGAATCCAAATGTACCACCGAGGATTCGATTCGCCGCGAACCGCCTCCATCTCCGCGGTGAAAATATCTAAGTGCCCGTCGCCATTAAAATCTTGCACGGCCAGCGAGTGGAAGGCCCCCCGTCGGGGTTCACCCTTCCGGGGATTGAAAACCTCGTGGCGTCGCCAAGCAGTGCCTTTCCCGTCTTGATTTTCCATCCACCAAACTTTCCCACCAGGAATTTCGGCATCGGTGAAGACGATATCATTCCACCCGTCTTTGTTCAAATCTACCACAGCGGCTTTGGTCGCGTTAAAGGCGAATTTCGGCTGAAAATCGGGCGGCGGTGGGGTATTTGGACCAATCTTTCGCTGTCCCCACTGAGTGCCTTTACCGTTGAGATTCTCGAACCACACATCCGTCCGCACAACGTCCGTGTCTCCGTCGTGATCTAAATCCCCTACGGCTAACCCCGCGTGAACAGCAGGCCCAATGTCGAATTTTGGCCAGGGTTGTCGGCAATCCTCAGGAATACGGTACCACCTGAGATTGTGGCGATCGGACATCATCACGATATCGGGTTTCTCATCGCCATCCATATCCGCGATTGCGATATCATGAACATTGCTGATGTTTGGATCGAAGACGACCTCTCCAAAAGTCTCGGTCAAACGACCGGGATTTCGATACCAGACACCGCCGCTTACCAAGTCGACCCATCCGTCTTGATCGACGTCAAATGAAGCCAAGCCCACATCGTTTTTTGAAGCTTTCCCAATGACGAAGCGTTTCCATTGAGCGGGGCTTTCGCACTGATAAGCCTGAAGGACGCCGTCCCAGTTTCCCAACACAAATTCCGGCCGGCCATCCCCGGTTAAATCGGCGACAGCGGTCTGCCCGAAATTCCTTCCGACAAGCTCGGTGTCGATCACGAAATGTCGGAAGGCGAGCTCCCCGCCGAAAACGGGAACTCGCCCATTGAGACTTGACAGGCAGATGCATAACAGGATAAAAGCTGTCCAGCAGCCCCGTTGAATGACCGCGTCTAGCCCCTTGCGGCCAAAGCCGATTTCGCGAGCAACATTGCTGCGATCCAATCTAAAGGTTCCAGACATACTCCCCTCCACGTTTTAACAAAATTTTGATGCGAAAAGGACGACTCCGCACTTACACGAAGCGATCCATCTCTTACGGCGCACTGAGGCAAAACAATTCGCCGGTTGTCGTTCCGATCACCAAACATCCTTCCGCCACTGCCGGTGATGCGACAATCGGTCCGCCCAGCTCTTGCTCCCAAAGGAGCTCTCCCGTTTGTCGCGAAACCGCGTAAAGGCGACCGTCATCAGAGCCGAAAACCACCCTATCGCCCACAATTACCGGGGAACTATCCACCTTGCGCCGGGCCTCGAAAATCCATAAGGCCTTTCCCGTCAAGCGTTGATAAGCCCGGACGTGCCGATCCCGCGCTCCAAAAATAACCAGCTCGTTATCCACCGCCGCAGAAGTCCGGATGGACAGTGGCTGACGCTCGTTCCCGGCCCGCCAAAGCACTTCGCCTTTAGCCCAGTCCAGAGCCCAAAAGGCTCCGCTCTCGGTGCCGATGAATACTGAGTTTTCCCAAATCGCGGCGGCATTGCCGGTGGGACCTTCCAAGGGTATTTTCTCGCGGCAACTTCCGTCCGTCAAATCGACCAAATGGAGTTGGCCATCACACCCTGCGACAAAACACCGGTTACTGGCGATTGCCGGAAAACAACGGATCTGATCACCACTTCCATACTTCCATACGAGATTCCCGTTTCCTAAATCCAAACAGTACAAATACGAATCTTGAGAACCGAAAATCACACGGCCATCCGCGAAATTGGCCGACGAATCAATCGGTCCATCCGTGGCAAATTCCCAAACCAAGACTCCTTTTTCTCGATCCAAACAATAAAACTTGCCTTCCACATCACCCAAGCATACGAAGCGGTTATCGACGGAAGGGGAGGAGCTAAAGCCCGATTGCGTGTCGAATTCCCAGCGAATCTTCCCGCTGGCCAAGTCTAAAGCAAGCACTTTGCCCGCACTTGAAGCGGCATAGACCATTCCCCCCACAATCGCCGCCGTACTTTCAAATCCGCCCTGATCGATCGCCACCCGCCAGCGTAACGCGAGCTTTTCAGGAAGCGAGGTTCGCGCCAACCCCGTAGCCTGGGGATTCCCCCTAATCAGTGGCCAAGAATCCTCGGCCACCGCCACTTCGGGGACTTTTGCCAGGGAGATGCTGGGGGAGGCAGCCCGGGCAGAATCGGTGCGATTGCTAGTCACGGCTTTCGTCTGCACCCGCGGTCCAGTCTCCGGTAAGGAACCCTGATCCTCTGAATGACCGAGATCCACCGTTTCCGCCGAGTGTCGCCGCCCTCCCGAGTCGCCACTTGCATCAGAGGCATCTTCGTCGTTTTTAAATCCTTGGGAAACTCTTCCGGACGCAAAGCCGAGATGAGTGGTTCCGTTTGCCCCGGACGGAGATGGCAAAGAGCTCTCCGCCAATTCCGTCGAAATCCCGTGTGAACTTTCCCCGGGAAAGCAAAAGAGGTGTTTTTCTGTACGAACAATAAGCTCCCCATCGGCCACCGCCGGAGTGGCCAGAATACGCTCCCCCAAGTCATTCCGGCCAAGGAGCCGAAATTGTGGCTGCGCATCGAAGACGAAAATCCGACCGCGTTCATTGGCGGCGTAGATTCGCCCGTTTGCCGCAATAAGGCTAGCCGTAAACGGCCCTTCAAGCTTTGCCTGCCAAAGGACTTCGCCGGTTTCGGGTACAAAACATGCTAGTTCACCCCCATCGCGGAGCAAGAAAAGAAGACCCCGATAAAGTAATCCCGTCGGGATGTAAGGACCGGCACGATCCCGACGCCACAAAACCTCCGGTGGATGGGGAGTCAACGTACCGGGCATCCGCAGG
Source organism: uncultured Thermogutta sp. (assembly GCA_937128505.1). Classification (GTDB taxonomy): domain Bacteria; phylum Planctomycetota; class Planctomycetia; order Pirellulales; family Thermoguttaceae; genus DTLM01. The sequence continues at coordinate 25,311 of CAKZMM010000127.1, forward strand.
ACCAATACGGGACCATTGCGGCCGCTGGCACAGATCACAAGGCTTTCGCTCACCAAAGGGGTGGGGGCGACTAGCTCGGTGGTGCCGGGGATTTCCCAAAGCAGCCGACCGTTTTCAAGGTCGTACCCAGAAACACAGCCGGTGGTTCCCGAGGCGGGTTTGCCACCGTTGACCACGATGATTCGCCGCTTACCATTTCCCGATCGATCGCTCGGAAAAACCACCGGAGTCGACCAGCACCCGCTTGTTGTCCGCGGTGTGGCCCAAAGCCGTTTTCCTGTTTGAAGGTCGAAAGCCGCCAGATAGGAATCGCCTTCACTTTCGCAAATCTGAATCACCCGATCGCCGCAAATAACCGGACTTGAAGCCAATCCCCACTGGTGATGCAAATCGCCGAGTTCCTGGTGCCACAATAGATGCCCTGCGAAATCGTAGGCAAATAGTCCGGTCTTGCCGAAAAATGCGATAAGCCGTGTTCCATCGGTCGCCGGAGTGGCAGACGCATACCCGTTTTTTCGGTGTGTTGGCCCGACCGCCTTCCCGGCTTCCTGACTCCACACTAACCTTCCTGTGCTTCGAGAAAGACATAGGACGAGAAGCCTCGGCGGATCTTCGCTTTCGTCGGCCGCGGTCAAAAAAACTCGATCCTCCCAGACCACAGGGGAACTATTCCCCGCTCCCGGCAAGGGGGTTTTCCAACGGTAGCCCTTCCAGGCCGAAAAGTGAATAGGGGGATTTCCGGCGGGTGCAATACCCGCACTATGCCATCCTCTCCACCCCGGCCAGCAGTCGGCCTTTTGGCCCGTTTCAAAAAAATCTTCTTTCGTTAATTGCTCAGGCAACTCTGCCGGAAGCTTAACGCCCGAGTCTCGACAGCCGCCAACTGCGCAAAAAGCCGCCGCAAGAAGGATCAAAACGCTTTTCGTTAATGGTGACGGTTTCACTCCGAAAAAATCTCCTATTCTTTCCAACCCGGGGTTCTTCAACATGAAATTTGCGATGCCCGTGCGTTCACTTTTCCTGTGAGGCGAAGACAGGCCCCCAAAATGGCTACACCGAGCCATGATTGTTCGCCGTACGGCTCCCGAGATCCCGCGGGGTCCGACATTTACCCCATGTAATAGCGTATGAGCCGACGCGCGAATCCCGGATTTTGGTGAGCTCTAAAAATCATGGCGGGATCATCTGAAGATCCCCCGGACAAGGTGATATCAACCGGCAGTCCCCATCTGAGACCCACAGAACGTCGCTCTCTCAAGGCCTCAAACACCCATTGTAACGTCACAAGCTGGGTTCCGCCCCCTGCGGAAGCCAGCTTCCCCGATACATTGGAAAACCCAGGCCTTAAGCCTACGCACTTCCCCGCTGCCGATCGATGCTGAGCGATCCCATGTCGGCTTAGCCTTCTAGTCCCCTCGCACCCATCCCGCCTTCAATGACCGAAAGAACTCCCCGTGGTGCCGACCCAATTAGTTACCTCACCCCGTCGCGAACATGAAATGGCTGCGCAGTTTCATGCGGGAGTCTTTCCGCCTCCCGATTCCGCTTTGCCCCCCATGCTTGCCCGGTTTACTCGCGCTAAAAGCACAGCTAAAAGAGGAATACCTTTTTGGAGTTGATCACCAGATAGCAACCAACGGCCTGAGGGGGATTTTTTCGTTCCCCTACGTATAAAGCCATTCCCCTTTGCCGCAATATACTATACACCATACACCTAAGAGCACCTTATAGATCCGTCGGCTCCCGCATTTTTTCGGCAAAGGATTGAACCGCCACGTTGAGGGCCCGAATCGAGCGTTCGAATACCGGTTTGAAATTTTCCAAGGGCGAGCAAAACATCTCAATCGACGCCCAAACGTTGTCCCTCACAGTAAAGACTTTTGCCACCTTGGTTTTTGCTGAGGCATAAAGAGCAGCTTTTTCGGCTTTTTCTCGCTCAAACTCATTATCGATGCTCCAGAAATTGGGAAAGACAAGTCGGAAAAACTCGTCATCGTCTTCATCCACGAGGATAAGGTAAACCCTCCCCTCGCGACGAAAGAGAACGTCTCCGTCCTCGTCGATCTCCGGCCGATATCCCTCCGAGACGAGAAAGTCGAAAAACATTTGGGCCTGGTTATACTTGCCCATAATCTTGCTCCTATGAGTTTTGAATCAACTGAGTGGAGGGCAACCAAATCTTCCGTCTGCATGATCTGCTAACAGGCCGCGGCCGGCATCTATATCATGTTGCGAGTGGGACAAAACTGAAACGGTCGGAATTGAAAACCTATTTTACTCCTCAGCCGGAAATTGGCCTAGGGTACCCGGCCTTAGCCCACATCACCCAGATCCAAAACCCGGCCATATCGGGCAAGCATTTGCCGCCGCAAAAGTGCGAAAGCCGGATTTGCAAGTCCCGGATCTCGTTCCACTAATTTGCGCGCATCATCCCGGGTTTCCAGCAATACAGAGTGATCGCGTTCAAAATCGGCAATCTTCATGGGGGGCATACCGTGCTGCTTGGTGCCGAACAACTCGCCGGGGCCGCGTAAGGCGAAATCAATTTCCGCAAGCTCAAAGCCGTCGCTGATCGCTGCAAAAGCTTGCAGCCGTTTCTTGGCTTGCTCGTTTATTTCGCCGGTGAAAAGGCAGCAATAGCCCGGGTAGGACCCGCGGCTGATTCGTCCCCGCAACTGGTGCAATTGAGCTAAACCAAATCGCTCTGCATTTTCGATAGTCATTAATGTGGCATTAGGCACATCAATTCCCACCTCGATCACCGACGTGCAGGCAAGCACCTGAATCTTACCCCGGCGAAAAGCCTCCATGACGGACTCTTTTTGCTCTCCTGGCATCCGCCCATGGATAAGCCCTAAACGAAAACCCTCAAGCTCACCATTGCTTAAAGCCTCGTAGGCTCGCTCGAGACTGACTAGGTCCAGCTCGTCGTCATCTTCCACCACGGGTGTGACCACATAACCTTGTCGGCCTTCGCGAAGCTTTCGCCGGAAAAACTCCCACCATTTGGCCCGTCTGCTCTCATCGGTCAAAAACGTGCGGACTTTCTGTCGACCCGGCGGCGAATCACGCAGTGTGGAAACATCCAGATCTCCGAAAAGCGTCATCATCAAAGTTCGGGGGATCGGTGTGGCGGTCATCACCAGGTAATGCGGGTCCTCGCCGGAGGCCTTTAGTGCCGCCCTCTGCCGCACCCCAAATTTATGTTGTTCATCAATGACGACCAGCCCAAGCTTCTTAAATTGCACGGTTTGTTGAATAAGGGCTTGGGTCCCAATGACCATATCTACTTGACCAGCAGCGATCTTCGCCAAAATCGTTTCACGCTCTTTTGGAGCCAGACCGCCGGTCAAGAGAACCTGCCGGACACGGCTGCTTCGAAGAACTCGTTCAAAAGTTCGGGCGTGTTGACGGGCCAAAACCTCCGTGGGAGCCATTAGCGCCGTTTGATACCCGTGTACCACCGCCAGGAGCATTGCGTAAGCGGCAACAACGGTCTTGCCGCTACCTACATCTCCTTGAAGGAGTCGAAGCATAGGCTTGGTTTGGCCCATGTCGGAAGTAATCTCGCTAATCACCTGGTTCTGACCCGGAGTCAACTCGAATGGGAAAAGCCGCCGAATCCGCCGATCAATCTCGGGGCTAACCAGCAAAGAAGGAGCCCGGCGTGCCGCCTGCTGTTGCGCTCGCTTAATGGCCAAAGCCAATTGAAGCAGAAAAAGCTCCTGATAGATGAAGCGACGCCGTGCCATCTCGAGGTGCTCTCGGCTACTCGGGAAGTGAATCTCAGCCAAAGCTTGGCGAATCGGCCAAAGCCGATGGGCCTCGCGGTATTCAGCCGGGAAGGCATCCTCAACCAACTCCAGCGCAAGCTCCAACGCATTTCGAGCCACTTGTCGCAATTCCCACTGTTGGAGCCCCTCGGTGGACGGATAGATGGGCAGTAGGCCCGATCGCGGCGATTCGTCTTCCCCCAAAACCTGAACAAGCGGATGGGCCATTTCCCAAAGAATTCCTTGTTGCCGCGGCTTGCCGGAGAAAACCACACGTTGACCGACCGAATATTGGTCGCGAATATGCGGCAAATTGAACCAAACTCCCCTCAAATAGCCGCTACGACAACGCAGCAAGATGCCGACCACCGTTCGAGCGCGGTATCCACGACGCGACTCGATCTCTTCGATCACTCCTTCTACCGACTGGACCTTACCTTCCTCCAAGTCGGGGACTTCCCGATAGTCGGTCAAATCGAGATAATCACGGGGGAAATAGAATAGCACGTCGTGCACGAACCGCAGTCCTAGTTTTTCCAGCAGTTCGGCCCGATGGGGTCCCACCCCGCGAAGATATCGCACGGGAAGCGAAAGTGTTTTCAGCGACGGAGATTCTTTGGATGCCATGCGCCGGATTATAGTGGTTCACTGCGGTGTTGCCCAAGAGTGGGACGACGGTTCTTCGGGGCCACTGAAGCCCAGAGGGGTTCTGAAGTGAGACTCCTCCCAAATCTACCCCCAAAATTGTCAAGCTCGGCCGAAAAAAGGTCCCCAAGCTTCGCCAAAAAAAACGGTCGATTTTAAAAGCAAGTTTTCCGACTTTTTCGCCCTTACCGCCTCCCGAAGGGATAACCCCCGCGGGGCGTACAAAGGAAAAGGAGTTTCCACCGAGCAGAGAACATGGTTTCCGCGATTGGTTTTGGGAGGTGTCTTCGGCTAACCGAAAGTTCTTCAGCTCTTTGGGGAGGTTTTGCTGTGTACGATCGCGACGCACTCGTAAGGCTTATTCGGGAGAAAGCCCTAAAATTCGGGGATTTCACACTGACTTCGGGGAAAAAATCCTCGTATTACTTGGATGCAAAACAGGTTACTTTGCATCCCGAGGGAGCGCGGTTGGTGGGCGAAGGAATCCTGGAACTGATGGAACAAATCGGGCGGCCAGATGCCGTCGGCGGGATGTCGGTCGGGGCTGATCCCATTACAGCGGCAGTGGTGACAATCTCTGCGATCAAGGGCAAGCCCGTTTTGGGCTTCATGGTCCGAAAAGAGGCAAAAGGACACGGCACAAAACGTTTCATCGAGGGACCGGTCGAACCCGAACAAACGGCTATCATTGTTGAGGACGTCATTACGACGGGGGGATCCTCGCTCCAAGCGGCGGAACGAGCTGCCGAATTCGGCCTGAAGGTCGTAGGGATTATCGGGATTATCGACCGCTTGGAGGGAGGGGCGGAAGCCTTTGCCGCAAGAGGGATTCCTTATCGGTCCCTCCTCACGATTCGCGACTTGGGGATCCCTATGCCGTCGCCCGAGGCGAGCCAGATCTCGTAACAAAAAACCGCGAAAAGCTCTCACAGGGCTGTCGACGTGAGTCTGAAAGCCGGTAATGTAAGTCGGTCAACCTCACCGAAAGATAAGTTCACGGAAGGACTCGGCGACTATTTCCGGGGAACCCAATACCCCTAAGATGCCGCCAAGAGCCAATAGGGATCCCATGGCCACCAAAGCGAGGCCACTCCAATTTCGGGAGCTACGAACTTTCGCCAACTGAAGGCGAAGTTCCCCCTCTAATTGCTTCCACCCCTCGGGGTCCTGGCGACTGCCGACAGCCACGAGCAAAGCATTCTTCATTAATGCCGAATATTCCAAGTGAAGTTGCACGCCGAGATTCGGCAAAAATAAGCTCTCTCCAGCCCACCGGGCATCCTCATCCAGAGAGACGGCCGTCTCGGAAACCAACGGCCGCAAATCCGTGTAGCCAATGTTGTAAATAACGAGTCGGGGCCGCGCCCAAAATAACACCAGGACGACAATCAACCCATAAAGGGCCAACAAGAACACCCAAACCCAAGGCCCAAACCGCAAAAAAGCGGCGACAGGAAAGAAAAGGTTGAGGGGACCCACCACCATCAGACCGGCAAGCCCCAAGGCCATCGCCAGGGTATCTTGCCAGCCGGACAAAATCACCGGTCGGCGGAGTAAATTGATCACCCCGATAAACACAAGATAAACTGCTAGCGGGCCAAATCCGAGCAAAAAGCGAAATGGATCCATCTCAAACTATCGTCACCCCTGATACCGGAGGTTTACTCTTTGCGAACTTTCAAGTAGTACGGCGAACACTTCGCCCCCATCAACGAGCCCCGATCAACAAGAGGCGTCAAATCCGCGAAAACGGTCGCGGCCACCCCAGGGAATCTTGCACCCTGTAAAGCGCGTCAAACGTTTTTTAAACTTGCCCAAAATTTTGAAATGTCGACGCTCCGCCGCTGAAATGGTTAGCAAAGTAATGTCAGCTTTTTTGTCTGGATACCAGTATTGCAGAATTACCCAAGGCTTTCGACCCGCTCATCCCCCAAACCGCCGCGAACCTGATGGTTCACATTCCCTCAGCGAACCGGTGGGTGGAAACGTTACTCCCCATTTTGTCGAGAACTCATTATATTCCGGCGAATTGCTGAGATGAATATTTCCCAGCCGGAAACGACCTGCACCCTGCGACCATTGCCGCGGGAGCCTGAGGTTCATCGGACCTGTCGGCAGATGGCCTGTCGGCAGATGGGGTTCAATCCGCACCGTAAATTTGCGGGCTTTCTTTACCGCCTTTCCTTACCGAATTCACCCAAGCTATGCCCTTCGCCCAGGCTACAATACCACCCCATACATCCCTTTATTTACCCCCTGCCTTTACCATCACATGCTGTTCGGGAAGGCGAGGAAAAAGCTAAGAGGTGAGGTGATCACAGCGGGTTCAGAATCCTCGTTCCATCTACCATCTCCAAGGTTCACACAGAGATCGCGACCGACAAAGCCCGACAGGTTTTTTAACCGATTTTGGCTGATTGATTGATGCGTCTGCCCAGTTGACGGGCTCCACGCCCCTCAGTTTGCCGGAATTGAGATGCGGCAGAATGTGTCTGCTCGGGTGGTGTCTCACCATACTGGTCAAAGTATTCCGTTACACTCCCCGGTTCCCGACTTTGTTTCCGTAGCCTTCACATCGTTCAGCGTCGTGGCCGTATACCCTGCCTTGAAGCCGCGGTATAGTAGCGAAGCGTGTGCGTCCGCCTTCGGGCATAAACACATTCGGTGTTGGACGCGCTTGGCTTAGCCAACTTTTTGCTTGCCGGAAACTTAGCCCTGAGGTTAAGCCGCTTGATTGGTTTAAGATCATAAAACTTGATTGTTTAAGTTCATAAAATATTCAGGATTGCTGCTTGGCTTTCCCGAGCCAGCATCTTGAGCGTTTAACTCAATGGATGTTGCTGCAAACGGGGTTGGGGCTGTATCCTCACCCCAAGCGGGGAACCGCCTTCAGGATATGAAATATGAGGACTTTTATTACGATATCCCTACCCCACGCGGGGAACTACGACAAACTCGGCTTTTTAACGTTTTTGAGGGCGCGCTTCAATGAACACGACTTTATCGGACAAGACCGGCTTACTATTGGAGCCAATTTATCGCGAGCATCGTACCACACCGGGTCATCCGGAGCGCCCGGAGCGATTGGACGCCATCGAAGGTCGATTACGCGAGACAGGCATGCTGGAGCAGGTGGAACGGATTGCCGCGCAGCCAGTCGATCAAGACTATCTGCACCTCGTGCATACACCGGAATATGTGCGGCGGGTCCGGCGTGCGGCAGACCGGGGCGCGGGTTATTTGGATAGTCCGGATACGCCGGTATGTGAGGCTTCCTTTTCAGTGGCGTTACATGCAGTTGGCGGCGTGTTGGCGGCTGTCGATGCCGTAATGAGCGGAAAGCTGCGTAATGCCTTCTGTGCGGTGCGACCGCCGGGACATCACGCTCTTCCGGACCGCGCCATGGGCTTTTGCCTATTTAATAACGTGGCCGTAGCCGTCCGATACCTTCAGCAGCGTTACGGGTTAGCTCGGGTTCTCGTGGTCGATTGGGACGTGCACCACGGCAATGGCACACAAGCAATTTTCTATGACGATCCGGATGTCCTTTTTTTTAGTGTCCATCAATATCCTTTTTATCCCGGCACTGGCTCTTGGCGGGAAACGGGCTGGGGACGCGGCCAAGGAGCCACCATTAACGTCCCCTTACCCGCGGGCACAAGCGAGGCGGAGTGGCTTGAAAGTTTTTACCGCTACCTGTTGCCGAAGGCTACCGAATTTCGGCCGCAGTTTGTACTCGTATCCGCGGGTTTCGATGCCCATCAAGATGATCTGCTGGGAAGGATGGAGGTAAGGGAAGCGGGTTTTGCCGCCGCCACCCAACTGGTTAAAAAGATCGCCGACGATTACTGCGGCGGAAAATTAGTCTCCGTTTTGGAGGGTGGCTATCACTTAAATGCGTTAGGGAGAAGTGTAGAAGCGCATCTTCGGGCCCTAATGGATCACGAGCTAGCGGATAGCCACGCGATTAGGCCCCCGCTTTAGTCTGTAACAGCACTGCTCTTCAACTTTTGAAACGGGCGGTCTGAACACGGTTCCGCGCAACGAGTGGCCCCAAGCAAAATCTGAGAGATTAAATATCAGAATGTAACGCATCAAACGTGAGGTAGCGGTAAAACCTCTCGTAACAACAGATGAGGAATATCGCGACCGGGCTGGAGAAGACGCTGCGTGAGATATATCCCGTTTTCCCCCCTTGCCGGATTTCGGTTTCTGATTCTCTACTTATTCTCTACTTGCCCACCGGTTTACGCCAAAGATTTGAAAAGATTTAAGAGACCAGCGTAACGTTGGCCTAGTTACGTGGCTCCCCTTCCTGCCGACTCTGAATGTCAAATCCCAATTGTGGCAATTGCGGCAAAAATTCGCACAAAATGCCCCCGCAAGATGGACTTAAACACGATCGAGCTACTGATTTTTATCAAATGGGGGTTTTATCAAATGAGGCTGAACTTCCGAGGGTAAGCTGAACTTCCGAGGGTAATCCGAACAATCTTCACAAACAATTTGACATCCTTGTCTGGCCGGCTAAAACTAAAGTTCTAAGGGCGTAATCCGGGGGATGTGAGACAACTTTCTAACGTTATATCTTCCTTTTTAGTGAGACCATCTTTTTTCTTTATTCTATTTTCGAGCTGCTTTTGTAGTTCTCTGTTTTCAGATTTATCAGACTTATTTTCAGATTTATCAGACTTATATGTACCCCGATCAGAATTAACTGCTTGAAGAGCTGGCTTAAATTGCGATAGCGGTCGGCGACGCATGAGCTATTCTTCAAAAGTCTTACTAGCTGCGAGGCTGTAATAAGTACTGATGCTCTTTTTCTTCCATTGCCGAACCTCGATGTTCTTACAATGATTCTCGTGCTGAAGCTATCAACATGTTATAGTTCATCTTGTTTGTAGACAAATAGCACATCCTAGATGGGGCTCACTGAAAATTCTTAGTTCAATTCAAGCGTTTCAATCTACCATTCTGGAAAAAGCGCGGTGCCTTTATTCTTCGGGGTAATTCAGTAACACAATTTTTCATTCGATTTTCATCCGAGCCGCATGGAACACGGGTTTACGAGGACAGCATTTGTTTACCGGGGGAGTAAACATGCCAACCCACATCGAAACTCTTATCGCCCAGATGTCTGAATCGGGGGTCTTATCAGCTCCAGAAATCGAGCAACTGGTGAGTCGGTTGCCCGAAAACAAACGCCCTACGGACGCCCAGCAACTCCTTCGCGAGCTTGTTCAACAAAAGAAATTGACAAAGTTTCAAGCCGAGATGATCGCGGCGGGAAAAGCAGCAGCTCTCGTCCTGGGGAACTACCTGCTTCTGGAGAAGTTGGGCGAAGGGGGGATGGGGCAGGTCTTCAGAGCCCGGCATCGGCGAATGGACCGACTTGTGGCGCTAAAAGTGCTATCGGCTGCCGCAACAAAATCCCGGGATGCTATCGAACGCTTCCATCGTGAGGTGAAAGCGGCTGCCAAACTCCTCCATCCCAACGTGGTGACCGCTTATGATGCCGACGAGGCGGGTAAGACTCACTTTTTGGTTATGGAGTATGTCGAAGGAGAAGATCTCGCCTCCAAGGTGCGGCGCGATGGGCCGTTACCGCTTGATCAAGCTATTGATGCTGTTCTTCAGGCTGCACGAGGTTTGGAATACGCTCACAAGCAGGGTGTAGTGCATCGCGACATTAAGCCGTCAAATTTGCTCATCGACAAGCAGGGTACCGTGAAGATCCTCGACCTGGGGTTGGCTCGCTTGGCTGAGCCGGCCGCTGCGGATGATGTTCAAACCGAAGCGGGCTTGACTCGGGCCGGTCAGCTCATGGGGACCGTGGACTTTATGCCGCCTGAGCAGGCCGCCGATGCACGCCATGCGGATCATCGGGCCGACATTTATAGCCTTGGAGCGACGTTATACTTTTTGCTGACGGCTCGCCCGATGTATGAAGGGAACACCCTGGTTGACCGGCTAATCGCGCACCGCCAAAAGCCAATTCCTTCCTTGCGTCAAGCTTGCCCGCAAGTTCCGCCAGCCTTGGACCTGCTATACCGCAGCATGGTGGCCAAAAGTCCAGAGGATCGACCTCAATCGATGTCGGATGTCATCGCCACGCTCGAAAAGCTCCGTCCGGCGGCGGGGCGTTCCGCGCAGCCTCGGCCGGTCTCCCCGGTGGTCGCTTCCGCTGAGACCCTTCCCCCTGAGCCCGCGTCGGTCACGACATCGCCGGGTGTGCATCCCGGGCTTTCCCGCATCGTTCGGGAGCAGCCGCCCCCTGGCTCCGGCAAGGTCGTCCAGAGAAATCAAAAGATGCGTCAAGCTTGGGACCGAACGATTCGGGCGGCAGACCGCCAGTACAAGCGTCGGCATGGCCTAGGATTGATTGGGTTTCTTTCGCGATTAGCAGAAAAGACACTCAATCTGGTCATCGGTTTAATCATAGTGGTCTTCGCTCTGGGGAGTGTATACGCCGGTTGGAGCGTTTGGCGTACCCAATCGTTGCTTGCGGACAGTAGGCAGGCCGTTCAGGACGCACTCAACCCGGCCCTGCGGCAGAGGCAATTGCAAGATTTGTCCTCGGTGGAGTTTGATAACGTAACATGGCTTTCGTGGTTTGTCGGCTTGCCCCAACAGTTGGAATTCGTTACCGAAGTCTACGAGCTTTCGGCATCGGGGGGTAATGCAGTGGGAACCCTGCGTGGTCAATTCGACCGGACCAAGGGTCGGGTTGAAATGACCATTGATTACCGCAGCGGGGTCCGCCAACCCCGTGTCGAGCTCGCCGCTAAAAAAGTGCCTTAAGGGAAGATAGAAGATACAAGCCTCCGCTGAGCCGCTTGCACTCTTTTTGAGCACCCTCACACTCACGTTTGCTCCAGATCCCGAAATTGCGACGGGCTAAGGATCGAAGCGGACCTAATTTCCTTGGCCATTTCCCCCTTTGGTAGGCTAATAGGCGGGGGTGGGATCCCGATTCTTCCGACGACCGGCACCGCTTTTTGCCTCAAAAAGATGGGATGCTCCAGTTTTTGCCTCAAGAGAGGTCAAAGGGCAGGAAAAGTAAAAAGTTAGCCACACGAAATCAAAGATCATTTTTCCGCTTGGAACTACCCACTATTGCTCACAAGAGGTTATAGGGGCTTAACCCCATTGGTGCGAAGGATTAATGTGCGGCAAACCTAGGCTTTTTTCACAGCCAACCTTTTCGGCATTTTCCTCAGGTATTCGTCGCGATTGTAGGCGGAGGCGTTGAATCTTCCTCCGTAGATCCTTCTTCCCGGCCTACCGGGCCTTTTGCTCCGTTGCGAGCATCGCGAACCTTTCCGGCAATCCGCGACTCTTCAGCCCCGACTACGGTCACCAACTGAAGTTTGTATTTCCGCAAATCACGCAGTCGGCAGCCCTTCGGGGGGATGAGACGATCTTCCGGACAAATCTGCAAAATGACGTTTTCGGCCCCGGTGGAAGGGGTCGTGTATTCCGCAAGGCACCGTAGGGCCAAAGAGCGCATGAGACCATAGTGTCGTGCTTCCCCGCGCTCGGCGAGCCATGTTCGGCCTTTGATCACCAGCAGCCGATCGAAAGCCGCCCAATGCGGCTTCAACCAACCGAGCGTTTCCCGCAACCGACCCACACCCCGGGCCACGAGCGTGTTAAATTGGGCCGAGCCTAAAAGGTCTTGCACGCGCCCCGCCACGACGGGGACTTTCAGTTGGAGTCGCTCGACCATATCGGCCACTGCCCGGGCCTTTTTCCCCACCGAGTCACAAAGCACAACCCTAAGATCCGGGCGCAAAATCGCGAGGATGATGCCCGGCACTCCACCGCCGGTACCGACGTCCAACACCAATTCCTCCGGTTGGAGTAAGTGCGCCAAAGTTTGGCTATCTACAATATCTCGGGTGACGAATTTCTCGTAATCGGTATGGCGGGTCAGATTGATCTTCTCGTTCCACGCCCACAGAAGTCGACAGTAAGCCTCCAGCCGGGTTATTTTTTCCCCCTCCAATTTAAGGCCGTAATGTCGCACGGAGGAAGCTAGAGAGTCGAACCTTGGGGGTGATCCAGGCCGCGAGGAACAGCCTTCACTTCGAGCATCGTTCGGGGCGAATTCTTCATTCATCATTGATCATGCGATGGAAGAACCGTTCGCTTCTCTAATCATTTAGGCTCACTTGAACACAACTTGGCCGAGACCAACACATCCGCCTTAGCATGTGTGCTGACCGGTCAGCTTGGCCAAAAATTCACTTCCACATTCTTGCAAGGTCAACATCGCCAGGGTAAGTTCAACCCATGGAATCAGAAAGCGGCTCAATAGCTAAAGAGCAGCTCTCTGGTGTATTGCGTAGTCTTTATGTTTAAGCTGATGATGTGCCCTTCTCAACGAAACAAACTGCCGGGGGTCAACTCCCTAAATTTACGCTTTACACAAAGCACGTTCGTTACCGTTGGGTTGTTGGCGTTCGACTCACGGTTCATGAGATCGGTCGGGCTGTGCCTGGGGGCAAGCCGGCTTTATGGGCTTATATCATTCTAAACGCTAGTCGGCTTAGATTTCTTGAAGGGATTAGACATGACCACTTGCTCGACGAGGCGGCATTGGTTGCGGAACACGGTATACGCGGGTGTAGGAATATGGGCCCTCAAAGGTCGCCTTGCTTGGCCTCAAGCCGAAGCCCCGAACGAGCGCCTCAATATCGCAGGAATTGGCGTCGGCGGCCGAGGGGCGGATAATGTTCACGGATGTAATTCCGAAAATATCGTAGCCTTGTGCGACGTGGATGAGAAGCGGGCCGGACCTACATTTGAAAAATACCCGCAAGCAAAACGGTATCGCGATTTCCGCAAGCTTTTCGATGAAATGGCCGACAAAATCGACGCCGTCGTCATCAGCACGCCCGATCATACGCATGCTGCTCCCGCTGCCCAAGCCTTACGACTGGGAAAGCACGTTTACTGCGAAAAGCCGCTCACACATTCCGTGTACGAAACCAGAGTGCTTACCCAGCTTGCCACCGAGAAAAAGCTCGCAACCCAATTGGGTACGCAGATTCACGCGGGGGACAACTACCGGCGGATTGTGGAGTTAGTCCAAAGCGGGGCCATCGGCGAGGTTCGCGAGGTACACGTTTGGTTTCCCGGGGGTTACGGGGGGATGGATCGCCCCACGGATACCCCACCAATACCACCGGGACTAGACTGGGATTTGTGGTTGGGACCGGCGCCTTATCGCCCCTATCACCCGACATATGTTCCGGGGGGATGGCGAGCTTGGTGGGATTTTGCCAACGGCACTCTGGGTGATTTCGGGTGCCACTACATGGATTTGCCATTCTGGGCGCTGAAGCTTTCCCACCCCGTGACGATCGAAGCCACCTCTCCGTTGTCTCCTCACCCGGAGACAACAGCCCACGTGCTCACTGTCCGGTACGAATTCCCTAATCGGGGCGACTTACCACCGGTGACTATGACCTGGTACAACGGCAACGGAAATCGCCCTGAAGTGCCCGAGCTCAAGGACGCGGATCAATGGTCCGCTGCGGTCCTGTTTGTGGGTAGTACCGGCAAGTTGGTAGCCGATTACACACGACATCGGCTCCTCCCAGAAGAAAAATATGCCGAATTCGTACGGCCGGAACCTTCCATTCCCCCATCGATCGGGCACCATCAGGAATGGATTCGTGCTTGTAAGACTGGTGAACCGGCGCTATGCGATTTCAGCTATTCGGGGCCGCTAACCGAGACTGTTCTCTTGGGTAACGTCTCTTACCGGGCTCAAAGCAAATTGGTTTGGGATGCTGGGAATCTTCGGGCTACCAATTGCCCCGCCGCCGAGCAATTCATTCGCCGGGAATATCGGGCAGGATGGGAGCTGTAACGAATCTTACGCGGTCAATAATTTCCACTTTTTAAATCCGCAAACCTTACGATTGACCCGGACGGGGTTGAGAATTCGCCAGCGCTGCGGTCGATTTAGGCGGGGCAAAGGCTTTAGCATCGGGCGAACACTCACATGCTCCGGAGCCCGATGCGGAGCTGATTGATGGACGGGATAAGCTTCAAAGGCCGCCATGGGTAAAAACCTCACTGCTGTGCTGGCAACAAGCTTCGATCGCCGAAGGCAATCCTCCCTCGCACGCTGGCGAGCCATCGCATATTCCTCATTTCAGCTACGCGACCCCGAGTCCTCCGGCGGTTTGAGACCTCGGAAGGCAAAATACAAAGCCACGCCGTGGCCAATCTTCAGACCGGCTCCGATGACCAGCGGGGTAGCCAGCGACGACTTTTCCATAAACAGGCCCGCCAGCGCTGGGGCGACCGCCCAAGCCGCCATGCGGACTAGGTTGGTGACGCCGGACGCGATTGTTCGCTTCTCGGGACGGACGATGGCCATGATGTAAGAGTGACGCGTCGGGACGTCCATTCCCACAAGGTAGCCGTTCACGGGGCAG
>CAKZMM010000128.1 GCA_937128505.1 uncultured Thermogutta sp.
CCCAAAACATTTTGTTGCCCAAACCTTTCCTTGCCTTTAACATTGCGATCAACGTTTTCTTACCCCAAACGTTTTCTTGCCCTAACCCTTAATTGCCCTAAGCCTTTTAATGCCGGAAGCCCTTTCTTGCAAAAAACCAAAGCCCGCCTCGGTATTGACGGTCTGAAATCCATTCTTGAGTACAACGAAATCCGCAGAGCGATTCTCAGTTAATGATCGCACAGCGCAAACCCTCATGTCTGATGGGCCTGACAAAGTCCGCTCAAAAACGGTTCGGAACGCACCCAGATCATTTTTCAACACGTGGATCAACACGTGGATCCCGCGCGAATATGCGGCAGCGTCCTCGCGAAGTGACCGCGGTTTTCTCCCACAAAGGATGAGGACATTACCGCCCAGAGAGCCCCCGCTAAAAGAGTCTCTGGTTTTGGCACCAAAGATTTCGACACACGAGCATCGTGAACAAACCGTCGTGATCCGGCCCTCGAGCGAACCACACCGTCAGAAAGCCGTCACAAATTCAGATTTGCACAAAAAAAGCCACGAGGTCCGACGGATCTCGCGGCTCTGGGATCGCTTCAAACGTTTTCTACCCGACTGTACCGTTGCCGCCTGATGAGAGGTGAGTTGCCCGGCTGCGGAAAACCCGATTAAAAAGCCAAGCTAAACGCGGCGGACTTTTCAATCGGAGGACATTACAGCTTGCCGAGCATTTCCTGCGCTTTCGCCTTGACCTTTGCGGCATCGGCGCCCGCAGCCTCGAGTTCCTGGTAGTCGGCGGCCAATGCATCGGCCTTGGCGGCATCGGTGGCCCGAAGTTTTTGGATGTTTTCCTGAATGCTCAAACCTTCGCTACCCAATTGCCCCGATTGAGCCACCGATTGCAGCGCACTGCGGATGGCATCCACGGGTGAAATCTGCGGCGGCTGAACCGGCTGGGTCTTTGACGCCTCGGATGTGCACCCGAGGGCCAACGCACAAAGACACACTCCCACAACGAACCATCTCAACATAATCTCGCCTCCTCAATCCAAAGGGGTTGCAGAAAGGGGGGGACATACCGAAACTCAATGGCGCATCCAACTCGAAGACGATTGCCCATCGACCTCCGGAAGAAACGCGTCCCTCTGTATCCGGGCCCGAATGCCCTCTAGTGAAATTCGTCTCGCCGGGTAGGCTGGTAAAATCCTTTGCAAGGCGTCGAAGTTGATTGGTTGGTCAAAGCTTGCTTAGACCGTAAACCCCGAACGCCCGCGATGTTGTGAGATACCAGAGAACTCTAACGACACATCTGAATGAGATTCTCTTAGGTTTGCTTCCATCCTAACAACAGCGGGTAAAGCTTCCAAGTCCCCACGATCGAGAACACCCAGTATCCGCTCGAGGGTGAACTCGTCCGCAGAAACTCCGTCAGAATATGAACCGCGAGGGATCCAGGGATTTCCCGGATCCCTCGCATCATTCTTGGGAACTAGGCTGAAAGCTGAAACCGTTATCCGAAACCAAGCGGCCGGAAATTCAGCGATCGCTCCCACAAGACAAGCTGGTCGCCGGCATCAACCTTCAGGCGAAGCACTCTGACCCTCGTCCCGACCACCAAGGTATTGGTAGGTTGCGAAGTTGATGGTCTCCGAAAGAAACCGAACCGATCCATCGCCTAAAGCGTGGAGCACACCGCCGGGATGCCAGCTCCGAGCGGGGAACGCGCCGTTGCTATCCATCCAGCCACAGCCCGAACACTCTTGGCAAGTGGGCCATCGCCAGTTCGGGGGGGCCACGGTGTTGAAGACGGTCTGCGTGGGCATCGGAGCGATCCAATCACGTCCGGAGTGGCTGTGATGGTTGCCGATACCCCCTTGGCACTGGGCGCCGTAAGCATCCATCTCTGCCTGCGTCGGGAAGAGCCGCGTGCCGCTGAAAGCCTGAGCGCGAACCACATCCCCAGGCCGATACACGCTGTTGTTGTTATCGCCGATCCGCATTTCAGCAGCCATGATGGTATTGGACGCTCCGTCCCGCATGTCCGAGAAGCTGGTCTCCCGATCCCGCATCACGAAACCATTTTGAACACCACTCCCCCAATCAAAGTGGGAGCCAAAGCTGAAGACATAGTTGCAGTTACCTGTCTCGGATGAGCCCGGAAACTCCGTGTCCGAGGGGCACCGGAAAGTCGCGATTCTGGTCCGCCGGCCAGCGGTAAGAGTGCCATCCCCATCGTACCAAACCCGAGCCATTCTCATCCCCGCTCCCTCGACGATGTTTGCCAAATTGGCTTGTTCCAAGAAGGGTAGCAGCCGTAAGTGAATGCTGTAGCCCTGCCAGTGGCTCCGCAAATTGGCAGGGTTGGCCGGATCAACGGACCTATAACAGTACCGCGGGAAGCACTTGTAAACGTCGTGGTAGTTGTGCATCGCCAAGGCAATCTGCTTGAGGTTATTGGTGCATTGGGACCGTCTGGCGGCCTCCCGCGCCGCCTGGACTGCAGGCAGAAGCAGAGCAATCAAAATCCCAATGATGGCGATGACCACCAAAAGCTCAACCAACGTAAACCCGATTCTAACACTACTCTTGCGCATACGGAACCTCCTCTCAACTACTGAACCAACAAACGGTAATGCCACCAGGGCGGGCCGATGCTGACAACCCCCTCTTGCCGCCATTCCCCCGTGCGGCTTGTGCCTAAGTATAACGTAGGTATCCGGGCACTTGCAACTATTTGAACTTAAAAAAAGTCCGCCGTGAGCCGCCCAGCTTTAACTGGCGACAAACATATCACCCCCGGTCCTTGAAGAGCCGAACACTTCCAAAACTGTAAAAAGTCCGTGCAAAAAGTCCGTCTCGCTCAAAAAACAGCAAAAAACGCTGGCAATTCACGCCTTGCCGGGCCAATCCATGAGCGGCGATCGGCCCGCGGATGGAGCATTAAATTGGCGTATGGGTCACGCAACCCGCCTCAGAAAACCTGACCGATTCGAAACTCCCGTTTGGCCGATCGTACTGATCCCCTCGAACGTTGGGACTTAGGTTTAGGTAAAGTCAATACGGGTTTCCTGTTTAACAATATTCTTAAGCGATTTGCCGGGTTCATCGGGCTGTTCGGCGCCCGGGGCCCAAGGATTTCTTTTCGGGCAACACTAACTTCTTCATTTTTTGCCCCGATTTATCTTCCAACACCAGGAAATTTCCAGGTTGTTGTACTTTTTGCTGGAATTTTTGCTACAATCAGCTTTCGGTAAAAAACCTACTGTCGCGAAAAAGCTCAAATTTTTAAGCCCGCGTATCAACTTTTCTGGGTCGGGAATCACCGTTTTGGGGCCGGGAATCAACGCGATATTTGGCCCCTCCCGACAACCGAGGTTTCCAGCAAAATATTTGCCTTCCGGGCGGAATTATTTGGGGAAAAACATTACCTGGCAATTACTTGGGAAAAAAACCGAAAGGCGAAACTCCCAGAGCACTCAAGAAACCTAAAAGAAACCTAAGATATTGCCTTTGACGAGTACACACTGGTGGACTAGAGACCCCGCCGTCCCATCGCCTCGGCCAGAATTTGCGCGGTACTGGGCCGCATAATGCGCGGATCAACCGGGCGGCCTTCTTGTAAGGCCTTGCGGACCTCTTTCCCGGAGATCAGCAGCGGTTGTTCGCCTGGATGGTTCTCCATCAGATCCACCCGCCCAATCGACGGATAATAGGCCGCAAATCCCACACACAACGGGCGTATGAGTAATTCGCCCCGCAATCTTTGAAAGATTTGCTGGGCATCGAAATCGCCCCAAATAGGTGTGCCGTCATGGAAGGGGGCATCCGCATGTTTGCGGCCGATGATGATATCCGTAAACCCAAAATTTTGGCGGTAAATTGCGTGCATTACCGCCTCTTTTGGGCCGGCATAGAACATCTTGATATCCAGCCCGACGAGGATTACCCGGTCCGGTAACGACTCGCCGAGCCGCTGCCACAATTCCGGATCTGCATCGCCGTCGCCGAGGGCCCGCTCGCGCAGCAAAGCCTCGTAAGTCCGCATCCGTACGGTAGCCGGCACATCGTCTTCCTTAGTTTCCCCCACCAGTGGATTCAGGCAAGCACCGGCATTGTGACCGGCTTTCAAAAGAACTTCCAATCCGTACACCAAGGCATATTCGTGGGCCCGATGGAGGGGGTTGCGAGTTTGGAACGCAACAACGCGGTTCCAACCTTTTTCCGCAATCAGTCGACGGACTTGGCGGGGACTAAGCACGTAATCACCAAGCTCAGGATGCTTCGGTTGTGGGAAGACGGTGACCCGTCCTCCTACCAAGTAGTCTTTATCCCCATCCGCCTCCAGGACCATGTCCCCGCCGGGATGATCGGTCCTCGAAGTTTGATAGACACATTCAAGGTACTTCCGCTTATCCCAGCGGTATACATCGGTAATTTCCAGCACGGCAACCGGATTACCCATACCATTGACAAGTGCAGCCTTGTCGTGGTGGGCAAGCTCGCGCGCTATTGCTGCGGTGACCGGGAAGGCCAAGGGGATTGTCCAGGCGTAGAGCTTACCGGCGCGTTCGATCACCTCTTCCTCAAGGACCCGATCGTAGGTGCCACGGTCCATCGGCCCTTCCAACGGGCTGAGGACCCCGTCGCCAAATCGGTACACGGTCGAAAGATCGGCATCAGAAACCGGTATCTGGGGAAGCTGCGCGGCCTGAGCCCTCAGGTCCGTTTCAGCCTCCGCCAGTACCATTCGATCGATCGGCTCCGCGAGCCCACCATGAGGGGGAATGAGGTCGGCCATCGACGTCGTATCGCTCCGCAAATCAGAATCGCTCCCCAAATCGGAATGGTCGAAAACGCTCTACCCTAGCTACCTCTTCACTGAACAACCCTGCCGAAAAAACAATCGAATGTCAAGGAATACACCGCAGCGACGCAGACCAAAATGAATCGGAACCGTCGGAAAGCAGTCCCACTGCCTAAGCCACAGGATTAACCCTCCGGGAAAAGTTCGGGGCAGCGGGAAAAGAAATGCCATTTCCCGGATTCCGAAGGGTGGCCGGCAATTCCAAAGACGCTGGCTCGCTAATCGAGCTAGGTACGCGGCCCTGCGTTCAGGCAAGCCCCGCACACAAAGAAGGAAAGAAGTAAAGTAACCCGTCAGATGTAATACATCTGCTGCTCCTGGGTTTTGGCCCGCTCAAGGAGATCGGCGAATGTGATATGCCGCAGCATTTCCCGTTCTTTCATGCGGACCTGCTCCCAAGCCTCGTTGAGGACTTTGACCGCCGGGGATTCACTGGAGGCATTCGGCGTCCGGCTTTCGCCGTCCGAGGCACCGCCTTCAATCACCTCCATGACCTCCCCCAACGAGACTTGCTCGGGCGGTCGCGCTAAGTGGTAGCCGCCTGCCGCTCCCCGAGTGCTCAGCACCAACCCGGCTCCCTTCAGTTGAAGGAGAATTTGAACCAAGAATCGCGGCGGTACGGCATGGCGTTCGGCAATTTTCCGAATCCGAACCGGTTGTCCCGTGCCGTACTGGGCCGCCAATTCTAGGACCGCAATGCAGGCATACTCAGTTTTTGCAGAGATTCGCATGACCATCTCCGGTTCTACTCCGAACTATCGGCCCCCGGGCAAGTGCCTCATCAAGTACCGCCTCATGGGTCACCAGCCCCTGCGGGCCACATTCCCAAACTACCTCTGTCCGATGCCTTTCCAAGTTAGGAATGATTACCCATCTTGGATATGCAGTCCACACTCCGTCTTTCCTGTGCCGCTCCATCGACCGGCCCTCTCGTCCTCTCCGAATAACACCGGTCGAGTGCAAGGCCAACATCCAATACTTGGATAACCTTGGTCATGAAGCGGATTGTATGGAATATTCTCGTCCAAAATCCTTTTCCAGACGTCTTTCTTCGTCCAATTGGCTAGAGGACTGATTTTGACGAGTCCGAATTTCTTATCCCAACCCACGATCGGGGCCTTGGCCCGATGGGGACTCTGATCCCGCCGGATGCCGCTCATCCAAGCGTCATAACGCTGCACAACCCTCCGTAATACGGCGACTTTTCGATCCGCACAACATTTGTCAGGATTGGTCTTATAGACCGGCCCACCGTTAATACGCTCGTATTCCTCGACGGTAAGCTCGGGCCGCGCGAAATCAACAACGATCCCAAATCGCTCCGCAATTAGATCCCGAAGTTCGAGGGTTTCCTTGAACTGATATCCCGTGTCCAAATTGAAAACGTATACCCTCGGCTCAATCTTTGCCAACATGGAAAGGATTACACATCCTTCCGGGCCAAAGGCCGTCGCCATGGTCAACTTTGGAAAGTATTTGCCCACCGCCCATTGGATAATTTGCTCAGGTGTGGCCCCTTCCAACCGCCGGCTTTCCGCTGCGAGGTACTCGACCTCTTCTGGCGTCGGCGCCCGGGGCTGAAACAACCGACCTTCCCCACCATTTAGGGATGGTGAAGCCGAGCCGATTGTGGCCCTTGTCTTTTCCGCGTCCAAGCCTTGAGCACTGATCCATTGGCCACTAAACAATGCATTGTTCGGTTGATTATACACTTGACCGCTCATATTGCGAAGCATTGCTTTTCCAAAAAATCCGAATTTTCACGTGCGGGGTTGAAAAACTCCAATCATTCAGAAGTGCCGAAACCTTGTAAACAGAAGCTAGTTCGACGACGGATACGTTTTTACTTAACGAGCTAAATGATAACATTCTTTCTAAACACAGTCAACTCATATTTTATGCGGGGTTCTAACGTGCGGCCACTCCAAAACATGGCTACCAACGCATCGAAACGCTATCAAAAACACCGAATTGGTGCTGAAAACGGGATCCAATCGCCCCATAACACAAATTCGGCCATCAGAAGCACGATCAAAGTACTCTGAAAAATCATGTTTTCAATCGCCGGAAGAGGGGCCGCATCAATTAAGAAGCAGCATTGAGAAGCAACTTTGACAGGTATTCGCGCAAATGGCTAGCGCTCATAAATCACCCAGAAGCAAAGTCCTGGGGGCAGCTCGTTCTGAATTAAGCCCATTAAGCCCATCACGATTAACCTCACGAGTAATCTGTGGAATTCGAGGACCACTGCAAAGCAAAAAACGCGGGCAGGCATGCACCTGACGGGTTAAATGCGCTAAGTCAAACAGGAGACTTGGGGAGCGAAACGCATTTCTTTCTATAAAGAAAGAATAAGTTTGTATAAAGAATAAGCTTAAGCGACATTAGAATAGCCCTTAATGCAATCCGATTGATCACAACTGAATTGACGGCTTGTTGCGCTCTTTCTCATGTCACGTTTGCTTTCTTGTTTCGCATTTGCTGCTGCAAAACCGATTAAGGGAGGAAAAGTGATTAGCATCTCTTAATACGGAGACCTGAGATTCGCAGAAGCGGGAAGGAGTAGTTGCCGTTCGCACTTACTGTTGCAATTGGCAGAAAAATGGCCCACCTTTTAGGGAGAGGAGGCCGACGGTTTCGTAGATGCACTTCCAATCCCCTGGATGGGATTTGAGCCCTAGGGCGGCGAGAATCACGGGGTTTGACGCACGGCAATCGAAAGCTACCTTTCTCGAACTTTTAACCGTCAGGCGCTTGATCGGGCAAAAGCACTGGGTAAATTGGCCGATTGATTGGGTGTTTTGATGAGTGATTCGTCAACTGCCGTGCACAACAAATCCCCCGCCTCTCGGGGCTCGGTTTCTGGGTCCACGAGATCTCCGTTGGGTCCGACAGATAAGTCGTTCCGAAGGGCCCTACCGGCCTGGTGTCTTTCGGCCATTATTCATGGGTTGTTTCTCACTTTTTGCGTGTTTTTGTTCCAAAATCCCCCCTCTCGAGGAACCGGTGGCGACCGGGTGGCGGAGGTGGGCATCATCGTCAAAACGGCTCCGCAAACTCCGGAAACACCCGATCTGGAAGGCTCGGAGTCTGAGTCCGCGGAAGAAGCTTCGTCAAACGTAGGCCAGGAAAATGCGGAGACGATCTTATCGGAGTTAACACCGGGCAAGCCCGAAGAAGTATTGCCGCGGTTGGAGCCCGGTTTATCCGCTGCTGCGACCGGGGCCATGACCGCGTTTTTCCCCGGCCAAAACCCCGCCGGGGGAGCGGCACGGCGCGAAATAGGGGGAAAAGCCCGCGTACGGCTTTTCGGGATTGTGGGCGAGGGTCGAAAATTCGTCTACGTCTTCGACCGCTCCGACAGCATGAACTGGTACAATAAGCGGCCATTACGGGCGGCAAAGGCCGAGCTTTTGGCGAGCCTCGAGAGTCTGGAGGAGACGCACCAATTTCAGATCATCTTCTACAATCATGAGCCATTGGCTTTCAATCCCTCCGGACATGCAAATCGTTTGGCGTTTGCTACTGAACAAAATAAGAGGAACGCGCAAAGTTTCGTCCAATCGATCGTCGCCAGTGGTGGCACGCGGCACTTGGAAGCCCTGCTGCTAGCGATCAACTTTCAGCCGGATGTCATCTTTTTCCTCACTGATGCAGATGACCCGCAGATGGACGACGGGCAATTGGCCTTGGTACACCGTCGCGGAGCGGGGATTACCATCCACGCCATTGAGTTCGGCTACGGGCCGCAACGCAAGCCGAACAACTTCCTCGTGCGATTAGCCCGGCAAAACGGCGGTCAACACACCTACGTGGATATTTCAGCGTTACCCCCGTAAGCGGAAAGCCTATGAACAGGGTCTAGCCGCCTTTGGTCCTGGTGGCATGCTGACCCATAGGCGGGGGCCGATATCTGTAAAAGCGAGCCGGAGGTTGTTTGTAAAGACGCTAGTCCCGTAAAGGGGGCCCATTAAAGACGCATGGCAACGTGCAGCACCGTTTGTCCCGGATTGTAACGGCGGCTAACCCCAATCGATGGATGTAGAGATCAAACAGAGTAGTAGATCTCACCCAGATACGGTTCTCTAGGGGGTGCGTCAATTCCGCCTGAAGTAGGCACCGACGGCAAGATTTTGATGCGGTGCGCTTCCTTGCAATTCAAGGAGTAAGCAAGCAGTAAGATTACTGTCCAAGAGAAGGAAGGAGGGTGATTACCGCGGAAAAAACGCGCGGATCCAGCCGGCGGTTTGTCGCCGAACCCCGAACTTGGCTACAACTCTTTGCGTTGCTGACACGGCTTTAACCGTCAGATTTTTACAGTTTCTGTTGAATCGGGTGCCGGCGGGCCAGTACCGCTTTGTGCAGCCATTCGACAAAGAGCAGCAAACCCGAATTCGAGTATCGAAAGCGAATCCATTAACCAAACTCGCTCTGCGGCTTTACGGGGTCTTATTTTGGTATAGATCGCCAAGCTTACTCAATCCGATTGGGGGTCCCGAGGACGGAGCTACGATGGCGTTGTCTAAAGCGAACCGGCCCGATCGCTCGCTAAGCGGAGCGGATGGTTAACCTCGGGGGTTAATGTGGCCAAACATCAATCGATCGCAAGGGCATTTGGCGTTCGTAGGAAGAGGAGTTGATGGTAGGGATTGGCAACCAGCTTTGAACCCTTGTATCCGTAGTTTTTAAGAGTTGTATCCGCAGATTGTATCTGCGCTCCAAGTTGATATTTCACATCATCTCAACCGGCGGACTCAGCCGTGAGCATTAGCAGTTAGGGCTTAGGCATGTCGAACTTTTTTCGGGAGGCTTACCCCTTCTTCTTGAGATTTTTCTTCTTTGCACTTTGCTTGGCGTATAGGTTCCCGGCCTTATGCCTTGGGCAGGAAACCGTTTACTTGGTCTCGGAGGCAAACCCCACCGGCTGGGTGCGACTTGTCGGCGAAGTGGTCGATTTTACGGGAAGCCGGCTTCAAATCCGGGTATCCGGCTCGGTAGTCCGCGAGGTACCCGGCAAGGATGTGCTGCGTATCGAAACGGTGCTCCGCCGGAGTCACGAATCGGGGAACGCTGCGTTTGCCGCGGGAAAGTTCGATGAGGCAATTCGCCATTATCAGGCGGCACGCCGTGAGGAAACCCGGGCATGGGTTCGTCGGCAAATCGCAGCTCAAATCGTGATGTGTTACCAGAACTTGGATCGGTTCGTCGAAGCCGGTTCGGAATTCCTCACGCTCGTTGAAGAGGACCCCCAAACCCCCCATTTTGCATGCATTCCGCTGAGTTGGTTGGTCCAGCAGGCACCGCCGGATTTGGAGGTTGCAGCCCAAGGTTGGCTTCAGCAGCAGAAAAACCCAGCGGCCCAGCTTCTGGGGGCCAGTCACTTATTGACAGGGCGAGAGGGGCCGGCGGCATTGAATCAACTGCGGCTTTTGGCGCGAGGTGCTCCGGAACCGATTCGTACCCTGGCACTTGCGCAGAGTTGGCGTCTTCAACTCGCGACGGCAGATCCTGTCGAGAAAGAACGTTGGGAAAAGCTGACTGAATCTCTCCCAACTCCGCTTCGGGCCGGCCCTTACGCCGTAATAGCTCAAGCTTGGGAACAACGGGCCGGCTGGGATCAAGCCGCGCTTGCATGGTTGCGGGTAGTGCTTTTGGAAAAGAAAAACCGGCCCTTGATCGCCCGGGCCTTACTCGGAGCCGGCCGAGCGATGGAACAATTGGCTCGCCTGGAAGAAGCCGCCGAGCAATATCGCCGCATCGTTCACGAGTTTCCGGATCGCCCCGAGACGCGCGAAGCTCAGGAGCGGCTGGAAAGTCTCAGCAAAACGTTGTCCCCCACTTCTGGGGGGAAAAGGGGTTAAGAAGGCAGGTTGAAAACGTCCAGATTTTGGCTTCCCAGGTAGTTGCAGTTTTTCGGAACTGAGTTTATATTCTCCTCTGATGAATATCTGGGGGTGTGGGGCTTTTCAATGGTATTTTCTTAAACAGCGGTGTTTTCCTAAACAGTTTGCCGCCACAAGTTTTAACACAGCCAAAACCAAACTGACGGGGGAAGTCTGGTAGCCGCGGGATCTGAGGCGGGGGGTGGCCTAGGACCGCCTATGGGCAACCATTAGGGATTTGCCACTTACAGTGGCGGGAGTAGTTCCAAGGCTCCTGGGGACCCGGTTGCAATAAGCAGGTCCAAGGGTATTCCAGCCAGGGTTGCGACACGGGGGAGTTTGGTTGTCCCCTTCAGGGGGCCGAAAAGTCGGCCAAAACCCGTTCCCTATCGATTGATTGATCCTGGGCGCAACGGTTTCATCCCTTTCGTCCGTTTCATTTGGCAAGAAGCAGGAGCTTCCACCGGTTCGCTTTTTGCACGGATTATTCGGCGGTAAAGCTAACGGAAGTGACAAGCTCGGCAGACACTTGCGGAAAGCGGGCAAGCCGTAGTCGAGGCCGCCTCAAGGTGGTTGCTTTACCATTATTATTTTTTTTGGAGGTTTGCCGCTTTCGTTGCGACTTCTAGCGGGCTTACGTGTTGCGGGCTTACGTGTTGGAGTAGAAAAGCCCGCCGCCGGGGAAGCAAGTTTTTTACGAAAAACGGTAGGCGGACCCACGTTACGCTTTCCGGAGGGAACCCCCTTTTGAATCTCCCGAGGGCCCCCATTTTGGGTACTCAAAGATTCGGCAAAGCTCGGTGTGGGTCGAGCGACTGGGACCGCATAACGGGTGGCCAAATGCAAGAAATGGTCAAAGTTTCCGAATACGGCTTAGAGGTGTTCCAGGCACGGTTTGGCGATTGATTGTCGCGTTAAACGGGGTTCATTTTCGCTTCATGGGCGCACGGTTAAGGGGCGAGCTTTGTCCATTACAGGCAGTTCGTAAGAGGCGGGAAGTTTGTTGTGGTCGAGGATCGCTGGTATGCGGCCCAATCTCACGAAGCGTCAACGAGAAGTTGTGAGGCTGTTGAGTCTCGGCTGTAGCGTTAGAGAGGTTGCAAAAATCCTAAATCTTTCCCCGAGCACGGTGGACAATCACAAGACGGCTGCAATGGCTCGGTTAGGAACAGACAAAGTTGCTTTGCTAACGCGGTGGGCCATTAAGCTGAGGATTTCGCCGCTTAACGACCGCCTTACCCCCCTCGAAAAACGAGCGAGTGGCCGAAAAAACGACGGGTGGAACTGAAGTCTCAAAAAATACACTTTCTGCCGCTCCCATCGGGTGAGACTTCGGGGTATTGTTCCGCCGAAACTCGCGGGTATTGCTCACTCGAAATTCCGGGGCCTTCTTCCCCCGAAACTCCGAACGGCACACTTTTTGATTTATGGGAGCGGTGCTCAGTAGGCCTGAGGGAGCGGCTGGCGGCATGTTTTGCCGTTCAACTGCCAGGGAGATTGACGACGCAATTCGCCCCACCCATTCTTGATTCGCGATCACGCAGAGCTCTCCGTAACTTTTTTCGCCAATCGGCGTAGTGCTTTACTTCAGAACTTCTTACGAAAGCACAATGCTGCGGTAAGCTAACAACGCCGCGGCCACAAGCGGAAACTTGGTTTCTTTTACGCATGATCATAAATCTATGGTGGAGGTCGATGAAGAATGTGACGTGCACGTCACGACCCTTACCCCATAACACTTTTCACATCCGCAAGGTAATTGACCCCAATTCTCTGACTCTAGGCTATATCCGGGGGTGATCTTTCGTCCCACGCGATAGCTCGTCCCGCATCCTAAGCGGGCTACTCCGTGCATTTTCGTTTGGGGAACAAGCCCCCAAGTTCTTTGCGCAAACCTTCCTTTGGCTTTTTCGGGCAGAAATTTCCTGGGGGTGAAGTCCTTTTTCAGGGGGTTGGCTCCGCTGACTCGTTCCCGCGATCTCGAGGGACCGAAGTCCAAAACGGCCCGGGCAGTCTCTAGGAATCCTCTTTTCCCGACCGTAAACTGATGGCTCGAACTTTTTTCGAAGATCCTTTTTTGGGGTAGTAGTTCGCCTGGGCATGGTGCATCGAAGGTTTTTGCACGGGGAGCCCCAGATAAGTCCACGCGAAGGAGGGTCGCTTTATGGCCAAGGTGGAAACACGACGCTTTTCGTTGGGAGTGGACTTCGGCACCAACAGCGTCCGTGCCTCGGTGGTAGATGTGGCTGATGGACGCGAAGTGGCAACCGCTGTATGGAAATACCGATCGGGAAAAGAAGGGGTCTTGCTCGACCCAAAGGATCCGAATTTAGCGCGGCAGAATCCCGCCGATTACATGACGGGCTTCACCAAGGCGGTCGCCGAGGCCGTGCGAATAGCCCGGGACACGGCCGGTTTTTCGCCCAAGGCCGTCGTGGGGATTGGGATCGACACTACCGGATCCACCCCCCTGCCCGTGGATGCTGAGGGGAACCCGCTGGGTTTGCACCCCAAGTATCGCAAAGAACTAGCTGCCCAGGCATGGCTTTGGAAAGATCACACATCGTTTGCGGAGGCTGCGGAGATCACCGAAAAAGCCCGGCAATTGGGCGAACCTTATCTTGCGAAGTGCGGAGGCACCTACAGTTCGGAGTGGTTTTGGTCGAAGATCCTTCATTGCCTGCGCAGCAAGCCGAAGGTCTTCGAGGCCGCATACAGTTGGGTCGAATGCTCGGATTTTATCCCGGCCTATGTCACGGGCAATTTGAAGCCCGATACCTTGCCCCGAAATATTTGTGCGGCCGGCCACAAAGCCATGTATAACGATCAATGGGGAGGCCTGCCGCGGGCGGAATTCTTGGCGACTTTAGACCCCAGGCTCGCCGAGCTTCGTAACCGCTATGCGCAGCCTGCCAAAACGGCTGATCAATGTGCGGGGTATCTTCGGCCCAACCTGGCACGAGCCGTGGGCTTGCCCCCGGGAATCCCCGTAGCCGTCGGAGTCTTGGATGCCCATGCGGGGGCAGTCGGGGCGGGTATTGCTCCGGGACGTTTGGTAAAAATTATCGGCACCAGCACCTGCGATATGATGGTGGTTCCCCAAAGTGAAGCCCTGGCGGACATCCCAGGGCTATGCGGCATTGTTTCCGGATCGATCATTCCGGGGATGTACGGGTTGGAAGCCGGGCAATCGGCCGTGGGCGATATCTTCAACTGGTTTACGGCGGAGCTAGCGTCCGAGCGTTTCACAAAAAAAGGGGAGGTTCATCAGAACCTCACCAAAGCTGCCTCGCAGCTTTTGCCGGGGGGAAGTGGGCTATTAGCCCTGGACTGGAATAACGGTAATCGCACCGTTCTGGTGGATCCGCGATTAACGGGCTTGTTGTTGGGGCAAACCCTGCATACCTCGGCCCCGGAGGTCTATCGCGCGTTAGTGGAGGCGACCGCCTTTGGGGCGCTTGTCATCATTCAACGGTTCGAACAATATGGTTTACCGGTCCGCGAGGTCATCGCCTGCGGGGGTATTGCGGAGAAAAACCCGTTCGTCATGCAGATTTATGCCGACGTGCTGAATCGACCGATTCGAATCAGCCGTTCGAGTCAGGCATGTGCATTGGGCGCAGCGATCTTCGGCGCGGTGGTCGGCGGGGTTTATCGGACGGTACAGCAGGCACAGCAAAGGATGGTGGGTAAACCAAAGGTCATATATCGCCCGTATCGGCAAGCTGCGGCCGTGTATGCCCAATTGTTTGAACTTTACCGAATGCTTCATGATGCGTTCGGTACACCCAATTATCGCGAAAGCTTGTATCCGGTCATGAAACGATTGATCGAAATCCGCGACCACGTCCGGCTGAAAAGCCGCTCGTAGCAAAGGCAACCCGCCGTCGAGAGCTTAACTACCGAGGGCAAAGGGCGCCAATCCGCCGTTGAGAGTTTAATTACCGAGGACAAATTACCGAATAGGTGGAGGAAAGGATCGGTTGGGCAAGGCAATAGAGATCGGCTAGGTGCAAAATTGGCGAAAGCTTTGCGGGGCACGGTGCGAAAGGGTGTGGGTCGCTCCGCCTGCCCCCTCCCGCAGGGATTTTTTGCGCTGGTTTTTGACGGCTTAACAATTGACGCCTTAACAATTAATGACACAGGTACCGGATAACCGCGACGGATTGGAGAAACGCTTCCGGTTCATGGTTAGGGTCGGGAAGTGTCTTCGTACTTGACCTTGCAGCCGCAATTTGGTTAACACAGTGGCGACTTGGTTACATGTTAGTTACATCCAATGGAGAATCGGATATCGGATAAAGAAAAAGAATCCGACAAAGAAAACAAGTTGGCTACATTGGAAAAACCCGAGTTAGTCACATCGGATAAGGAGAACGAATGCAGAAGCTGTTGCAGGCCGGGATGCGTGGTTTAGATCGACAGTAATTCCGGCTTTTTTCATGATTTGCGCTGTAGATCGGCTTTTTTGCCGGTGGCTGATTTCGCGCCAATCAAAGTCGACTCAAAGCTGCGAAGTTTTCGAAGTAAAATCTCGGCGAGATGAAACTCGAATCCGATTGGGGCGGCGAATACCTCCGGGGTTTCTCGCTGGAGAGATTTAAAGGATTTGTGCGAAGCGGATAAACGGATTTCTGGGTAGCAGATAAAGGCAAGATAAAGGGAACTGACTAGACCATCAACCAACGGTGAGGAAGCAACATGGAGACATTCGGCTTCTGGGATTGGGCGGTTTTGGCGGCTTATTTCGCAGTGCTTCTGGGTGTCGCATGGTGGGTCATTCTCAAAGGTAAAGAGACGGCTGACGATTATTTTTTGGCCGGGCGCAACCTCGGTTGGTTCATCGTGGGGGCGTCGATCTTTTCCTCCAACATTGGATCGGAGCATTTGGTCGGGCTTGCCGGCTCCGGCTGTACCGATGGGGTGGCCATGGCCCATTACGAACTTCACGCCTGGTGTTTGCTGGTGCTGGCTTGGGTAATGATTCCTTTTTATACCCGCTCAATGGTCTACACGATGCCGGAGTTTCTGGAGAAGCGTTTTACCGCTACCGCACGGTGGGTCCTATCGGTAATTTCGCTTGTGGCGTATGTGCTGACGAAAATTGCCGTCGGGATTTTCGCAGGCGGGGTGGTATTCAGCACGCTTCTACCGGAGGTGAGCGTCGATCTGGGAGTGGTGCAACTCGATAGCTTCTGGATCGGCTCGGTCCTCGTCATTTTGCTGACGGGTTTATACACGGTACTCGGCGGATTGCGGGCAGTAGCTTACACCGAAGCCTTGCAGACCTTAGTACTGATCTTTGGCTCGGTGTTGGTGACTATTTATGGGCTGATTGCGGTCGGCGGCTGGGGCGAATTCCGGAACATTTTGTCGGGAGAGATGTTCAACCTGTGGAAACCGTTGGTGCCGCCGGGAATGGAGGGTACTTGGGCCCCGGTGAAGGAGCCCGACCGAATCGCGTGGTACTTCAATAGCAATTATCCGTGGTTGGGGATGTTGTTTTGTGCGCCGATCATTGGTTTGTGGTATTGGTGCACGGATCAGTACATCGTGCAACGGGCCTTGGGAGCTCCGAACGAAAAAGAGGCCCGACGGGGTTCGATTTTCGCCGCGTATTTGAAGCTGTTGCCAGTTTTCATCTTCATCATCCCCGGGATGATCTGCTTTGCGCTTGCGGTCTCGGGCAAAGTCCCGGAGTTGGCCCATCTGGTGGATGAAAACGGTCGGGCCATTCCAGATCGCTGTCAGGCAGCTTTTCCGCTCATGATCAAGCACGTTTTGCCTATCGGCTTGCGGGGGGTAGTAGTGGCCGGTTTATTGTCGGCGTTGATGAGTTCACTGGCGGGGGTTTTTAACGCGAGCTCCACGCTTTTCACGATGGATTTGTACCAAAAACTCCGGCCGCAAGTGACCCAGCAACAACTCGTCTGGATCGGACGGGTTGCCACCTCGGTGATGGTCCTGATCGGTTTGGCCTGGATTCCCGTGATTCAAAACGCCCGAGGTCTATACGACTATTTGCAAACCGTCCAAGCGTATCTGGCACCGCCGATTTTCGTGGTGTTTTTCTTCGGGGTGTTTATGAAACGGCTTAACGGTTCGGGGTGCCTGGCAGCTCTTTTGGTGGGTTTCGCCTTAGGGGTGTTCCGCCTTATCGTGGATACACCCGTGAGTTTGAAACTTCCGGGATTTGAAAACGGATATACCCCGGGCTCCTTCCTATGGATTGTCAACAACATTTATTTCCAGTATTACAGTTTGCTGGTGTTCGTTGTTTCCGTCATTGTGATGATTGCCGTAAGCTACGCCACCACGCCACCACCGCTATCCCGAATCCAGGGTTTGACCTTTAGCACCATCACGGAGGCGCAGCGCCGCGCGAGCCGCGAAAGTTGGAACTGGGTCGATGTGGTTGCCTCCGCCGTGGTGTTGCTGGTGATTCTCGCGGCATACCTGTACTTCACCGGTTGATATCGCCGCCGTTTGCCGGATCTACCCTAGGGCGGGCAAGCCAACTGAATCTTGGAGCCAACCTGCTTGGCGCAATACCGAATCGTGCTCGGCTTGCTGCGGAAAAGACTGTGTGCAGTGCGGGAAGATATATCGGGAAGATATATCCATCATCCACCTGACATCTGCCGTGGATTGCGGAAATTTAAGCCCATTATGGGGAATTATAAGCCCATTAACATTATCCTCCTGGAATCCCCCTGTACGAGAGAAGAAGATGAGTACACAGAAAAAGCCTGTGAACGTCGATGTACCCGGTACCGGATCGGCACGTTTATTGCGCCGGCAGTTCTTGAAGGGTGCTGTGGCGGTAGCCTTCTCGCCGGTGGCGGTACCTTGGGCAAGTGGGACAAGCAGAGCAATTGGTGCCGAAACGGAGCCGGGCATTAAGGGGTATCGCTTAGGAATGTACACGCGGCCCTGGGATCAATTCGACTACCGGGTTGCTCTGGATGCCATCGCCGAGGCAGGGTACCGGTATGCGGGACTGATGACCACGAATACCGCAGGACGCCGCTTGGTGATCACGTGGAATCTGGATATCGAAGAAGCTCGAAAGGTCGGCGAAGAGGCGTCGCAGCGCGGGCTGCAAATTCCTTCGGTTTATAGCGACTTTGCGGCAGGCCAACCCCAGGAAAAGGCTACGGAGAGCCTGCGACGGCTCATCGATAATTGTGTGGCCGCAGGGGCAAGGAGCTTGCTTTTGGGAGGAATCGGCAACGCCAATCTTTATGAGCATTATTTTGCCACCATACGCGATTGCTGCGACTATGCGGCCGAGCGTCGTCTGGTCCTGACGATCAAACCACATGGCGGCCTAAACGCTACTGGACCCCAGTGCCGGCAAGCCATCGAGCGGGTGGGCCATCCGAATTTCAGCCTGTGGTATGACCCAGGGAATATCTACTTCTATTCAGACGGCAAGCTAGATCCCGTGGAGGACGCCGCCACCGTCGACGGCTTGGTTCGCGAAGGGATGTGCATTAAGGATTTTGTCTTGTCGACCGACGGGGATCGCGTCTCTAAAGACGTGTGGGTCACACCGGGGGCCGGGAAAGTGAATTTCTTGGCGGTGTTGCGCCGGCTGCGTCAGGGAGGATTCCGGCAGGGTGATTTGGTGATCGAATGCATCAATCGTCCGGACCCGCAGAATCTCCAGCAACTCCTTAGCGAGGCCCGGGTTGCCCGTCAATTTATGGAAGGAGTTTTGAATCAGTTGTGACGAACGGCTCAGATCGTGGGGGTACCGCAGGCAATTTTGTTTGCCGAGAGGTTCGTTCTCCCCAAAGGTAAATTCTGAGCAGCAATCCATCCAACGGGAAAGACCGCCCGGCAGGTGCGACTTTGGGCGGGGTCGGCGGATCAGGCGATCGTGGGGTCGGCAAGGCTGTCGCAAACTGCGCCACCCCGAAGCGTCCTCAGCGTGGTGATGGAGGAATCCTGCAACCGTGCACGGTTGGAAAGGGGCGGTTGGGCAACCCGGAGCGAAGGCAAAACGTGTATCGGCTGCGGGATTTTTACAGTCGCGAATCATGCGGAAAACAGCAAATTTTACATAAAACCAAGAAAAATCTTGGGCCGCAGGCTCAAAACGGGCTTCTTTTCGCGTGAGCTACCCCGAGGAATTTCGATTTTACGCCCGGGCTTTGCGGCGAATTTCTGTAGCAAAACTCACAAGTCCGCGGGGAAATATCGGCAGAGGGAGATTTGCTTTTGACTGAGCAAAGGGTCAACGAAGGAGGGACTCCGCAGGGAATATCGGGGGCTGAGGCAGCGAACTCAGAAGGGAGTCGTTCCCGGGAGGCCGACGATTCCCCGATGAAAGTGGCTGGGCATGAAGACGTCTCAGGTTCGGTTGTCGATCGCGAGGAATGGCTCGATTTTCTTCGCCTGTCCATGATCGAGGGGGTGGGGCCGAAAACACGACGAATTCTCTTGGATCGATTTGGTTCGGCTGCCGCAGTGTTCCGGGCACCGCGGAGCGTATTGCGACAATTGCCGGGGGTTGGCCCCATGCTGGCGGAGCGGATTGCTTCGGCCCCGGTTGAGGCCGAATTGGCCCAGCTACTCGAACTATGTGACCACCAGGGTGTACTAATTATCACGGAGCTTGATCGGCTATACCCGGAGCCGCTGCGGCAAGTGTCGGATCCGCCCGGCGTGCTATTTTGCCGCGGGCAACTCTTACCCACAGATTCCCTCGCGGTCGCCATTGTCGGTACCCGGCATCCTACGACTTACGGGCTGCGCATGGCTCGGCAATTGGCCGCGGGACTCGCACGCGCCGGGGTGACCGTGGTCAGTGGATTAGCTCGGGGGATCGATGGCGCGGCCCATCAGGCGGCCCTCGAGGCCGGCGGACGCACCATCGCGGTGCTGGCCAGTGGAGTTCTGAAAATTTATCCCCCGGAACACGCGGAATTGGCCGAACACATTTGCCGTCGGGGCGCGCTAATTAGCGAGTCCGCTCCTTACGCCGAACCTTTGGGCAGTAAGTTCCCCCAACGCAATCGGTTGATCAGCGGGCTGAGTTTAGGAACGATTGTCGTGGAAGCCGGCGATCACAGCGGTGCCCTGATTACTGCGAATCACGCCATGGAACAAGGGCGCGAGGTGTTCGCGGTCCCTGGGCGGGCCGAAGACCGCACGGCCCGAGGATGTAATCAGCTTATTCGTGATGGAGCCACCCTTGTCGAAACTGCCGAGGATGTGCTGGAAGTCATCGAACCGATTTGGCAGCGATGGGCCGGCCGAGCGGGTTTTGCGAAAAACGGCTCGAGGGAGGGGTTGCATCCCTCCGGGTTTGGAACGTCCAAAGGTAAAGCCGACAATGCCCATCAGGAAACATTGGTGCAGCCGTCGCTTCCCCTGCTTGAGGAATGCGAACGAAGAGTGCTTGAGGCTATCGATCCGGAAGCGACCCTCATCGATCGGGTCGTGGCTCGGACTGGTCTGCCGGTCTCGGAGGTGCTTTCGGCCATTAGCATGCTGGAATTGCGGCAACTCATTCGCCGGGTTGGTGGTAACTCGGTCTGCCGGCGATGACTCCGGTTTGCCGGAGGGAGATTTCCTAGCGGAAGAGACACTCTGCGGAATCGAGAACCTTAGCTCAATGAAGTAGGCTGCGGAGTCCTGCCGCCGTTTGCGAAGCTAGGCTTCCAAACGGTAAAATGTGGTGTGACCTTGGGGCTGCGTTACCCGGCGGGGCAGCCGGCCCATCGGTACTAGAAAATAAATGCGGAAAAATAATCTTAGTTATAATTATAATTTTAATTGCAGCATATCAGGAAACTTAATTGCGCCAAATCAGGAAACAATGGCGAAAAAGTGAGTTACGGGCATTATGGGCAGTTTCTCAGCTATCCAGCAAGCAAAATATCTGACTATTATTAACTTTGGGAAACCAAAAAATTAGGACAAGTTATCAAATGGCAATATCGACTCGTATTATTTCGATCTTAAGGTATGTTTTGCAGGACTTTGCACGATTATCCGCAATCATGACGGCCGGAATAACGCCATCTCCGAAATCGTTGTAATTTCCCTGTTTTCAATATTTTGAAAGCTTTCGGTTTGTATGCCCGATTCATCTCCCCAGACTTCCACACCACCGGTAAAAAAAGATGAGCAGGCCTTCGAGCCGGTTGAGATTCCCCTTCGAGACCCGTGGCTTGCGGCCTTTCTGGCCCTGCTCTTGCCCGGGTTAGGGCATTACTACCAGGGTCGGCTCAAAAAGGCGGTTCTTTACTTTGTAACCATTATGACCATTTTTTGCACGGGAGTGTATTTGGCGGGAAGCTCGGAAGTGGGTTGGGGGCGATGCGTGTACGTTTCATTTCGGATGGGCGATCAGCGTCTCCATTTCCTGTGTCAGATGTGGGTAGGATTGCCCGTTCTGCCGGCGGTTTTGCAATATCTACATGATAGTTCCGGCCACCAGCCGCTTTGGGGCTCTTCGTTCATGGCCCCCCCGCTGATTTCCGCCGAGCCGCGGGACCCGCAGGATCTCGCGCCCCCCTTTACGGTGCATACCCTCAACAAGCGTCTGCACCGATATTTCGACTTGGGCACGGTCTATACGATGATGGCAGGGCTGCTGAACCTCTTGGTGATTTTCGATGCGTTTGCGGGGCCTGTGATCTTTGAAAGTGGATCGACCTCGGAGGAAGAAGCCCGGCGTGGTGGCGACGAAGCCGCAGCGGCCTAAAGGGCTGGGCAGTCGCGGTCCCGGGATCCGAGCGGTCGTAGTAAGCCCGAACCGGGCAAGATGGTCACCCAAGATATAGCGGACAACCCGGGCAATCTGAATGCATTTCCGAAGTGAGGAAGTACTGTGCTGGGATTCGAGTGGGAAAGAATCTGGACCAACGATCTGTGGTTTGCCGTGCCGTTAATCGTGGCCATGAGCTTGGTTTACGCCGCTACCCGGCACGAAGATTTGGGGGCGATCTTTCGTCATGCAGTGCGTGTAGCACGGTGGATCGTTTTGTTCCTGGTGGTCCTCTGGGGATTGCTCTTTCTGATGAGCTGGTTCCAGTAGGGGATCGGACATGCAAGTGGTTGTTTTGGGGGCGGGCACTGTCGGTCGGACCATCGCTACGATGCTGTGCCAAGATCGGCACGATGTGACCGTGGTAGATCGCAACCCGGAGTTGATCCAACAGCTCAACAGCACCTTGGATGTCCGCGGACTCACCGGCGAGGCCGCCCAGGCCAGTATTCTGTTCCAAGCGGGGGTGGCGGGGGCGGATATCTGCCTAGCGGTGACGGGCGTAGACGAGGTGAATTTGGTCGCGGCCAGCATGGCCAAAGCCATGGGAAGTCGTCGGAGTGTCGCGCGGGTTTACGCCCCCATTTTCCGCGACTACAGCACCTTCGATTACCGTCGGCATTTTCGGATCGACCGTTTGCTGAGTTTGGAGCATTTGGCGGCCGTGGAATTGGCCCGGGCCATTCGGCGCTCCGAAGTGTCGGTGGTCGAGTATCTGGTCCGCAGCGAAGTGGAAATGCAGGAGATTCTTATCGCGAAAAAGATGCCGGCCGTGGGGACTCCCCTGCGACATCTGCGGCTACCACGCGGGGTGCGTATCAGCTCGATTTATCGCGATGGGAAATACTTCATCGCCGGGGCTGAAGACGCCGTCGCCTTAGGCGACCGAATCACCCTGGTGGGCACCCCCGAGGATTTGGACACTGTCAAAGATCTCTTCGACGTGCACGTGCCGAAATTGGGGGTGGTTATCGCCGGTGGCGGGGAGACGGGCTACCAATTGGCCCAGATCCTCGAAAGACGGCAGTGCACGGTTGTCCTTCTGGAAAGCAGTCACGAGCGGTGCCGCTTCCTTGCAGCCCATTTGGAATACACCACGGTAATCCACGCAGATGCTCGGCAACGTTCGGTTTTGGAAGAGGAACGCGTGGGCGACGCCGATGTTTTTGTAGCTTGCACCGGTGATGATGAAGATAACATTATCGCTTGTGTGGAAGCGATCGATCTGGGTGCCAAACGGGCTTTGGCGATCGTCGGCCGACCTGATTACGCCAACGTGGTCAGCAAATTGGGGATTGAGCGGGTCGTAAGTCCGCGGGAAGTCTTGGCGCGGCAAGTGCGCAGCTTTCTCAACCGTGGGGTGATCGTTTCGCGGACACCTCTGGCCGAAAAGAGCGGGATTGCGGTTCTAGAGATTGAAGTCCCGGAGGGGGCCCGAGCCACTGAAACCATCTTGGCTAAAGTGGATTTGCCCCCGCAGTCGTTGGTGGCCGCTGTCGTCCGCGAAGGATACGCTTGGGTGCCCGGTGCGGATGACCGCCTCGCGCCGGGGGATACCGCCGTCATCCTGACCCATGATTCGGCCGTCGACCAGTTGGTGGAGCTTTTTTCGGCAGACCATCAGTGAACGCAAAAATCACATGACTCTTCGGAAAAAGGCCTTCGCCCCCGATGCGGTGGCAACTTAAAAATTGCAGCAACTGAAGAAGGGCGTCCGGCAGGCAAATCCGGGAAGTCCGAAAGTTTGAGAAGCTTGAAGGGCGGATCGATGATGGGTGGGATGCAGATCACTCACGGCGTCTTAAGAACGGAGCATTCGACTGGAGTTTCTCCGGACAAAAGATCATCATCCCACCGGGAAAGCAGATGATGGATTGGTTTTAGGGCGAGTTTCTGTGGATTTGGGATGAGAGCGAGTTCCGCCCTCCGCGACGGGGTGGGCTCATACCGCGCTTGTGCAGGGTGTTTTTCCGAGATTGATCCATGGAGACGGTCTGCGTAAGAGCTTACGCCGGGTTCCGCCGGTACCTCGGTGGACAAGGGCAAATCAGCATCCCGCTTGAGCCGGGCGAAACGGTCGGGCAACTATTGCTCAGGCTCGGTTTTCCGCTTCAAGAGGCCCGCATTATCTTCGTAAATCACCGTCACGCGGAGCTGACCACGGAGCTTAAAGCAGGGGATCAAATTGGCGTTTTCCCCGCGATTGGGGGCGGTTAAGCTCTGCATACAGCGATGTGTTGACGCTCGTTCTCGGAAGCCGCCATACCCGCAACTGCCGAACGCTGCCACAGGGCCAGTTTCGGGTATTTTCAGCCGGCAATGCTTAAGCCAACCATGCCGGAATATCCGCCGGCAACGCAGTCTGAAGCGCAAGCCTGGAACATGTGCACAGGCACATCCGCGGGCGCGCGGGCAACGCG
>CAKZMM010000129.1 GCA_937128505.1 uncultured Thermogutta sp.
ATTAAACACGGTCGAAATTGGTACGAAATTAAAGACGGTCGAAATT
The DNA here is from genome assembly GCA_937128505.1 of uncultured Thermogutta sp. Classification (GTDB taxonomy): domain Bacteria; phylum Planctomycetota; class Planctomycetia; order Pirellulales; family Thermoguttaceae; genus DTLM01. Next base: position 47 of record CAKZMM010000129.1, read on the forward strand.
GGTACGAAATTAAAGGCCGTGGAACGAACGATGAAAAACCGGCGGCAAACCCGCGAAAGACACTTCGGGCTGAGGAAGACGTTTGAGCTTCGATTATCGAAAAATTATCCGCGGTTTTGGCGGATCGACAGTGCACGTTGAGCAAATCCTCGGGAGGAGGGGTAATGCAACTCGTCCCTGAACTGTGGACTGCAAATCGAACAAATCCTCCGGACGGAGATATTAGGGCGGGGCGGAGATGCTCGCGTGCCGAAGATGAAAATTGAATTTACGCGGCGTTGAAGTGCAGCGGGGTCTCCTACAAGCGTTTTCGTCGTTGTTTCATGGGTTTTTGGCGAAGAAAGGCTTGATCGATCTAACTCGATCGATCTAAGGGCTCGGATGGATTGGGAGCGGGTGCCCCGTTGTGGCTCCTTCGAAGGATTCGGCTTTGCGGAAGGAATTACCGCTTGAACGCCCTGTCCAGACTTTGCTTGAATATCTTCATACTGCGAAGAATTTAGACGACCCTCCGAAGAATTCAGATTTGAGGAACTTCGTTCGATGAGTCCCCGGAGCGGATATCGTTACATCGAACCCTCGGCTTTGGCTCGGGTGAAAAATCTTCAGCTTGTTGCGCGTGGGGTGGTCGAGGGGTTTATTTCCGGGTTGCACGCCAGCCCCTACAAAGGCTTCAGCGTCGAGTTTGCGGAGCACCGCGAGTACACCGCCGGCGATGATCCGCGACACCTGGACTACAAAATGCTGGCCCGGAGCGATCGTCTCTTCATCAAGCAGTATGAAGAAGAGACGAACATGCGGGTTCAAATCTTGCTGGATTGCAGCGGTTCGATGAATTACCGTTACGGGGCACGAATCACGAAGTTCGAGTATGCCGCGTACTTGACGGCGGTACTAGCCTATCTCATGACCCGGCAGCAAGACTCGGTGGGACTGACGGTTTTCGACACAGAAGTCCGATTGGATATGCCGCCGAGAAGCTCGCCTCGGCATTTCAACGAAATGATGCGGCAATTGGAGGGGCTGGAGCCGCGCTCGGAGACGAACATTGCCGGCACCTTGCATCGGCTGGCCAATCGAGCCAAAAAACGCGGACTGATTGTTCTTGTCAGCGACCTGTACGATGAGCCGGAGGAGGTTGTGCGGGCGTTGCATCATTTCCGGCATCGCAAGCACGAGCTCATTGTTTTCCACGTTCTGGATAAAGCAGAACTAGAATTCCCGTTCCGAGATTTAACGGCCTTTTACGATCTGGAGACGAACGAGAAGCTGCTGATAGATCCGTTAGGTGTGCGGGAAACTTATTTGCAGCTTATCCGAGAATTTGTCGACCATTATCGCCGCGCTTGTGCGGAAATGTACGTGGATTATGTGATGACGGATACGTCGGTTCCTTACGATTTCATGCTTTCGAAATATCTAGCCAAACGGGGTCGACTATGACATTCGCGGCGGCAGGCTTTTTGCTAGCGACGATCGCAGCGGTCATCCCGGTGATTTTACACCTCATCAAGCGGCAGCAGGCGAAATTGCTGCCATTTCCCACGCTCCGCTTCTTGCGTTTAAGCGTGGAAAAAACACGGCGGCGGCGCCGATTGGAAGACCTATTACTTATGCTTCTGCGGATGGCGGTGTTGATCTTCATTGCCGTGGGATTGGCCAAACCCACATTGACCTCGTTGGCTTCGCTTCTGGGAGGGGAGGCCAATTCGGCGGTAGCCATCGTCTTGGATAATTCCGCTAGTATGTCGGTCATCGACCAGGGGCGCACCCGGCTGGAAACGGCACTCGGTGCGGCCAATCAGATCCTTGACCAGTTGCGGGCGGGCGATCGGATAGCTTTGTTCGTCACTTGTGGACCGCAGTTTCCGGAGACAGGCAAGTTCGATCGCACCCACGAGAAGGTCCGCGAAATTCTCGATCAAGTACAGCCGAGTTTCGAGCGGGCGGATTTGGCCGAGGCTATCCTGGCTGCCCGAAAACTCCTCCTCCGAGCTGACGCCCCCAATCGTCAGTTGTTTGTCATTTCCGATTTTCAGCGGTCATCTTGGGCGGAGTTGGAACCGGCCGAAGCAAGCGGCTCAAGCATGCCCGCAGGATCCGCCGCTTCTTCCCCGGAAAATGCCGCAGATGCCCAGGGCCGCCAGCCGCTTGGCGGCCAGCAGAATCCCGCCTTGGCAGATAGCACGAAAACCGAGGCCGATACCGGCGCTGCGAGCGCAGCCCGTGGCGGCGCAGGGGCTGGTGGAGGAAACCAGGAGTCTTTTTCCGAGGAAGAGCTCCGTCAATTGCGGCAGATACCGCTGATCTTGGTGGACTGTCATCGGACGCCGAAACCGAACGTGGCGATTGTTGGGGTGGAAACCCTGGCCGCAGTCCCGGTGGCTCATGTGCCGATTTATACGACGGTGGAACTTTTCAACGCAGCGGGGGTGCCCGATCAGCGTCATATCGAGCTTTATCTCAATGGGAGTAAGGCGTACGAAAGCCCGGCGATTCCGATGCCCCCCGGGGAAAAAACGCGGTATCCGTTCCGCTTTGCCTTCACCACCGGCGGCTTGCATCAGGGGGAGATCCGCCTGGCGGGCGAGGATGGTTCGGAAGCGGACAACCGCTGGTTTTTCACCATGGAGGTCGATCAAGGCATTCCCGTGGCTTTGGTGAGCAATGAAAAGCACGAAATTCCCTTCCTGGACGACGGTTTTTATTTGGAGAATGCCTTGCGGGCCGCAGGCGGCGGGGTGCGACTCACCCATCTTTTGGGCAGTCAATTGGCCGGCGAGCCATTGGAGCGATATAAGGTGCTTTTTTGCGTCAATTTGGAAGCCCCCACCGGCGAAGCCCTGAACCGACTTCACCGCTTCGTCAGCACCGGGGGTGCACTAGTGTGGGTTTGCGGCGATAACGTGGAACCCGGGGCCTACAACAACATGAACGAACAGGCCGAAGGACTGCTGATACCCGGGGTTTTAGCCACGATTCGCTCGGCCCGCGGGGGCCAAGACCGCGATAGTTGGCGGGTAACGTGGTTAGACCGGGAACATCGCGCCTTGAGCCTGCTGGCGGAGCCGGCCTCGCTCTATCAGTCGATCCTGGTCTATCGCCACGTGCAGGTCATGCCGGAGGGTGTCTTGGGGGCGAAGGTACTTGCGCGGCTGGATGACGGCGAACCGATCTTGCTGGGACGCGCAGCGGGGCGTGGGACTGTGGTCTTTTGGGGCACGAGCACGCATGTGGGCTGGACGAACCTGCCGCTGCGGCCGATTTTTCTGCCGCTCATCGCGCGGCTTACCTTCGAATTGGCCGGCACAGAAGAGCGGCGCTACCAGGCACTCGCTGGAAATCCTTTAGTGGTGCCTTTCGACGAGCAAATTCCTCCGCGGGTTGCCGAGATTGTGCCCCCCGGCGGGGCAGTCATCCGGCAGGAATTGAAAGCTCCGCCGGATGCTCCCCTGCGAGAGTTCCGCTACAGCGATACTCATCAGATCGGGGTTTACATGGTGCGGCTTTTGGAGGGCGCTAGTCCCAAACAAGTGGCCATCTCTGTGAACACGCATCCCGAGGAGGCCCGGGACGAGAAGCTCGGGCGGGACGTCCTGGAGAAACTTTATTCCCCAAGCCCGTTGATTTGGGCCGATAATCCGGAGGATCTATCCAGTACTTTTAAGTACCTCCGGGAGGGGACTAGTCTTTGGGGGCTATTCCTGACGGCCGTGCTTTTGGGACTGGTTTTCGAAACGTTTCTCGCGAACTTCTTTACGCCGAAACAGGAGGCTCGTGCGGCAATCCAACCTCAGCTCCGCAAGCTTCGGGCATCAATGGGGGGCGTAGGAGGGGCTTTGCGAACCGGGGTTCCTGCCAAAAGCTAAGTCCCTTTCGATGCAAACAATCCATAAAGTGCTCTTCCTCGTATCAGGTGAATTCCAACTGAATTCCCATTCCCATCGGTGCTGCTGTTGCGGTTGTGCGTTCTTGTGCACATCCACTGAATTCCCACCGCTCAGAAGTTTGCTTTGCGGAGGAAGGAATCTGGGATTTTCCCGAGGCCGGAAAGTACCGCTTTCCTCCTTCTAAAGTCCTCGGGGCATCTGAGCCAACCGCAATTCGCTCAAATACAAAAACTTTGGGATCTTCCGAGCAAAAAGGGGGGACTTTACCCCAAAGGCGAGCAACGCAGCACGGAGCGAGCGGATAAACCCCTACTCCAAATCGATCGGCAAAAAGCCGTGAATTATTGATGATGTCTCGACGCAGGGCATCGAGCGACCCCAGGAAAACCGCCTCCAAATCGATGCAGAAGAAGGAAGTAGATTGACGGGGGAGTCCGCGCAAAAACCCGACGATCATTCGCCCGAAAGGGGAGGACTACTTGAGCCGGATTTGAGATGCGGAGATTTTCCCGGCGGTGGTGGCGGAGGTGAAACCGCCGCTCCCGGGGACGTTGCGACCGGGGAAACCGGGGAAGGTTCGGGGGTTGCTTCCCCTGCAAAAGCGCCTAATGGTGGACTATTGCCTCCCCCAAGGATCGTCCCCACTCCAGCAGGTGAAACCCCAACGCCGGCGGGCGGTGCAGAAGCGCTTGAACGTGCTACCTCGCGAGGTGTTCCCCGCCGGGCAGCCTGCCGTGGGGCAATTGGTTCGCCGTACGTGGGTTCGGGTACGGTGTTCAGGATTCGCTCGATGATCTGATCGACATCGATCCCTTCGGCGTCCGCATTGAAGTTTGTGAAAATTCGGTGACGCAAGACCGGAAAAGTCATGGTCCGAATGTCTTCCGCCGTTACCGCGTATCGCCCGTGGAGAATCGCACGGGCCTTGGCCGTCAAGATGATATTTTGTGCCGCGCGTGGTCCGGCGCCCCAAGCCAACCAATTCTTCACGAAATCCGGGCTTTCCGGTTCTTTGGGCCGAGTTGCCCGGACCAAATCCACCGCATAATCCACCATATGTTGGCTGGCCGGAACCTGACGCACTAAGTGCTGAATCCAGAGAATATCTCGGCCCGAGAGCACGGCGTTGATCTCTTTCCGTTGCGGCTGGGTGGTAGAGATCACAATTTCCCGCTCCTCGTCGCGGCTCGGATAGCCGATGTGAATCGAAAGCATGAAGCGGTCCAATTGGGCTTCCGGTAGCGGGTAGGTTCCTTCCTGCTCGATGGGGTTTTGGGTCGCCATGACGAAAAAGGGAAGCTCCAGCGGGTAAGTCTTCCCCGCCGAAGTTACTTCGTACTCCTGCATCGCTTGGAGTAAAGCGGCTTGGGTTTTCGGAGGCGTACGGTTGATTTCGTCGGCCAACACGATATTGGCGAAGATGGGTCCTTTGACGAAGCGAAATTGTCGCTGCCCAGTGACGGGATCCTGATCAATGATCTCCGTGCCCGTGATATCGCTCGGCATTAAGTCGGGGGTGAATTGAATCCGGGAAAATTTTAAATGAAGCGCTTTCGCGAGGGTCGACACGGTTAATGTCTTGGCCAAGCCAGGCACACCAATTGTCAAGCAGTGACCGCGGGCAAAGATGCAGATGAGCATCTGCTCTATCATTTCATCTTGACCAATGATCACTTTATGCACTTCATTTAACAACATTTCTCTGGCCTGGGCGATCCTCCGGACCGCTTCCTCGGGAGACAATTGCGGGGCGATTGTCTGAGGGGTGCCCGACATGAGTGCCTCCTTTAAGGGTTAGCTATACACCTTCGTATTCGTAAATAATCGTTTGATTTAAATTTCTACCCTTAGGCCGCCGACAAACTTGCCTTTTCTCCGCCGTGCTTGACTCCCAGGCGCCTTTTGAATGCGGCGAATATATATGATCGAATGGGACATATATGATCGAATGGAACATATATGATCAAATGGAAAAATGATCGAATGCAAAATATGATCGTTGCAAAAACAAGCAATCTGGAAAAGATAGGAAGAGTTCAACGGCTACATGGTTTTTGATTTGAACTTTCTAATCTTTTGCATTGAGCTTTAACACACTCGGGGCCAACGGAGAAGTTCTCTTCGATCTTTATCCACAAGTTTCCCCGGATGCCAAAACTTGTCAAAAACTTTGGCCCCCTGAAACACTTAAAATGCCGAAGTTGGTAGAAATCTAGTTTTTCCGTAATCGGGCAGCATCACCTGCTCCAATTTCACATTTTCTAGTTGACTAAGAACGGTTGGCACATCTTCTAATTGGCTAC
>CAKZMM010000130.1 GCA_937128505.1 uncultured Thermogutta sp.
GATAAGAGTTTTGGTTGATAAGAGTTTTGGTTGATAAGAGCTTCGCAGCTAGTTTCTTGTCTTAACGACGAGAAGTATGATTAAGTTTGGGGAGCCACGAAGTCATTGACCCGAGAGACTTTGAAAGCAGTCAATGGTAATATTTTGTAGGGTATTTTTTCGGCATGGCGCCCTCGTTTGCGGAAATTTGCTTAGGGGGGCCTGGGAGGCAGTGCTGAACCCCAAAACGAGCGGCTTTGCCCATCCCGGAGAAAATTTTCCAAGAAATCTGCGGCACAATGCCTCCCGGTTGCCGAAGCGTGGGCGGAGCACAAAGGCAGGTTTTGCGGGTCTGGAGTGAACGATGCGATTACCGCAGGTTGTGATCGTAGGTCGCCCGAACGTGGGCAAATCGAGTATTTTCAATTGGCTAATCGGCCGTCGCGTGGCCATCGTTGACCCACAGGCCGGCGTGACCCGAGATCGCGTAACGCACTTGCTGGAAGTGCGGGATCGATTCGTTGAGCTGGTGGATACCGGCGGAATGGGAATCGAAGACACCGACAATCTGACGCAGGCCGTCGAGCAGCAGATCGAGGTAGCAATTGACACGGCCTCGGTGATCCTCTTTGTAGTCGATGTCCGTGCGGGAATTACCCCTCTGGATGAGTGGGTGGCCAAAAGACTGCGATACGTCAATGTGCCGGTTCTTTGTGTCGCGAACAAGACCGATGTGGAATCGCTCGAGGCTCAGGCGGGAGAGTTCTATCGTTTGAGGCGGAAGGTGGTTCCTGTCAGTGCGGCGCATAGCCGGGGCAGAGAGCAGCTTTTGGAGGAGATCTATCAGCTTCTGCCGCCGGTGGCCCAGGGGGTGGAGCCAGTGGAGCCTGAGATGAAACTGGCGATCGTGGGCCGCCGAAACGTGGGGAAAAGCACCTTCGTCAATACGCTGGCTCAAGCCGAAAGAATGATCGTCAGCGAAGTACCGGGCACCACCCGCGATAGTGTCGATGTCCGCTTCGAGCTCGATGGGAAAGTTTTTGTGGCGATCGATACGCCCGGGTTTCGTCGCCGGAAATCCGTTTCCACGAGCATCGACTTTTATAGCATGCATCGGGCTCAGCGGAGCATTCGTCAAGCCGATGTTGTGCTGCTTTTCTTTGATTGTACGGAGCAGATCACCAAGCTCGACAAACAATTGGCCGATTATATTGCCCGGCATTACAAGCCGATGATCTTCGTGGTCAATAAATGGGATCTAGTGGATCGACAAATTGCTCCCGAAAAATGGGTTTCCTATCTACGGGATAATTTCCGGTTCATGTGGTATGCACCGATCGCCTTCATCAGTGGGAAAACAGGAAAAAACGTGAAGTGGCTACTGGACTATACCCTGCAACTCTATCAGCAAGCAGGTGAGCGCCTTCCCACCGCAGAGTTGAATCGGCTGCTTTGCGAAGCCATAGAGCGCAATCCTCCACCTCTGAGCGGAACTATTCGGCCAAAGATTTATTACGCGACTCAAGTGGGGGAAAGGCCGCCGACCATCGTCATGTTTTGTAACGAACCGAAAGCACTTTCGCCCCCGTACCAGCGATACTTGCTCGGGGCTTTGCGCGAGAGGGCCCCCTACCGGGAGGTGCCCATCAAGCTGTATTTTAGGAAGCGTTCTCGCTACGATCGCACCAATCATATCGACGCAAGGCTACGAATATCGCAGAAAGAGACAGATGTCGCATAGAGGTCGCATAATGAGATGGATATCGCATGAAGAGTCCGATGGAATGGGCGCATGTGCCTACGTGGCTATTTGCGTTGCTATTGGCGCAATGAGAGAATCGAGATGGCCTCGTGTTGATTTTTGAGGGGAGCTGGAAGAGGATAAGGTTCGCTTAGAGGATGGGTTCGCTAGGGGCGAGGTGCTCTTCCTCGGAGTGAGGGCTACCCGCCGGTGTGAGGATGGATTTAATCGTGCGCGTTATGAGGTGGCCAATAATAAGTTACCGCCCGGTCCAATGATGGATTGGTAAGTCCGCGGTAGCGAGCGATTAGATGACAAGATTACCCCCCGGTGCAAGGATGGATTCCCCGAAAGAACGCCCCCTCCGCAGGAGGCGGAGTAAGATTTGATTTTCCCGGCGGTTAGCCATGAATAAATCTTTCCTCCCCAGCAAGCGGAAGTAGAGATTTAAACCCGCCGGCGCACGAAAATCGAGTGCAGAAAGCCAAAAGAGCTCAAACGAGCGAAGCCAAGCGATTCGAAGTGATTGGTGGGGCGAAGCCATGGAGGGAAGCAATCTGAAGTAACCCCTGCTTCGTGATTCGAATTGCTCAGGGCAACCGGAAGCCGTGTAGTCGGGGCAAGAGAATCTAGCGCGATTCCTAACCTGCGAGGTACGCGAATCGAACTGGCTCAGAACCACTTGTGCGAGGCAGCTTAAACTGGCTACGGATCACGGCTCTCCTATGTCAATCCATCCTTCTGGCGACGGAGTATGCGAGATGAATGCGACTTTTAATTCCGCTAGTTCCGCTGATAAGCTTCTTCATCTTTCATCGGGCTTCTGCACCGTTGGTAGGCGGCTTTTGTGCGGAGGAAACCGGGATGATGCCTTACCTTTTCAACGTTTTCAACGTTTTGTTGTTCTTGGCATCTTCGCGTTTTCGTGCTGGACAGGGGAAGCTCTGGCTACTTCTCCCCAGGCGATTTCTCCGCAGGCGGTGCGGGCTTGGGAGGAGACGGTCAGTCTGCCAACATATCCATGGGAAGATGATATCAACCCCAAATTCTGGGCTCTTGAGGGCGGCCCGCGGCTGTCGACCACGGTACATGGGTCGATCACCTATCCGTACACCATGCAGGATCATCTTTCTCGGACGAAGGAGGACTGGGAATATCGGGCGGTTTTCCTGGAAAACGAGTATCTGCGGGTGATGTGCTTGCCGGCCTTGGGCGGCCGATTGCATTCGGTTTTCGACAAGGCAAGCAAGGCGGAGATGTTTCATCTCAACCGGGTCATCAAGCCGGGAATGATTGCCATGCGGGGAGCATGGATCAGCGGTGGCGTGGAATGGAACGCCGGGCCGCAAGGGCACACGGTCACCTGCCTTTCACCGGTTGATGTGCGACACGGTACTTTGCCGGATGGGGCCGGTTATTTGGAGATCAGCAATCAGGAAAAGATCTTCCGCACCCGCTGGACAGTTCGCTTGATCCTCAGGCCGGGGCGATATTTCCTGGAAGAGCATATCCGCCTGGAAAATCCGACCGATGGAGTCCACCCGTATTACTTTTGGAATTGCACGGCTTTTCCCAACCGGCCCGGGACCCGCTTCATCTACCCGATGAGCTTGGGAATGGACCACAGTGGGCGAGAATTTTTCCGATGGCCCGTGCACGAGGGCCGCGATCTTTCGTGGCTGAAGAATCACGAAACCTGGGCCTCGGTATTCGCCTACCGCTGCACGTTCGACTTTTTCGGGGCTTATGACGTGGAGGCAGACCGGGGAATCGTTCAAGTCGCAAACCATCACGAGCTGCCGGGCAAAAAAGCCTGGACTTGGGGCACGTGGGAGTTCGGACTGGTGGCCCAGCAAAATCTTACCGATGAAGACGGCCCTTATATTGAGGTGCAGAGCGGTCCGCTTCCCACCCAGTCGGACTATGGGATGCTTCTTCCCCGGCAGCAGATTTCGTGGCGGGAGTGGTGGTACCCGGTGCATGGTTTGGGCGATGGATTCGAATTTGCCACGCGCGAAGCTGTGGCGCAAACTTACCGCCGAGACGGCCGGTTGGAAGTGCGGCTTCTGGCTACGGCGGTCTATCCGCAGGCGCGGTGCCAGATTCGGGCCGAAGATGGCACGGTGCACGCCGACGTAACCGTGGATTTGCGGCCGGAGCAAACCCAGGTCCTGCGGATTGACGGTCTCGGCGATAAACCCGCCCGGATCGCTTTATCGACTGCTGAGGGGCGGAAACTCTTAGAGTACACGACGCCCCTGAAAATCCCCCATGTAGATCCGCCAGACCCGGCTATATTCGCCGAAAAACCGGACGAAGAAAAATCGGCCGAGGAACTCTTTCTCAAAGGCCGCCGATTGGATCGGGATACCAATCGTCTTCAAGCCCGCCGCTATTACGAATTGGCACTTGCGCGCGACCCAGGATATACAGCAGCACTCCGGGCGCTGGCAGTGCTGGACATGGAGGCCGCGCAGTACTCAAGCGCTGCGGAGTGGCTGGAGAAAGCCCTCCTGCGAGATGGGGACGACGGGCTAAGCTGGTATTGGCTCGGGGTGTGTCGACTCCATTTGGGAGATTTTGCCGAGGCACTCCGCTGCGGCTTCGAGGCGGCACGTTGCTTTGGCACGCGGAGTTTGGGCTACGACTTGGCGGGCCGGGCCTGCATGCGGACCCGCCGCTTCGGCCAGGCAGTGGATCTTTTCACCCGGGCCGTGCGACTGAACCCTGATGACGCCCAGGCGGAAATGCACCTCCAATTAGCCCATTGGGCAGCTGGGCAAAAAGAGCTGGCCGCCAAGCGAGCAGAAGCACTCGCCACGCAACGGCCGACACTCCTGCTCCCCCAAGCCCTTTTGGAACTTGCTCGTTCTCAGAGTACCCAACAGCGTGCTGCCGATCCGGCTGGTTCACAAGTCGGGGAAACTAACACCCAGGACCCCTTAGTGGCCTGGGCAAAGGAGGTGCGCCGCTGGTGCGGTGAATATCACTTCAATATGCAGGAGGCAGGCTTGACGGCCGCTCAACTAGGCCTCTACGAATTGGCGGCACGAGTTGTTCAGGCGGCCTGTTACGACGCCTGCATCCCGGAGGAAAGAGACCCAGTCAGCCTGTATTCGCTGGCGTACCTCTGGGCAGCGGCCGGCCGAGAGGTCAGAGTCCCCGCTTTGCTCCGAGAGGCCGGCGAGCGGCGGTCGGATCTTGTTTTCGCATCCAGACCTGAGGAGCTGCCCGTTCTTCGTTGGGTTATCGAGCGAAATCCCCACGATGCCTATGCCCATTATCAATTAGGAAACCTTTTGGCGAATTTAGGTCAGGTCGAAGCCGCCGAGGAAGCATGGCGGCGAGCGGTCGGTCTTGACCCGCGGATGAGTGTGCCGTGGAGAAACCTCGGATTGGCCGCGGCGAAGCGAAGCGAATTGGAGCAAGCCGTTCGATATTATGAACGGGCGATCGAGGCACGCCCCTCTGATCAGACGCTTTACCGGGATTTAGCCGAAATACTAATTGCTGCCGGGAAGCGACCCGAAGCCATCACCGTTTTGGAGCGAATGCCTTATGAGGGGATGCGTCGGGCCGATGTCATCATCCTCTTGGCACAAGCTTATTACGACGAAAAGCAATACACCGACGTGATCCAGCTCTTGGAGGCCACGCCGTATTTTGTCAATTGGGAAGGGCAGGATATAACCTGGAGACTTTTCCACCAGGCACGGGTGGAACGCGGCATCCAGGCGTTCGAGCGGGGAGACTATTCGGCAGCCCTTTCGGATTTTGAAGCGGCTTTAACTTACCCGCAAAACCTGGGGGTGGGTCGCTCCAACCGTCCCCCGGAAGCGCGCGCCCAGTATTGGCGGGGGAAAACCCTTGCCGCTATGGGGCGGGTCACCGAGGCCCAAAGTGCCTGGAAAGCCGGAGCTTCCTTGCCCAGCGGCACACCGGCGCAAAATCGCTATCGCGAACTTTGTCAAAAGGCGTTGGACACAGGTGCCGCCGACTAATCCATGGCAAGCCGCGCGGATGTTCTCAGCTTATCGCGGGGCGGATTGCCACGAGAGTTTTGCGGCGGATCGGCTCACCTCATGTGCTTAATGAACTGTCTGCATTTTCGCGGATTACCCGAGGTGTTATGTATCCATATAATCCGTTTTCCGCCGATCGGATCAAACCGGGGGTAATCCCCTTTCGATTCCCCGAGGATTTCTCCGCCGAACGCCTTTGGGAAAAATTTCTCGCCCACGGGAGGCGGGGGCAAATCGTGGGAGCGCACGGCTCGGGCAAATCGACGCTGCTAGCCACCTTACGCCGGAGCGAGCCTTGGTGCGATCAACGCTTAGAATTTCTGGAGGTAAAATCGGCGGGCTATTCCTTCCTTAACTGCATGTGGCGACTCGCGACGATAGGCCGCGAGCGGATTGTCTTGATCGATGGGTTGCCGCTCTTTACTCGCTGGCAGCAATGGCTGCTGATAAGGCTTGCGATTTGGCGCGGATTGGGGATTCTTGTAACCACTCACCAAGACGTGGGACTGCCTTCGATCATTCAAATTTCTCCCGCCTGGGAGACCGTTCGGGAAATCGTGCGCGGTCTTGTCTTGGAAGCCAATGCCGTCCGGAGGACTGCAGGTTTACCCCCAGTGGAAATCTCCTTAAACGAGGTCGAATCCCGATTTTGGCACTGGCGAGATAACGTCCGCGAACTTTTCTTCGAGCTTTACGATTTGTACGAGTTGCGGAGTTGTAATCACGCCACCGGGCCCGCAAAGCCTGCGTAATCGATATGCTTCGCACGATCCTAACAACTTGGCTGCTTTGGGCAGTTTTCGTAAGAATCCTAAGCATGTCGGTTCCCGGCTTTTTCGGGGCATTTCTTGAGGATTTGCAGCGAAATTCTCTAAAGTGAATTAGCTGCTTTGCTGGCACAGGTGAAGTTTTTGAGCTACATTTAACGGGTGAATCATCCGGTTCTCGTGCGGAAGCACCGAGTGGCGGACGCAGCGGAACACGGGAGAGTCGCGGCCTCGTTTGAACGTTTTTTGTGGCGTGAAAACCAATCCGGTACTTAAACAAACAAGGTAGATAGGTTCTTAAACAAACAGGGTAGATAAATAGCGCAGAATTAGTGTTCAGTAGTGATTAGGCTAAGCGCGGGAGAAACAAATCCTTATTAATGATTGGCGTTTTCCACGAATTTGGGTCAGGGGGTAAAGCCGGTGCCATTGGGCAGTTTGCGATCCTAATGATGGGGTTGCCGGATCGAACAGGTGGAGTCGAAAAATGTGGTTCATGAAGGCGGCGAAAGCGATTTTGGGCCTAATCGTGGTCGTGGTTTTGGGAACCTTCACGGAGGCGATGGGACAGGGGCTTTTAGATTCACTGGTGCCCGACTGGCTTAGGCCACAGCCGGTGGTGGTCACAGCCTACTCTCCGGTGGTGACGTATTCGCCAGTGGTTGCGACGGCTTGTGCCCCGGTGGTTCAAACCTGCTATTATGCTCCGGAAACCCGATACCGTTGGGTGTACGGTCGGATGCCCGTGACCAGCTACCGACCGGTAAGCACGGTGGACCCGTGCACGGGGGCAGTGACTACCCGATACGAACCGTACACCCGGCTGAGCCTTTTGCCGTGGCTACACCGGGAACCTTATACCACTTACCGCTGGGTATGTACGCCGAGTGTCCCGACGGTGGTGAGCGAAACCTCTTTGGTTTGCCCTGATCCTTGTGCCCCCATTTCCGGATCAATCATCTCGGGGGGGACCTCGAGCTGCCCGCCGGGTTGTGTCCCGGCTCCATCAAGCACATTAGCGCCAACACCGGTGCAGCCAACCCCCAGTACCGATTCGGGCTCCGGACAACCGCAAACCTTCCGGCAAGCTCCCTCGGGCAGTGGTGGCTCCGCAACTACCCCATCTCCATACGGGGTGCAGAAACCCGCAGACTCTACGGATTCCATCGTGCCGGCGCCCGGAAATTCGGGAAATCCAACTTCCTGGGATCGAAACGGTGGGTTTCCGGCACGACCTCAGATCATTGATCCTTCGGCTAAGACGGCCCGAGACTGGCCCTCGCATGATGCCGGTGGTGCCGGACGAGAGCAGGATAGTTCACCGATTCGTGTCCAGCCCATCCCTTGGGCTCCGGCACAGGGAGGAGCAAGTGGCTCGGAAGTGCCCCGGGTAGCAGCCGCCCCGTCGGTTCCATTTGCGATATGGGCGGTAGGCAATCCGGTTGCTAGCACTTCCGCAAGTGCTCGCATGTCGCCCGTGGATACCGGGGGATGGCGGGCCGCGAAGCCGTGACCGGCTCTGCTGCGAACACCCGCCATTTAGCCCAGCGAGCTCGACTTTTGAAGGTATTAAAATTTAAGAGCTATAAGAGCGCTAAAATCGTGCTGCTCATCCGATGGTAACTTGCTCAGCCGATTGCGGCGGATCCATCGGCTCGACTCCCTGGGCGGGGAATACTTTTTAAGCTTGCGGCGATCCCCCCTGACTTGTGTCCTGCCGACGGTGGGGGCCATCGCGGGCAAACCGGCTGTTTGAAACGCCCAAGCAATGCGCGGTTTGCTCCCTCGGCTTTGGATTCCCTTATCTTTAGTGGGCCGCCCCTCTGCCTTTTTAGTGGGCTGCCCCTCTGCCTTAGTAATCTGATTAAGTCTGAATCTGATTAAGTCTGACTCGCTCGTTGCCGGCAAAAGTCGTAATTTGACGACGACGCGGTAGTTCGGCGCATGGCTCCGGTATCCAAATCGGGCTTTCCCATGTTGAGGTTGCTGGGTAAATTCCGCCAGGAAAGCGGAAGTCATGGTCGGCGAGAACCCTGGTGTCAATCGCGGCCCCGGCACTTGCGGGTGAATCAGAAGTGAAAGGGGATTCTGCGGCCGAGCGGTTCAACGGCACGTGGGGGCCAAACGCCCCCAATGGCGCGGCGACGATGCTCAAAGATCAATCCGCGACACCTGTCGATGGCGTCATCGAGGTGTTCGTCTTTGGACAGGTTACGGAGGAAACAGTATCGACGTCACTTTTTCACCGGTCTTGCTGACCACTCTTTCGCCGGTGGCACCAAGCTCCGTCGAAGACGGTAAGGTGGGAAGAGTGATAAAGCAACAGGGTTTTAAGAAATGGGAAACGGTGCCGTGTAATTCGCCAAAAAAACGTTAGCTCTAGATAGGGTCCGGGGTGCTCCTCCCCTACCCTCCCTTGCACGGCAAGCCGCAAAATTTTTCAGAAGGAACCGGTGCGAAGGCGTTGGAGTTTTCAAGCTCGAGAAGGTATCGGCTCATGATGGCGTGGTTCCTCAACTTGGCGTATTTGGTGGGGTTGGTCGTCGCGTTGCCATGGCTTTTATACCAGGCGATTGCCCGGGCCAAATATCGAGAAGGTTGGGCGGAAAAACTCTTGGGTTTGGTTCCCCAGCGGCTCGGGCGACAGCCATGCGTGTGGTTTCATGCCGTCAGCGTAGGTGAAGTAAACCTGCTGGCACCGCTGATTGAGCGGCTTTGTCGCAGCCATCCAGAGTGGGAGTGCGTTATATCGACCACGACCGCCACCGGGATGGCGGTTGCCCGAACCAAATTTCCCGAAATTCTCGTGTTTTACTGCCCGTTAGATTTTAGTTGGGCCGTTCAGAGGGCAATTCGGCGTATCAGGCCAAATATCCTAGTTTTAGTGGAGTTAGAGATTTGGCCGAACCTTATCAGATTTGCGCGTAAGTTTGGCGTTAAAGTTGTGATTATCAACGGGCGATTGGGTAATCGCAGCTTTCAAGGTTATCAGCGGCTAGGAGGTTTAATCCGTTCCGTCTTGAGAGATGTGGATGGTATCGCGGCTCAGAACGCCGTATATGCAGATCGCTTTCAATCGCTGGGCGCCGACCGAAAGCGCATTTTGATTACCGGATCGATGAAGTATGACGGGGTGGAAACGAATCGCTCCAATCCGTCCACGTGCTATCTGCGAGGTTTGGCACACATCGGCGACGAAGATGTAGTTTTCTTAGCCGGTAGCACCCAGGAGCCCGAGGAGGCGCTGGCCCTCGAGACGTTCCGGAGTTTGTCAGAGGAGTTTCCTCGGCTGCGGCTCATTTTGGTGCCGCGTCATCCGCACCGGTTCGAGAGCGTGGTGCGGCTGTTGGAAGAATCGGCGCTAAACTGGCAACGTCGTAGCCAGCTCATCGGCCGTGGTCACAATCCGGAGGCGCGCATCCTACTGATCGACACCATTGGGGAGCTCCGCGCTTGGTGGGGGGTTGCGCAAATTGCTTTCGTCGGGGGAAGCCTGGGGAACCGCGGTGGCCAAAACATGATCGAGCCGGCGGCTTATGGGGCGGCTGTCTGCTTTGGACCCAAGACCTGGAATTTTCGGGATATCGCATCCGCTTTGGTAGAGCGGGAAGCTGCAAAAGTCGTTCACAACGGGGAGGAGTTAACCCTTTTTGTCCGTTGGTGCTTGGAGCGCCCGGATCTGGCTGCGGAAATGGGGGAGCGAGCAAAGCGGTTTGTCTTAACTCAGCAAGGGGCTACAGAGCGTACGCTAAAATTTCTGGAAGCTTTCATGGAGCAAGGGCGGGTGAGCCGTTCCATACGATCCGCTGCCTAAGGGGCGGTTTGACCGCGTGCGTTGGGGGGCGACGACTGATCGTTCTGTTTACGCTTTTTATCGGCGCATCGCAAGCCGCAATCGCAGGTTTTTGTTGCCGGGGGACTGCTTGTCAGCAGCGGTCGCTTGCTGCGGGGGTAAAGCCTGCGTTTGCCGAGCCTGTCCGCATTTCTGCTGTTATGTGAGCATCATGGTTGACTTTTTGTGTTTGCGGACCGGCTCCCCATTTGGGCAATTCATGCCGGCTCTTGTCGGTCGTATCGGTAGCAATTGATGCGGGCTTTTGTTGGTAGTAATTGATGCCGGCGATTGTTGGCAGCACTTGATGCCGGCTTTTGTTGGCGGTGTGAAGGGGGAACCCATTGGGGTCAAATACTCGGGAAATGGCCCCGCATTTGCGGCCGGCGTGCGGCGGGATCCGAACCCTTGCTTCAGGTTGATCACCGACCGGAACGATTGCGGCCGGGTTGCGTAAGCATCGAATTCAGAGGCCAGGAACTTGCCAAGCCGGTATGAGACGGGTATCGTTTTGGCGGAATTGTTGCCCGATTGCTTGGCCAAATCCGTGTCTTGGGGACGGAGGTGCTCTACGAGAGGCCCTAAATGGATTAGAAAAGAGACGAGCAGTTTGTTCTCCACCGAGGCCTGAAGCTGGTCTGCGTAAGCACTTGGCGTTAAGGGGTTTCGACTCTGAAGCTTTTTCTGAAGCTTTTAAGGCGTTTCGAGTGGGTGTCTCCGATTCAAAAGGTTAATGTCTCCGCCCCAGATGGGCGATTTTGGTTATCGTCGTCTCCAGGCCCTTCGGCGAGCGGTCCAACGGGGCAATCCGGGCAAAGAGCGAGCGAAAGGAGAGCGGTAACGTGATGCTTCCGCTGTCACAGAAGTTGCTTCGTGTCGCGGTGCTCATCTCCGGAGGCGGCACGACGCTCAAGAATCTTATCGATAAGAAGAACGCCAAGCAGGTGCCAATCGATATTGTGCTTGTGATTTCGAGCACGGCCAAAGCCGGTGGCCTTCGATTTGCTGAAGAGGCGGGGATTCCTGCGATCGTAGTCCCCTTTAAGGATTATCCGTCTGAGCGGGAGTTCAGCGAGGTCATCTTCGATCATTGTCGAAAATCGGAAGTGGATTACGTCCTTATGGGGGGCTTTTTGAAACGGTTAGTGATCCCAAAGGAATTTGAGTTGCGAGTCCTGAACATCCACCCGGCTTTGATCCCGGCTTTTTGCGGTCATGGTTACTACGGCCGTCGGGTACACGAGGCGGTTTTGCAATTCGGGGCCAAAGTGAGCGGTTGTACAGTTCATTTTGCTGATAACGAGTACGACCATGGCCCCATCATTTTGCAACGCGCGGTACCGGTGTATGAGAATGATACGCCCGAGACCTTGGCTGCCCGGGTCTTCGCCGAGGAATGCGAGGCGTATCCGGAGGCGTTACGCCTTTTGGCAGCCAACCGGATCCGCGTCACGGGCCGTCGGGTACGGATTTTGCCCGAAGTAGCCCCGGGCTTGGCTATGCCCTGAAAGGCCGTGCGGCGGGCATGCTGAGCGGCTCTCTTCGCTTTTTGCTGGATGAATCCGATCTTGGGTATTTGCGAGATATATACACGGACGGGGTGGTGAACGGCGGCAGTTCGGATCCCGCATGATTTGCCGGAGTCTTCGCTTCGGTCAATCGAAGTTTTCCCCGGGTTGAACGTGTGATGAACCATTCACCGCAAAGGGCAAAGCAAAGGGCAAAAAGGTCAGCAAAAACTGGCGAAAAGGCGCGACTTTGGGCGGATTGGCAGCGGCAAATAAGCACCTTAAAATAATGCTTTCATGCTGCGAGGCCCCGCCCAACCTACAAAGCTGCCCAAGAATGCGGGCTGTTCATAGTCATCGGCTTTCCAGGGGACAAGGAACCGCTTTCGTGGGTTTCCGGGGCTCGGCAGCAGTGACGCCCCGCGGGTAAGTAGTGGGATCGAAAGGTCTTGCGTGTATCCGCTCGCCTGATTGTTGCGGAGATTTGGTAACGCGGACAAGCGGGTTTTGCGGCGAGGCTCAGGGAGTACCCAAGAAAAAAGAACAACCACTCGGGATTCCTACAACGATTTGATCGGGAAAAACCATGGCTAAGGCAAAGAATTTGGTCGTGGCTCAAAGCGGCGGACCGACGCCGGTAATCAACAATAGTCTTAGAGCGGTGGTGGAGACGGCACGGGAGTATTCGCAAATCGGGACGGTCTATGGTGCCCGGCACGGGATCGAAGGCGTGCTCAAGGAGGAACTGATTAATCTGTCATCGCAGCCGGCGGAGGAAATCGCGCTTTTGCGCTATACGCCAGTGGCAGGGTCGATCGGGACATGCCGGTATAAGCTTAAAGAATCCCAGCGAGAGGATTTCGAACGGGTCATCGAGGTTTTCAAAGCTCATAACGTAGGGTATTTCCTATACATCGGCGGCAATGATTCGATGGACACGGCCCACAAAATTGCCAAGCTGGCCGAGGCTCGAGGGCTAGATTTAATCGCCGTCGGAGTCCCAAAGACCATCGACAATGACGTGGGTGATAGCGAGTTCAAACTGATCGACCACACGCCGGGCTACGGTTCTGTGGCTCGATATTGGATGCATATGGTCCAGTATGCGGAGGAGGAAAATCGAGGGAGTTGTCCTGCGGATCCCGTCTTGGTCATGCAGGCCATGGGAAGGAAGATCGGGTTTATTCCGGCGGCTGCCCGGCTGGCGGATCCGGAGCGGCAGTTCCCCTTGCAGATCTACCTGGCGGAGGCACCCGTCAGCTTAGAGCAGTTGGCGGACCAAGTGAACGATCAACTGCGTCGCTGCGGTCGGTGTTTGTTGGTCATCAGCGAAGGCTTCGAGGTAGGAGATTTAGGGAAAATTACCGATGCTTTTGGGCATCAAGCTTATGGCTCCAGCAAAGCGACGGTGGCTCAGGTAGTAGTCAACTACCTCAACGATAAAGGGCTTCCCGTGAAAGGAGCCGCCCGCGGGAATGTGCCGGGAACCGACCAGCGGCACTCGATGGCGTATGCTTCGGCGGTGGATTTGGACGAGGCCTACCGAGTTGGGCAAAAGGCGGTGGAATTGGCAGCCACGGAGCAGGGAGGCTTTATGGCGACCATTCTTCGCGAGCCAGGGCCCATTTACCGCGTCCGGTACGATAGGGTGCCATTGGTCGAGGTGGCCAATAGCGAAAGGAAATTTCCGCGGGCGTGGATCGCTCCGAGCGGTACCGATGTCACGGACGACTTCATTCGATATGCCATGCCCTTGGTGGGGGAGGAGATGATCCATCTTCCCTTGGTGGGTGGAAGACATCGTTTGGCCCGATTGCAACCGATTTTTGCCGAAAAGAAACTGCCGGCTTATGTCCCACAAGCCGACCGGAAGTAGCCGGGTCGGCACGGGGACGCATTGTGGATGAGCCGGCGAGAGGTTTGCCTTCGTTGGGAGCAAGCCTCTAAGATTAGCGGGACGATGTTTCTTCGATCTTAGGAGGATTTTTCTCAGCGATGGTTGAGGCTGGAAAAGGAGGTTTAGGCCGTTTGTTTCGTTACACAGCCGAGGTTTTTGACCCATGGGCTTAAAGGCGAAGGCCGCGGTGTTTGCTGAATACTTTGCGAGTGATTCCTGATGAATCTTAGATGGCTGCATTATGAATCTCAAATGCCTGCGTTACGAATCTTGAGTGGCTGCGTTCTGAGAGATTTGTTGAAATTGGGCAAAAGCTTGTGCGATTTGGGTTGCACGGCCTTGCTCTCGCAAGATTCTTCAAAGTTTCACAACTCTTAAAGGCTCGCATCTTGAAGGCTCGAAGCGTTGCGGGACCAAAGCACTAGATTTCAGAGAGGATGGAGAAGGGACTTTGGTTGCCATGTTCGAATTGGTTCGCAAGCACGATTTTCTGGTGGGAATTGACTCCGACGGCTGCGCATTCGACACGATGGAATTGAAGCACAAGGAGTGCTTCATCCCCAATACGATCAACTATTGGAACTTACAGGCTGTGAGCAAGTATGCTCGGGAAGCAGCCGAGTTTGTCAATTTGTATTCGAAAAGTCGCGGCGTGAACCGCTTCCCCGCGCTGATCGAAACCTTAGAGTGGCTCCGTCGTCGGCCGGAAGTCCGGGCCCGGGGGGTTCGTATCGAGATTCCGGAAAGCCTCCGTCGCTGGGTAGCCAACGAAACTAAGTTAAGCAACGAACGGCTGAAAGAGGTTGTGGCCGAATCGAATGATCCGGACCTCCGCCGAACGCTGGAGTGGTCTGAGGGCGTGAACGAATCGGTGCGGCGAATTGTGCGCGCTGTACCACCATTTCCCTTCGTGCGCGAAAGTTTGCAGCGGCTTAAGGATTATGCGGATATCCTGGTGGTCTCGGCCACGCCTCAGGAGGCTTTGGAGCGAGAGTGGGAAGAGCATGATCTGAAAAAATATGTCGCCGCCATATGCGGGCAAGATATCGGCACGAAGAAGCAATGCTTAGGACATGCGGCCAAAGGGGGTGGGCATCCGTATCCGCCGCAGCACGTGTTAATGATTGGCGACGCCCCGGGCGACTATCAGGCGGCGAAAGCCAATGGTGCCCTTTTCTTTCCGATTAATCCCGGTCATGAAGAGGCGAGTTGGCAGCGGTTTTTCGAGGAGGGAATCGATCGTTTTCTTTCGGGGACTTTTGCCGGCGCATACGAGGAGCAATTGGTAGCCGAATTTCAGCGGTATCTGCCGGAAAAGCCCCCTTGGCCAGTCCTTACGGATTGACGAATGCAGAATCGACGGCTGTGATGCGGCGTCGACGGCATCGATGCGGTGTGGGGCGAAATCACCGATCAAACGATCGATATTTTCAGGTTTCATGACCACATTTTCAGGCTCTGTCTCCGCATCACGTCTGGATCACGAAAGGGGTGGGGATCGGAAGGAAGTCGAATCCGTTTTGCGGGGTAATAACGGGGAACATCAGTATTCGGGGAGCACAAGAATTCGGGGGACACAAAAAAGGCGAAAACGGGTGGGGCGGTCTCCCTGTCAAGGGGCGGTTTGTCCCAGCCGGGTACAAAAACTTTGGATCGATGTGTGATGGGGACGATTGAAACAGCCGTTTGATTACCAGATACGTGCGAGGTTGCAGATTCGCACTCTGAAAGCAAATTGTGCTTGAATGGCGAACACAGCTTTCCCAATGGAGGACTCGAACATCATGGCAGAAAAGTGCGATATCGGTTTGATGGGCTTGGCCGTCATGGGTCAGAATTTGGTCCTCAATATGGAGGACCACGGTTTCAGCGTGGCGGTTTACAACCGCACGACGAGCAAGGTGGATGAATTCGTTCGATCTCCGGAGGTTCAAGGGCGGCGAATCGTCGGTTGCCACTCCCTGGAGGAATTGGTTGCCCATTTGTCGCGACCCCGGAAAGTGATGTTGATGATCAAGGCCGGCGATGCCGTCCCGGCTCCCGAGCCGAAGCTTTATCCGGAGCTATCGCCGACGGATGCGGTGATCGATCAACTGTGCCGATTGCTGGAGCCGGGCGATGTGATTATCGATGGGGGGAATACCCACTTTAAGGATACCGAACGACGTACGCGGCATGTGGAATCCCTGGGGCTGTTATACGTGGGAACGGGGGTCTCCGGCGGCGAAGAAGGAGCGCGGCATGGCCCTAGCATGATGCCCGGGGGAAGTCCCGCCGCGTGGCCGATCGTCAAGCCCATTTTTCAAGCAATCGCAGCGAAGGTAGGTCCGGAAGGAAACATTCCCTGCTGCGACTGGGTAGGGCCGAGAGGAGCGGGTCACTACGTAAAAATGGTGCATAACGGCATCGAGTACGGCGACATGCAACTCATCGCCGAGGCCTACTGGATGCTCAAGAACGCCTTGGGCCTCAAGAATTCCGAACTTTACGACGTATTTGCCCAGTGGTACCAAGGCGAGCTGAATAGTTACCTCATCGAAATAACCCGCGACATTTTCAGCGTCAAAGATCCTGAAACGGGGGCCGATTTAGTGGACCTCATCCTCGATGCAGCCGGGGCCAAGGGCACCGGCAAATGGATGAGTCAGCACGCTTTGGACTTGGGCATGCCGAGCACCCTGGTGACCGAAGCCGTATATGCCCGGGCGCTATCCGCCATGAAAGAGGCGCGTCTGCGTGCCAGTCGCATCCTTGGAGGGCCTTCGGGACGCTACACCGGCGACCGCCAGCAATTCATCGAGCAGGTGCGACAAGCCCTTTATGCCTCCAAAATCTGTAGTTACGCCCAGGGATTCGTGCAACTGCGGGCAGCGGCTGCCGAGTACCAATGGCCACTGGATTACGGGGCCATTAGCCTCCTGTGGCGTGGGGGATGTATCATTCGGGCGGTCTTCTTGGAACGGATCAAGGAGGCCTTCGATGCCGATCCGAATCTGGAAAACCTTTTGCTGGCTCCCTATTTCCGGGAGGCTGTTCAGAAGGCGCAGCCCGCCTGGCGGCACGTGGTGAAGACGGCTGTAGATTTGGGAATTCCCGTTCCGGCCTTCTTGGCGGCGCTAGCGTACTACGATGGATATCGTTCCGAGCGGCTCCCGGCTAATCTGATTCAGGCCCAGCGCGATTATTTCGGTGCTCACGAGTACCGGCGTATCGACAAACCTGGCGAGGGTCCCTTCCACACCGATTGGCTCCGGCAACGCCGTGTGCCCGCCGGCTGATGACGCCCATTCCTTTGGAAACAAGGATCTCGTTGATTGGAAAAAGCGATTGCCGCACCGCTAAGGTCGGTAGATCCTTTGCGCGGTACCTTTGTGCCGTAAATCTCAATTAGGAATCTCAACCAGGAAAGGGAAGGCTAGAGCGTAAACGCGTGCCTTTCATCCGTGTCGGCCTTTTTTTGCAGCCATCACGGTGCGTATTCCGCCCAGTAGTGCTGGCGGTTTTACAGCTGTCAGAGGTTCGCGGCGATTGCTCGGGGAATGCACCGTGCTCCGCCTTGTTGGGAAAGGGTACGACGCAAAAAGCCATCTTGCAAAGTGGCAGATATTCCCCCGCTTTGCGGAGATGCAAAGCATAATGAAGGCAGAGCACCATGATTGCAGAGGTATAATTGCAGCCAACTAAAGACATCATTGCAGTCAACTACGATCGTAGCCAGATAGTAGCCGAGTAATCGCAAGACCGGCGGGGGTATAGATAGCAGGATTGTCGGTCCCTAGGGTCTTGAGTTATGGGGCGCTCCGGCTGACAGTAAGAGCACTTAAACCAGACGCGAGGAAGGCCGGACAAGTGAATCGGCATTCGCCACTGAGGGGCAAAACGAGCATGATCCGTGGAAACGATGTCGGCCGCAAGAACTATTCGGCCAAAGCTTTAACCGCGGATTTATCGACCGAGGTTCCGTGGTCTAGAAGCAAGGCTCAGGCTTTGAGCCTATAAGCAGGTTAGAAAGCGATTTGAAAGTTATTTGAAAGTTAAAAGTAATACCGCGAGCTGAAAAATTCATCTCTGGTCGCGTCCGAAAAATTTCGCGACCGGATTGCTAGTCCGCCGCAGAGTCGTTTTTCCCAGCGGTGGGGAAGGTTGAATCGATGGCCCAAACCATTGTCATCTTTGGTGCTAGCGGGGATTTGACCCGCCGGAAACTGATCCCCGCTTTGTACGAATTGGCCCGAAAGGGCCGTCTCCCCCCGCAGACGCGGGTGGTGGGTTTCTCGCGTACTCAATATAGCGATGAGTCTTGGCGGCATTACCTGTCGGAGACAACGCAGCAGTTTCTGGGCAGCAAGTTCACCCAGGCCGCGTGGGATCAATTCGCCCCTTGGCTTTTCTATCAGCCGGGAGATATTACGCAGGCGGATTCGTTCCCGGCCCTCGAGGAGCGTTTATCCCAGTTGGAGGGAGGCGAGCCCACACCGCGGATCTATTATCTAGCCACGGCGCCTGAGTTCTATGAATCGGCCATCACGCACTTGGGCTCTTTCGGCATGGCTAAAGAGGAGGTAGCCCTGCGGCGGGTCGTGATCGAGAAGCCTTTCGGGATCGACTTGGCCAGTGCGAGGCGTCTCAATCAATCGGTGCACCGTGTTTTCGCGGAACATCAGGTTTATCGCATCGATCATTATCTCGGTAAGGAGACGGTTCAAAATTTGTTGGTGTTGCGGTTCGCCAACACCATTTTTGAACCCATTTGGAACCGCAACTATATCGACCATGTTCAAATCACGGCGGCCGAAGCGGTTACCGTGGGAAGCCGTGGGGCTTACTACGAATCGGCCGGTGTCCTGCGGGATATGTTCCAGAATCATCTCCTGCAACTGTTGACCCTGACCGCCATGGAGGCTCCGGCGCGATTCGAGGCCGACTTCATCCGTGATGAGAAGGTAAAGGTCCTCCGAGCCATCCCGCCCATGACGCCGGAAGAAGTTGCCCAGGCCACCATTCGCGGCCAATACCGCAAATATCGGGACGAGCCGCATGTGAGTCCCGGGAGCACGACGGCAACCTTCGCGGCTGTTCGCTTGCACGTGGAAAACTGGCGGTGGAAAGGAGTTCCATTCTATCTCCGCTCAGGAAAAGCAATGTCGTGTCTGACCACGCAGATCGTCATTCAATTCCGAGAGCCGCCGCACATGGTCTTCCACAGTGGCCCACGCAGTGTGCAGGAAGCTAACCGCCTGGTGATTCAGATCCAACCCGCCGAAGGCATTCAACTCCATTTCCACACCAAAGTACCTGATGCGGGGATGCAATTGCGGCTTACGGATCTGAATTTCCGCTTCCGCGACAAATTCGCGGGCGAGATTCCCGATTCCTACCAACGATTGCTTCTCGATGTAATGCACGGCGACGCCAGCTTGTTTGCCCGGGCCGATGAGGTGGAGCTTGCCTGGGGAATCATCGATCCGATTGCCCAAGCTTGGGAAGCGGGGGAACCACCGCTGGCCCTTTACGAAGCCGGCGAATGGGGGCCGCCGATCTGCGCCCAATGGATGAAAGCCCAAGGCCGCCAATGGTTCGACCTTTGCCCGGTTTTGCCGTGAGAGGAAGTATTCCGATTGGTTTTTGGGCCCTCTTGGGCCCTCAATTGATGGGGAAAAATGCCTCGTGCTTTCTCGGGCGATCCGTCGTCCATAAAGCTCGCGGGGAGAGCGGAGCGGAGTCGATTTTGAACTTTCCGGCAGAAAGAGCTGGTCTGTACCCTGGTCGCGTAGAGGGGTTATCGGCGAGGCAGCAAAGAGATTTACTGAGTGCGTTTCCCCGCTGGGGGTGTAGAGGGGGGGTCCTCATGATTCTTGGAGCAAAACGATTTAACCTTTCTCCCCCGGCGGCGCAGAGGGGGTTTCTTAACGAGGAACACGCAACGAGTTGAGCAAAGCAGCCCCCTAGGGGCGCAGAGGGGTTTTTCACACCGTTTTCGCGGGTGGGCCAAGTTCTTTTTCTTTCAGGACCCTCGGCACTTCTTCTTGAAAAAGAGTAATTTGAGCTTCTTGGCAATCCCCGGGCTGATGCGGCTCAAAAGCGGCGATCAATTCCGCCTGAACCATTGAGTCGGTTTCGACGCGAAGCCGCTCGGCGAGTTTTGCCCGGGTTAATGGACTCCCATCGGCGGCCAACGCCCAGGCACACGCCGCGCGAACAACCGGTTCAGGATCGAGCAAACCGCCCTGTAATGCATTGCGAATTCGCTCTTCGAGGCCTCGATCAACCTCGCTTTCTGAGGGCAAACCTACCGAGCAGCTTATCCAATCCCCCTTTTTGCCCGGCCCAGCAGCGGCCGAAGCGGTGGGGACGAATTGTGTGTTTGCGCTTGCTTCCGCCTTGGCCCCCGAATTGCCGGAATTCTGCTCGAGCAACCGGCGAAGAGTATTCCCCAAGACAATGGCGGCGCTTCGGGCCAGCCCTGCACGTCCTGCACGTTTCAATGGGCTATGCCGGAACCGGGCGCGGAACTCCTCATCGGTCATCAATAGCAGATCAATGGCCGATAAATGCGGGCCAAAAACGGGTTGATATTCCGGTCGGCTACTCAGAGGAGCACGGTGGTTCCACGGGCAGACAACCTGACATAGATCGCAACCAAAAAGCCAATCCCCCTGCGCCGCTCGCATCCCCGCCGGGGGCAATTGCTTGGTCTCGATAGTCCAAAAGCTCAAGCATTTTCGGGCGTCAAGGACCCCAGGTGCGACAAAGGCCTGGGTCGGACAAACTTCCAGGCAAGCCCGACATTTGCCGCAGTGATTCCGCACGAAAGGCGGATCGGGCTCAAGGGCCTCGCTAGTAAGCAGAATTCCGAGGAATGTGTAGCTGCCCAAGCGGGGATTAATAAGAAGCGTGTTTTTCCCAATCCAGCCAAGCCCTGCCATTTGGGCATACGAGCGTTCTAGTATGGGGGCGGTATCCACCACGATACGCGTCTCCACACTGGGCCGATATTGTCGCAGTTTTTCCGCCACACCCTCCAGCGTCCTTCGGACCGTTCGATGATAGTCCTGGCCCCAGGCGTAGCAAGAAATGCGGCCGTAAGCCGGCGGGCCTTCCTCCGCGTTTGCTACACGGTATACCGAGCCAACAACCACCAAGCTTTGCGCCGAAGGAAGTACGGACCGCGGATCTCGATAGGCCGGAAGTCGCCGGGCAATGTAGTCCATATCTCCAACATATCCCGCCGCGACCCACTCCACCAAAAAATCCCAATGTGGGGATGGGGCCGCTCGACAAATTCCGACAAGCTCAAAGCCGGCGGAATAAGCCTCATCTTTCAGCAGGCGACTTAGTTCGGTTGGGGTGATAGACATGCGTCTTAAACAAATAAGGCGTTTTCAACCCGGAAAAATTGAGCAAGCTCGGTAACAAACGAATTCCCGAACCATTGCTTGAGCGCGCCGGAGCGGTAGGGTCCTTGAATCGAGCAAAGAGCGGCATTACGAACTACGTTCCGGGGCAAGTGGTTGCCACCCGAGGGCCGGCGGAGTCTTCCTCAGCAAGCCTTTCAATAGCCTTTTCCTTCTCCGAAGCTAGGCCGGCGTGTATGCTTGAGAGTGAAGGTTGGCATCGGTTCAACTCGGGGACCGCACGTCTTTGGCATAGCATAAGCAAAAAGCAAGCGTTTTTATCTATTTTTTATCTACATTATCTCCGCAATCTTACAAAGTTTCCATTTTTTATCATGGTAACAATGTAACCGGGAAAGTCTTGTGGGGGTCAGTGATCAAACTCTGCGGATTAACAAACTTAAACGGCTTCGAGAGAAATTTTTGTTTTTATGCGTAAACTTTTGCAATTCTTGGGAAGTGTGGGCAAGATGCATCATCAATATCACCGTCTCAATGGTGATTATCAAAAGTTGAAAGAGGGCTTTAAGCTTATTTTTTGGTTGCGTTGACCTGGCCCCGTGCCAAACATTCGAATTTGCTGAAGCGACGTAGGGCCCTTCATCGCAGGTGATCCGATAATTCTTATCACATGTTATATGATAATGTTTGCAATCAATTGTGAGATTTGCTGAAATCGGGACGAGAAACGTGGAATTTGCTGAAATCGGCACAAGAAACCTGCTCAGAAACGGGGCGCACAATCGGTCACCGGTGTTTTCGGCAATGGATGGCGGTCGCTTGCCCACAACTTTGTTCCGCGATTCGTTTGTTGGAGTTCACCTACCAGATAAGTTCTCATTTTTACCAAAGTAATTCACCAGCACACTTAGCAGATTATTTTACATTGTTTACCAAATTGGTTCGTAACTTAGCTGAAATCTAAAGTACCCTGGGTAAATTGGCGGCTTCTGGCGAATATTAATCACGGTATCAACAACGGTGAATTTTCTCGGCTTACGCCGTAAATTTTTTGGTTAAGCCGTCTTGGGTTTTTCATTGAAGGAAGCCTACTGACTGAGATTAGGATCGGTTTAAGAATCCGAGGCTCCGACTTGAAGCGGCGGCAAGGGAAAAGCGGGACTGGGAGTTTCCTGCGGTCAAAAAGTCGGTCCCCTGGAGTCGTTTCCGATTGCGGGAATGGCAAGGTGCGGTCCTCGAATGGTGAGGAATGATTAGCTTTACTCGGCCTGAGATCCTCTGGGCATTGCCCATTGCCCTTCTGCCGGTATTGATCCATCTGATCAACCGTCTGCGATACCGCCGGGTTCCTTGGGCTGCCATGGAGTTTTTGTTAGAGAGTCATCGTCGGTATAAGGTCCGGATCCGCCTGCGCGAATGGTTCTTGCTTTTGGCCCGGGTGACGGCGATTGCCTTGATCGTGCTGCTTTTGGCTCAGCCGTTGATTCAAGCCGGTTGGGCTCCGTGGTTGGCCGACTCGAGCAGGGACCATGTGATTCTTCTGGATGACAGCTTCTCGATGTCGGAGTTGGCTCCCGATCAATCTCCGTTCGAGTTGGCCCGACAGTCGATGGTGGATTTTTTACACTGGGTCTCCGGCCGTGGTAGCCCCCGGCGAGTGGCTTTGATCCGTTTCTCAAAGGCGGCCCAAACGGATGGCTTTCGGCCTGATTGGACCGGGCAGACTATTTCCGGGGAATCTTTGGCCCAGTATGTGGAGCAAGTGTCGAGGCTTGCCGTTTCTTACTCAGACGCAGGACCACTACCGGCAGTGGAACGGGCCGTGGAGTGGGTAGAAAGCAACGACAGTATTCAGCCATTCATTTACATTTTTTCGGATTTTCGGCTCAAAGATTGGGAGAACCACCAACCCTTGCGATCTCGGCTGGCTCAGCTGCAAAGGGCTGGGGCAAAAATTCGGCTAATTCGTTGCGCTGAAGATGAGGGTGATAATTTGGCCATTCAGGCTGTCACGGCCGGTGGCAGCTTAAAGGCAGCAGGGGTTCCCCTTCCGGTCGAATTGAGCGTGGTCAATTACTCGCAGCAGCCGGTGGAAAAGGTGGCGGTATCGATTGCTGCGAACGAAACGCCCTTGCCCGCCGTTTTGTTGCCTCGGATTGCAGCGTTTGAATCTGCCCAAGAGCGCAGTCATTTATGGCTGGCTTCGGCTGGGGAATATCGATTTGTGGTTCAATTGCCGCCGGATCGACTTGCGGCCGACAACGTGCGCTATGTGGTGCTTCGGGTCGCGGAAGCAGTGCGAGTGCTTTTGGTGGAGGATATGCCGGGGACCCCGAACGCTCGATATATTGAAGCGGCCTTGCGTCCGACGCGGACGGTGGAAACGGGGATCCGCGTGCGGTTGAGGACCTCGCGGGAGCTTGCGCCTGCGTTGCTCGAGGAATCGGAGGTAGTCTTCTTGCTGGATGTGGAGCGGTTGGAGCCCTCGGCGGTTCAGGCCTTGAAGGATTATGTTGGAGTCGGCGGAGGGCTGGTCTACTTTGTGGGAGAGCAGGTTAACGCCCCCTTTTACACGGAGACGCTTTACGAGAATAGTCGCGGGCTATTTCCCGCCCCTTTGGGTACACCGCGCGATTTGCCCCCTGATTTCTTGAGCAATCTACCCGATGTGCAAGTGGGGGATCACCCGATCTTTCGCGTCTTTCAGGGGGCACGCAACAGCTTTTTGGCCATGGTGAATGTGGATCGCTACTTTACAGTAGCCGAGGGCTGGAGCCCTGAGGAATCAGGGGCCCAAGTGCTTGCTCGGCTGCGGAACGGGGCACCGTGGGTAATTTACCGTCCCTGGGGCGAAGGAGTGGTGGTTGCGTTTCTCACGACGGCGGCTCCCGTGTGGAATAATTGGGCCCGAGGCAACCCAAGTTTCGTAATCACCTTGCTCGAGCTGGTATCGGCGGTAGCGCGGAAAAGTAGGGAAATCCCTGAACTCATCGTGGGTCAGCCGTTTGTGTGGCGGTTGGAGCGGGACAGATACCGGCCGCAGCTCCGTTACCGGCTTCCGGACCAAGGTGGCACGGTAGCCGGTGCCCTTGAGGCTACCGCAGGTGATGGGGGGGCACTCGAGGTGAAGGTGCCCCCACCGATGGAGCCGGGATTTGGCACGCTGGAGCTGACCGACATTCAGGGGGAAACGCAGGAGCATCTTTTTGCGGTCAATGTCAATCCTCAAGAAGGGGACTTGCGGCTGATTGGTACCCGGGAGCTTTCGGAAAAATTGGCCGGCTTAGATTGTGAGATTCTTTCAGCACGAGCGATTCGGACGCTGGAAGAACCGGAGGGGAGTGCGGATTTGGTAGGCCCCTTCTTGATGGCCCTCTTGGTTCTGCTCATGGCGGAACAATCGCTGGCTTATTGGGCGAGCTATCACTCTCGGCAAAAGACGGCCCACAGATACAGCCGGCAAGAGGCTAAACACGTGGAGAAGCCGACGGCTGCGCTTCCGCTTGGAAGTGCACCGCGCGTTTAAATGCACGCTGAAGGTGTTCCGCCAGTGTAACTTGAGCCGGGAGGTGATCGCGGGTGTAAGATTCCGAAGACACCGACGGGTAGGGAAACGCTTTTCCAATCATTCGTCAAAAGGAGTGCTGCGAAACCAGTGGTGCACGAAGTCTTCGAATGGGGAAGGCTAAACGAACCGTGGACGATCATCGCGGGAATGGTCCTCGGTTTGGGGGTGCTTGCTTTGGCCGCCAGCTTCGCTCGGCGGGAGGCCGCACAGCAAAGCAGCCTTCGTATGCTTCTGTTATGGACGCTGCGAGGCCTTTCAATCGCAGCCTTAATCATCTGGCTTTTGCAGCCGCAGTGGCGAATACATCGTGAGCAGGTACGGCCGAGTAAAGTTCTGTTATTGGTTGACACAAGTGCCAGTATGGCGCTTCCGGTGGAAGTAGGTTCGATACGGGGCAGTGGGCCGGGGAGTGAAACAGGGGGTCGAGTTGGTGTCGTCGGGGTACCTTCCCGCCTGGAGGCAGTGATTCAGAACCTTCAAGGCTCGCAACTTGTTGAGCAGCTATCCGGCACTCACGAGGTGCTAATTTATCAATTTGGCGAATCGAGTCCCCGGTTGGTGGGAATGGTGAGCCGGCGGGGATCTCACGAATTTAATTCTGGCGACTCTGGGGGGAATGCATATTCTTTAGGGTATGATGATGCTGCGGATAATGGCAGCTCTGGGAGAATTGTAGATCCGGCGAAGGAAAAAGCCTCGGGAGGAGATGAAGAGTCTGCGCGAAATGGCAAGGATGTGCGCGGTTTTGGATCGCCGCCTGGGGAAGCGGAGCGTTGGTGGGAGCAATTGCAACCGATGGGTCGTGAGACCCGGTTGGCCGAGGCCATTACTGAGACATTACGGGCAGTGGCCGGGGATCCGGTTGCCGGGGTCATTGTTTGCAGCGACGGGGGGCAAAATGCCGGGCAGCCGGTGGCAGTTGCCATTCAAGCTGCCCGAGAGGCCCGCACGCCCATTTATACGATTGGCGTCGGGCCGAAAGGCCCGCTGGTGGATGCTCGCATAGCGGAGCTGCAAGTGCCACGCCAAGCGCAGCCCGCCGACCCGTTCCAGGTGGTCGTGCTTGTGCAAGGAAATGGGTTGGGAGGAGCAAAGGGTTTGCTTGAAGTAGGGCTTAAGCCGGAGACTAGCCCGGAGACTCAACACACCCCCACGGCCCCCTCAAGAAATGGATTAAATGCTGATTTGCCCGCAGCTCCTTCTTCCGCAGGTGAGTTTGGCGATAATGCTTCAAATACCTCTCGGAGAGACCCTACGGATAACACAGGGAGCACTTCTGCGAACGCTTCCGCAAATGATTCGGCTAATATCCCTTTGGAAACCGCGGGGAATACACCGGCAAATGACTCCGGCGAAAACTCGGCGAATAACTTCGCAAGCGTGCCGGCAGGCTCGTCGGGTGAAACTGCGCGTGAGACCGGAGGTTTTCCCGGCGGTCTGCTCCAGGTTCAGCGTACAGAGGTGGGGTTTTCCAACGAGGGGGGACCGGTTTCGGCCACGTTCGAATTCAACGTCTCCACCCCGGGCCGGTATCGTGTGGTTGCTCGATTGCAGGCTCAGCCGCGGGAACAAGATGTGAGTAATAATGTGGCGGAAATGTCCTTGGAAGTTTTGGAGCGGGAAACTCGTGTGTTGCTTTTGGCGGGGGGGCCGAGTCGGGAATATCAGTTCTTACGGGGCGTGCTTTACCGCGAGCCACGAATACGGTGCGATATCTTGCTTCAATCGGCGCAACCGGGTACCTCGCAGGAGGCGAATGCTTTGCTGGAAAAATTTCCGGAGTCGCCCGGCGAGTTGGCAGCGTACGATTGTGTCATTGGGATTGATCCGGATTGGGGGCGACTACGTCTTTCGGCGGAATCGACTAGCCGAGCTTTGGAGGCGCTGCAGAGCTGGGTGGCCGAGCAAGCTGGCGGGTTGATTGTGGTTGCCGGCCCGGTTTGTGCGGGGGATACGGTGCGTGGTTGGTTGAGGGAACCGGTGACCGCAAAAATCCGCGAACTTTACCCTGTGGAACTCTTGGACCGGCAAGGGCTCACGATCACGCGGATGCATCATTCGGAGGAACCGTGGCCCATCGAGTTTACTCGAGAGGGTTTAGCGGCTACCTATCTTTGGCTTGAGCCCAGCGGCGCCGCCAGTCAGGCGGCTTGGTCGGCATTTCCCGGGGTGTATAGCTGTTTTCCGGCAAGGGGGCTCAAACCGGCGGCTTTGGCGTTAGCTTATTTTACAGATCCCCAGACTTTTGAAGGCGATAAACGCCTTATTTTATTGGCTGAACAATTTTTCGGTGCCGGGCGTGTTTTCTATCTTGGCAGTGGCGAATTGTGGCGGCTCCGCAGCGTCAAGGAAGGATATTTCGAGCGGCTTTACCTACAACTAATCCGCCATGTGTCGCAGGGGCGGGCGGCACGGCAATCGCCCCGGGGACTCCTTTTGGTTGATCGCGAAAAGTACTTTTGGGGTGATCCCGTGACCATTCACGCCCAAATCGCCGATAGCCAATTGCGTCCTTTCTCGGCCAGCGACTATCCGATCGAGGTGATGGAACCAGATGGCAGACTCCGCACTCTGAGGATGGCGGCGGAGCCGGGCCGGGCGGGAGCCTTCCGCGGCACGTTTACCGTCTTGAAGCTGGGAACCTACCGAATAGTGTCGGAGCTGCCTGATGCGCCGGGCGAAAAGCTGCTCCGGGAAATTCATGTTGAGTTGCCTCAGTTGGAGAATCAACAACTCCTTTGCAATGAGGAGCTTCTTCGCACTTTGAGCGATGCCACCGGGGGGCGATATTACGGGGACTGGTCAGAGATTGATGATAAAAATTCCGCCGGCTTTTTGCCGCGGCTTTTGCCGGATGGGAGTCGGGTGGAGACGATTGTTGGCCCGGCGTACCAACCTTCGTTCCGACGATGTTTGGAGCTACTATTCGGACAAAGCACGTGGTTTAGTTGGATCGCGGTGGTAGCCGCCTGGTGGCCATGGCGAGCGCTTACCGATTTGTCGCTGGCCTGGTGGCTTTTCGGGATGGCGGCGATGCCGCTACTGGTGCAGTGGACCTTGCGTCGGCTTTGGCAATTAGCTTAGCGCTACTGGGTTAGAATTCTTGAGGGGGCGCCGTCCTGCGGCAAACCGATGAATGCATCGTCAAAGGCAACTTGGAGTATGCCGGATTCTATCACCGTCTCAATGAAGACTTCCGCCGAAGCTGCACCGCCGGAATACACCGCGGCACTTAAAGCAATTAAGGGGCGGCTTTCGCTTTTGCGATGGACCATTCGCGCTTATTTGCTCGGACAGAGCCTTCTCGGTTTTTGTATTTTGGCGGGGGGCTTTTTCTGGATCAGTCTTCTGCTGGATCGGCAGTTTCATTTTTCGCGGGAAATACGCGCAGTTTTGCTCATGGTGGCAGCCGCGGCGGGGGTGGCGGCACTTTGGCGATGGACGTTGCGGCTGGTTTTTCGGCAACTTTGGGACCGGCAAATGGCCTTGGTTTTTGAGCGGAGCTATCCGAAACTCAAAGAGGCGCTTTTGACGGCAGTGGAGCTTGCCGTACATCGTGCGACACCGGGCGAAAATGGGCGTCCTACAGGCGTGTATTATGAGCAGCTATTGCGGCGGACCATCGACCTGGCTACCCAGTTTTTGCCGGAGTTGACTTTGCGCAAAATCTTTCGGCTTGCTCCGCTTGCACGGATTGGCGGGCTGGCGTTGGTGGCGATCGGCTCATGGGCAGCCGCTGCGCAGGTTTGGCCTGCGGATTACGCCATTTGGACAAAACGGTGGTTCGGGCTAAAGGAAATTCCGTGGCCCACGCAGACCGGCCTTGTGCTCCAAGGGTTTTACCGCGGTAAAGCACTCGTGGCTAAGGGAGAAACCGCGGAGATTCGTGCGGCGGTTGATACCACGATGCCACTTGTGCCGAGGAATGTGCGCGTTCGTTTTTGGGGCCCTGCGGGGGTGGTTCGCCGGGCTATGATGATCCGCGAGGGACTGGCCCCCTCGGCTACCACACAATTTCAAAGATTTTATTGGAGCGTGGGACCGCTTTTGGATCCGGTTGAGTTGGAGATCACCGGCGGCGATCGAACGATACGCGGTCTGAAAGTGGAGGTGGTCGATCGCCCGCTTTTGACGGAAGTATTGTTGGATTGCATGTTCCCACGGTATATCGGGAAGAGCCCCCAGCGACTCCCGCTGCGGGGTTCCGTAGAAGTGGCGCAGGGCTCTCAATTAGTATTGATAGCTCGGGCCAACAAGCAGTTAGTATGGGTGGAGATTGATCGCGGCAAGGAGCGATTGGAAATCACGGATGAATTCTGGCGGCAAGTAATCGAGATTCAGAAGTCGCAGGAAGCGGTATTCGAGCGGTATCTGCAAGGGGAGTCGCCACAAAAGCTCGTCAATCTTCAGGCAGAAATTGCTCGGCGGTTGGGGGACTTGCGAAAGCCGAATGAGGGCTCGATCTCGGGTATGCAAAACACGCGGTCGGCTGAAAGGGTTGACCGAAATCAATTCGTTCGAACTCCGGGGGATGCTGTTTATTGGCATCATCTTGCGAAAGCGGGCGAGCGTGCGGAGCAGTTGTCGAAGGTCCTCGGAGGAGATCCGCTTGCTGTGGAAAGCGAGATTGACCGGGGGGGCGAATCCGAGATATTCCCGGTGATTCAGCTCTCCACCTTGCCGAGTGACGGCGGAGCGCTGCGGCCGGTCGCGGTCGCTTACTCCTTTTGCGAAATCTTGGGTTATTTAGAACATGCGGCGGAACTTCGGGCCGAAGAGGCAGGCTTTACCGAATTTCGATGCGACTTAGGGGTGCTTGAGGAGCCGGTTGAACTTGCCGTGACCATTCAGGACGTACATAGGATCCAGGGCGCGGAGCCGGCACGGTTAGTGATTAGCCCGCGGGCGGATGCACCGCCGAAATTGGCCGTGGAGCTTCGAGGGATCGGGTCGGTGATTAGCCCCCAAGCGAAAGTCCGTTTTGTGGGCCAGGTTGAGGATGATTACGGCATTCGGGAGGTGTGGTTGGAAAGTGCGAAGGATGCCGGGCCTGAACGGCGGAAACAGCTTGCCGGCTTTAGCCAGCCCCTGGAACGGTATGAGTTAGAAAGTTCTTTCGAGGTAGCGGAATTGGACGCCACTCCGGGAGAGAAGTTGACTTTGAAACTGCTTGCCTCGGATTTTTGCGATCTGAGAGAGGAGATCAATCGGGGGTCGACACCGCCGTGGATTCTCGAGGTTGTCACGCCTGAACAATTGCGATTGGCGTTGGAACGTCAAGAACTTTTGCTGCGGCAGCAATTAGATCAAATCGTTCGCGAATTGGAGCAAACCCGCGATCTCTGGGCAGGTTTGAGCGAGGAGATTTCGCGGGTGGAGACGCCTCCTTCGCAAACCGAGCAATCCGACGGGGCAGGTGGCGAAACGAGTGCCACTGCCCCGAGGAATCCAGCGGATATGGATCAGTCGGCAATCCGACGCACTAAGGATCGCGTGCTGCAAAATTTGGAAAAATCCGCTCAGGAGACCCAAGCGATCGTCGGCGCGGTGGATCATCTATGTGAACAGATAGTGAACAATCGTTTGGAAGCCTCCGCATGGCTTGAGCGGCTTCAAACGCGGGTCCGGCCGCCGTTAGAACGGGCTTTGAGCGAAGCACTGCCTCAGGCGAAGCAAGCGGCGGAGGGCTTGAGCCAAAACTTAAGCGAGGACCGGCAGCGACTTCGAGAGGCCCATCGGGAGGGTTTGCAGGCGCAGCAGCAGGCTATTGCTCTACTGCTTCAGTCCCGGCAAGCCATGTTGGAATTGGAAGATTTGAAACGGGTGCTCGAGGTTCTTCGCGCCGTGATAGAATCGCAGGAACAATTGCTCGATGCGACGCGGGAAAGACAGCGACAGCGGCTTCGCGAGCTTTTTGGGGAAAGACCGCGATGATTTGCAATCTTTGGGGTGAAATGTTCCTTCTCAGGAATCCGAGCAAAAGATGCACAAAGCGGTTTGGAGGGTGGCTAAGCGGGTAACAAATGGCACAAGAGTGTGGCAAGGCAGGTGTTTTTCGTCCGCACGGCTTGCCGGGGAGAGACTGAACAATGGCGAGGGTACCGGGGCCCTTAACTTGGTTTGCACGGATTTTCCTGCTTTTGGTGGGGGTGGCGGCTATCGATCGCTCGAACGTGCAGGCGGCAGTTTTTTATCAGGCGGAGGGTCCAGGGCAAGATTCCGCGGGTCAGGCCGATCTAGAAGGCGAAGAAAAGACGGGGGGCGACCAGAACGCGGCGGAAACCGCTGGGCGAAGGGCGGCGGATGGTGCGGCTTCTGAGCGGATAGGCTCCTCCCCGGAGGTCCTCCCCCAACGGCAACGGCAGGTGGCAGAATCGTTCGAGCAATTTCAAGCGATGCTTCTTCGCCTGTCGGAACTGAGCGAGGTCACCGATCCGCGACGGGCAGCGATGTTTCGGCGAGCAGTTCGGCAAGCGGAAGATCGGGCTTTGGCCGGCCGGCTCATGGAAGCTGCCGAAATGCTTTCCTCGGGTCGCCTGCAAGCGGCCGCCGAGGAGCAGCAACGCATCATCGACGAGTTGCGAGCTCTTTTGAACTTGCTTCTTTCCGAGGATCGGGAGCGCTTGCTCCGCGCGGAAAAACAGCGTCTGGAGGCGATTGCCCGGGAAGTGGGCGAGCTTCTCCGCCGGCAGAAGGACCTCCAAGCGAGGACCGCTCTTCCGGCGCAAGCTTCGGCTCCTTTGGAGCGTCAACAGCACCAGTTGGCTGAGGACACCGGGCGGTTAATCGATCAACTTGGCGGCCGCAGTAGAACGCAAGAAGGGAGCCCCTCTGCCGAATCACCCGGGGGAAAAGCGACCGACCCGATGGGCGGCTCGGAAGTCCCGGTGCCGGGGCAACCTGGCGAGCAGGCGCTTGAATCGTTGCCGGAGGATTTCGGCCAGCGCTCTCCGGGTGAGAATCAACCCAGCTCATCTCCAGGCGGTTTGCCCGCGGGAAGCGAAGGCTCAGTGCCTTCAAGCGAGGCGTTAGGATCCCCGGATAACTCCGCTTTAGAAAGCTCGACGCCAAGCGACGAACTGCGGCAGAGACTCGAAGCGGCACGAAAACGGATGCTGGAGGCGGAAAAACGCTTGGCTGAAGCCAAGCGCGAGGGAGCTATCGCCGAGCAGGAAGAAGCCATCCGCGAGCTGGAAGCAGCGAAGGCAGAACTCGAGCGAATTTTAAGGCAATATCGGCAAGAAGAGTTGGGGCGACTGCTGGCAAATCTCGAAACGCGATTTCGTCGAATGCTGGGGATGCAGCAGGCGGTGTATAATGAAACGGTACGGCTTGCGGGCATCGAGCCTACAAAGCGCACGCGAGAGGATGAGCTGGCTTTGAGCCGTTTAGGTCGCCAACAATCGTCGATCGGCCTGGAAGCCACGCAGGCCTTGGCACTGCTGCGGGAAGATGCGACGGCGGCCTCCATGATCGAAGCCGTGGAGCAGCTTGTAAGCGATATCGGGTGGGTGGAAAAGCTCTTCGCGGAGGGTAACTTGGGGCCGCTCAATCAGGCTACGCAGCAGGCCATCATTGCTGCGCTTAAGGAGCTCTTGCAGGCCTTGGAAGAAGCTCAACTTGCTCTCGAGAGCGCGGAGCAATCCTCCGGGGGAGAGGGAATGGCCGGCGAACAACCGTTGGTTGATCTGTTGGCGGAACTTCGGATGCTCCGAAATCTTCAAGCCCGAATCTACCAGCGGACCCAGCAATTGGGAGAGTGGGCTCGGGAGGCCCCCCGCATCGATGAGCGCTTGATGGAGGCTTTTCAAGATTTGGCCCAGCGGCAGGAGCGGCTCCATCGAATTGCGCGGGAGCTTGGTGCGAGGATTCAGCCATGAATTTTATAGGCGGGTTAATCTTGGCTGCACCATTTGCGGGTCTTATAGCCTGGCAAGGTGCGGCACCTTCCTCTGGGTCGCTGAATTCATTAGAGCTTGCTTTGCGAGAGTATTTCGCCGCGAACTCGGAGAACAAAAGTACGGATCAAGAGCTCGACGCTAGCCCGCGAACTGTGCCAGCATTGTCGGACGAAAGCGCGCAAGGGGTGTGGCTTATTACAGCCGAGAGTGAAGAAGATCGCTTAAGTGAGTTTATCCGCCGGTTTTGCGAGATGGATCCGCGGGGTCAATCGTTACTGCGGTTGTGGAACGGAAAGTGGGCCCCGGGCCAGGTTGCTACGATTCCCTGGTTAAATGAGGATGAGTTGCCCCGCTTGGTTTGCAGTCAGTTACGCCTAGCCCATGGTCGGTGGCTTATCGAGGGGCGACTTTACGATGAAGCCCGGGCAATTCTTGAGGATTTAAGGCCCGAGGAAGTGATCGCCCCCAAGACGCTTCTTTTCTGTCAAGCGATAGTGTATCACCAACTTTTGGAAGCGGATCTGGCCCGAAAAACCGCGGAAGAGTTGCTCAAACAAAGTCGGGACGGACCGGCTCGGTACCGCGTTTTGGCGGAGATGATCTGTGCGGATTGGGCGCGTTTTGAGGCGGGGAGTCTAAACGATATTTCGCGGCAAATGGGGGATGTGGCTCGACGGCTGGAATTGGGAAAAGCCGATCAGGAGGTTTTGGCACGGGAAGAGCGAATCCTTGAGGCCCTCGATAAATTGATCAGAGAGGCGGAAAAACGGGCTCAGAAGCTGCGGGGTGCTTCTGCCGGAGGAGCCACGCAATCATCATCCCCGGCCCCAGATAGTCTTCCTTTGGGCGGTAAAGGCCGCGGAGAAGTCACCGCGCGACCCGTGGGGAGTTCCCGGGGTTGGGGCGATTTACCGCCGAAAGAGCGAGATGAGATCTTGCAGAGTTTGGGTCGCGAATTTCCGCCTCATTATCGAGAGGTGGTGGAGCAGTACTTTCGCCGCTTGGCCGAAGAAAGTGAATCGACTCGCGAATAAAAGCCTCGCGCGTTCAAGCAAAAATGACTCGCGCGTTGAAGCAAAGATATAAGTTGAAGCAAAGATATAAAGAGGAAGCGAAAGATAAGGTTTATAGCCAGAGACCACATATTATATCACTAAGGTACGAGAGGAACCACGATATCAGGGCACGCTTTAGCCCCCCGCTTTTGTATTGCTTATGAGCTGTGAAGTATCGGTTTAACCGGATGTGGAGATTCCTGTGTTCGGTCAATGGCTTGAGCTTTTGATCGGGGTCAGCTTTCTTGTGGCGGGGGAACCGCCGCAGCCGCTGCCCGGGGTTGAGGTGGAGCGAGTCAACCGCTCCCGTATCGTAGGCCAGTGGTTGGGGCTAGAAGAGGATGCAATCGTTTTGCGTGCAGAGTCGGCCGAAGAGTGCCGCGTCCCGCTTGAGGAGGTGGTCCGAATCCGCTTTTTCCCGTTGGCATCGGGTCCAACTTCCCCGGTGGCGGCAGGGGCGGTTTGGATCAATCTTACGGATGGTTCTCGGATTGTTGCCCGGGCTTTGGACCCCGGCGGATCCAAAGAAGAAGTCGTTTTGCGGGGGCTTGTGGGATCTTGGGATCTTCTGAAAGTGCCGTTGGCAAGTATCGCCGCCATTCAGTTCCGCGAGCTTTCACCGCGGCAATCCGCGCAGTGGCAAGCACTCCTGGAGCAGGTGAGCGAAGCGGATCGTGTGGTGGTGGCTCAGGGGGATAACTTGGACTATTACCCGGGGGTCGTCGAGGGGGTGAGTAGCCGGGGGATCCTTTTTGCTATCGAGGGGGAGCGATTGGAGCTGGGGCGAGAAAAAATCGTGGGGGTGGTTTTGTATCGTGCGAGTGGTGCGGGCGGATCGCGGGGAATAGGTCGCATCGTAGATCGATTTGGGTGCCGATGGGTGGCCAGTAGCCTGGAGATGCACCAGGGCAAACTCCGGTGGAAGACGCCGTATGGTTTGGTCGTGGATCAACCGCCGGAAGATCTGATTGAGATTGACTTCGCTGCGGAGCGGGTCGTCTATTTGGGTCAATTGCCGGCCGAGGTTCTGGAGGTGACGCCGGGGCTCAGTGTGGGCGAGTTGGATCGCATTTTGGCCGAGTTTTATCGACCCCAGGTGGATCGCGGTTTCGGCGGCGAGCCTCTGAAGCTGGGAGGGACTACCTACAAGCACGGTGTGGCCATGCGAAGTCGAACTCGGGTGGTTTACCAGTTGCCGGCAGGGGCGCAACGATTCCAAGCGTGGGTGGGGATTGACGACCGCTGCCGGCCGGGGGGCCAGGTGAAGCTCTCCATCCGGACGGAGCATGGAAACCTTTGGGAAGGGGTGATCTCGGGAAGCGAGCCGGAACAGTTTCTGGATCTTCAACTCGGGGGAGCGTCCCGGTTGGAAATCTTCGTCGATTTTGCGGGCTCGCAAATCCTAGGTGGTCATATTAACTTCTGTGAGGCTCGGGTAATTCGATGAAGCTAGCCCACGGCCATCGGCGATTGGATGCTGAAACTGGGGTACGGAGAACCCTTCTGGGACAGGTGCCTTTTTTCATCGTCGCCGTAACCTTTTTTTGTTTTCTTGCTTTCTGCTTGTTCGGTATCTTGTACGGTTTTGAGCGGACCGTGGACGCAAGCGAGGAGATGCATCGGTCGGCCTCGGCCGAGTGGTCACACATCGCCCTGAACTCAGGTTTGCGTGCGGCGGAGGGAACCGGAGTCCAGGAAAATCCGAATTTGCGGGGCTATGGCTCCCCAGCGGCGGAGCTGTTGCCCACGCCAGATTCCCGGCTTTTGGCGGCACAAGCGGCACGGATCAAACTCATCGAAAAGCTTACGAGG
Organism: uncultured Thermogutta sp.; assembly: GCA_937128505.1. Lineage (GTDB taxonomy): Bacteria > Planctomycetota > Planctomycetia > Pirellulales > Thermoguttaceae > DTLM01. Next base: position 35,438 of record CAKZMM010000130.1, read on the forward strand.
TGTGTCGTAGCCATATTTTCTTATTCGGGAAGCGAGGGAGGTTCTGGGGTTCTCATTTCGCCGGACGGGCTTGCGCTAACCAACTTCCATGTCGCCAAACCTTGCGGATTGGCCATGAAGTGTGGACTGCCGGACGGAAAGCTTTACGACGCCATAACCGTCGGTTGGGATCCTACCGGGGACATCGCTCTGATTAAGCTGCTGGGCCGCACGGATTTTCCTTATGCGCTTTTGGGGGATAGCGACGAAGTGCGGGTGGGTGATGAAGTCTTCGTCATGGGAAATCCGTTCATGTTGGCCATGGATTTGCAACCGACAGTTACCTGGGGAATTATCTCGGGCACGCATCGCTATCAGCATCCTGCGGGAACCATTTTAGAGTACACGGACTGTTTACAGACGGATGCGTCGATCAACCCGGGCAATTCCGGCGGGCCGATGTTCGATTGTCGCGGAAGGTTAATCGGCGTCAACGGTCGGGCATCGTTCGATCGTCGAGGCCGGGTAAACGTCGGGGTGGGCTATGCCGTATCGATCAACCAGGTGAAGAACTTTCTGGGGCATTTGAAAGGCGGACGTATCGTGGATCATGCGACCTTGGGTGCCCAAGTGAATTTCGATCAGGAAGGTCGTGTGGTGGTCAGCAATATCGTGGAGCATTGCGACGCCTGGCGGCGGGGGCTGCGGATGGATGACGAGCTGGTGAGCTTTGCGGGGCGTCCGATTCGTTCGCCGAATGAGTTCAAGAACCTCCTGGGGATTTATCCGGCGGGGTGGCGTGTGCCGCTAAGCTTTCGGCGGCAGGGGACGCGGTTCGATATTCTGGTGCGGCTCGAACCGCTCCATTCGGAAGCGGAACTGCTGGAGAAGACCGAACGGTTCTTCATGGATCCTCCGCGGCCAGAGATGCCGATTCCGCAGCCGGGTCCACAAGGCGTCGATGCACCGAATGTGCAGGAAAGCGAAAATGCGGATCCCCCCGAGGCCCCCGAAGGAAATACTCGCGAACGAAAGTCGGTGGATAACCGGCAGGAGCCGGCTCCCGGGGCTTTATTGCCGCAAGGAACCGACGCGGCCGCGGCTCTTCCCAAGGTAGTGCGTCCTTATTACGAAGCGAAGAGAGGGTTCGCGAATTTTTATTTCAACCGGTTGCATCAGCGGGGGGTGTGGCAGCCGTGGCGAGATTCTCTGGGGAGTTGGGGTGAAGCTGCCGAGTGGCATTTTCGGGGGCAAACCGAGGGAGGAGTTGCTTTTGAAATGCGCGTGGATGATCGATCGGCCCGTTTGAAACTGCCGCAATTGGAGCACATTTGGGAAAGCTCAAGGACGGAGACATTCCACTGGCAGCCGCCTCAGCCGGCGGGTTTGTTGCTGTGCCTGTATTTATGGCGACAACTGGCGATGAATCCGCCGGAGCGATTTCCTGGGCTTTATTATTGGGGAGTCGAACCTTTATGGGGCGAGGGACCTTCGGCGGACGTGTTGGCGGCGGTTTTCGGTCCGGGTGAGTGCCGGTGGATCTTTCAGGGGAACATGTTAGCCGGTATGGAACTAGGCGCTGATCCGGCGAAAGATCCATGGGAAGTACGCTTTTTAGGGGAGCAGCGAATTGGTGACGGCATCTTCCCTGCGGTCATTGAAGTGCGTTGGGGAGATTTCATTTTCGAAAGGCTGAAGCTCGAAGGCGTGGTGGAAGGTTCGCCCTCAAATCCGTAGGCTCTTGCCGTATCATTGAGGGGAGTTCGGAGCCTTTCATGAATCGCAACTTTGATGCGAGTTGGGGCGGGAACTTTTGAACTTTGAGCGAGAGAGGAAATTGCGTTTCGTGGAAATCTTGAGTCATCGGATAGTGACGATCATTGCCGTTTTTGTGGGCATGAGCATAGCGGCGATTCCCGGAATCCGTTCCGAGACGGGAGATACCCCCGGTCAAACCTCGGAATCATTGGGAGGCGTGTTGGACACCGCGCTCAGTCGGGTGGTCAAAATCACAGGGGCGGGTGGGTACCGGGGATTGGAGCCATATCAAACGGGCATACTGATTTCCTCGCAAGGGCACGTCTTGACGGCGTGGAGCCACGTCCTTCAGTCCGAAAGCGTCACGGTCACCTTAGCAGACGGACGACGCGAACAAGCCGAATTGATTGCGGCCAACCTCGCCTTTGAGGCAGCAATCCTCAAGCTGCCTCGGCCTACAGCGGCATGGTTTGAGCTTGGCGAAAGTGACGAGGTTTTGCCGGTGACCCGGGTCTTTGCGCTTAGTAATGCCTTCGCGGTAGCGGTCGGTAACGAGCCGGTGAGTGTCCAGCGGGGATTTGTAAGCGCGGTCACCCAGATCGAGGGGGGACGAGGGATCCTCGATTTGATGTACCGAGGCCGGGCTTACATTCTCGATTTTGTAAGTGGCAATCCCGGTGCAGCTGGGGGTGCGTTGGTGGATAGTTCTGGTCGGCTGATCGGTATGCTGGGAAAGCCTTTGCAAAACCGCCTCAACGGGGCCTGGATCAATTACGCCATCCCTACGACGGTACTTCGTCCTTGGGTCCAACAGGTATTGGCGGGCAAGGGCAAACCGGTTGAGACAGATGACCGGCTAAAGCCCTCCACTGCGTCGCGCGCGTGGAGCCTTGAGCAATTGGGAATAATCCTGGTGCCGGAAATTGCGCCGGAAACTCCCGCTTATGTGGATCGTTTACCAGCGAATAGCCCTGCACGAATGGCCGGATTGATGCCGGACGATTTGATTGTTCTGATCAATGGTCGGGTCGTTCGATCGGTGCGGGAAGTGCGAGAATTCCTAACCGAGTGCCCCTCCACGGTTTCGGTGGTTTTGGGTGTGGATCGGGGAGGGGAATTGGTGGAGATCACGATTGAACCTGCGATGGTCAGTAGCCTGTAGGGTACCGGGATCCCATGTCAAGTGATCGCTTCGGATTCTGAATCGCGAAGATTGAATGAACTTCGAAATTCCGTGCAAGGGATGAACTGCGGGTTTCCCTTCGGTGCCAGAAACCCAATGAAGCCGCGCCTTGTGCGCCCGGGGCTTGCCGCGGTGCAAGCGATGAATTTGGGACCAAGTCCGCCGGTTAATAGATCTATGAAGAATGAAACTTTTATTCGTTTGCCGTAATGTTTGCTGGAAAGCTGTTGCTTTTAACGTGTTGCTTTTTTGATCCTCAACCTCGTTTTCCCACAGCGGTTTTTATGGATTTGCTCACGCGGTGGCATAACTGAAACATTTGTTACGTTGCAGGATGCGGGAAACATTAAGCCATTGAAGCATATTCAAGCGGGGGGGATCCGTTGCACTTATACTGCTGGGCTGTAAGACAAGCGACCAATCGCTTTTGCGGCTATCCTCGCTCTTCCCAAGTTTTGGGCGGCAAGGACTTGGGTGGGTGGTGGTCCGGAATCAACCTGCTTAAAGCCTGGAGGCGGTTTGTGCTCCTGATTGCGTGGCTTCTGGCGAGCTGGCCAGTAGAAATTTGTACAGATATTTGCCTTTCGGATTTTATTTCGAGGCAAGCATGCGCTTTCGTATTACAGGAGGCCTCTACCGGGCAGGAGACAGATGGCATTTTCGGTGGGTCCGCCAGCGGGCAATCCCCTGCAATAAGCGAGTATCGAGGGGTTGGCGATCTGGCTTCCGCTGAGCAGGCGGCTATCTTGGGGGCATTGCAGCGGATACAACCTTCGGTGGTGCGGATTGAAACGGTTGGCCGGGCAAGCGCCGGTGCGCGAACTGCTTTGGCAGGGGGGGTGGGGACGGGGGTAGTCGTCTCACCTGATGGGCTGATCGTAGCCAGCGTGTTCCATTTTTTGAATCGCCCGCAATCGATTCTTGTACGGCTTGCTTCCGGCGAACGGGTCTCGGCGCAGTTGGTCGGCCGGGATTACAATCGGATGCTTGCGTTGCTAAAAGTACCGTCAAATCGCCCGCTTTCGGTGCCGGAGGGGGTACCGCCTGACGACGTGCAGGTGGGAATGTGGACCATTGCCGTCGGTTGGACGTGGGACGATGTGCGGCCGCATGCGGCAGTGGGCATTCTCAGTGCAAAAAACAGGATTTGGGGCAAGGCAATTCAAACGGATGCCGCGGTATCCCCGCACAACTACGGGGGGCCATTGATCGATTTGTGGGGACGTATCCTCGGAGTTCTCGTGCCGTTTTCGCCCGATGGGCGTGACCCCCTCGCGGGCGTGGAGTGGTATGATTCGGGGATTGGGTTCGCTGTACCTTGGGATCAAGTGTTGCAATCTGTGGAACGGCTGCGTGAAGGGGAGGATTTGTTTGCCGCGGCGCTGGGAATTGGGTTTGGTGAGGGGAATCCGATCCTAGCCCCGCCGATCGTGGGCACAGTTGCCGCTAATAGCGCGGCTGCGCGGGCGGGTTTACTTGCCGGGGATCGCATCGTGGCTGTGGACCGAAAGTTGGTGGAACGACTTTCGGAATTGTGGCAGCTCTTGGCCCAACGTTACGCGGGACAGGAAGTGACCCTTACCATCGAACGAACGGGAAAGCGTTGGGAGGCAACAGTAGTGCTCGACCGAGTGCCGGTCCCCACGAGCGTGCCGGGGTTGACGGCAGAAGCTCCTGAGCGCGGTGCGGGAGGCGGACCGTGACGGTAAAGCGACATGCCATAGGCGTCGTAGCCCTTATCCTTTTAGCCGTGGGGGGATGGCTTACTGTGTTTCCCAGCGAGTGGGCGGGCGGCCAATCGCTGCGGGCGGCCTCCTTGCGATTAGGCCCATTTTTGGTGGTCTTGTGGCTGGCCTTCCCCCAATTGGCGAGATTACCGGCGTGGCTTCTGAGCACGGTGCCTGTATTGGTATTGCTGCTTGCCTTTCGACCCCGGTGGTTTTTTATTGCGCTACCCGTGGTATTAGCTCTTGCAATTTTGCGGCCCCGGAGTAGTACTCGCAGGGGAAACTCGGGTTAAGCAAAAGGTCTTAAAATCGCTGAGATAAAAGCGCGCAGAAAAGATAAAAGCGCGCAGAAAGTTGCTTGCATTGAAGCAGGCAGAATTTTTCGCCTCCTGGTTCCACCTCGCGCAGATGTTTCCCAGGCCATAAGCGTAGATGCTTTTGTAATCGCTCGGAAGATGCTGCCGTTGATCTTTGAGCTCTTCCGTGCGAAACAGGGGCGACAACACCTGGTTGACGTGGCGGCAACTCCTCCTTTGTTTGCCTGGGCCAGGTGAATCATCCAATCCCGTTTTAGCCCAAGCGGGCCAGGTAACATCAATTATGCTAAAAGAGCCACGACCAGATTTGTCCCTAAGCCAGGTCGCGATCCTCGAAAAGCAGAAGCGCTAGGATCATAGCCACTAAACAATAGAGCGATGTGTACAGGACCGCTACCCCCAAATACTCCATGGGGACCACTCTGCCCGTGGAAATGGCAGTTTCCACACTCAGATGCCCAAGGACAGGTAAGACGGCGGCGATCAGGTTGCTGACAAAACCCACGATTGCAAAGCGTCCCAGCGCAGAGTTCAAAAGCAGAGGCACCATGTGTCCGACAATATAAATCGTTGCGCATATGAGTAGGTTAGGCAGCATCGGTAACCGGGTGGAAATGGCGACGGCAATCGAGGCGAGAATTACGGCTTCTAAAAAAACCAAGACAAGTCCCGGTACGGTCTGCACGATCTCACGCTGGCAATCACTCGATTTCGGCTCAGGTGCGGCGGTTTCCCGGGCATCGTAAACCACCTTGTAAGAGACGCTGGCGAGGAAAAGCGGACTGAGGATTAAAAACACGAGCACGACCGGTCCGATGACGCCAAGGAATTTCCCCACCACCAACATCCAACGAGCGATAGGTTTGGAAAGGAGCGTAAGTGCCGTACGTCCTTCGATTTCCTCGGAGATGGACACACTTGCCGTCCAAACGGCGAGAATGACCGCGAGCACCTTGAGGAGTGTCAAACCTTCGGCTTTGAGCATTTTTAGGTCTTCGCCGAAGGTGTTATACGGGATAAAGGGAAAAATAATGATGGCCGAAATACCCACCGCCAAAAGCACGTAAAAAAGCGGCTGAGCCAGCGATTCCTTAGCCGCCGTCCTTGCGATGGCATAGATCCGCGGGGCTACCGCCTGAATTACCCAGCAAATGATCCAAAATACCGCGAAAAGAGCTAAAGTTCCTGCCACGACTAACCAAAGTGGACGGACCCAGGTCAATAACGCGGCAACAAGCAGTTGGGAAGGGGCGATCACCGATGCCATAAACACTCCTCAAACTTGACCACATTCACAAGGGTGTTTTTAAAAAAACAAGGGTGTTTTTAAAAAAATTGGAATGAGGTGGTTACTTCTCAGTTCCCCTCGAAGGGGGTGCACCAATTTGCACCCTTATTGATCTTACGAAGAAAGTTTGGCTTTAGGAAGAAACGGAAACGAGTTTATGACAGCACTTTTCGTGCTCGGCTAAAGATTGGTGCTGGAGGTCGAGGCGGAAAGCCGATGCGGTGCTGCCATTGCCGGTTTGATGATTTTGCCGAAGTATTACCCAGCTTGTAGTCGGCCATCTATTTTCCCAGTATCAAAGCAGATTTCGAGGCTCTTTCGGTTCATAACCGCATTTAGTGCCCACTGCATTTGCCGCATTTAGTGCCACCTGCATTTCCCGAGGTCAAATCCTGATATTTCATGTTATTTCATGCGACATGCTTTTCCCGAGGTCGCATTCTTTCTTTCATGAAGGCTAAAACGATCGGTTCTTGGCGGATATTGTGCATCTTTTTGGTGGTGAATAAGCGACCGTTTCCGTCAATAACGAATCTCAAATCGCGAGAATTCATCGGTTGCCGGCATTTCGTGAATGTCGATCCCACGAATGTATCGGTCCATGGCACGGGCGATTGCAGCTAGGAAGCGGTCTAATTCCGCCGGAGTCGCTTCCGCCACCAGCCGCACGGTACCGTCGGGCTCATTTCTGACCCAGCCTGTAACGGCAAACCGCCGGGCAATACTCATCACGGTATAGCGAAACCCGACTCCCTGGACTCGGCCCCGATATCGTACCTCGCGCCGTTGCCGAGTTTTTTCTGGCTCCCTAAAAGAAGAGAAAGACGGCTCGGACTGAGGAGGAACTTCTTCGGCTATCATTCACGACCTGTGAAAAATACGGTTTGTTCAGTGAAGATCAGTTAGTTAATCATAACACTTTTTTTCGAATGAGCCTGGTTTTCAATCAGTAAAACGGATGTTAACTCATCAACAAGCGAGGAATTCTTTAGCCCGTTGCGACAACCGCTAACTCTTTTTCGATCCCTCTTCGGAGAACTCAACCGTAGATAGGAATTTGTGCTCTAAAACTAAGCATATTTGCGAGCAATATACGGTTTGAGTCTACGGCCGCCTAAAGGATTCCACAACATGGGGTTACAATCAGCTGAAGCGATGAAGGGTCCGAATCCGATAAGGCAATCCCCATAACTAACCTATTTTTTCGAGATTTATCGCTGCCGATACCGACATCTTTTTAAATTGCTAGATAATTAGCGCTTAATTTGTGACATAAGTGCCTTTCAATAATGACCTTGCAATATTTTGTTGTTTTAAGAAGTCATGCCTCCAGAGAACAATGAGCTTTCGAACTACGACTTTTTGCTTGAAGATAACAAAAAGAGGTCCTTGATGGGCCAATCATCATCGGCACTTCGACGTTGGCTTCAAGGTTTCCCTTATTGCCGATAGCTTTCTTTTTCCGGCAGACAGTTTATCGCCAATCGTTAACGGGGGTGCCCGAGGAAGCTGCTTCGGCCCTTTTTGGCGCGAGTGAGAATTCCTATAATCAGGAGCAACACAACTTTTTTAATCAGGGGCTCCGCAACGCAAACCGGGGAGCAAAGACCCAAAACGATTGCACACGTAGGCAAGTACGAAATCGTCGTGCGTATGGTTCGTGACCAACTGACCTACCTTCGTTAAGAGTGTGTGGAGTGACAGGGCTGGCGGCTTTTAAAAAGTAATTTTAAGAAAAATATCCCTCGGGCGACCATGAAAGATTCATGCGACCAGCCGATGCAGGCAAGAAGCTGAAGGAGTTTGGTAATTTTGCTGCCTTGGGAAATTCACAAATCTATTAAAGGGTTAGACTCTATTAGTCTTCTAGATTAGTCTTCTACCCAATTAAATAGTTGAGTTAGTAGATTGCTATTGATTGTGAATCTACGATTCAGCCCCATTTGTCGATCAGGTTGAGCAAACGAGGACCTCTATGGCAAAAGGCAAAGGCAAAGGGAAAAAGAAGAAGGCAGAGACTGTTTTTTTGGTCTGCGAAGAAACTGGTGACTACAACTACGCCATCCGTCGTAAGCCCGGCGGCGAAAAACTCCGACTTCGGAAATTTTGCCCGCGGTTGCGGCGCCACACTTGGCATGTTGAAAAGAAGAAATAGAGCAAGTCGAGTGTGGGTTTTTGATGCAAAACCCGGTTTGCCGCTTGGAGAGATGTGCGTTGGTTAAGACTCGGGCCACGGCGTGTAAGACAATAGTACGGTGCTGGGAGCTGTTTGGGCCGAGGTGAGAGGCCGGGTAAATCCGCGAAACTTCGGCCGAAAAGCGGCATGGGGGAGCGAGGGTCTTCCTTAGTCATGCAGTCTATTTGGAAAGTCCGCCCATGTGATCTCAGTGAGGTCAATCGTCTTCTCCAGGGGGGGCTCTCTCCGATCACTGCTCAAGTGCTTGTGGCCCGGGGTATTGGGAATTTGGAGGCGGCACGGCGTTTTTTGGAAGGTAAGTTGACGGATCTCCACGATCCGAGTTACTTGCCTGGGTGCGATCGGGCGGTCGAATTACTGTGGGAGACGATTTGCCGCGGAGATGGCATCGCGATTTACGGTGATTATGACGTTGACGGGATCACCGGCACCGCAATTCTCTGCGGTTGTATACGCTTGCTCGGTGGGCGGGTGATTTCGTATATCCCGAGTCGATTGGATGAAGGCTACGGCCTCAATCGCTCCGCGATCGAATATTTGGCCGACTCAGGCACGCGGGTTTTGGTAACCGTGGATTGCGGGGTGGCAAGTCCCGAGGAAGTGGCGGCCGCTCGGGCACTGGGGATGGAGGTTCTGATCACCGATCACCATACGCCTGGACCGGTGCTTCCGCCGGCTTCGGCGATTGTGCATCCTCGGTTACCGGTCGGCTCCAATCCCTTTCCTTTTCTGAGCGGGGCGGCGGTCGCCTTTAAATTGGCCTGGGCTTTGTGCCGGCGTGCAAGCGGTGGATCGCGGGTGGGGGAGGCCATGCGATCTTTTTTACTTCAGGCGACCGGCTTGGCGGCCCTGGGCACGATTGCGGACGTGGTCCCGCTGCTAGATGAGAACCGCATTTTGGTACGGCAAGGTTTAGCGGCCTTGATACACACCATGCCGCTGGGGCTGAGGAAACTAGCGCAAGTCGCGCGGCTGAAAACAGAGGACTTATTGGATGCGGAGAAGATAGCGTATCAGATTGCTCCACGGCTCAATGCCGCGGGTCGGCTTAGCCGAGCGGATCTCGCTGTTGAATTGCTTTTGACCGATCAAGAGGACCTTGCCGAGCGATTGGCCAGCGAACTAAACCAACTCAACGAGGAACGCCGAAGCTTGGAATCGGGGATTCTCGAGGCAGCCATGGAGCGGTGGATGCTTGTTCACTCCGAGGCCGATCCGGCGGCTTTGGTGCTCGATGATGCCCGGTGGCATCCAGGGGTCATTGGGATCGTAGCCGGAAAGCTGGCAGAGCGTTTGGCGCGGCCGGTTGTCCTGATCTCTTCCGGGGAAAACAATGGCCGACGCGGCGTGGGATCGGCTCGCGGCGTTCCCGGGTTCAACCTTTTCGAGGCGTTGCAAGCCTGTGCCCATCTTTTGACGAGTTTTGGGGGACATGCCGGGGCCGCAGGCCTTACGCTTCCTGTGGAGCAAATTCCCGAATTCCGCCGACAATTCGTGGAAGTGGCCGAGAACATGTACCCCCGAACGGCGGAGCCGAACGTGCTTTGGATCGATGCCGAGGTTCCGTTCGGATTACTCACAGAACAAGTCGTGGAACAATTGGAACGGTTAGGGCCTTTTGGTCATGGGAATCCGCGCCCGGTTTTGTGTGCGCAGGGCGTCAGGTTAGCATATCCACCGCAATCCTGCGGGGCGCAGGGACAACATCTCGTCCTCCGAGTGGTACAAGGGGACATCGGTCTGCGTGCCGTGGCGTTTCAACGGGGGCATTGGGCGGCAAGCCTTGCTCCGGAGATGTTGCTGGATATGGCTTTTCAGCCGGTCCTGAACCGGTTTGGGGGAACAGGGCGGGTTGAGCTGCACTTGATCGATTGGCGGCTCCATGCGGCCGACAGTGGCGGCGCCGGTTCTCTACCCGGAGGGGTTCAGTAAAGGGCTTCCCGGCTAGCAGAACGGATGGAAGGGGGTAGATCTCTTTCGTTGTGGCGGCTTTTGTATGGCTGAAGGCGTTAGCGGCAAAGGGTATTGAGCGGAAGAGCGTCTTGCAACCTTGGGGCAATGTGTCGGTGGACGGCACAAATCGATGCCCGGCACAACGGTGCGACCATGGATCGAGGTGATTATCTGTTTTTCGGCGCCGCATAACACGTTGTGGCGAGATAAGCACAGTGTCGGGATGAGCACAGAGGCAGCTTGAGCCGATGGCATGGCATGGACTCGAGGAGCATGACCATATTGTGGAGCAATTTCGCCGAGCCATCGCCCGCGACCGGTTGGCACATGTATATATGTTCACTGGGCCGGCGGGCGTAGGAAAGCGGCGGTTTGCCCTCCTGCTGGCAAAAAGCTTGTTTTGCCGCGAAAGGTCGCCGCAGTTACTCGACCCGTGCGGTCATTGTCGCAGCTGCCGGCTGATTGGTTCCGAAGCGCATCCGGATCTTCTTTTGGTGGCTAAGCCCGAGGATCGAGCCGAACTTCCCCTTGAGCTTCTCATTGGTGGCCGGCAAGAGCGGGGGCAAGAGGGCGTTTGTCGTCGGCTGGCGTTGACTCCACAGTTGGCAGACCGGCGATTTTTAATTATTGACGATGCCGATTATTTGAATCCGGAAGGGGCCAATGCGTTATTGAAAACACTCGAAGAGCCGCCGCCGGGGGCAATCATCGTCTTATTGGCGACGTCTTTGGCGAAGCAACTGCCCACCATACGCTCCCGGTGCCAAGTGGTCCGCTTCCGACCGCTCTCAAGACGGCTGATTGTGAGGCTACTTTCGGAGACCCTTCAACTCGCAAGCCGGGCCGAAGCTGAGCGAGTGGCTTTGTACTCCGGCGGCAGTATGCAGGTAGCCATGGAACTCTTGGAGCCGCGGATCTGGGAATCTCGCACCGAGTTATGCGAGCATTTGTCGAGGTATCCGCTGCCGATTGTGCCCTTGGGTGAGCTAATATCGGATTTTGTAACCCCGGATAGAAAGAAAGACGACAGCGATGCGGATGCCGACGGCAGTAAACGCGGTCAGTCGGTTCGGGCTCGAAACCGGTTGAGGTATGCCCTGCTTTTTGCCGCAGATTTTTTCTGGCGCACTTTGGGTTGGAAATGGGGAATCGAGGATGTGCAAAATCTGCCGTACGATCCCGATGTTTTGAAAAAATCATTAAAAGCATGGCATGCGGAAGATCGCCTTTTGGCTGCGGCGGAGCGGACCGTGTTAGCTTTGGACCATTTGGAGCGGAATGTGAATCGGAGTGTTTTGATTCTCAGTTGGCTGGATGATTTGGCCAAAATACAACTGGGCACGACCACGGGAGTGCTGCGCCTTGTGAGTCGCGGCTAGTGATCGCGCGGTAAGGGAGGTGCCTAACGTCTATGCTTTCCGTGACGAGCGAAAGCCTTCAGGAAGCCGTCAGCCGCGATGGCCAAGTGGAATAGATGGCCAAGTGAAATATTCGTATCCTTATCGAAAAACTATAGTAAACAAAGGTGCAGGCGTGTTTGCTTCGTGAGTGAATGCTTCTGGCAACGGGGAACAACAGAAAAGTGGGGCGTACCGGATAAATATATCTTTTTTTCGCTTCTAGGGGGTTGACTGGCAGCGTGAGATTGGCATAATTAAAAGGTAGTCGGTGCTACCCCATCTAATCTTATTGAAGAGCCATCGCGAGAAACGCGTCGGACCGGACGGTGCCATTGCGAGCATGGCCGGTCCGATTTTATTGGTGCCCGTTTAGGTTTTTTGCCCAATGGCGGGTTGCCTTTGTTTAAGGTTAGCCTTCGGTCCGTGCGTAGGTTTTGTGACCGGGGTGTGAGGTTGGGTTAGTGTAGGTTAGGTTTAGGTAAGGGTGAGGTAGTTTTTAGAGCGATGAACAACCGAAACGTCTTTCAAGCAATTCAGGAATGTGGACATGACGAAGATTTCACGCCGGTAGAAACCGAGGAATTCGTTCCCACAGATGCTCCGGCTGGCTCTCGCCGAAAACTGGAGGTGCTTGCCGAGCGGGTCCGCAAAGGGTTGCCGTTGTGGCATCCGCTCGATCGCACGGATTACAGCGGGCTGACGGGTATTCCGGACCGCCGCAGATGAGAAGGAGCCTCGAGTCCGTCCGAGGGAGGTTCGTCCCTTTTCGCCTTGAGGGTAAGTCAAGCAAGAATTGAGAAGTAAAGCGCATTTTGGGGAGGAGTAAAAGAAGCTATAGCGGGAGAGATAGGAAATTAAAAAATGCGGCCGTTGGAGCAAGCTCCAACGGCCGCTGTCGTTTGTGATCCAACGATTCTTGTAATCCAACGATTCACTGATTCGGTGGTCAGTTTCCGTTTGCTTTATACTGAGTACGCTCAGCCCATCGCTTTAATGGGCGATACAGGACTTGAACCTGTGACCCCCAGCTTGTCGAGCTGGTGCTCTAGCCAACTGAGCTAATCGCCCGATCTTCTCTAATTATTTGGTCAATTATCCGAATTCGTCCGATTATCCGTATCTTTTGAGTTATCCCAATTTATTCGACTAATTTGTTGAATTATTAGAATTTATTATAATTTGTTCAAACATGCCAATTTGTTCAGTTATCCGAATTTGTTCAATTGTCCGTAAAAATCATGAGACCCGAAAAATCATGAGACCCAAAAGCTCTCGCCTAATACCTCTCTTTTCCAATTCAGACCTAAATCCATTTTTTGCATTCAGTTCGCAATTAAACCAATTTTGGTTGTCTCAATTTCGGCCCAAATGGGCAGGCCCAAGGTTACGCGGATTCACCGAAGCACCGGTGTCCGGGTAATGCTGTTTTTTTCTCAGCGTCCGCTTTCTGGAACAAATTTCTGTCAGGAAGAAGGCTCGGATTTTTGCGGATTTCCGACCGCCGAAATCTATGTTAGCTAGATCGTCAATCGTAAGGAATCTTCCTAAATAACGAATCTTCCTAAAAAAGCCGTCATCTCGTAAAAGCTCGCTGATCTTGTAAAAAACATACGACAGGCCGCGGTAGATTTCAAGCACACTTGCTACCCTTGGTGCGTGTTATGTGCTCGACCTTAAACGGCCCTTAGCATCTCCAAGATACAGCTTGTGTAGTTTCTAAGTTTTTTTTGATCCTTTTTGTGAATTCGCCGATTGTCTTTCTCAAATTGCCAATTTTTATGCTATTTGTGCCTTGTCCAGGGTCCGGGGAGCCAACGGCCTAGAGGCCACAAGCCCCAATCCTCCAACCAGGTGATCAGCCAAATCCGAGTTCGCCACGGAATCCACGCCTCGGAGACGACCGTTACTGCGATTCGATCATCCAGGTTCGGCCGGAATATGGCCAAAATCAAAAGCGGCAAATACCAGCCCAGGTAAAGCCCCCCTTGATACGGATGCCAAAATTGGCAGCCTAGCATCAAAGCAGCCGAGCAACTCAGAAGGCTACCTAAGTGTTTTTGTGGTGGCCAAAGGGCGAAACCGGCGGCCACGGCTACGTACGTGGCCACCACCGGTAAACGCACCGCTTGGACGCGGTTTGCCCAGAATCCATCGGCCTGCGGCAGTTTCCACATCATCCAGGAAAGGGCGGCCCTCCAGTTGGCACTGGCTGAGCCGGGCTCAGTCACCCCAGCTAACGAAGCTACCCAGGTTCCCAAGGTAATCACGAGCCAAATCACTAGCCATGCCAGAGCTAAACCAACGAGGAACCGGACCAAACCCCGCCGCCAATAATAGCTTGCCCAAAGGGGGATGAGAAATAACGGATACCCGATGAAAAGGCCGGCGGAACCCACGAAAATGCCGGCCAAAAGCGGTTGCCGATAGACCGCGATTGCCCAGACCAAAAGCATCCCCGGCAGGAAGTGGTCCAAGCGGGCGGTCATCTGGGTCGTGTAAGGGAGCATCAAGTAGAGCGAAGCCACCCCCATACCGGTGTGGATATTCTCGAAATGCCATTGCCCCACGAGTACCAGACCTACCACAGTCGCCAAATGGGTAAGAATGACAAGCCCACGAACGAGGTTCGCTGCAGCGGCGTGATGCGAAGATTGTTCGGGCCGTCTGCCCGACAAAGCCTCCCCGCGGAGATCTTCTCCGCTGGCGACGTCCGACTCCTCGGCGGTAAAGGTTGCTTGGCTTACTCCGAGGAAACCCAGCTCATAAAGGAGTGGCCTGGAAGTTCGAGTATTCAAGGGGCCTTCAGGCACACCAATTTGCGCCATGGGGGATAAACGGCCGGTCAGCAGGCCCCCGATCACGAACCCAAGGAGGGCAATCGTAGTGAATGTCAGCCCGCTGACGTTTAAATTCGGTTCCAACAGCGGGCGGCGGACCATGAGTGGATCGATCAGCATCCGAAGGGTGAAAACACTCCCGAGTATGAAAAGCCAGGTATAGCCGGTGGAATAACCGCGGGAGATCCACAGGAGTGCAGGCCCGAACAAAATCAGCGCCAACAGATCGAAATTCCGCGGGCTCAACAAGCGGTAAAACTTGAAAAAGATCCCGATAATAAGAAGCGACGACAGGTAAAACCATGTCGCAGGGTTAATCTCATATTCGGGTAAAAAACCCTGCATAGAATTTCCACGACATTCTCAAGAAGCCAGCGACACGCAGCGAGCAACACCGACTGGAGCGCGGGCGGAAAAGGCCCCACCCGGTCTTGTTCTCACAAGCGGGTCAGACACAGCGGCGGCCATCCTTTCAGAAATGCACCCGTTCTAAATACGCTATCGCGCACGGCTCGCCCATTGTGTTGGCGAGATGGAAACTCCGCCATCCTAAGGCTGCTGCACATGCTCATGCCGCTTTTAGAATAACCAAATACTTGCCATCCGCAAGGGGCTTAGCCGCGGAATTGCCCCTCGGGCAAGTTGTTTTTCCGGTGCCGAGTCGATACAAATGGTCGCAATGAAGCACTTGGCTTCGTTGTCGGCCGCGCTCGGATGGAATGGCTCGGGTGCTGGCGTAGGTGAGGGAAGGTGGTTATATTAAAACTTGTTTTACATTGAGTTAAAAAATTCTTTTTGGTGAAGTTTTTTCGCTCCGACCTAGGGAGCTCGAAGGGAGTGTGTACCTCAGCTTGGGAAGATCAGGACCAAACGTTAATAGGAGGAGCCTGGTTCGACGTTGTTAGAAGTTTTCTGGGTGATGTTTAAAGGGGGCTTTACACATCGGCTCAGCGACGAGGGCAGATCAAGGAAAGTAAAAGTAGGAGACGAGGCTCAATGAGAATTCGATCGCGGTCCCGGCTGCCTGGCTTCACGTTGGTTGAACTTCTTGTTGTGATTGCCATCATTGGGATTCTCATTGGCCTTCTCCTACCGGCCGTGCAAGCTGCCCGAGAAGCGGCCCGCCGCGCCGAATGTTCCAATAAGCTCAAGCAACTCTGCTTAGCGTATCACAACTACGAGAACGTGTACAAGGCCCTGCCGCCCGGGTATATCTCCGATCCGACTAAGACCGTGGGTTGGGGAATTTTCGTTCTCCCTTATCTGGAGCAAAAACCCCTGTATGACCAATACAATTGGTCGGTCCCGTTTTACTATTCAAACCCCTCTGTGGGGATCGATAATCAAAGGGTGGTGAAGACCCGATTGCGCGTGGGTGAATGTCCCTCCGCGCCATATCGTGAGCCGTATACATACACCTTTAATTATCCGGGATATCCGGTCTTGACCTGGCAGGCAGCCGCGTCGGATTATACGCCCCTGGCATCGATCAGCCGGAGTTTGAATACGTACTTAAACCTCAACTATAGCGATGCCCAGCGTTCCGGGGCACTCGAGCCGGACCGTCCCACCCCGTTCAGCGCAATACAAGATGGAACATCAAATACGATCCTTCTGGCGGAAATCGCGGGGAAAAATCAGTTATGGCAAGCGGGCAACGTGGTGGGGACTTTATCTGGATTTTATGGAGGGCAAGGGGGTTGGGGTGATCCGACTAGTGCGGCCTCGGCACTTTTCGGATCGAGTTTCGACGGAACCATTTCGCCGGGACCGTGCGGTGTCAATTGCTCCAATGATTTTGGCCTTTACAGTTTTCACAGCTCGGGGGCGAATGTTGTGCTCGCCGATGGATCTGTACGTTTGATCACTGTGACCGTTGACATTCGGGTCTTGGTTGCGCTTGTCACCCGCGCCGGCGGCGAGATCGGTACGACAATCCCGTAGGGTTGGTCTTGCTGGAAAAACGAATTCAGTTGATCCGGGACTAAAGTGTTTATATTCTGAGTTGACCTGGGATCTTGAAAACCGACCGAGGAAACATCAATTTAGCCGGCAAACACCGGGAGCCGACTCGATAGTCCAGGATTGAGCAGCGGCTGCCGTTTTGCTCAAAGCACTCCCTGGTAACTTCGTGGCTTGTTGCCGCATGGTGAAGCTGCCGCAAAAGGTCGGGCTGAGTTTTCCTGCCGAGGAAGGCAGCGAAAAAGAGGCTTTCCAGTCGCTGCGATTGCCTCTCAGCCACTTCATGATACCGTTTGTTTGGAGCGAATCGGTGCCTAGGGAGAAGCCTTGTGTCATGGATCAAAGGCCATGGTGTCCCGAGAAAAAGGACCTTGTCACTTCTCGACCAATTCGCGGTGAACCCAGGGTTGCGGTTGTTTGGGGGATTATTCTTCTCTTGGTTTCCACGGGAATACTGGCCTGTAGAGGCTCCGACCGAGAGGTGGTCTATCCCGTTCGGGGAAGGGTGGTCGATCGACAGAATCAGCCGGCAAAAGGGGCGCGTGTGGTGTTCCATCCCGTGGGGCAAACGGGCAAATCCCTGCGGCCTTTGGGCTATGTCGACGAGCAAGGCGAGTATCAGTTGACCACTTACGAGCGAAACGACGGGGCGCCGGCGGGCGAATACATCATTACCGTGGAATGGCGGCAACCGCCTCCGCACCCTTTCGCCGCCGATAAAGAGGGACGCGACTTACTAGGGGGCAAATACAGTAGTCCAGACACCTCTGAATTAAGATTTCGGGTGGAGCCAAAAGCCGAAAATGTGGTGCCGGAGATCCGCTTGGAATAGAAATCGTCGCTTGGAACTGCGATAAGAATCGTTGGAATCGCGATAAGGGTCTTTGAGATGAAAAGCCGTCCGCCTGCTGTTGCTGTAAGGAGCCAGCGAAAGGGTGAGGACGTGCCGGCGACCCGCGAGCCTTAAGCGCAAAGAAAACGGAAAAATATCATCTAGGAGGGAAAAAGCCGGTACTACGAAGGCTGCCGAGACTCGCTCTTCGGGGGCGGATCGGTCAGCTCGAAGGTCACGCGATAAGCTTTTCTGCCTGAGGTCGATCCATCGGGATAAAGTTCGTGAAGCTCCCGGCACAGCGCGTCGGCCGAAGGAAATCCGTCCGCCAAGGCGTCTTCGTCCGTCAGTTGATCCAGTTCAATAGCCTCGACCTTAAGGACCCGGATGTAACCCACCCCCGGGATGTAGCTTCTCTGCCCCGGCCGCATTCGACGGAATTTCCAGATTCGAATCGTTTGCCTTTTCTGGCCGGAGCGGATGGCCGACAAGAACCTCTTTTTGAAAAGAAGCATTGCAAACGATCTCCTGCCCTGGCAAGTCTTCAGAAGCTCAGCCTACCTATCTTAAGCAAAAATGGGGTGAAATCGGCAAATTGCTTACTATTTAGACAAGAATTGGAGGTTTTAGAAAGCTGGGGAACTAGGATTCGAACCTAGACTAACTGATCCAGAGTCAGTTGTGCTGCCGTTACACTATTCCCCAGTGCCGGTGAGTTCACTCCAAATAAAGCTATAGCTGTCTTTCCGTCCGCCGTCAAGCTCTAGCTTTGGAGATCACGTGCGTTTCGCTTTCCGCCAGAGATCCAATTGGGCAAGTCTCCATCGCAGAACGAGCTTACACGGCACGTGTTTTGCGCCCCGGCACCACTGATCTTGTTTATCGGGTTTTTCCGCTCGCCAAGAGGATCTTGCTTCAATCATCCGGGCGGGCGGGTTGAAACCAAGCTGTGGGGTTCTTTATATCCCGCAAATCAAGCGTTGAATCCCGCCAACCGAACGTTCCGCTTCCCGGAGGAACATGCGTAAGCCGGCGTCCCCCGACGACCATATCTCGGATAATGCGTGCTTCCCTTACCTATCTGCTGCCGCCTGTTTCCCTGATTGCTACCGGGATCAAAGCATAACACCCCGAACAAGGCATTATACCGTGACCGAAGCCCGATACCACCATCAAAGCGCGATGATCAGGGATGGACTTGCAAGTGTACAATACTGAGCGGTTGACGGCGTCGGGTGCCTGTGCAGGAGCCGCTCCAATTTCTTACGGCTAACCGCTTATGGTAAGGCGGACCGAAATGCCGAGGGCCCGATTTCAAACCCTTAGCAGTGTTCTATCGCGAAGAGAGTTCTAATTTCACAGGCTCCATTCCGGGCTTGACCTCCACGGTCAATCCGGAGGTTGTGGGATTCACGTATCTAACAGGCACCAACTGTTTAGGTCCCGCAGGGGGCCGGGCTCCCTCGACACCCAAATCCGGGGGTGATAAATCGTCGCCCGATCCGCCCGCAGCGGACTCTGTCTTCGACACAGCCACCTTGTTCAAACCGGGGACCGCATCAATCTGAAATTTGCCGCTAGCATCGGTCACCGCGGTTACCGGCGTACCTCCTTCAGGCCCTGTGAACATCACACTGGCGCCGTCAAGGGGACTTCCGTCGAGGGTTACCTCGCCGGAGACCCGCACAGTGTTCCGACCGCCGCCCCCGCCACAACCTGCTAGGAACACAAGCAGTAGGCTTAAACCTATTAAAGAGATCCAAACGCTCCAACTACGTGCTGCCTGCATGTCTTTCGCTCCCTAATTCAGTGCTCAATTGTGCCGGAATTATGCAACTTTTTGTTACCGATTTCACGGTACCATGGCTGCCCGACCATCTCGCCGATCACCAATGTACTGGTACGTCCAATGATCAATCGTTTGGGAGATGAATCGTACGGAACCATCCCCCAACACAAACTGAGCACCCCCGGGGTGCATGGACTTGAAACCAACCTCTGTGTTCCAGGTGCATCGGGCCGCGCAAGCCGTCCTTCCGGCCGCCTGAGCTGAGGCCACATCCGGGTAGCACGAATCATAGTTAATCGGAATCTGCGTAAAGGCACCCCACTTATTCGAGTGGCTCCACCCCTCTCGCACGTGAGCGGAGCAGTCGATCCTCACCTCTCCTACAAACAGCGTATTGGACGTACCGTCAGTCACATCGGCCATCCGGCACACAAAATTCCAACCTCGCCGGGTAAACGGCCCCGCGGGGTTATCGGGATTCGTGGAGGCACTGCTATAGCTTTGCCACATCGGATATTCGGGACAGCTACAGCTCGGATTATCGGAAATGCCCGCCGTCGGCCCCATGGACGGATAGTAGTTCGAAACTTGCACCTGATCAGGCACGCTCCCAAGCTTCCTGTTGGTGGCATCGCTAGGGCACTGGAACGATGGGACAACAGCCGACCTTAAAAGCGTGTTACCGTCCGGCAATGCGGCGGGCAGCCGCTGGTTATCGGTCCCCATTCGGAAATCGTAATACTGATACAGTTGCTGTTGTTCCATGAACGGGAGTAAACGAACATGCATCGACCCGCGGTTGTTGACGGGACCTGTGCCGAAGTCCGTGCCCCCGTAAAAAACGGCCCCTGGCGGAAACGTTCCGTTTATGTCGTGGTAATTGTGCAGGGCTAAGCCGATTTGCTTAAGGTTATTGGCACACTGATTTCGCCGAGCGGCTTCCCGGGCCGCCTGAACGGCAGGTAATAGTAAGGCGATCAAAATTCCGATAATTGCTATGACCACCAATAACTCGACCAACGTAAACCCTTTCGTGCGATTGAACATGGTACAGTCCTCCTTCAGTCAAACGCACTATCCACCACAGCGACTCAACTCACCCCTACGACCTAAAAATTTCGAAGCGCGCTTACCAAGAAGACTTCATTAAAGAGTTTGTAGATAGTCTAAATTGGCTTTCTCAGTCGCCTAATCCAACTCAGAGAAATTTTGATTGAACTCAGAGGAATTACAAGTGAGGAAAGGGTGTGTACTCCAACTTTCAATTTTGCGTCCACTGCCGTGGCCTAATAATCTGCTAATCTGCCGGGGCTCCGCAATGAGCTGCGCTAATCCCGCGCATTAACACCCGGGATAACTTGCCGGTGACGTAGTGGGCTCACAATGCCGAAAACGGCAACTGTTGAAATCCCCCGAGCTATGTGGGGAATTTCTTGGTTTCTGCCACAAATTTCCCGAAAATCTACCGAAAGAAGAATTCGCCGATTTTCCTGGAAGCAGTGTTACCCATGTCTTAAAGGCCGCTTCAAGAAAAAGCAAAGAAGCAATATCCACTACGAATAGACCGCAAGGAAACAGCATTTAACCCGCGAAAGCTGCCGCTCTTTTTCCGCACCCGGTCGACTCATTCGTCGCGCTGACGCTACAGACCCACTCTTAACATATCAATACATAACATCAATACATACATATCATCATCAATACATCTCAATTCAATATAACCCCAGAAATTCGCCTTGCAACAAGCTAGCCACCCAAACCTCAGAAAATAGGGTCTCAAAAAAATAGTCCGGAAAAAGTCACTCGCCGTAACCTATCTGTAGGATAAACCGCGCATTACCCAACGCTCAGAAAGCGGATTGCGGAATCCGACAGGCCCGTATTCCTCAAGAATTTATGTTATTCGATCTCTTTATGTTATGTTATTCAAT
>CAKZMM010000131.1 GCA_937128505.1 uncultured Thermogutta sp.
AGATTTCATGAAGTTTGTTGAGATTTCATGAAGTTTGTTGAGATTTCACGAAGTTTGACGTGATTTCATGAAGTTTGCCGAGCAAAACCCATGAAGGTCGCTTATTTTGTTGGGCCACATTCGATCCGGTTGATCGAAGAGCCTTGCCCGAATATTCAAAAACCTGACGAAGCCCTGGTAAGGATGGACTGTTTGGGCGTGTGCGGCTCGGATGCGCACTACTTCTCGCACGGTCGGATCGGCGATCAAGTTCTTGAGTATCCCGCGACCTTAGGGCATGAGTGCGCCGGAACGATTGTCGCTGTAGGCGACGATGTGGCGGATCTTCAAAGCGGCGATCGCGTGGCGATTGATCCGGCGATAAGCTGTGGGCAGTGTGATCAATGTACGACGGGGCGCGAGAACACATGCCGCCATCTGCATTTTCTAGGATCGCCGGGTGAGGCCCCCGGGGCTGCGGCAGAATACCGGGTTTTGCCGGCACGAAACTGCCTGAAAGTGCCCGAGAAGGTCTCGTCGGAAGAGGCGATGCTTGCCGAGCCTCTGAGTATCGCTTTACACGCCGTTCGGTTAGCGGAGCTCTACGCGGGAGCCAGGGTGGGCGTAATCGGATGTGGCCCGATAGGGCTCGGTGTCATCGCGATGGCCAAACTGATGGCCCCGGTCGTCATCTACGCATGTGACCTTCTCGAGTACCGTTGTCGATTGGCCGAACAACTCGGTGCCGTGGAGACCGTAGTGGTCCATCCGCACAACGCAACGGGGCTAGTACACCGTTGGCAAACTTCGGAACCACGTGGACTTGATGTGGTTTTCGAGTGCTCAGGGGACCCGCAAGCGATCGACATCGGACAGCAGGTTTTGATCCCTGGTGGGATGCTTGTTCTGGTGGGGATTCCAATCGCACCACGGGTGGAATTCGATATCCACCGCATGCGGCGGGCGGAGTTAACCTTCCGAAATGTCCGCCGGCAGCGCGGCTGCATGATGCCGGTGCTTCGAGCGCTCGAGTCGGGTCAAATACCTTCGCACCTATTTCTGACGCATCGTTTCGCCTTTAATCAAATCCAAGATGCCTTCGAGCTCGTCGAGGATTATCGTGACGGAGTGATCAAGGCTGTGGTGAGAATCGGCCCCGGGGAATAACCAGAGGCAAAATTTTTGGTAAAGTTTGCCAAGGAACCTGTGCTTCAGGCGAAGATCCACTTTTGCCTCTAGGGCGTGGGATTGTAGCTATAGGAATCCGGGTTTCAGGGGAAGAACTCATTGACCTAAAAAGAGCGAGGCTGGGGATCAAAGAATCCGCGTTTCGGAGAAAAAAAGGTGTAGGATCTCGCTCTTCTCGCATGAGATTTGCAACTCTGGGGGCAGGGGGCGATAATCGGCAGAAAGTGTGCGTGCCGGTTCATCTAGGAGTCCAAAAAAAGACTTCGCCCCAAACCGGCAAAATACATCGAAGTTCGTTGCGGTGCCTTCTCGTAGTGTGTTTAACCGAAGGGGTAATCGAAGATGTGAAATTGGTCGCGGGATGCTCCCTTTGCTGGGGCTTTGAACCGGGCGTCAACTCGCACAAGCATCCCCGGCTTGCGCACGTCGTGATAGGCCCAAAGAAGAACGAAAGGACTGGTTGAAGCATGTCCGCGTGGACCTCTCGCGAGCGGGTCCGCACCGCTTTGGAACACCGTGAACCGGATCGGGTGCCGGTAGATTTCGGCGGACATCGTTCCTCGGGAATTGCCGCCATTGCGTATGCACGGCTCCGCAAATGGATGGGACTCCCGGAACGCCCGATCAGAGTTTACGATCCGATCCAGCAGCTTGCCATTATCGACGAGGATCTGCTGAATCTGTTCGGCGTCGACACCATCGAGTTGGGACGCGGTTTTGCCCAGAAAGGCGAACACTGGGTCGACTGGGTCCTTCCTGATGGCACACCTTGTCAAATGCCCGTATGGGCTGCCCCCGAGCGAGTCGATGGCGGATGGATCCTCCGGAATCGCCGCGGTACCGTGGTCGGGCGTATGCCGGATGGAGCCCTGTATTTCGAGCAGTGCTGTTGGCCTTATTACGAGCAAGAGGACTGGGACCGTTTTGAAGAGGCCTTAGAAGACACGATTTGGGTAGGGATCCCAAGCCCTCCTGGCCCTCTTGTTGGGGGGCCTGGCGGGACGGCCAAATTGGCCGAGGGTGCCCGACGGCTGCGAGCCTCCACCGATCGAGCAATCCTCGGGCTTTTCGGCGGGAATCTCCTGGAAATAGGCCAGTTCATGTATCGGAACGATCGATTCCTCGAACTATTGGCCGCCGATAAACCGCGGGCCCATCGCTTCCTCGACCGGTTGGTCGAGCTTCACCTCCAAAATTTGGAGAAGTTCTTGGGTGCGGTGGGGGCGTACATCGACATCATCGTTTTTGGCGATGACTTGGGAATGCAACACGGTCCGCAAATCTCGCCGGCGATGTACGTCGAATTCTTCAAGCCGCGTCATGCCCTCATGTGGGGCCGAGCCAAAGAGCTGGCAGATGTGAAGGTGATGTTGCATTGCTGTGGTGGCGTCCGGCCGCTTCTCCGGCACTTGATCGAGGCAGGGCTCGATGCCATAAACCCGGTGCAGATTTCTTGCCGCGGAATGGAACCGGCAGAGCTAAAACGGGAATTCGGCAAAGACATCACCTTCTGGGGTGGCGGATGCGATACCCAGCAGATTTTGGCCTCGGGCACTCCGGCCGAAATCCGCGAGCATGTGCGCCGTCAGATGGAGATCTCGCGTCCCGGGGGAGGCTTTGTCTTCCAACAAGTTCACAATATCTTGGCGAACGTTCCGCCGGAGAACGTGGTGGCGATGTTCGAAGCTGTGGCTGAGTTCCGCTGAGTATCGTTCTCCATGAGGCCCCCGGTTGGGGAGAAGTCTCGAAATCCAACTCTTGGAAAGTGCACTAGGGGACATTCAGCCTCCGGTCGGGGAAGAAGTCTCGTCGATGCGTTCATTCCCTGTCGCAAAGGCACGGGGTACTCTGAGGTGAATGCCGCTTGGGGGAGGAATATCGGGGAGATCTGCTTGGGTACCCCTCGCGCCGGCAAGCGAGCGAATTGTCCGCGAATTTGCGAGTGGCGGCTTTGGCCATCCACGTAGTCTGAATTACGAATTACTCGTTCAATTTACTGATCCACTCCAACACTCCGGACGCTCCCTGCCTAATCAGAACTACCTTTCCTCAGTGCCCGCGCGAGTTTCAGCAGTATGTCTGGTAATCGGTGGAATTTGCTGCCAGAAGCCTAGGGCATGATTGGCGTCAAAGAGCGCCGTGACTAGAGTCGGAGGTCCGGTCTCCTTCCGACCGACAAGTGCATGCTTGGCTCTGGGTACACACAGCTCCGGGTTGATACAAGGCAGGATGGTGCCGGCGAAAATTCCCCCGTAAAGCTGCGGATAGGGTAAGAGGTTTGCCCAAGAGGATAACAAAAGCTTTATCCGCTCGAGCCATCTCTATTAGAAAAAGTCGTACTCAAGTCGCACTGCATAAGAGCGACTTTACTGTTGACGGGGGGAGTAGCCCGGAACAGCGGGTCTCCCCCCACCTTGCAACTATGATGCCGAAGAAATCTCGGTTTTTTTAGGTAGCCGGTCGGCCAACGCGGGACACCCACTCCAGCACGGGCTTGTTTTTCTAGAATTGGGGCTTATAGTTTAAACCACTTTGTCGAATTCGAGCTGCTGCCTTCCAGGGCTTCCTTTTTGGGGCAGTTCTGAGTGAAACACTGAGGATCGGAGAACCAAGCTGCGGATTTTTGTCTCAATTTGAGTTTCGCTTTAGCGCGAAAAGCAAGCGGGGCTGTCGGCAGACTCATCCGTTCGGAAAAGCAATTCAGCGTCTAAAGATCGCTTCATTGATCGGTTAATGGATCATTCCGGCGGCTGGATGGGGAGGAGTGGAAAGGAAGGGGAATTTAGGACGAAAGGGTGTATAGCTGTGTCCCCTGAGGAAACTTTAGTGTAAGGAGCGGTAAGTTTTGCTCGTATGTGTTCTCTGATATCTTCTTATGTTCTCTGAAACGACGGATGTTCTCTGAAACTCTGAAACGACGGATGTTCTCTGAAACGACGGAGAATTGAGCCGCGGCTAAACGGTGGACCAAGCCACCGCTAAACTATGGTTCTTCGCGGAAACAAAGCGATCTTCCCTTTTTTTGCAGCGAGACAGGGTTGGGTTGAGCGTTCAGCTTCGTGTGAGGAGCTCACATTCGTACTAAAAACTTACATCCTTTTTAGCAACCGACATCCGTAGTACGAACTCACATCCGCGTTAAGCACTCAAAATCGTTTAAGAACCCAAATTGTCTTAAGAACCGAAATTGTCTTAAGAACTCAGAGTCGTTCAAGAACTCAGCTTCGTTTGAGAACTGAGATTCCACTAAGAACTCATATTCGAATTGACAGTTCAGATGCGTAGTAGCCTTACAAATTCGGATTCGGAAGAACAACGCACAGGAATGGCGGAATTGGCTTTCCATACATCGTAGGTCCGCCGTTTAAATGGGGGGCGAATGATCGGGTCATCAAAGGGTCGGTGAAACCGCGACGGACCGTTGGGCAGCCAACACGTGGGAACAAACGCCAACTAGCGGCAAAAAATGCCAATTAATGGCAATGCTTTCCAATTCATCGAGACGGTGAGAGCTCTCAGAAAATCACAAAATTGGAACAGGACTAGAAGGGTGCGATCCCCTCGAGGCAAGACCGCACGCTCGGATGAGCGTTCTTTCATCAAAAGGATTTGAGTTCGTTTCGGCTTTCAAGCGCGTAGGCAACGGGAGCACCACGGGCAAGCCGCCGTCGCTCGGCGGAAGTTTTTCTATCCAGAGGAAACACTCCATGGCTGTTGTCGAGTGGATGAGTACACGCGTCTTCAACTTCGTTCATCGCCATAACCTGGTCTACAACACTTGCTGGGAGGACCCTCGTTTGGACCGCGTGGCCCTGGAATTGGGGCCGGATGATACTGTCCTGGTCATCACTTCCGCGGGATGTAATGCCTTGGATTATGCCCTGGTTGGTCCCGCGTATATCTACGCGGTTGATATGAATCCCCGCCAAAACGCCTTATTGGAGATGAAGCTAGCGGGTATTAAGAATTTGGATTACCCGACGTTTTGGGAGATGTTTGGCGAAGGCCGGCTGCGGGGTATTCGCCGCGTTTACGAGAAGAAACTCCGGATGGCTTTGTCGCCGTGGTCGCGGGCTTGGTGGGATCGGCACCTCGACTTCTTCGACAATCCGCGTCGCACTTTTTACTTCCGCGGAACATCGGGAGCTTTTGCCCACATGATGAATATTTATGTCGATCGGGTGCTGCGACTCCGTCCGTGGGTCAATGCAATCTTGGAGGCGAAAACCGTCGAGGAACAACGCGAGATCTACGAAAAGCACCTTCGGGACCGATTTTGGTCGCGATCGGTGCATTTTGTGATGAAGCGGGATACCGTGCTCTCCCTCTTAGGGGTTCCGCGGGCCCAACGCGAGCAAGTGGAGGAACTTTATCCTGGCGGATTGATTGAATATATCCAGCGGTGCGTTGAAGCGGTTTTCGCTCGGTTACCTCTATCCGATAACTACTTTTGGCGTGTGTATATTACTGGTCACTACACGCCGACTTGTTGCCCGGAGTATCTGAAGCCGGAAAACTTCGAGAAATTGAAAAACGGATTGGCGGACCGTATCTCCGTGCACACAGACACCGTGCAGGGATTCTTGGAAAAACATGACGTGAGGATTTCGCGGTTTGTGCTTCTCGACCATATGGACTGGCTTTCGGATAAGTACTTCCCCGCTTTGGAGGCAGAATGGCAAGCGATTCTACTGAGGGTGGCACCACAAGCGCGGTTCATCTGGCGCAGCGGTGGCTTGAGGACAGACTTCGTGAATCGCGTCCAGGTGAGATTAAACGGCGAGCTTTGCCGAGTCGGAGAGTTGCTGCGATATCATCGGCAATTGGCCAACGAATTGCACGAGAAATGTCGCGTCCACACTTACGCGAGTTTCCATATCGCGGATTTGGTTCGGTAAATCGGCTCCCTAGAAATCTAGAGTTTCCTCAGTACAGCCGCCACCT
The DNA here is from genome assembly GCA_937128505.1 of uncultured Thermogutta sp. Taxonomy (GTDB): domain Bacteria; phylum Planctomycetota; class Planctomycetia; order Pirellulales; family Thermoguttaceae; genus DTLM01. The sequence goes on from CAKZMM010000131.1 coordinate 6,112, forward strand.
TTTTCCTGCATGACCGGCTGAATGTCTCCCAAAAGCATCGCCCATGTGGACTTCAAGGACCGGGCGATTGGCTTACCGGAGCAAGGCGGTTTCGGTGCGATCCCCGTTTATTGAGTTCGATCCCCGGAGTTACGGCATTCACCGGGAGGAAGGGGACTTTAGGTTAGCTGGGTCGGTTTTAGCGGACGAAGCAACTGGCAAGCTTCGAACGCGAAGTATAGGGCGGTTCTCCCACGAGTGTCCCGGAATCAAAGGCGCAGAATTTACCCCGCAGAAACTTTCCAAATGACCAGTACCTGCAACCTGCAGGAATCTCCGCTACCGCGTTGGGCCAAGCGAAGTCTTCCGCGCCTTCAAACACCGGACACAGGCAACCCCGATGACGGAGATTCGCTTCCAGGGGCCCTTGGGTCGCTGGGTGCTTCTAATTTCGGGGATGCTTTTGGCAAGGTGGGAACTGTCCAGGAGCTCCGCACAAGAAAACATAAGAGCGGAATTACATCTCGGCACCTTGCGGCGAACCGGAAGCGAGTTTGCCAAGGTATCAGGCCGTTTCCATCGCGGTTGCGAAGTAAGGGTGAAACTTGCTGCCTTTGTGAAGCGAATATACCGCAAAAAGGTTGGATCCGAGACGATTTCGTGCTGTAATACTCTGAGAACAGTGCGCCCCCACTGAGGTCGATATGAGCCTGTGGAGTGATTTGAAAGTCATCTATCACATGGTCCTCAAGCCCATACGTGGGAAAGACCATGCGCAACGGCTCGAAAGCTTCTACATGGGCCAAGCGGAGCATTACGACTCGTTTCGTCGGAGGTTGCTCCGAGGACGCGAGGACTTATGGCGAGTGCTAGGCGCACCGGAAGGGGCTATCTGGGTGGATATGGGCGGCGGGACGGGGGCCAATCTAGAATTCTTTGGAGACGATATCGAAAAACTGCAGAAAGTTTATTTGGTTGACTTGTCGGCATCGCTCCTCAAGGTAGCGGAGGAGCGCGTCCGAAAGCACGGATGGAACAATGTTGTGGTGGTGGAGGCCGATGCCACCAAGTTTGTCCCCGACTGGCAGCCCGTCGATGTCGTAACCTTTTCCTATTCCTTGACCATGATCCCGGATTGGTTTGCCGCGATTGACCACGCCGAAAAGCTCTTGCGGCCCGGCGGCTTGGTGGGGGTGGTGGACTTTTATGTCGCGAGAAAGTATCCCCCCGCGGGCTTCACGCGGCATTCCTGGGTGACGCGGTGGTTTTGGCCTTTTTGGTTTGCCCGGGATAATGTGTTCCTAAGTCCAGATCATGTGCCGTATTTGCATCGGCGGTTTGACCGCGTCTTTTTTGCCGAATGCCGCACGAAGATTCCCTGGGTCCCCTTCGGCCGCGTGCCCTATTACATTTTCGTGGGCGAAAAGCGTGCGTAAGATAATTAAGCGTGCGTATTGATAGATGCGTATTGATAGAATTATGGTGTTCTGCTCGCCGCGGGGATCAGCGTGGATCACGGCGAAATTGACGGCACAAAGACCGATGAATGAATCGGTCGATTTTGCGAGAAAGAACCCCGCTAGTTGTGGAACGGAGGGCTGCAAAGGTCGCCGGGGGCGAGCAGATCGGTCTTATTCGAAAGATCAAGTGGCGGTTGAGCTGCGGAAAAGGCTTTGAACTTGGGTCGATCGTTCGGCATCTTAAAGGGCCGAGGGAGGATTCCGCGTTCTTGCTGCCAGAATAGGGCTACCGAGGAAATGTGAAAGTGTCCGTTTTGCGCGACCGGGCTTCAGGCGAATACCTGGGGTTCAAATGGGAAAATGGGCTATAGGCGAATACCTCTGATTGAAAGTCGTAAGAAAGCTTCAGCCTTGTAAAAAAGTTTCAAGGTCGCAAGAGAGCTTCAAAGTTGTGAGAGGATCGGGTGATCAGTATTTGCGAAGCGTTGGCAGATTCAATGCTGTAAGAAGCCTGCAAAATTGTAAGAGGGCTTCAAAACTGTAAGGTAAGTACAGTGGCTAGACTCGTGCAAAGCTGCCCAATCATTGGCGAGGCATTTCAGCATGGAGAAGCTGTGAAGAGAAATATTGGGGGTCGGTTCCGGTATGAGTGAAGATGCGACAATCCCCCAAGAAGCCTGGGCTCAGCGGCTGGCTCAGGAAAAGAGTTTACAACGGTCCCAACCCCCGTTGACGATCCCGGGGTATGAGCCCGAGCGACTGCTGGGGGCAGGGGCGTATGGGGAAGTTTGGGTCTTTGTGCAGGTGAACACGGGGCGGCGAGTTGCCGTCAAGTTCTATTCTCATCGCGGGGGGCTCGACTGGTCTTTTTTAGCTCGCGAAGTGGAGAAACTGGCGTTTTTTTTCTCCGACCGGTACGTCGTGCAACTGATTGGCGTCGGTTGGGACGCTGATCCTCCCTACTACATCATGGAGTACCTCCCCCAGGGGTCGTTGGCGGATCGCCTTTCCGAGGGGCCGATTCCCCCGCAGGAAGCGGCACAGCTCATGCGAGAAATTGCCATCGGCTTGGTGCACGCTCATAACCGGGGAGTTCTCCACTGCGATTTGAAGCCGGCCAATGTACTCTTGGACCACGATCGGCGACCGCGTTTGGCGGACTTCGGTCAGTCGCGATTATCGCACGAGCAAAGCCCAGCGTTGGGAACCCTTTTCTATATGGCGCCGGAGCAGGCGGATTTGAACGCCGTGCCCGATGCGCGGTGGGATGTGTATGCCCTGGGGGCCCTGGCTTATTGCATGTTGACGGGGGAACCACCCCGGCGTTCTCCGCAGCTTATCGCCCGGCTGGAGCAAGCACGTTCCTTGAGTGAGCGACTGAGCATCTACCGCCGGGGTATTCTGGCGGCTCCGCGACCCACGGCGCATCGCCGGGTTCGGGGTGTCGATCCCCTGTTGGCCGATATTATCGACCGTTGTTTGGAGACAGACCCCGCGAAGCGTTATCCGAATGTCGAAGCCGTTTTGGGGGCTTTGGATGCCCGACATTTGGCCTTAAGTCGAAGGCCGCTACTTATTGTTGGGGTGGTGGGACCTCTGCTGATTTTGGGGGCAGTGGGGCTTTTTGCTTGGCGAGGGTTTGACCGTGTTCTGGCTACTTCCGAACAGGCGCTGAGCGACGCCGCAATCCGGAGCAACGCTTTTGCGGCCCAGTTTGTGGCCCGAACAGCTTCCAACGAATTGGAGCGGCGTTTCGAGGCGGTGGAAAACGTCGCTCACTCGCCGGCATTGCGCGAGTTAATCCGGAAATACCTGGCCGATGAGGAGCTCCATTTACTGGCGGAAAAGCTCAGCCAAGCACCGGAATCGCACGCCGAGCAAGCCAAGAAAACTGCAGAGGAACCCCTGGATGCTCTCCGCAAGAAGTTTGCGATGCATCCGCGTCGAGAGGCATTCCAAGAGGCTTTCGCGCGGTTAATTCCGCCGCGTTTTCGTCCCGGACAATCGCCGGCCGAAAGGGAGGATGTTGCCAGTTGGTTCTTCTGCGACCACCGCGGACTTTCGGTGGCGCGGCTTCCCACCTCCGAGACCATTGGCCGCAACTATGCTTGGCGAAGTTTTTTCCATGGAGGTCCGGCAGACCTTCCGGATCGCACCCATAGGCCGCCGGCCACAGCCCGGCTTCGCCAAACTCAGCTTTCCGCGGTTTTTCGATCCGAGGCCCATGATCAGTGGATTGTCGCCGTTGCTTGCCCGGTATACGAGGTTCCGCCCGATCAAGGCGAATTTTTGGGCGTGGTGGCGTTGACCGTTCGGGTAGGGCGTTTCTTGGAGTTGGAGGCAGGCGGCGGTGGGCTCGGGCGGCTTCAAAGCACCTTACTGGTCGACGAGCGACCCGGGAGCCACACGGGCATGATCCTCCAACATCCGTTATTTGAAAAGGTCAACGGTTTGTCAAAATACCCCTTGGGGGCTTATCGCCTTTTACCCGAGGACCTCCCGGTTACCGTGGAGAAAGGACATTCATACCGGGATCCCCTGTTCCCTTTGGAAGAGGAGTTGAACCTGGCTCCAAAAAATAAGCGGTGGCTTGCCCAAGCGGCGCCGGTCAGTGTCCGGGGAGAATCGGTGGGCTGGTGGGTCATCGTCGCGGAGCCATACGACTGGTATGAGGGCACTATTGGTTGGACGCTGGACCGGCTGCGTCAGGGGCTCATCCGATATGCCTTGATGGCAGCAGGCACCGTGGTCGCCGTAATCACCATTGTTTGGGTTTTGGCTGCGCTAATCTTTCGGGCAAACCATCGGCAGCGAATGCACATGTACTTGCCCGCACTTCCCGGAGAGCGGCAAACCCCTGTGGGTGATCTCGCAAGCCCCACCGAAACGATGCCGGCTTAAAGCTTCTGGGTTCAGCCACGCCGCTTTCTTGAATAGCCTTTTTGTTCATCAGCGAAAAGATGCCTGCTCAACGCTTCTGAATTCAGCCACTGCATCCCGGGCACAAAGTCCGCGGAATCATCCCCCAGAAGCTTTGAGGATCACGTTGCCCGAGCTGAGGGGATAAGCCTGATAATGCCGAGCCGCTTCGGCGCAAATCAAGTTCAACGCTTTTCCGGTCGCAATAAACCTGATTCTACCAAGCTGCTTGTCTACTTTGGTTGTGCACGAGGTTTCACCCTGCTTTGCCAAAGCTTAGATCTCGCCGTATTCTACCTTTGTTTTAATGAATGAAGAGTCTATTTTGCTTTGACTAAAGCGTTGCAACTCCCCGATTTCGCCGGATTGTTTCCCATCTGTTTGGTTAGCCTTCGCCTCAGCTTCGAAGCACTTTTGACTTCCCTTGCTAGATCAACGGGAAAATGGTGGCAGCGAGTATGGTGACACCTAATCCGAACACTCCTTGAGCAATGAGCAAAAGGGTCCAGGTTTTCAGGGACTCGATTTCTGTGAATCCGCCCATTCGGGCAAAGATCCAAAAGCCGCTATCGTTCATCCAAGATCCGCAGACCGATCCGCAGCCGATTGCTACCGCCAAATAAACCGGGTGGCAGTGGAGCAACTCGGGGGTAGCTCCGATGGCAGCCATCATGCTCGAGGCCGTGATCATCGAGACGGTCCCTGAGCCCTGCGCTACCTTCATGATGGAAGCAAGCAAAAACCCGAGTACCAGCAGAATCACGCCGGATGCCTGGCCCGCGCCGCCTAAAAGTTCTTGAACCGAGGTTTGAATGCCGGCCTCGCGGAGCATGGCCCCGAAGGCACCACCACCGGCGGTGATCAGGATGATGATTCCGGCACTCATTAAGGCGTTTTCAGTGACCTGACCCAATTGCGGAAGACTCAACCCCCGAATGTAAACCAAAGTTCCCATGGCAATGACCGCGGCGATCCAAAGGGCCAAATTCGCATTTCCAAGCATGCCAAAAACGCCGGCAATCCATTGAGTTCGCGTTTGCCGGACTTGCTGCGGAAAAGCTGCCTGAAGCAAGTGCCAGTGGAAGGTTTTTCGCTCTTCCTCGTTCAATCGTGCCATGGCCGCTTGCTCGCGGCTGCCGGGATCCATGCGCGATTCCTCGGGCGTCAGCCGCTGGATTCCGAGCTGTTGAATTCGCTGGGCTTCCGGAGGAAGAGCAAGCCCAATAAAAGCCGGGTTCCGCCAGAAGTCTGGGCTATTAACTTCCAGGATGATCGATTCCTGCACACTGGTGACCAGCGAACTTGGAATGGCAACCTCGGCCGAAAGTCGCTCCAATTGCTTCCTGAGCGGTTCCGGCAAGGAGTCCCTCAGCGGCCGGGCCGCGCGGGGGGCGGATGCTGTCGATGCCTGAGCTAATACACGCGTCAACGCTGGCCAATCCATCACATCCCCGCGACGCAGGAGCGCCTCGCGCTCGGTTCGTGCCGCGATCTGAGCCAGAGTATTGGCGGAGATCAAAATCACCGGCAAAAGCACGGGTGCCAGCGATAATGTCAAATTGGGCAATCGAGCCCCTGTCGGCGCGGCCTCCTCTTCGCCCGGGTAAGGCCGCATCTCGATGGGCATCCACCGGTTCATGATTTGGCAGATCACCAGCGAGAAGGCGGCCATGGGAATCCCGATCAAGGCACCCACCAGAATCATCAGCCCCAAGTCAATCTTGAAGGTCTCCGCCATGATCAGCGGACCGGGGGTCGGCGGGACGAGACTATGCGTTATCACGGCTCCTGCGGCAATCGCCGTCACATACAGCACGTAATCCTTGCGAGTTCGACGCCATAACGATCGGGCCAACGGAACCAGCAAATAGAACACGGTGTCGAAAAACACGGGGATCGAAAGAATGTAGCCGCTGGCCAATAAGGCGATGCTTGTGCGGCGAACCCCCAGAAGACGTTGAAATGCCAGAACAATGCGGTCGGCTGCCCCGCTGTCCATCATACATTTACCGATGATTGCCGCCAGGCCGATGACAATCGCAATCCCCGTCGCGGTGCGGCCAAACCCTTCGGCTACACGGCCGATTTTCTGCGACATTTCCCCCGGGGAAAGCACACTCACCAGCATGGCCGCGGTTAGCAGGGCTACGAACGCGTTCACACGACCCACGATAATCAGCCCCAAGACCGTGGCAATTCCGAGGGCAAGGACAACGAGCGGTTCCATGAGCCTATCCCCTGAAGCGACTTGCTTTCTCTGTTGAACGGTAATTACCCTCTGGGGAAAAAGTCCTTGTGTTTGGGCGAAATAATCCTGGCTCAGTACGGAGATGAAAAGCTCGAACTCAAAAGATGCTGAAAACGCTCGAACCGTTCGTTTCTTAAAAATGCTGGATATGACGCGACTGCGTTTTCCCCGGAAGCACGCGGATCAAGCGGAGGGCGAAGACGTTGAAGGTTTGTTTCCGCCTGCTATCACGCGAGCTCCCGACAGCCGCTTGTTACGTCGGTAACGTGCCGAAATCCGAAAACACCTCGCGGGAAGCAGCCAATCCACCGGCAAGGCCGATGACCGGACCATCTACCCATGTTGAGCCATTCCGCAGCTTGCCAAGCTTGCCGCAATTTAATGAGCGGAAATGACCGACGCAAGTAATATCTTCTCAACCTGGCAATAAACCTTCCTTTCGGAAGCTTAGCCCGGGGAAAGCGGCACGATGGCAAGGTTGGGAATAACCTCTGGCAAAATCCGCCTGCAACAGGCAAGCAGTACAACCCCGGCTGCTTCGCGATGCACTGACAAGAAGCTTCCAGCGGATCCAAGCGCGATCAGGAAAACTCGCCATACCGGGGCACAAAATCTTCACAGCCGCCGGTTAGCCGGTGGGCCGCCACCTCGTCTTGACTTGTTGAATGCATGTGACGCACCTTCAACGAATGATGTGCACTTGATAAGTCCCGATAAGCTTTTCGGTGACCGGATCTTGGTAAGGCACTTCCGTAAAAGCGAAGGCGGAGCCGTCGGGAGCCATATCCGCGCGGAAGAAGGTCAGACCCGACACCTGATAAAAGTAAAGCAGCTTCCGGGAACCCCCGGGCCGATGGGTATCGAACATCATGGCACCTGCGTCTCGGATGCCTTTTTGCTCGCGGTGAACGCAAGTGGCCAGCCATCGTCCGTCGGAGCTGGTCCAAAAACCTTGATACTCGTGACCGCTGCGGAAACGCCACCGGACTTCGCCCTCCGGACTCACGGCATGCAGCGTGTTGGCCATGGGATGGGGCCCCGGCGGACTGACCACATGCTGAGAGGCCGAGGCATACGGCACGCTGGAATTGCCGGTCTGAAAATAGGCCATCCCATCGGGCGCCAAATGCGTGTAGGTGGCTTGGGCACTGACCGGAATATTACTGATAAGAATCGGTGCCCCAAACGCGAATTCACGGAGCACCTTCACCGGATGCAACTGGAAAACGAAGGTTCTTCCGTCGAACATCCCCACCGAAGCCCGATTCCCGTCGGCAGAAACTGCTACCGAGTGCCAGAATCCGACCTCCGCAAACCAAGGCCGATAGGGTTCGAAGTGATGCCCTCCGAGGACATCGCCTGTCTTCCCATCCAAAACCACAAGCGAGCCAGATTGATAAGGATATTGCTCGGGGGTATTACCGGCCGACGATCCCACCAGCACAGCGACTCGCTTCCCCTCAGGATCGGCCGCTAAGTACGGCATGGTAAGCGGCATCGGGCCCTCCGCGGGAAATGCCCAACGCACTTGGCCCTGCGGACTGAGGCGATAAACCCGCGATAACCGCTGCATCCATTCGCGTTTGGCCGGTTCACCCCACGCGTGAATCCCTAGCACCAACAGATCCCCATCTTTCAGACAAAGCAAACGGTAACAACCGGGTAATTGGTAAATGGCGAAAGGTGCTTCCTCTCGGACGGGTTGCCCGGCTTTGAGCTCGTCGGCAAGCCGAAAGGTCCAAAGCCATTGGCCACGTCGCCAGTCCACCGCTCCCACAAATCCGTCAACGCTTTGCTCCCCGTAGTACAAAACATTCCCGTCAGGGGAAAAGCACACCTGCTTGACCATCCCCTCCGCGACCTTTCGCTGCCAAGCGACCTGGCCTGCCCCCGGGGCATACACATCGACCACAATCAATTGGCCCAGGAAGCTGCCGATGGCCAGCCGGCGACCATCGGCTGAGAATCTGACGTCAGTATCAGGCTGAAGTCCCTCCCGCGCATAGAAGCTCGCATCCTCCAAGGGAACGCGGCAAAGGACCCACGGTTGAACCGGTGTTTGCTGATCCAGGTCGGATCGCCGAGATTGCTCGGGCGGCGTGCCCTCCGCGGGAAGGGGCCATTTCTCATCGGCAAAGGCAAAAAAGCCCTCCGGAAAAGGAAAAGCACCCGTCAGCAACACAGAAATACCTACGATCACGCAGGCTAATGCTCCGAAATCATGCCTTAAAGCTCGTGCGTGAACCCACAGACAGGAAGGTCTGCTTTCCATATATGCCTCTGCTCCTTTTGTCGTTCTTTGAGTAACGCCATCTACGATTACCCTCGTAGAGGCACGGGCGATTACCCGTGGATTACCCCAACATCCAGCTCATCGTTCGCCGGCTATAGATCTTAAGCCGCCCGGGCCGAGCTACCAAGCAATTCGTAAGCTTACTAATTTTGGTGATAGAACGGATAAGAAAAAGAGGATATTTTCAGTCGGCGGGGGTCCATATTCATTCCGGAATCACTTTCCAAAATAATCACCGCTTACGGAGATAGTTCGATCCGATTTCTAGGCGACCTTGCGCCCTTCGAGGGTGAATACGCAGGCTTTGCGGATCTCACTTTTGCGCGTCTCTTCAACCGCTCATTCGTGGCTTGGATCCCGCTGCGATGCCCAACCCTTTCCAAGCACTTGTCTATCCCATCAAAGCCAGTCTCGCACGAAGCCATAAAAGGGTCGGAGACTTGGGAGATAAAAAACCCCGATTAAGTACACCCAAAATACAATTTTGCAAAGGAAAAGGACCGTCACCGCAAGGAGCAGCCCGATCAAAATGCACCAATCCCCCGTGCGCATCGCTTCTCGCCGGAATTGCGAGCGGGGCATCTCCAGAGAAAAGCCGCGCACCAGGATCGCCATGGCCACTTCTTGCGAGCGGCGTATGGCACCGGCCAATACCGGTCTTAGCGAAGCCACCTCGGTGCGAATCGTATCCCAAATGCCGTGCCGAAACGGCCGATAACCCTTCAAGTACATCGCGCGGCGGACGGTGCGAAACTCGTTAGCCGTTATCGGGAGAAAACGGAGGGCACTTGCCGCCATAAAAGTCAAGCTGAAAGGCACACGAAGCCAAAGCAGCCCCTCCACCAATTGCGGGGGCGAACTGGAAAAACAAATCGCGTAGCTGGTGCAACCGACCGCCACCAGCCGCAAGGATTGGATCAAACCATAACGTAGTCCCTCGGCATAAATCTTCAGTCCATCCTCGAAAAACCAGTTAGGTTCCAGAACCACTACGAGGGCATGCCGCGGGTGCCGTTGATAAAAAAGTCCTTGACTTACCATCAGGGCCCAAACCATAAGCCCAAGGGAGATGATCGTCAGCCGAATCTGACTTCGACTGGGACCGGCTAAGACCAAACAAATTCCCCCCAAAGCCGCCATGCCGACGAGCATTCGCAAGCTGTCCACTAAAATAGCGGCGGCGGATACGGCAAAACCCAAACCCATCTTGACCCGAGGATCAAGCAGCTGTAACGGCCATCTTGTGGGCTGTGATAAGTTACTCATCGATCCTCCACTTGGATAGCAGCAAGGAGATCTTCCATACCGAGGGCACGAATCCCCAGTTTAAACGCAAACTCCTGAAGGCCAGTGCGCCGCAAAGAGGTGCGCTCCAAGAGTGCCTCTTCAAAAAGGGCATCCTCCGGCAAGCCATCAAAAACCACTTCCCCCTCGTCGAGTAATACCAGCCGGGTAGCATGCCGGCACGCAAGCTGCACATCATGTGTGCAGAAAACCACCAGCTTCATTCCCATCTTTAGCAGCGACATAATCCGGTCCACCTGCCGGAGGTTCTGACCTGCCGTCGGCTCATCCAGCAGCAGGACGTTAGGACGCATCGTCATCACCGAGCCGATGGCCACCCGCAGACGCTGGCCCCGCGATAATGCGAAAGGCGATTCCTCCCCAAGCGATTCTAAATCCAGACGGTGCAGGAGCTCGGCAACCACCGCCTGCTGCTCAGGCTTCGGAAAGCCGAGTTCTCGCGGCGCGAAGCCTAGTTCTTCTCTTACCGAATCGCAAAAAAGCATCAAATCCGGGGATTGCATCACCAAGCCAACGCGCGGAGTGAGGTTCTTCCACTCTAAGCGACCACTCCAAGGTCGCAGAAGCCCCGACAAGATACTGAGCAACGTCGTCTTGCCGGACCCATTCGCCCCCATGAGAGCCACGCGGTCCCCCTCGCAAAATTCAAGACAAATGTCCCGCAAAACCGGGCTTCTTCCCGAGTCATATCCCCCTTCCAGATGGGAAAGTTTGAGGATGACCGGACCGCGTTGCGGCCGGCTCGTAGGGCAGACATGTCGGGCCGGCAAAAGCGGCGCTTCCTCAGGAACCAAGGGACGCTCCGTTCGTCCGAGGCGACTGAAAGCCTCCGGCAAGAGCGGGACATTGAGCCCCAAATCCTTGAGCAACTCCAGCCGACAAGCGATTTGGCGAGGACTCCCTTGGAAAACGACGGAGCCACCGTCCATCAACACCACGTGGTCGGCCAGCGGCAGCACCTCTTCCAGCCTTTGTTCCACCACGATCATCGCCCCTTCGCCAGCCGCATGTAACCGCACCATGAGTTCCAGAATCTCGCGGGCTCCACGAGGATCGAGCTGACTGAGCGGTTCATCCAGAAGCAAGATCTGTGGGCGAAGCGCTAAAGCACAGGCGATGGCCAACCGCTGCTTTTGCCCCCCGGATAGCGCATCCGTTCGCTGGTACCGTTGCTCCGCCAAACCGACGAGCTGTAAAACCTCATCGATCCGCTGCGCGATAACCTGGGGTTCCAAATTGAGGTTTTCCAGTCCGAAAGCCACCTCGGATTCCACACTATGCGTGCAGATCTGCGTCTCCGGATTCTGAAACACGGTGCCCACCATGCGGCAAATCTGACCGAGGCTAAGTCCGCGTATGTCTTGGCCGGCGACCCGAACCACTCCCCCAATCTCGGCCGAGGACTCGCGAAACAGGAGGCCGTTCAGGCAGCCCAAAAGCGTCGATTTCCCGCAACCGCTGGGGCCTGCCAGCAAAACAAGTTGCTTGCTGTAAACCCGGAGGTTGACGCCGCGCAAAGTCGCGGAAGATCGCCCCGGATACCGGAGCGATAACTCTTCGACTTCAAGGAGCAATTTCCGGCCGTTTTCTCTCATGAACGCTTCGCCCTATCACAATACCGGAAGCTGCTTGACAAATTTCGTGAATTTGCACTCATATTTCGCGAATTTGTACTCATATTTCCTGAAGCTGTACTCATATTTCCTGAAGCTGTATTCAAATTTCCTGAAGTTGCATCCAAATTTCGTGAAGTGGGATTGAAACCTTGCCGGAGGACATTTCTCGGCATTATCACTTGGAAACCCGCCGGATGCCTTCTTCGGAACGAAAGTTCGGAATGAAACAATTCCGTCAAATTGACCCCGCATTCGGGCTCAAAAGCTCGCCAAAAAACCGGGCTACTCCCGCCGAAAAAGCCTGCGGGCAAGATCATCGTAATGCGCGACCTAATTTCACCGAGGTCTTTCCAACCGTCGACAGTCGGCCGCATATCGCATTGCTCATTCGTTGCCGTGGCGCCTTTCAATAGGTCTTGCCTCCTATCTACGCGTGGTGAATTGTGGATGAAAGCGTCATTTTTTCGAAAGCACGAAGTTACTCCATGGTTTTCGGAAACGCGGAGCTGCCACCTGTTTTCGCAAACATGGGGCTACTCGATGTGTCCGCAAATACGGAATTATCTGTTCGCAAATACGCAGCTACGACATGTTTGCACCCTGTTCTCGCAACCACGGAACTGCTCCCGATTGCAGTTTTCGATTGCAGTTTTCGAAAAAGGCCGAATTGCCGCCAAACCCATCATGGCTGCACCCGCCGAAGGCTCATTCCCAATCGGCGACTTAAAAGAACACCGATCGCCGTGTACAAGAACCCGGTCACAAAAACCTGAAGAAAAACATACCACGTCGCGAAAAACAGTCGGTAGAAGACAGCCTGGAGCACGAGCGACGTGAAAGTGGTGGCAGCATCTGCTATTCCCAAAGCCACTGCCATCGCGGGAAGGCAAGGTGTGTTTTTTCGCTCCCGAGCTCCGAAGGATGTAACTCCGAAAATTAGTAGTGCAAGCTCGCGGAAAGCGATCGACGAGCTGACGAACACAAGTTCCAGAATTCCAAACGAGCCAAAAAGCACCATCCCCATGATGTAACTGACCAGGCCGACTAAAGTCATCGCACCGACCCGGGGAACCAGAAAAAGTATCGCCCCCACAATGAGATACGTACTAACCTCGGTCAAAAGTCCGCCGACAAGGCAATTAAAGGGGCCAAGAACGGCATAAAGTACTGTCAAGACGATTTGCCCAGCAAACTGTAGCGCAAATTGTAGCGACCCAACCAGCGAGAGCATCACAAGGCGCTGGACTCCGAGTCCTTGGACCATCCGACGATAAAAGATGGCCGTTCCGAAAAGCCAAATGATACTAAGCCCGGTGGTTAGCACCATCCACCAAGAATACACCGCGCGTGACCGCATGACCCCCAGCGGTGCTTCCAGCTCCATGAGCACGTGATCTGAGCCCAAAGCCCGGACGGTGATCCACCGCGTATAGGTTCCATCGGGCGTTCCAGGGCGAACATACACCGGCAAAACAAAATTTTCGGTCCCTCCGGGCTCCACCACGCCATAAGCCACGATCTTGCCGGTGCCGCCCGTAGACTGGAGCTCCGGCGAGGCAAAGTACTCCACGTCTTGGCCGCTTTCTTGATGGATCACTCGACTCTCCAAAAGCAACCCAAGCGGCTCGGCACTGCGATTTTGCAAGCGAAGAGTTTGCCAGGTGAAGGGCTTGTAAAAATCCGGGATCACCACAGGAATTCCGAGCCACGTGGCCACTCGGATCCACAACGGGTCAGGCAATGCCAACGAGTCGCCAGCACGTTCCAGTTCCGCTTCGCCTCGCGAATTGGTCGGAAGATACCAGCCGACAAGGGAAAGATCGTCGCCGGAAATTTGCCGCGCTATGAACCGAATCGTCAACTCGGCACGCCAATCAGTGCCTTCAAGATGAACCCAGGCCGGCTTGTTCGGCACCGGATACGGAATGCCGACTTGCCCGGTCCAAATCCGCTTATCGAATTCGAACTCCAAAGTTACTTCGGTTTCCCTACCCACCTCATCGGGATCAAATGATCCTGCCGCAGGTGCGGTCGAAGCACCTGTATCATGCTCGCGGCTCATTGGATCTTCGGGATGAGCTGGCGTCTCGGCCGCTGCGGAGATCCCACTTGATGCTTCCTGCTCCCTGGGGCCTGAGTCTCCCTGCTCCATTCCCCCTTCCATGCCCCACCAAGCTTGCACACCCGGCAAAGATTGTGAAGGGGCAAACTCCCCGGACCGGTCCGCGCGCGGCAGCCCGGCTGAATTTGCCGTGCCTTCCGCCAGCACAAACTCGGCGCTAAAGCGGACCTTGACCACCTCGGGCAAGTCACCGCGGAGTTTCTCCAGCTCAAGTAGCCAGTTGATCGTCTCCCCCGCAATCACGGGAATACTTATTTCGCGACGCCTCGTCCCCTGGTCAACGTCCGGTAAAAGGAGCTCTTCTACCCGCTGGCCCAGGGGTAAGTGAAGCCGGAGGGCGATGCGGGAATCAAACTCCGGGGCCACGACTTCCGTAACCCATCGACCGTCCAATACTAAATCGTACCGATCCCCCGCTTGCCACGGATAATACAAGGTGAGCTGTGTCCGACCCACCACCGGGGCTTCACACAAAAGCGTTCCCGATCGATCGCGCAGCGCTACCCGATGCGACTCCCCCGTAATCTCAACAATAATTTCATTAGCGGGGCGAAAACGGACGGTAGCCGTGGGCTGGTCGCTTGTGTTCCAACGGTCGACGGCCCACCAAAGGCCCATAGCGGCGACGCAAGTGATTAGAATACCAAGGGCTACCCGACGCGCTTTGGTCATGGCGTTGATGATAGAGAAAATCCGAAATTACCGTGTTTATCCGAAATTGGCCGGCTCTCTGCCGGGGTAAGACTTCGATTTATGATCCTGATTATGATCCCGAAAAACTCGCCTTCTTGATTCGGCAACAAATGACTGGCGGAGAAATGGTCAATGCCGAACAAAAAGTAAATGCCGAAGAAAAACCGTCGCCATAGGACAAACGTGTTCCCGACAAATCAAAGGTGTTTGAGAACGAATTGAGCGAACGATGGGTCAAGGGTTCTCCATTTCGGAGGCCCGAGGTCCCCAAGTCCCGGATTTCCAAGCGTTCGGCAACTGCGGCATACCCCCCCTTTATGTTGGCCGGCACCGATCTTCCGCATTTTGCGGGTCCTAAACCCATGAACTTTTTCAGCGGCCCCATTCCTGCACTTTTCAACCGATAACGTTAGCACCGTCATCCCATAACGGCAGCACCGTTTTTCATGCGTGTATCATGCGTGTATCAGGCCTGTATCAGACATGTAAATGCCCGGCAAGTCGTGGGCAAGCCGTTTCTTTGAACTTCAAGGCGCTAAGCAGGGCGAAGAGTCGCATGGGCTCTATAACCTATAAACCTACGCATTTTAGGCCGGCTTTTGCAAACCCCGGCGTCCTTTCCGCACTTCTTGCGGACGCGTGAAACCTGTATTATCTAGGAACTACCGACCGCCGGGTAGCGAAAAAGGACCAAAAACTAGCCCGCGTTTTGCACGAAGTTTCCCCGGAAATCGCGATCGCACCTGTCGGCAGTCAGGCTTGCGAGAGGCGATTCGGACCAAGCCCTCCATCTGCTACGAGTTAAAACATACGAGTTGGAACAAAGCATTAGCGGTTTGATTCGGATGAAGCGCGGGGGTGCGAATGTGCGATCCAGGTCCGCCCGGTGGTCCGGGGATCGGTCCGCGATGCGGAGCAAGCTGGGGACGTAAGCTGTCGGCTGTGCGTTTTGCACCGAATTCCACCCGTTGGTAGAGCCAAGGGTCCCGCGGATCACGACCTCGGTTATGTTGCTCCCAAAGTTGGGAATGTCCGGCACAATTGCTCCCGGTATCGGAGCGAGACCGGAGCCGCCTTTGATTTAGATTTCCGCCGTGTTGTTCTTTATCTGAGGGCGAGCGGTTATGAAGATTTCTGTCAGCTCTCACAGTTTAAAGCTTCGTCATCCTTTCGGTATTTCCCGCGGCACAAGCACCGTTTGCCGCACCGTGGTGGTCGAGGTGAGCGACTGGGGGCAATGCGGTTGGGGCGAAGCAGGAGCCAATAGTTACTACCAAGCTTCGATTGAATCGATTACCGCCTCCGTCGAGAAGGCTCGGCCCATTCTGGGAGCTTTGGAGCCGGCACCTGCCGAGTCCCTTTGGGCCCGCCTCCACGAGGCGCTGCGCGGCGACACCTTCGCCTTATGTGCGTTGGATTGTGCCTTGCACGATTTGTGGGGAAAAATTCAGCGCAAACCCGTGTGGCAGCTCTGGGGACTTTCGCTAGCCAAAGTGCCCCCGAGCGATTACACGATCGGCCTTGATACGATCGAGGTCATGGTCCAAAAACTGCGGGAAATGCCCGGTTGGCCGATTTATAAGATCAAAGTGGGAGTCCCGCACGACCTGGAGATTGTTCGGCGGCTTCGGGCAGAAACAGACGCCGTTTTTCGGGTGGACGCCAACGCCGGTTGGCAACCCGAGGAGGCCGCCCGAAAGATCGAGGCATTAGCTGAGCTGGGAGTTGAGCTTGTTGAACAACCCCTCCCGCCGCAAGATTGGGATTCGGCCGCGTGGCTATACACGCGATCGGCCCTCCCCTTGATTGCCGATGAAAGCTGCCGCACGGAGAAAGATCTCGAGAGGTGCTTGGGGTGCTTTCATGGGGTGAATGTAAAGGTGGTGAAATGCGGCGGGCTCACCCCGGCAAAACACATCTTGGAAAAAGCACGCCGCCTCGGGATGCGGACAATGGTCGGCTGCATGACCGAATCGACCATCGGCATCTCCGCGGCCGCCCAATTGCTTCCTTTGGTCGAATTTGCCGATCTTGATGGCGCGATTCTCCTTGCGGAGGATTTAGCCGACGGAGTCCGCTTCGAAAGGGGCTTGCCGATCTTTCCGAACACGCCCGGTTGCGGCATAACGCCACTGAGGAGTTTATCCCGATCATAGCCCCTGAGGAGTTTACGCCGATAATAATCGGGAGTTTATCCCGGCAACAAGCTGTGAGAAACGTGATTGAAAGCTCCCCCGGCTGCACGCCGCCCGTTAAAATGCAGCAACACCTTGACCCCATCCTTTCTCAAGAACGCATGAAATTTTTCTTTTACGGAGCCATTAAGACGGCTGGCTCCGTGTTATCGCCGTTTGTGGATCCCGAAGATTTCTTATCAGAAGGTTTATTTTCCGAAGAAGTTGGGTTGGAAAGCCAACTTCTTTTTGGGCTTAACTTCCCGTATCTTGCGGACAACTGCTTCCGTATCTTGCGGACAAGTGCTGAGGTAGGTTCCATTCTTTTGGCCACCGTCTCTTCTTGCCTTACTTCAGATTTGCATTGCTTCGGGTTGCACACATTCAGATTCCGCGGCGGCGTAACTTGCTTCGCGCAGTTTCGCTAAAGGTCGTATGTACTTCGGTACATGTATGTTCATTTGTACATATATCTCTTAGCATGAAGTTATGCGTTAGCATGAAGTTGGTCCGCACGGAGGATGGGACCAGAAGCCCCCTAAAGATAGCCCCTAGTTTGGGGAACCGGTTCCTTCCGCTACCCCGACACACCGCCCCTGCTATGGGGAGGCTTGCTTCGCCCGTTCGGCGTTTTGTTGTCGGGCCTTTGTCAGAACGGTCTCGATGTCCACCGGAGCACCGCCCAGGCGTTTGCTTTCGTCAGCTGCCTCCATAAAGGCGAAGATCTCGATGGTTTCTTCTTCCGGGATCGGGACGATTCCCGTCTTGAAAAACTGACAAATTTCGATCACCAGGGGCTTATAACCCTCATACTTGCCTGCTGAGCCTTTGCCTGCGGTCCCCTCGACTTCGGCTCCGTAGCCACTGCGGGCTTCGAAAATGCCCTCGCGACCGTCGGCCCAAATGCCTCTGACTTTTTCTTGACTGACCCGTTCCACGGTTTTGCACCCTGTGCCCATGATCGTAAAGAGTGTTTCCACGCCGTGGATTCCGTACCAAAACAGGTCGGGGTGATGCGGTTCCAAATGCATGGGACTCCAGGCGGTGCAGCGGAGAACTTTTCCGAAAGTTTCCCCACGGCGTGCGGCCTGAAAGCCGCTGCTAAAACGCAACGAAGAGCTCGACCAAACCGGCACACCGGCTTCCCGAGCCAGCCGGAAGATTTCCAGCACATCGGCAAGTGAGGCAGCCATCGGTTTGTCGATAAACATTCGCTTCCCTGCGGCAATGACCGGTTTGGCCTGCTCCAAATGGGGACGACCGTCCACCGTCTCCAAAAGCACCACATCGACATGTTGAAGCAATTCGGGAATCGAATCGCAAATCCGGATTCCCCGTTTCCGCATCTGCTCTGTGTATTCACCCACACGATTCCAACTGGCAGGATTATCCTCAACCCCATTGGGGTAAGCCGCCACCACTTCGACCTCCGCCAGAACTCCCTCGGCTTTCGGATCGTTGATGATGTCCGTAAAGGCGATCGCATGCGAGGTATCCAGCCCGATGATTCCTGCCCGAATGACGGCGGGCTTTGCTTCAGTTTCCTGAACTTGATTGGAGCCGATAATCAGCATCAAACATAGCGGAAAAATGCAAACGGGCGTCAACATATCCGGCAATCCTCCTTTTGGCAGCGAACCTATGTCCCCTCTGCCTTTGCAAGGCAAGATGTCGAGGCAACTTTCCATCTTAACGTCATATGCTTTTTTGGAATGGGCTTAACTTGGAACGAGCCTATCGAGGCAGTGGGGATGATCGGTCGGAATGCTTACTCATCACATGGGGGGAAATAACACACCAATACGGAAGGTGAAGTCGCATTACCGGGCTCTCAAGTCGATCGAGGTTTTGCCTCCCCAATCTTCGCGGATTACTTCCCTCGCCGATCCCCGCGAATTAGTTCGCCCTCCTAAATCCTTCGGCAGAGGGGCATTTTACCGCAGGTGTTTTACCCCAAATATTTTGAGTTGTCACGCGGAATTGGGAGAATCCGCTACGGGAGGCGATCGCGTCTATTTCCCGGCGATAATCAGATCGAGTCGCTTGCTTCGCTCCTCGAGGCTCAGCTCGCCACTGCCTTCGATCGTCAACCAGCCGGTGTAGCCGATCTCGTCAATCAGCTTTCGAACTTTTGGCCAATTGACACTTCCCTCCCGAATCGGCACGAATTTCCCGCCGCGACCATCGGGATTCAACAGGAAATCCTTGATGTGAAGCTTCTTGATCAGGCTACCCAACGCTTGCAACCATTCCTCCGGCAGTGCATAGCGCACGTGATTGCCGATATCATAGTATGCCTGAACCCAACGGTTTTGGAACGAAGCCACAAAGTGCGCGAAAATCGCAGGCTTAACCCACAGGTTATTCCAAACATTTTCGAGCGTGATCAGCACGCCACATTTTTCGGCTTCGGGAATAAGCTGCTCGACGGCTTTTCGCGAAGCATCGACCGATTCGTTATGAGCCTTGATATAGTCCTGATACGGGGTGTTATCGCCGTCAACCACGCGACGAACATGACCCGTCTTCTCATCGAACTGGATATCGAATTCCCACGGTTCCGGTATTTTCATTCCCCCAATTCGACAGGGTACCAGGAGCACGGCGTCTGCCCCGTAAGCCGCGGCGGCACGCAGCGCGCGTTTCACCGACTCGATATCCTTTCGGACGACCTCGGGGTCGGGGTTATTGAAATTGGTCCACCCCCTCATAACCGAGTGGATCTTCATCCCCAAACTATCGGCAATGGCCTTCGCTTGAGCCGCTTCCTCGGGATCGATATCCCAGACATTGCTTTCAATTCCGTGGAAGCCCGCGGCTTTGTGAGCCTCCAAGGTTGCACGATCGGGATTTCCGATCAAGGATTTTTTCAACCGCGGTTCCTCCTCACTAGCCAAAGCTTGATAACCGATGGAAAAAAGAACCGATGTGGTAGCGGTTTGTTGGAGAAATCCTCGGCGCGAGGTCGTCGTCCCCATCTTAAAGCTCCCCATACTAAAGGCTGCCAAGTTCGTGAAGACCGATTCTGGACTACTGATTCTTGACTCCTGAGCCGGCTTTAGATTACCGCTAAAATATCGCATAAAATTAAAACACATCGCATAAAACACACGGATCAAGCCGCAAAAGCTTCACCAAAAAAACGAATTGAGCTATTAAACGGTCGAAACCGAGCCGATCACTCCCAGGCTAAATCCGGCTGTAGTATGAACCAACCGGTTTCCAAAATCAACCTTCAAGTTTTGATCAATTCCGCTCTGTAAGTCGCTTCCGGGTACTTCCTAGAAGATTAAGAATACGGAAAGTCAATGAAGGGTACCTCGTAGCACAGTAAAAACTCGGAAAAATCGCTCAATCGCACTTGGCCAGACATTAAGGATTAAGAACACGGAAAGTCGCTCAAGGGCACCCCGCAGGAGATCAAGACAACCGAAAGCATAACCGGCAGATAACCCGGCAGGCAAATAGGATCGGCTATTTCGCGCGTTTATGGCGGCGGTGTTCCTTAAATCTAAATCCTGACGATTATTCTTTCTTGATTCGATGGTTATCTTTCTTTCTTGATTCGATGGTTATCTGCCATTTTTGAAACTCGATACACTTTCTACGTTCGCGGTTTGATTTGGTTTCGCGAGCCGGGCCCTAACTTCAGCTTTGGCTAGCGCCGGGTCAATGCGGGCTTTTCTTCGCCAACGTTGCCCCGGGGTCAAAAGTCTGGTAGATTCAACCTTATTCTATGATTAAGGTGCTTAATACTTTATTCTGTGATTAAGGTGCTTAACACGGGGCGGCAGGCAACGTGCCGCAGGTTAAGCCCTAGGTTAATCTTATTGATAGCGTAGGCCATAAACCGTTGATAAGCGAATCCCTTGATTGGTGGCAGCTTGGGAGTGCAAATAAAGCAGCTTGTGAATGCCAATAAAGTGGCAAGTTGTTTCGGCAAATAATGCGGCGGCTTGTTTGAGCAAACAAAATTGTCGCAACCCGGCAAAAGAAGCCGTTTCTGACTCCAAATGGAGGTCGGCGAAACTGTCCCTCGGAGTAAACTTGTGTCGCATGACAAACCTTCCTCTCAGCCAATGGGGGGTTGATTGAGTGGGGTGGAGCCAATGACGAATGGACCCGCACAGGTGAGTCGGAGCACAAAGTGGAGAGCTTCCAACGAAAGTAACGATCTTGTGTTTTCGGTTTGCGCTAACTTTCTCGCCGGTGAGAAAGCTAGTTCAGTTGCTCGGCGGATCAGGGAGCAGTTCGGTCGTCCGGATATCACGCGTCAGAAGATTTATCCGATCCTTTGTGAGGGGGTTCGGCGGGGCTATTTGGTGCTGAGTCCACCGGTGGAAAGAGATCTGGCCCTGCGATTAGCGGAGCGATTCAAACTGCCGAGGTATGAGCAGGATGAAAAGGCCGTTACCGTAGTAGCCTCGAGCCGGGTAAACCGAAATCAGGATGTGGCGGCGGCGGCCGCGGAGTTGGTGGTGGAATTGATCGGCCGGGTGGCAGCAAATCCGGGCCGGGACAAGGTTCACCTCGGCCTTGGCGGCGGTTTGAGTGCAATGATGGTGGCCCGGCGTTTGGCGCAAAGGATTTATTCCGATTCGCAATTCCCGAAGTTGGTTCTCCACACGCTTTCGGCAGGCGGCTTTATTCCGTCCGAACCGCAAAAATCCCCGGTGACCTATTTCAGCTATTTCGAGGGGGCGGCTCCACGGATTGAATATGTTGCCCTGTTTTCGGAGACGGTGGTCTCCAATGAAGAGTTCGAGCGAGTTCGGGCCAATCCCTCCGTGCGTTTGACGCTGGAGCGCGCCAGGGACATCGACATCGTGATAACCTCTTTGGCCTCTGCCGACGATCCCCATGGGTTGCTACGGCAATATCTTAGCTGGCTGGTGGAGTGTGGTGGTTTGGAGAAAAGAGCCGTTGAGGCGATGTATGAGGCGGGCTGGGTGGGCGATGTTCAGTTCCGGCCTTACTCGGCGACCGGACCGTTGACCAAAGAATGTGCGGTTCGCGCGGTCACTCTACTAGAGCTTTCGGACATGGTGAGTTGGGCTAAAAATCTCAACAAATATATCGTCTTGCTCGGCGGGCCATGCGCAGAATGTTTTAGCTCCAAAGTAAAAGCGCTTCGGCCTCTGTTGGAGAACCCGGACCTCCGGGTCTTCTCGCATCTGGTGGTCGACGTGCAAACAGCTCGGGAGCTTTTGGAGGGATGAGGCCGGCCCGAACCGCCTCCTAGGAAAAATCAGCCCCCTCTATCGCATAGGAAAAAACCGCGTCGAAAAGCCTTAGCGTATCGGTGCAAAAACGAGGGTCTAAGTAGGGGTTTGTTTTCACGGTCCGTGACTCCGGAATATCAGGTCATGTTGCGGGGGTTCCTTCGGCGCATGCGAAAGACTCCTTTGAACCAGTTTTGCCAGGGTCGAAGTAATCCGCGTTTTTGCCGCATACGCTTCGCCATGTAACGCACGCTGTTGCAGAGCAAAGCAGAAGAAAGATGTGCCAAAACATGCAATACGCGCTGTTCATGTAATAGGCGTTTTTATAAGCGTTGTTATAAGAGAAGTTATCAGAGAAATACCGCGAGTTTAAGAGATTATAAGGAAGAAGATTCACGGGAGATATAAGGATGTCGGTCCTCAAACTCCTTTGGGCAGAAATCCGCTATCGGAAACTCAACTTCACGATGAGCGTAACAGCCGTAACCATTGCCGTTGCTTTGTTTGTTGCAGGACCGGTGCTTGTGGACGGCTACTCGCAGGAGACGCATGCCCGGATTTCCCGCCTTCAGGAGGGAATCGATAAGGAGCTGGCGAAGCTGGAAGACGAAACCCGAATTCTGATGCGGGATATGGGCTTCAATCTACTGATCGTCCACAAAGATACCAACATGGCGGATTTCTGGGCGGAGGACTTTGCGGTTCACGACTTTCCTGAGGAATACGTGTATCGATTGGCCAAAGACCAACGGCTGACGCTGGTTACCCATCTGGTAGCCACACAGCAACAACGAATAAAATGGGAAAACCGCAGCGTTTTGTTGGTTGGTTATCTGCCGGAAGTCCCCCAAGCACATTTGCCGCACAAAAAGCCGATGGGATACAACATCGAACGCGGCACCGTGTTTCTGGGTTTCGAGTTGGGTCAGAACCGGGCAGAGGGGGAGGAGGTCGAGGTCCTCGGCCGATCGTTCAAAATCGCGCGGATCCTTCCGGAGCAAGGAAGCAAAGAGGACATTTCAATCTGCATGAATTTGCGAGATGCCCAGGAACTTTTGAATAAGCCGGGCAAGATTAATCAGATCTTGGCCCTGAGTTGCCGGTGCCCGGGAATGGGACCCAAACAGCTTGCCATGATTCGAAGTCAATTGGAGCAAGTTCTTCCGGAGACCCGAGTGAGCGAATTTCGCTCTATCGCCTTGGCCCGGGCTGAACAACGCGATTTGGTCGAGCGGCAGGGGCAAACGATGATACAGGCGATTCAACAATCCCGCTCCGAGGTGCAGACAATTCTGGAAACGCTTTCCGCCATCATTACGCCGATGGCGGTGCTGGGTTCGGCAATTTGGGTTGGGCTGTTGGCTTGGGCCAATGTCCGCGAACGTCGTTCCGAAATTGCCCTTTGGCACGCCCTCGGTAAATCGCCGGGTAAGGTGGCAACCCTATTTTTGGGAAAGGCTTTTCTAGTGGGACTTCTCGGCGGGGTGCTCGGGCTAGCCGTGGGAGCCATTATTGGTTGGGCATTCGGGATCGGACTGTTGGGGATTGCTCCGGAGCGATTCGACATTCCAACCGAGTTGAGCTTGGCGGCTTTGTTCGGTGCTCCGATTCTTGCCGCACTTGCGAGCTACTTGCCGACGCTTTCGGCCTTGAGCCAAGATCCCGCCGTAATCCTCCAGGACCGCGTCGCGTGATGGAAGGAAAGCCGTATTCCTCGGACTCCACGAAAAAGTGGGGTGAGCGGATATCGGTCGATTTTGGGAATTTCAAGGCAACTGTAGCCGACTTGCCACAGAGTTTACCGCCTTTTGGTTCCCGCCGCTCGGACGCCCTGTGCACAGTTCGCATGAGCCCTTCTGGATTGATTACCCCCGAGGGCAATACGCCGGAGCGCTTCGCGATAATCCCGCGGACGAAAAAACTCGCACACCGCGGCAACTGTGCCCTTTCTGGAGTTCAAAGGATCTTTTTGCTCAGCGGCCTTTGCGTGATAGCCCGTAGCGATTTCCCGTATTTTTCCCCTTTTTGCACCGCGGCAGCTTTTTCCTCTCTGGACCGCGGCGCGAGCCGAAAAAGGTCTGCTTTTGCACGATTATTGCCTCTGGACGATCGCGAAGCTCGGCTTACTGCTAATTGAAGCTCGGCTGATGTCCAAAGCCGGCCGATCGCTGGATCGGAAGGATGCGGCACTCAGCGCTCTGCCGAATATCCTGCCGAATACTCCGCCGTTACTGTTGTGGTAATCCCTCCCCGCGGATTGAAGCGAGCGGTGACCGTCATGCGTTCCGGCGCGAGGACCGCCACCAGATCGTCGAGGATTCGATTGGTAAGATGCTCGTAAAAAATCCCTTCGTTCCGATATTTCTGCAAATAAAACTTTAGACTCTTGAGTTCGACGCACTTTTGGCGGGGAACATAACGGAGGGTGATCGTCCCGAAGTCCGGTTGTCCGGTGCGTGGACAAACCGAAGTAAATTCGGGGCAGATAATCTCGATTTCATACGGACGATGGGCATATTGGTTTTCGAAGGTTTCCAAGATTTCGCGAAAGTTCGTACTCATCGCATGAGTTCCTCGTTTTACACGTGCCGTCGGTGTTTCTGATGCACCATGTTAAAGCACTTTTCACACCCTCAGCGAAAGCTCGTTTTGGGCTACGGCCGCACTCCATTCTAGGCGAGTTCCTCCCCGATGCGGCCGACGGCGTAAATTTCCAGCTTGCTTTGGTTCAGGCCGAAGCCCGGTTCTATCCGCGCAAGACATCCTTTTGCCCGCGGGGCAAAAGCGAACCGTAAGCCTTGACTGCGAATTCGCGGGGCGAACCGCTTCTTGTGTTCACTCCATAACATTCCAGTAATTAAAGAGTTGCGCTTTTTTGCTCCGGTAAGCAAGGCCTCAAAAACCCCAGCGGATGCCCTGGACCTTTCCCCCAAAAAAGACGGATAATTGTAAGAAATGATTTTAAAATCCGAGAAGCCCCGGGTGTTCGAAGAGCTAGAAGAGTTAGAAGAGCGAGTCTTAAGTGGGGACAAAAAGGCGACAAAAAGAGGAAGCACCCCGCGGGCATTGCACGTCCTTACCCCTTAAATCTTAAAAATCCTAATATGGTCCTAATATGGCATGGCGGAAGTACCCGCCGCGGGGACCACCCTCGGCCAAGCGAAGCGTGATGCAGCCAAAAAGGGTGGCTGACCCAGTTTGCAGGCATGGCGTGTGAGGCTTGGTTTTGCGGCTCAAGGGTTTCTGAGACGTCTGACTTGTATCGGGAGATGATGAAAAAATCCGATAAAACGCGGTTGAGCAAGGTGAAACGTTCGCATGGGTCGTGAGGCAGTCGTTCTGTTATCCGGTGGTGTTGATTCGGCAACCTGTGCCGCCATCGCCCAATCCGAGGGGTTTACAGTCTACGGTTTGACGGTGGATTACGGTCAACGCCATCGGTTCGAGCTCGAGGCCGCGCGGCGAATCGCTCAGCATTTGGGTTTAGCCCGGCATATTGTGATTGCGGTGGATCTAAGTTCCTTTGTGATCAGTGCCCTCACGGGACCTGTTGCAGTTCCGAAGGATCGATCGCCGGAGGAATGCTCGCGGGAAATTCCGCCCACTTATGTGCCGGCTCGAAACACCATCCTTCTGGCCCTCGCCTTAGGGTTGGCAGAAACCCTCGGCACGGGCGACATTTTTATCGGCGTGAATGCCGTGGATTATAGCGGGTATCCGGATTGTCGGCCCCAATTCATTGAAGCTTTCGAGCGGCTGGCTGAATTGGCAACCAAGGCGGGGTTGAAAGGGGAGCTGACCTT
Organism: uncultured Thermogutta sp.; assembly: GCA_937128505.1. Lineage (GTDB taxonomy): Bacteria > Planctomycetota > Planctomycetia > Pirellulales > Thermoguttaceae > DTLM01. The sequence continues at coordinate 31,946 of CAKZMM010000131.1, forward strand.
TCAGATTCATACACCGCTTATCACCTTGAAAAAAGCCGACATTATTCGCCGCGGCATTGAGCTTGGTCTCGATTATTCCTTGACCCATTCTTGTTACGATCCCTTGCCCTCGGGAATGGCGTGCGGAAGGTGCGATGCGTGCTTGTTGCGGCGGAAAGGCTTTGCCGAGGCAGGGCTGGTCGATCCCATTCCATACCACGCCTGAAAAAGAAAAATTTGTGTGGGAGTTCTCCCGAGGCGTTTTGCCGCTTGAGCCGATGATTATGCGTCATATTCTAGGGCGTGACGAAGTCCTAAATTTGCCGCAAACTTTTTGTGGTTGGTAAGGTGATAGGCGTGGGATATTGCGGTCGCTAGCGAATTCGGCAATCCAGGTTTCGCTCAGGATGCCGCTAAAAGAAAAGTCGTGGGAATGGATCGCAGGAAGATGCGAGTTTTTCGGCTCGTAAACCGCGGGATGACACCGAATCAGTTGGCGGTGCGCGGCAAACGCTCAGTAAGATCACCCGTGAGACGAGTTTGGTTTTAGGGGATTCGATCCGCGAGTGGATGAAAAAATGGCATCAATCCGCATTGCGGAAATTTTTCGCTCGATTCAGGGGGAAGGTACTCTGACGGGCACGGAGAGTGTGTTTATTCGGGTCAGCGGCTGCAACCTTCGTTGCTGGTTCTGCGATACCCGGTACGCCTCATGGGAACCAAACGGAATTCCCATGTCCTTGGAACAGATTCTGGAATCGGTGGCTCGCTGGGATACCCGACATGTGGTCATTACCGGTGGGGAGCCGATGCTTTTCCCCCTGTTGGTTCCGCTGACCGAGAAATTAAAGGAAGCCGGCCGACACATCACCATTGAGACGGCCGGCACCGTGTTTCGGCCGGTAGCTTGTGATCTGATGTCCATTAGTCCTAAGCTTTCCAACTCCACGCCTTGGGGGGCCACTAGCCCAGGGTTGATTCATAAGCATGAAGCGAATCGGTATCGACCGGAGGTAATCCGTCAGTTGGTCCAGCAATACGAGTACCAATTCAAGTTCGTGATCGATGGGCCCTCGGACCTGCCGGAGGTTGAAGCTTACCTCCGGGAGTTTCCGGAGCTCCAACGAGAGCGCATTATGTTGATGCCGCAGGGAACCGAAATCGCCGGATTGCGCGAAAAAGGAATCTGGATCGAAGAGTACTGCAAAAGCCGGGGTTTAAAATTCTGCCCGCGGCGACAAATCGAGTGGTTTGGATGCACCCCCGGAACTTGAAGGCAGCCAGAACGAAACCAAGGGGAACCACGAGTCGGAAAAGCTGCGGAAAATCTCCCCGGGCGAAGCTCCCCTCAAAGCGCTTCATTCGAAGGTCAGGATGATCCACCCCTCGAAACGGCCCCTTGCTACGACCGAGAATCTGCCCTTTATTACGACTGGCGGCACTTCCTTCGCAATCTTGCGGAGTTTCTTGAAACCGCATTTTGCCGCCGCTTAAGTGCGCAGCTTTTGCCGGCAAGTGGGAGATTTTTTGCACAGCCTCAGGGAAGCTTTAGCATACACTTGCGCATCGGCATTCACACGGTCAGAGGCAATGGTTGCGGAGCATTATTGTGCGCTAGCACGAAATGAAAACGCGGCCTTCTCCTCTCCTGGGACTAAAGTTGGCCGATATCTCTCAGTTGGATCGCTCAGTTGGATTTCGGGGTTGCCTTTTCCAAGAATACGGTAAATGCCTCGCGGGTGCGGAAGAGTGTGGGTTCATCGGCCAATATTCTCAGGGGAATCTCGCGCACTTGATGCCTCTTTCTTTGCCAGGGGCGGTCATCGGCTCGAAGGACCACAAACCGACACTCATAGCCCCAATCGAGAAGTTGGCGCAACATCGCCGGGCCGTACTTCTGCCCCAAGTAAGCCGGATGCACCTCAATGATAAGACGGGGCTTTTGTGTGCCCAATAAACGACGCCCTCCATCGAGGATGCGGGCCTCGAAACCTTCGGTGTCCATCCGGATTAGTTGCGGGGGATGCGGAAGCCTCTCGGTCAGTTCGTCGAGGGTGATCGTCGGCACTTCCACTTGCAGGCTATCCTGTGCCCGTGTCGGATTGAGCGTGTGCCAATTTGACGCTGACGACACATACAGCGTGGCCACACCGGATCGGTCGCTGACGGCGGCTTGAAGGCATTCCACATTGGCCACACGGTTCAAAAGCAAGTTGGTTTGAAGGACGTGAAAATTGTGCGGATGAGGCTCAATCGCGAGCACCTTACCCTGCGGACCGACCAGCCGTGCCAGCATCAAGCAATAATAGCCGATATTGGCCCCAAGATCGATCACACACTCACCCGGGCAAACAAACCCGGCGATAAGCCGCGTGGTAATAGGCTCGTGGACTGCGTATAGCGCAAGTTCGCGGCCTATACCGGTATCGGCTGCGTCCACCAGCAGCACGTTCCCTTGCACGTTACCGAGAAGCTTGTATCGGTGCTGAGGAACAGCACCACACCGCAGGGGATGTCGCCATTTGTACCACAGCGCCCTGACCAGCCCTTGAAGCCCCTGGTCTCGAAGCAATTCGATGGCTCGCTGGGTTTTTGCGCGAATGGCGACGTGGCTCCGCCAGCTTAAGGCCTCAAGCCAAGTGGACATGGGTTTCCTTTCCACTACGATTGAAAGTGTCAATATAACAATCCTGATTTGAAAAAGGGCAAGCGAGCCGGTTGCGCGCCGCGCCTGAGCGATCTCGCTGCGTGCGCTCATCCTAAGCCGACGATCGATCGCGCCTATCTTTTATCTAGAGCGATTATCTAGAGCGATCCCCGCTAATTGACTTATGCGCATTTTTGGGGTTTCAACACGCAATTTTTGCTCGAAGAGCAGCGCTAGCGAACCGATGCGGGCGAAAAACGGATGCTTGCGTTTTTAGCTTTTAACATAGCTTTTAAGACGTTTTTGTTTCGGCACGCCTTTTCCCGGATGAGGATACGGAGTTTTCGTGACAATCTATTGAAACGATTGAAAATCCGCCATCTCGAACCCATTTCGGGCCGACCCACAGCCCGCAAGGGCAGGTCGCGCCGAGTCGGAACCAGCAATCGCTAGCTGAGATAACGCCCTTTCTCGTGGAGCAATTCACGGGCTTTATTTCCGCGGACGGCTTGGATTCATTTCAGGAGAGTAATGTCCTAAGACTAATTTCATACCCGGACGATAGCATTCGGGGCTTCGTCGGTTAAGCCCATTTTTGCTCGGTGCGGTAAGACCTTTAATTGGGGGCCTTTTTTCCGCAAGTTGCTCGTCGGCGTGAGGCAAGAACAGTAGGAAGCGGCACATACCGGTATCATCCGCTTAATTAACGCTGGAAAGCAGAGCCCCTTGCCCCTTGCTAGGTGGAAAAGTTGGGGGTGGCAAGCACGGCTCAATTCCCGTCGAAGAGGAACTTGTATCCGTCGCTTGTAAGTTACAGCATGGCCTTGTAGCAAGCGGGACCCAATTTGTATCAAAGAGGAACTGAGGAAAGTCTGGGATCGGAGGGGCTTACCAGGTGTAATTAATCGCGGAGTACCCGCGAAAAACTATTATATTTCGCAATAAACCTCATAAAGATACGTAATATAGATGGAATTATGGGAAAAATACATCTTTAATCTGATCACTTATAACATCTTTTCTGACCATTAAAGATCTCGCCGTTAGTCGACCAAGATTCGAGTGATATTGGCCAAATTCCCTTTTGCCGATGATCTGCCTTCTCTGAACTGCCGCCTTATCAGTTTTCGTTTTTCTAGTTTCTGGTTCGCAAACCGTAGACATCGCCGCCGCTCCCCGAAATCAGGCGGCGTAAAGATGCCGAATTCCCAAATTAGTTTTGGTATGGATAGCTTCGGAGGAGCTTATTAACCGCGGATCGAGGTCGCCTTTGCGCTCACTTAAACCATCAGCGAATTCTCAGACTAAATTTAACCAATTTAGATAACTTATATAGCTGTTTGAATCTGGGAAATCTAATGCCTTTGATTAGATTGCAGATTCCAGAGAATTGGACGAGTGTTGATTTCCTGAGCTTAAATCGAACCGCTGTTGAGTCGAACGGCTGTTGAATCGAACCGCTGTTGATCATCGAAACTTCATGACTGAGCAATAAGAACTAGAAGGAAAGTACTCGCAGATGATGAACTAATTGGTGTGTGTAAGGCGCGAATGATCTTAATCCCCGCGGAATCTTCAGGCTCTCGGGCTCCGCTGTGAGAAATTGTCGAGAGCTCTTTTCGGCCTGTTTAATTTCCCCCCACTTGAAGCTTCCCATCGCTTAAGGGCTCCTACCTTGCTTGCGGCCGTTATTGCCCCGGCTTCATAATGGGATAGCCCTGGGATTTTTCGCACCCGAAAGCGCGGTCGAATGTCTACGGTGAAGTGACCGTGATCCATCCTCCCGTGCCTAACCTTCCGCGGAGCCAGCGGTCTGGAAAGAGAAAAAAAGAGAAGAGATAAAAAAGGTAGCTGAAAGGGATTTCGAGGCCTTTTTTGTATTCAGGTGGGGTGCCGTTTTTGAGCAAATCACTCACCGCGCGGTACGGTTGAAGGTTGCGGGTAAACAGACTTTTTGCGAAGGGTAACCGCCATGGCCGAGGAAGAAATTGGTCGGGTCACTCACTATTTCAGCAAAATCTCGGTGGCTGCGATCGAGATTACACGGGGGAAACTAGCCGTGGGGGACACGATCCACATCAAGGGCCACACCAGCGACTTCACACAGAAGGTGGAGTCGATGCAGATCGAAAACCAGCCGGTTCAGTCCGCACAAGCAGGGCAATCTGTCGGATTAAAGGTGGTGGATCATGCCCGACCGCACGACCTGGTTTTCAAAGTGTTACCGGATTAAGCAGCCGGCTATTCGCTGGGCAGGTCTCTTCAAAGTGGCCAGCGACTTGAGAGCCGCAGCAGAAGGGGAGTCGACAGGCGTATCTTTTTCGATTTAACTGAAACCTTCGCAAAGGGGAGCGGCTCGATCGCCTCTTAGTTCGGTGCAAAGAGGTGTCGGGCCCGCTCGACTGCTTCCGCAAGCTTCTCTACTTCACTTTCGAGGTTGTATAAGTAGAAGCTCGCCCGAGTACTAGCCGGGATCCCGAGCCTTCGATGCAGTGGCATAGCACAGTGATGACCGGCGCGAACCGCTATGCCAAATCGGTCGAGTGCTGCCGCCAAATCGTGCGGATGCACCCCCTCGACAACGAAACTCACAATACCTGCCTTGTATTCCGGGGGAGGACCGAGGATTCGAACGCCCGGTACACCGCCCAGGAGCTCGTGCGCCCGTTGGGTCAAACGGTGCTCATGAGCAGCAATCCGATCGAGGCCGATTTGCATCACATAATCGATAGCAGCCCCCCAAGCAATGGCCGATACGATTGGGGGCGTTCCCGCCTCGAAGCGGTCGGGGAGGGACTTGGCGGGCACAAAGCCGTCTTCACGCACCTCGTGAATCATGTGTCCCCCACCCAAGAAGGGGGGCATTTGTTCCAGGAGTTCTTCCTTCGCATAAAGCGCACCGACGCCGGATGGACCCAGCATCTTATGACCACTGAAAGCTAAAAAGTCGATGTGCAACCGCCTCACGTCTACCGGGGCATGAGGAACCCATTGGGCACCGTCCACGAGGACCCTGGCCCCGCAGTCATGCGCAGCCCGAATGATCGCTTCCAGGGGCACGATCGTTCCCAGGACATTGGAAACGGCGGTGACCCCCACCAAGCGAGTCTTTTCGTTCAGCAAGGACAGGAAATGGTCCAAATCCAGGAGTCCTTCCTCGGTGATTGGTACGGTACGGATGATCATATCATTTCGTTCCGCCAGTTGGTGCCACGGGACCCAATTGGCGTGGTGTTCCAGTTGAGTTAGGATGATTTCGTCTCCTGGCTTGCAATGAACCTCGGCCCAAGTCCGGGCCACTAGGTTAATCGATTCTGTCGCCCCGTGGGTAAAGATAATCTCATGGGCCGACTGAGCACCGATCACTCGGCGGAGTTTTTCTCGCGTGGCCTCAAAAAGCTCTGTGCTTTCCTCGGCCAAGGTGTGGATCCCACGATGCACATTTCCGTAACTACGCTCGTACAATTGCCGAATGGCATCGATTACCTGACGCGGTGCCTGAGTGGTGGCGGCATTGTCCAGGTACACAAGCGGCACACCGGGGCGAATTTCGCGGGTAAGCACGGGGAAATCCGGTCGGTAAAGCGTCGGATCTAAAGGTTCGCAACCCGGTGTGATTCCCGGAGCGGCTATCCCGCTCGGCACTGCCGGCACAGTGGGGGAAGGCCCCTCCGCTGAAGTCACAAGCAGCAAGGGTGGCTTGCCGGCGGAGCGTTCTGGGGGAGTGTCTCGCCATCGAATCCTTAGCTCCCCCCCGGCCAGCCAAGCCCCCTCGGCCAGGGAATTAGGATCTTCGGCAACAGGATCCTCGATTACAGAAATCGAACCGGGAGTTGAGGTCGGATGCAAACCCTCGTGGCCTTCTTGCGAATGAGGTGCCCGATCCGGATCGCTGGGCACACCTGGCGAGGCGGGACCGGAATAATCATCGGCTTTCACTTGGTAGGGATCATTTCGCGAATTTGATGCTGTACCATTGAGCCGATTACCACCCCCATCATTAGGATGAGCGGACGGAGTGAGCGAACCGGGATGCGATTCCGATGTGCTTATCGAATCGGTAAGGCTCTCCCGATCACGGACGGGGTAGGTTGGAGGCGAGTGACCGCCGGCAACCGGCGAATAGATGGCTTGCTGCAATACCCGCCAAGGGAGCAGGGCGCATTTTTGTCGGTTCGGGGTCAACCTTACCCCGAAAAGGGCCAACATATCTTGAGCTGTGAACTGCCGGACTTCTTCGACCGTTCGCCCATCAAAGCGTTCGACGAGCATGGAGGCGGCGGCTTGACTGATGCAGCACCCCTCACCGTCGAAATAAATGTCTTTGATATTCCCCCCGTCCACGACATAAAGCTCCATCCGGACCCTGTCTCCACACAGGGGATTACGATCCTCGTGGCAGTGCGTGCAATGGGGGCAACGTCCCCGATGATAAGGCTCCTCATAATGGGGACGGATATGCTCCTCATAAATCTCTTGTTCGGCGGGGTCGAAATGAATGTCTTGCGGAGCGCGGTGAACCATACCGATTTCACCTCAGAAACGGCCGAGGTCCTTGGCGTTTTCGCCAGGATTTTTACGGGCCGAAGGTCTTCACACTCTTTACCGATCTCTTATGCGAAACCTTTTCATTGCAGCGGTTTGAGCCATGTTGTTTGGAAACACGGGGACTATTAGTCAATTTCTGCTGTATTGCCTAAATCACCGACCTTCATACCAAGCCTGAAGGATTCGCGCTGCCTAAACCTTCGTGACATCTTGCCTTTCAAACTCGGGGACTTCTTTCGGGGAAGGCCGCGACATTTCGCAGCTCGAAGTTCGCTTTTACCCGGTGAAATACCCGGTTGCTTTGGGTCTTCCCCCAGGATTCTGCTTAATATGAGCGCGGACCGCTACCGGACCGACTGCTCTCCCGTATGACCGGGTAATCCTCAGCAAACAGCTACCCAGCCGCCGGCATTGAGCCATGGGTTTTCCATAACGCAACATTATCGATGACGCAATATAATCAGGACTCCGGCCCAAAATTTCTGGATTTGGCTAGCTAGACCCCATCAATACAGGCCACACCAGCATAATGTTTATCGCTAATATGATGTCGTTGTGAACGATATGTTACCGCGAAGGCACAAATAAATTCGACAAAGCTACTAATAGCCACTAACTAACTAATAGTGTCACAACTCTGGCGGAGGGCGGCCAAACCCGCCACCTCTCAGACATTATTCGACTTTAGAAATTTTTGACAAGCTAAATTACCGATTATGTCCGAGTACACGTGAGGGGGCCCCTTTTTCTCCTTCTCCAACAGAGAATCGACTCAGCAACATCGGCGATTACTCGGCACTTAAGTACGATTTCCGAAAGACAGTGGATACCAGTTGCCATCGCACTGGGACTGCGAGGGAATAACGCCGAAACACCGTTCCACGAGCCTCCGCAACAGGGGAAAAGCAATAGGGGAAAAAGATTAGAAGAAAGAGAAATAAGCCACGAAGAGATGAGAAAACGCCCTCCGCGCTGCACGCATCCTATTGATCACCGGTTTCGACTGTCACCGGTTTCGACGGCGGAAATTTTCGCCGCGGGAACCAACATTAAATGAATGAAAGCTGATGATATTATTGCAGTTGCACTCTAAAAACTTCATTCTTCGGTCCTCAAACTGCGTTTATTTAGTTTTCAGGTAATCATTGTCCCTGGAAAAGGAGATTTTGTGCCCTTCATCGCGAGATATGCCGCAACCCGATAGCGTCGTAGTTTAATGGCAATTAAATCGATCTAACTACTATACAGCACTATAATTTCCAAAAGGCGCTTGTGTTTTGAACCCCCTTCTTCTCAGGAGCGCGGCAACTCCGAGTTTACCGCTCTCACCCCCCAAACCAATCACCGGGTTTGCGGGCCTTTACCGGACGATTTGCACTATTTCATATGCTGTCCTTCATTCCTCCTTCTTTTTCTTTCTTTTTCTTTCTTTCTTTTTCTTTGCTGGTATCCATTCGCTTGATAATCGTCGTTTGATTCATCTTAATTACGATCATGTTGACCATAATCATCTCATTCGGAGTCATCCTTAATCACCGTCAATTTTAACACCATAATATTGCATCTTGTTACGTCTTAAACACGATCATCTTGATCACTATTGGTTAATCGCTTTTTGCGATAGCCCTCTCCTCGGAAACCTCGTCTTTCAGAACAGTCTTTGCTCGTGCACGCTCAATTCCCCCCCAAATGTGCGGCTAACCGCTCATCCGAGGTGGTTCCGTGCAAGCTGCAGGGCCGCTTAAACCCCTCCGCCGTGAAAAACCCGCAAGTCTGTCACAAATTGACCCGATTCTAATTGGTAGGCCTACCTCCTCATCTGGAGGTTGCCCCCGGGTTCTTGCAGCCCGCAAGAGTGCAGACTTGGCGAAACCTGGGTAGTTTGCAAAGAGCTAACAGTTTCCTTTTGAAAAAGGCTTTTGAAGACAAGGACAGCTCGATGGTTAGCCGAGTTCGGTGGTGGATGCTCTGGAGCCTTTTAGGGATGCTCCTGTTGTCGGGAACAGGGTGTGCGACCTACGGCCCCTCGTTGGGGGTGCTTGCGGTGCCCATACCCGTTTCACCGTTTTTCCAGGATGAGCTTGAGGATCGCGCCTGGCACCGCGAGCGATACGAGATGGTGCCTATCATGGGACCAATAACTGCCGGTGGGCCTGCGCGGGCACTAGATCCCCCGTCACATGATGAGATCATGCGGGCCCTGGAGAAAGCTCGCCCCTTGGAAGGTGGAATCCCTTATTTGCATGAAGTCCAGCGGAACAACGTGCGGATTGTCATCGAGCCAATCGCCGACTATGTGGATCCGCCGCGCGTTTACCCGTTAATCGGGCCGGCTCAACTCCACCATGCCCACTATAAATGCATCATTTACTTCACCGAGGTCACCCGGGTTGGTTGGCCGATACCTCACACGGTCAAAAACGAGGATGCCCAAGAGGTGATCTACATCGATCACTGCCATCTGCACCTGGTGGGAGATGCTGATTTCGGGGCCGGGTCACCTTACTGAACAGTTAGGTGCCGAATCCTCAGGGAACCACGCATTCCCTCCTTCAGCAAGAGTCCCGGCAGCCAACCTCCTAGCTCAAGATGCTTCGCTAAAAGGGAAGAATTACCGCGGAAAGATGGAAGATGGGTAGCCGAAAGTGCGGGTGAACCTCCAGTGTAACTGCCATCTAGAAACTAGCTCCGTTTGACGTTTTTAGAAAGATTTACGAGGTATTTTGGTCCGGCCAGTACAGGCACAGAAGGTTAACAAGGAAGGTTAATGTGCATGGGTGAACGCCGAAAACGTCAGGTATATCCACGAAGGTTTGAAAAGGCGTTTTTAATACTCGAGTAGTTCAACGTAAAAAGCGAAGGCATCAGTAGGTCGTCCCGGTGAGATCCGGTCCTTCCGGAGCCCCCCGGGGCGATTGTGCTAAGTAGGGCCGGGTTTGAAACTGTTTCGATCGCAGACATGATAGCTCCAGGTTCAAACCGCGGCGGCAGAAAGCTGGTGGCCTATTTGGCCCTTGCCTGGTTGCTTCTTGCAGCCGGCAGCTTCCCACGTCTTGTTAGGGGGCAGCAAAATCTCTGGTGGCAAGAAAGTGTTGGACGGCAGGACGATGCAGCGGGGCAAGAAAAAATCGCGGGGAAAGAAAATCTCGCAGGGCAGCGAAACCAACCGGGGCAGGAAAATGATGCCAAGGAGCGGGATCGATATCGGGTGGCCGTTACCCACTTTGCAGAGGGCCGCTGGGAGTTTGCCGTAGCAGAGCTTTCCGAATACCTCGCCCAATGGCCCCAAAGTCCGAAGGCACCCGAATTGCGGGTGTATTTGGCCGAATCGCTGATCCAGCTCAGGCGGCTGCCTGAAGCGCGAGAATACTTCGAGGGAATTTCTCAGGATCTTGCCGAAAAAACCATCACCATCCCCGAGCGGCTTCAAGGCCTTGTCGAATTCCGACTGGGCGAATTGCCCTTCCTAACGCAGGCCTATCCTGAGGCCGAAACGCGGCTCCAAAATTTCTTGACCACATATCCAAAGCATTTTTTGGCCCCATTTGCGGCGAATTACTTGGGGCAAATTTCGTTGGCCAAAAACGACTTATCGAACGCGGAACGACTGTTTCGGGAGGCAATCGAGCGATTTTCTGAGCATATCGCGGTGGATGAGTGCCGCTTCGGGTTGGCTCAGGTTTTGGAACGCCAAGGAAAGCTCGAGGAGGCGGCCCGACTGTACCTCGCCTTATCGGGTAAACCTTTAAATCCTCTGGCAACAGAATCACTTTTTCGCCTAGCTCGAATTCAATCCCGTTTGGGGTTTGTTGAAGACGCCCTAGCCAGTTTCCAGGAGCTTGAGCGTGCCGCGACGGATGATCTACTTAAGGCGAAAGCAAAGCTGGCTCAAGGGAAACTGCTTATTCGGATGGGACGCCATCCGGAGGCGAGGCCCCTGCTTCAGGAGGTGACCCCGTTCGAGTCGCTCGCGGCGGAAGCCTACTTCTGGCTAGGTACATCGTATTGGGCCGAGAGATATTACCGCGAGGCTTCCGAGGCTTTTGCGGCCTCGTTGGGTAAGGAAACCGACCCCCACAGAATCCCCCTTGCACGCTTGCGCTTGGCTGATTCGCTTTTGGCCGCCGGCCAAGCTGCGGAGGCATTGGTTCACTACGATCAATTGCTTAAGGGAATGATCGACGATGGGCGGCCGGGTAATCCGCTGGTCCCCTATGCTGCGATCGGGATGGCCCGCGTGCTCTTAAAACAGGGTCGCCACGCTGAGGCGGCCGAAAGCTGTCGGCGGGTTCTCGCAGCCCCTCAAGGAATAAACCCGGAGTGCCGCGATGCCCTGCGAGTTTTGGCGGGGATCGCGCTAGTGCACATGCAGTGTTTTGAGGAAGCAGAAAGCATTTTAGCGGAGAAAGTTGATCCTCCTCAAGAGATTCATAACACCTCCGAGATTGATCACACTTCTTCGGGAGCAATCTCGAAAGGCGATCTAAAGGCAGATTCCATCCGCCAATTATTTCGCGTTTATCTACTCGCTTTGGCGAAGGAGGGTCAAGGCAGGTATGCCGAGGCACTCGAGGATTTTTGTCGTGTCTCGAAGGAAGCCGGCGGCGATTTAACTCCCTTTGCCCGGTTGGGCGAAGCACGGTGCATGATCGGCCAATCACGGTTTCAGGAGGCCGCCGAGCTCCTCTCAGGGTTAAGAAGCGCCGATACCCCTCCCCCGGTAGCCCTGAAGGCCTACTCCCTATCGATCATCACTCAAATACGGTTGGGAAACTGGGACGCGGCCAAATCTGCGTACGCGGATTTTATCCAGCGCGATTGGGCCGAGGCTGAAATCGTGGAGCTTTTACATGCGGTTGCCCGGGAACTTGCCCACTCGCAACCTCACCCCTGGGCGTTAGAAGTTTTTTCCGAACTCGCGGGGCGAAAGCCAAATTCCCCCTTGGGCAACTGGGTCCTCCTTCAGCTTGCCTGGTGCGAATATCGATTAGGGCTGCAACAAAAGGCGGAGAAAACTCTGCGAATTCTGGTGGGAAAAGTGCAGGAAGAAGAGCTTCTTGTGGAAGCGGCCTTACTGCGGGGCCAAATTCTTGAAGAGCTCGGCTCCCCGGACGAAGCCCTGCTTATGTATCGGCGGGCTGTAGAAGGCGCCGCGGGCCAGAAGCTTGCCGAAGCGATTTGGTATCTGGCAAGCTGCTATCACCGGCTCAAGCGATGGGCGGAGGCCAGCACGTGGTATCGAAAGCTTGATGAGGAATTTCCCTCATTTCTGCAGGCAGATCAAGTCCTCTACTTTTGGGCACTGGCGGAGCGTGCGGCACACTCGGTGCAAGCGGGGCAGGAGGCCGGGCCACCGAAACCAGAAAGTTTTGGGGAAGCAGAAAGCTTGCTGGAGAAGCTCCGGAAGCGTTTTCCGAACAGTGCGTACTGGTTCGAAGCTACTTTGCTCTTGGCCGAATGGGCCACGGAGTCGGGGCGGCTTGACCGGGCTCAAAAATTTTTAGACGAACTCTCTACCCGGGCAACCGAGTCGGTCGCCGCTACCCCTCGGCACAGGGCCAAGTATTTGCAGGGGGAGCTTCATCTATTGGAAGGACGCTGGGACGAGGCCGAACAAATTTTCCGAGGTTTGCTCGCCGAACAACCGGAGCCACGACTGGGGATTCAGGCACAGTTCGGGATGGCCGAAGCTCTCTACCGGCAGAATGCGTATGAGGAGGCCCTCAGCGAATTCGAGGCCTTTTTGAAAACGGCGTGTGAAAAGGCGGGTCTGTCGGAGCCATGGTGCTCGCTGGCCAGGCTGAGGAAGCTCCAAATCTTATGCCACCAACGGTGGTGGCCGGAAGCAATCGAGCTTGCCGAAGAATTGTGGCGGAATCCCTCGGACCAAGAGCACCTTGATGAGGTGTGTTTGCTGCGGGGTACCGCCCATTTTGGCCGGGCTGAATTCGCAGAGGCTCGGAACTGGTTTGAAAGGGCGATCGAATTTTCCAAGGGGAACAACACGGCCGTTGGTGCCGAAGCTCAATTCATGATCGCGGAAACCTTCCTGCATCAGGGGGATTACCGCCAAGCATTACGCGAGTATTTACGGCTCGACATCCTTTATCCCCTGCCGCAGTGGCGAGCACCGGCAACCCTTCAGGCGGGCAAGTGTTACGAGAAACTAGGGCGCTATCAAGAGGCGGCGGGACAATATCGACGCTTGCTCCAGGAATGGTCTCAGAGCCCCTGGGCTCAGGAGGCCGAAGAAAGACTAAGGGTCTTAGACGGATCGCCGCAAGTGGGCGTGAACCGTTGAGGCGGAAGTTTGAACTTCCTTTTTTCCCTCATTAAACACGGCGATAGCACATGCACATCAGGGCAGTAGAGAAAACCCAACAAAACCGACTCGGGAAGGCTCGCGCGTTCTCTTGGGGGGCGGTTACCGTCTTATTGACCGCGCTGTTGCTTACCGCCACCTTCGGGATTTGGCCCGAAGGATTGCGAGTGTATTTCCACGGCATCTTTGAGAGCGAACTCCTCGCGTCGCCGGGTGGTCCTCAATCGCTCGGCGATGTACCCGACTTTGGCGGCCAGCAAGCCGGTCACCAACAAGGCGCTCCGCCGACGGGGCAGCCGTCGGCTCTTGGGCCGATGGTTTCCGAGGCCCCCATTCCTACACGGAACCTATGGAGCATCATCCGCGATGGCGGCCCCTTGATGATTCCCATCGCCATCTGTTCGCTCATCTTGTTCACGGTGGCGTTCGAAAGGTTGATCAGCTTGCGCCGAGGCCGGGTAATTCCTCGGCCATTTACCCGGCGGTTCTTGGAGCAGATGAGTGCCTGCGAGCTGTCGAAGCAGCAAGCTTTGGAACTTTGCTTGCAAGACGGAAGTCCTGTCGCCGAAGTGTTTGGGGCGGCTGTACGAAAATGGGGCCGACCTGCCGTCGAGGTGGAACAAGCTGCCTTGGATGCCGGCGAGCGAGTGGCCAACGAACTGCGGCGTTACTTCCGGGTTCTCAACGGTGTTGCCACGATTAGTCCTCTCCTTGGGCTTCTGGGCACCGTCTTAGGAATGATCCACGCCTTTAACGCCGTGGCGACGGCCGATGCCCTCGGGCGGCCCGAGCTTTTGGCCAACGGAATCAGCCAAGCCTTGCTGACTACGGCGGCGGGCTTGACCGTCGCGATTCCGGCCCTGATCTGCTACCTGTACTTCGTGGGACGAGTGGACCGCTTGATTATGGAGATTGATGCCTTGGCTCAGGAGGTGGTTCATCTAGTATCGGCGGAGTCCGTGCAAACTGAAGCGGAAAAACCGCCCGCCCAAAAGTCGCGGAAAGTGCGTAAAGAGTCGGCGGTATGAGCCCTCTTACTTAAGGAAGCCATTTTGCTCTCAAAAGGCGGAAAGCCATTCGTCTTCAAAAAAGGTGGCGGTAAGCCTTTAGTTTCCACAAACGCAGCAGAAAGCCTTTAGTCGTTAAAAAATGCGGCAGTAACCCCTAAGTCTTCAAAAGATGGGGAGGGTGTTCGAAAACTTGCGGGAGGTGTGCCGAGTTGATGGCAAAAAGGAACATTAGGCCGGGAAGGGAATGCCGCGAGGCATTTAGCGAGATTCGCGAGATTTCGCCTGAGTCATGCGATCTTGGTAAAGCGGTTTCGCCTGATCCATGAGATCTTTTTAAACTCGCGGATTTCGTAAAGGCATCGGGCTTTTGGCGTAACCAAGCGATGCCCTAAACAATTGGGTCATTAAATTGGCAGAATACCTGTGATTTTAGCTAAGGGAAAGTCGACCGACGAAATCCTCGGCTTCAGAGCCATTCGACCTCCAAAACAGGTTGCAAACCTCGAATCTTGCGGAGGGTATTTCTTGCACCAATCGGAGGAGCCCATGCCGCTGAAAACGCAACGCGATGAGCCACCTGCCCTCAACCTCACCCCCATGATTGATGTGGTATTTCTGCTCATCATCTTTTTCATGTTGGGGACGAAGTTTACGGAGCTAGAGCGGAAAATTGAGTTGAGGATTCCCGAGGTCACACGAGCCGAAACCCTCACGCCTGCCCCCGATCCGCGAATCATCAACGTTTATCGCGATGGAACGATTACTTTGGACCGGGAAACGGTCAGCTTGGATCAGCTCAAGGAAAAGCTTGCCCAGGCCGCCGAACAGTACTCGCAACTGGGAGTACTCGTCCGCGGCGATGCCCAGGGATCGTTTCAGCGAATCGCGGAGGTATTAAACGCTTGCAAGCAGGCCCAAGTGCGACACTTAGGAATCGCTGTGCGAC
This sequence comes from uncultured Thermogutta sp., assembly GCA_937128505.1. Taxonomy (GTDB): domain Bacteria; phylum Planctomycetota; class Planctomycetia; order Pirellulales; family Thermoguttaceae; genus DTLM01. The sequence continues at coordinate 47,398 of CAKZMM010000131.1, forward strand.
CTAGCCAGAGTCGGGAGTAGGCCATGGATTCGGCGTGGTTTTTTCTTGCAATCGACCTCGCACGGCATCGGTGGACGCCGTATTTCTTTGGGCCACGTTGGATGATCGGTTGGCTATGGCTCGGTTTAGTCGGCTTAACCATCACGCTATTTGTGCTCATGGCTACTCGTTGGGGGCGATCTCGGCCTTTGCGGAAGTGTCTCCTCCTATCGCTTTGGGCCCATGCGTTGCTTGCCGGATTCGCCACGATGATCGAGATTGCTACCCCGGAGGCGAATTCGCCAACCCCCGAACCCGTTGCACTCGCCCTGACGGAAGCTCGCCTGGCGGAGCAACCGACACCTCCACTCAGCAGCTCCCCTTCGGGAGTATCCTGGGAAACGGTACGCCCGGTATCGCTCGCCAGTCCGAGGTCTGCGGTCGATCCGTTTTCGCAGTCGCCGCCGCTTGCACAAGTACAAGCCCCGGAGCTGAGTCCCGAGCCCTCCGCCGCGACTGGTTTTTCGTCGCAACCAGAAGTTGTACCTTTTCCGGAACTAGATCCGGTATCGCCGGCGCCGCTTGATTTGAACTCATCGCCGGTGGCGGATCGGTTTGAGGCGAAGGAGACTCCGCATCCATCGGGACGCTTACTTGCCGCCCCTGCGATTAAACCATCCGAGGAGGTTCCGCGCGGCTTCGATTCCTCCGCGGACGCTCCAACGAAAAAGCATGCTGCGATATTGCCGCCACAATCCGAAGCCAAAATGCTCGTTCCGCCTTTGGCTCGAATTAGCCCCCCGTTGGCCAGGCCGCCTGAGCCGTCGGCCAATCCGTCCGCTGGATCAAAAGGAAACCGTTTAGATCCGGAACTCGATTCGCAAACAGGACTGCTGGTTCCCCACGATCTGACGGCCTCTTTGAGCCGCCCGGCGCTGGAGCCAACCATTGACGATATCGAGACCCGAATACCACTGAACAGCGAGACCGAGTCACCACGCGGCCCATCTTCGACCGTATCGGTACCGGTTCTGGGGGACAGTGTAGCCGCGGCTGAGCCCCAAGGTGTGGAACCGCCGACGCCATTCGATGAATTAGTCGAAGTGAGCCCCCCTGAACGGAACATGGTTCCCTTTGACCAGTTGCCTCCAAGGCCCGCGCCTCTTGGTCCGGGCAAACCGCTAATTTTGGACCGGGCGGGCCGGGAGTCGGACGTCTCCTCGGATTCAAAGGGGGCATTGCCGGGGCTTTCGGTTCGTCGGGGGGAGCGCTCGGTTAGTCCCCGCGCCGAAATCTACCGCCTGCGGTTTGCTCCGGACCGCACCGTTCAGGCGATTGCCCGGGGAGCGACACCGGCTACTGAGGCTGCTGTCGAGGCGGCCCTGGCTTGGTTGGCACGTAATCAGGAGCCGGACGGACGCTGGGACGCTGTCAAACATGGGGCAGGGGTCGAACGTTTCGTCGCAGGCAGAGACCGCCAAGGAGCCGGAAGAGGAGCCGACACCGGTATGTCGGGCCTTGCGCTTTTAGCCTTTTTGGGGGCAGGGCACACCCATCAGGATGGCCCCTATCGCCCGGTCGTGCAGCGCGGGATCGACTTTCTGGTCCGGTCTCAAAAAACCGATGGAAGCCTGGGCGGCAACGCCAGCCATTACGCCTTCATGTATTGCCACGCTATGGCACTGTTCGCCTTGGGTGAGGCCCTGGCACTGACCGGCGACGAGCGGTTGCGACCGGTCGTCGAGAAAGCCGTGGCCTTCACCATCGAGTGCCAGGACCCTGTCGGCGGCGGATGGCGGTATCTGCCAAAGGAAGCCGGAGACACGAGTCAATTGGGTTGGCAATTGCTGGCCCTCAAAAGTGCGGAGTATGCCGGCGTCGAGATACCCCAGGAAGTTTACCAGAATGCTAATCGCTTTTTGGCGAGCGTCTCAAGTGGGTCGGCTGGCGGATTGGCTGCTTATCGGGCGGTAGAGCGCCCCAGCCGTCCTATGACGGCCGAAGCTTTGGCTTGCCGAATATTCTTGCAGGAGGCTCCGAATACTGCGGCGGCCCGTGAGGCCGCCCAATATCTAATGGGTGAACTGCCGGGCTATACCGCTCCAAACTTCTACTATTGGTACTACGGCACCCTGGCCCTGTATCAAATGCAGGATGAATCGTGGCATAGATGGAACGCCGCCCTTCGGCAAACCCTAGTCACTACCCAAAGAAAAGACCGGCCGTACGACGGCAGTTGGGACCCCAATTGCCTATGGGGCGGCTATGGAGGAAGAGTCTATACGACCGCACTTGCCACACTATGTTTGGAAGTTTACTACCGTTACCTCCCAATACTCCAGATGGTGGAAAGCTATCATTTCGAGCGCGTGTCTAACTTGCAAAACCCCGAGAAAAGACGGTAAGAGGTGGTCAAAGAGCTCGGTCCTGATTAAGATTTTAATTGTGATAGATGCCGTAAGACGAAAGGCGTTATAAGCTGCTTCCAAACACCCGTTTTGGCGCATGAAAGGTTTTTTGCCAAAAATAATAATGATTTTTAGAGGGGATTGTGCCGACTAGGTCTACGGCGGACTTTGCGGGGCTCGAAAGACCCAATCTGACACATGGAGAAGAAAAAATTTTCTATGCCCCCCAAAAGGGGGATTGACATTTAGAAGCTCTTGGATAAAGTTATAACCGAGGAACGTTCCTCGGCTTCTCGCCCTCCGTAGGTCCCTGCCCCGCCTACGGAGGGCTCTCTTTTTTTGCAAGCTCATTAGCCAAAGCGGGCCTGCATTCTGTCGAAAAGCTTGTGTTCCGCGGACGCTTGTGCCCAGGAACTAAAACTACGTTTTTCGGTAGCCATTCTCCGCTCGAAAACTTCTACCTCTAAAATCGGCTCAACCCTGAATGCCGAAGCGTTAACATCACATCTTGTTCGAAGCATTCATATCACATTTTCGCAGCTTTTTCCCGCTGCAAAATCTTGTTTTGGGAAGCCTACCTACCCGGGTTTAGATCCCGGGCAACCGACCGAGGCTCTTTGGAACCGCACTTTTGCTTTCCATCTTTTGGGTCCAACAGAAGATTTTTGTCCTGACAAGCGGGCTACCTCTCGATCCCCCGGAGCCAGGAATGAGGCGTGCGGAGATCGCCGCGCCAGTCGCCCCATCTTTCCCTCTGACAGGCCGGTCGCCAATGATGTCCTAAGCTTCCCGCGCTCGTTGATCCGCTTAGCAGTCATCCGCTTAGCAGTCAACAGCAAAGATGATTTTGAAAGCACCGAGCTCCCCGCTCTGGCAAACCCGCCGGCAACGGAGCCAAAGCAGCGTCTTACACGGCTTGCTCACAACGCAGGTAGCCAGTTCCGGATTCGCGGCCGCGTACTTTGAACGATACCGGCTCAGGAGAGTATGCAGTAAACGGGAACTAACCTCTCACAAAGCGGAATCAATGGGCGGGGGCCGTGAGAGGAGGCAACTGTGCCGCCAGACTATCGAGGACGAGCACCCAATCATGGCCGCGGCCTGAGCCCGGGGCCTGATACCGAACCCGCGATTTCCGCGGTTCTTCACCGATTAGTCGTCCCAGCCCTGTCCGCGGATCGAACCACCAAGCCCGAATCCGATCTCCTTGAAGGGCCGACAGAGTGACTTCGACCGATCCGCCCGTAGGTAAAGAGACCATCAAGAAACTCCCGTCATCGGCCCGCGATGCCCGGCGGTGATCAGCTCCCGAAAGCTCGGAGCCGGCGACAATTGATTGATCCGGCACCAATTTCCAGAAAGGCCGCAGGGAGAAAAGCTTTTTCATATACCCCATCTGTGCACTGCCTGGATGGCGAAGCGCTTGCTGCCACGGCGTCCGAGCGGAGGCGACCGGCGATCGCCCCGGCGCATACATTTGCCAAATGTTGTGATTGCCGTATGTATGGCCGCATGCACCGCTGAGCATCGACCAATACGCCGCTTGCCGGACATCCCAATCGTCGAACCAGCCTTTTTCTGCGTTCCAGCCAATGGGGTGATCTTCATAGCGTGGTTCGCCATCTAACACCGGTTTTTGCGGCCGCAACAGATAGGTCTCATAAGTCGTTCGATAATTCGGCAAATTCGGCTCCGAATGTCCCGACTGAAACATGTTGAAGTTTAGCCACTCGTCGTTATGAAACCATCGAGCGGAATTCCCGCCCCCCTGAGGATGATAGGTCAGAAGGTGCGCGCCGCCATCACCCCGCCTGAGCCCTTGGGCCATCGCGCGAATGATCTCGAGGTGGCGGTCGCTCTCCGGGTTGCGATCGCCCCCGAGGATCCAAATAATGGGCTTATCGCGGTATCGCCGACCGAGCCACTCTCCGTATCGTAGGGCATTTTCCGCGTCAAAAATCTCCGGCCCCCGCCCCCATTTCTTATTCCACTTATCGCCCCAAGTCGGAAGCATCCCCATGAAAAGCCCCAGTTCTTGGGCCCGATTCACAATCCAATCCACGTGGTCCCAGTAGTCATTTTCCGGACCTTCCACCACAAGCGGCCGCGTAGGGTCCAGGTCCACCAGCGGAATGTGCCCATACGCGTTGGGGGATTGAAGTCCGTCCAATTCGGCAAGCACCACAGCCTGAATGACGGTGAAACCCTTCGCGGCTCGGTCCCGCAGATAAAGCTCCGCTTCCTCCCGGTTAAGCCGATGGAAGAGTTCCCAGGCCGTATCCCCCAGATAGAAAAACGGCTGTCCCTCAGCGGTCTCAAGGTAACGACCATTGGCACTGACGCGCAGCCGCGACGTCTGAGCCCAAGCCTCGGGCAAATTTGCAACCACTACCCCCAGCAAAAGAAACCAGCAAATGGCAACCTTGGCCAGCCAAGCGATCGAAAACCCTCCGCGAACCGGGTAACGAAGGCAACTCGTAAAGCATAAGACTACTTTCGATTCCCATGGTGGCAACATTTCTGCGGATCCCTACAAGCGCAAAAGGTTCCCGAGAGGCACGGTCAATCCTCCTAATACAATCTTGAAAAGTCGAAGCTAAAGTACTCTCGAGCTCGCACCTTTTTCGGTAGCGTCCACAAAAAGCTTTGGGAACGCACCGACTTACGAAATACATAAGCTTAAAGACCGATTCACACCGCAAAACTTGCGACACTTGCGAGCTACAGAATCGGCCGCCCATCAACCGTATTGAGCCTGCTCCTTTTTATCGAAGGCAGCGTCGAAGGCACGGCGACTGGGTTCGAAGTCCTTTTGCCGGACGAATTGGCATGCCTCTCGAGCACCATGATCGCGGTCCATTCCGCTGTCTTCCCATTCCACGGAAAGAGGCCCGGTGTAGCCGACTTCATTCAGGGCCCTGATGATCTCCTCGAAATTCACACTTCCCCGCCCTGGTGAGCGGAAGTCCCAAGCCCGACGCGGATCGCCAAAATTCACGTGGCTTCCCAGCAGCCCGGCTCGACCATCGAGCTTCACAATTGTGTCTTTCACATGCATGTGGAAGATTCGGTCGCGAAATCGCCGGATGAATTGGGCAGGATCCACCCCTTGCCAGATAAGGTGACTTGGGTCGAAGTTGAAGCCGAACTGCGGATGGTAATCGATCGCTTCCAGCGCACGCTCGGCGGAGTACAGATCGAACGCGATTTCGGTAGGATGCACCTCCAAAGCGAATTTTACGCCGCACTCTCCGAAGACATCCAAAATCGGTTTGAACCGCTCGGCGAAGAGCTTATATCCGTCATCGATCATACTCTGCGGCACCGGTGGGAAAGAATAAAGGAGGTGCCAAATACTTGAGCCGGTAAACCCATTCACGATTTTCACACCAAATCGGGCAGCAGCCCGCGCGGTATTCTTCAATTCCTCCACAGCCCGAGCATTGACCCCGGCCGGATCCCCATCCCCCCACACGTAAGCAGGCAAAATAGAACGGTGCCGCTCATCAATTCGGTCAAGCACCGCCTGGCCCACCAAATGGTTGCTGATGGCAAAGCACTTTAGGTTATAACGCTCCAAAAGCTCGCGTTTACGGGCGCAATACTCGCTGTCCGCCAAGGCCTTATCGACCTCGAAGTGATCCCCCCAACACGCCAGCTCCAAGCCGTCGTAGCCGTAGCTGCTGAATTTCTGAGCCAACTGTTCCAAAGGAAGGTCTGCCCATTGGCCAGTGAACATTGTTACAGGTCGGGCCATCTCAAATCCTCCATTGCATGGTGAGCCTTGAAACGCTGAAACCCGTTACGTGCGCTAGCGATCGCCAAAATCTCCGTTTCGATTTAAATCAAATCCATCTCGATTTCAATCAAGACCGATTCTCACGCAAGCACGCCGCAAATTCCGCAAAGCCGAGCCCCGATTCAATCAGACTCCCGATTCGTAACTCGGGCGCAAAGCCACCTCAAAAGATCCTGACCAAGTTTATTTCTGCCTCGATGGCAAGGCATTGGGGGTTTTTCACAGCTCCTTACCGCTCAAACCTCCTCGAGAAAATTTCCCAATTCAGATCAGCTTTAAGAAACCCCTACTAAAAACCTTCAATAAAGCACTCTTTACGACGCTGGCTACAGCTCGACGGGTTTATCATTGTGACAAATCTTTGACAGCTTGCAAGCACCCGCAGGCTTCTGCAACAAGCTCCACGGCGATCATGGGCCGGGTCAATCCCCGCTAACTGCCGGGGTAGCTCTTCCCGATTGGCCACCGCCTGTGCGATTGCGGAGCAGCATGCGGCTCCATCGAGGCCTCCCCAAAATCCGGGGAACAAATCCCCCTCGGAACCACAGCCTTATCCGGGTGTCACAAAGGTCGGAATTTGCGTTACCCCAAATCGTGGTATTCCGTCACATGGCGAAAGACTGCCGGCGTCACCATCCCCCGTCGGCGGGGATCCAAATTCTAGGCAACCTGGCCAGCGCTGTGTTACACTGCAATCGGAGCCCCATGCCAGGAAAAATGGGAGTTTTTGAAGAGGTTTTCCAATTAGGGGGTTCGCAATGAATATAGAGCCTCTAAGGACGATTGCCTTCCGCCCGCGGAAGGGATTGATCCTCACGTGCCGGAAATCGCTGAACTCCTCCACGAAATTTGGAACCGCTTGGCGAAAATCCGCATGCAGCCGGCCGATAGCCGCGGTGGCAGATTCCCAAACTCCGACTCTAAATCGAACCGCATCGCAAGGATCTATCCCCAAGCAAGGTTTTCCCGCAGGGGGGGCCAAATTGAGAATGGCAATTTTCGGTGCTTCATCCTCGTCAACCTCGGACTTAGCTTCATACCCGCACGGGGTAGACCTTCGATCATATCGGAAGATAAACCCCCAGTTATGTCGGGGGATCAACCTGCGTTTATCTTACGAACCGGGTTTGCGGCAAAATCTCCCCGGATCCACTCTTCCTACTTTGTCCCGCACTTTCTCGCGCATCGTCGGCATTTTCCTAAGAGTTAGCGTGGCGGTCACGGTCTGTTGGAGTCCCGGCATAAGCCGCGCAATGGATCAGCTTAGCCTCCCTGGTGTAAGCAAAGGCCCAGGTCGCACGGAACTTGAGCTTCTGATCGGACCCCGGGCCCCCATTACCGCCGGTCAGGATTGGGCCCGAGCGTTGACCTCATTGGGCGTGCCGAGCGTTCGCGTGTCCAGCAGCCAGTTGGCCGAAGAGCCGAGGATCGAGGTCACCGGCCCCCAGAACGCCCCCATCTACCGTGTCATTGGCCTGATCCTCCCCAACGGCGACATCCTTGTCCCGGGGAAGCGATTTTCACTTCGGCAAGCCAAGCAGTTCGCTCAGTGGCTTGACGAATTGGCACGACTCGGTCCCGAGGAAACCCGGCCCCAACTGGGGAAATTCCGACTCACCGGAGAACAACTCCTTAAGCTGCACGAATCCCTCTCACTGCCGGTGGGATTTTCCACGAAAGGAGTTCCACGGGCGGATGTAATCCGGCGCATCCTGCCTCAGCTTGGTTACCCGGTCGATTGCTCGCAAGAATTGCTCGCTCCACTACCGGCCGAGGACACCATCGCCGAGGAGCTCATCGATTTGTCGCTCGGCACGGCGTTCGCCTACATTTTGCGTCCCGCGGGTCTTGCGCTGGTGCCGACGCCCGATGAACGCGGTGGGATTCGGTTAAACGTCGTAGCATCACGACCGGGCTTGGAAATTTGGCCCGTCGGTTGGCCCTCGGAGAAACCGCCCACGCAGCTTTTGCCGGAAATGTACCGATTCTTGGAAGTGAATATCCAAGGAGCTTCGGTTTCCCGATTGATCGAGGCGATTGTTGAAAGAACGAAGGTACCGGCACTATGGGATTACAGCGCCTTGGCCCGACATGGGATCGACCCGGCAAAAACAGCCGTCCGCTTTCCCCCGAAAACCAGCACCTATGCCGTCATTTTGCGGCACTGTCTGTTTCAGGCAGGCTTAAAATACGAAATTCGCGTGGACGAGGCCGACAAGCCTTTTCTTTGGATCACGACTACAAAGCCGCTTGAATAAGGCCGAGTAACTTGGGGAGCACCGAGGTGGCCCCATTGGCGGAAAACATCATGGAATGGTTTCCAAAAAACCCTTGAGCCCACCGGGACAACTGATGAATAACCGCGGTAGCCCTCATTCAATTAGAAAAATCCCTGCGCGCACCGGCATGATGCGCTCGGGAGAAATTTGATGCTGAGTACGAGCAAAAAATCCC
>CAKZMM010000132.1 GCA_937128505.1 uncultured Thermogutta sp.
TTTCCCGGCTAAACCGCAAATTTGCCGTCTAAACCCCAGAGTGCAGTATTGAAAGCACTTCATACAGATAACGTGTGAAGGCAGAAACCCCACTCACCCCTACGATCCCAAAAGACGCAAGAATATCCACTTTCGGCTCGGTCAAACAGCGGCAGCCCGAAATTTTGCTCCGCCGAGTTCTGCCTACGAGGCCCCCGAGTCAGTCAACACCGGTTAAATCCGGCCGATTGAGTCTCATTAGCTTGGCAGAACCGACCGAGTCAGGACTTCTTTTCGCAGATAACGGTTTAGCCCCAGACTTCCCCAAGCCATCAATCTGCTACAATTCTCTAGAGTTAAGCGGCGGCTTTATCACGTGCGTGTGCGGAGACACCGGACGTAGTCCATATTCGGTGTTGTACACGTGATCGTAATGCTCATAGTTTCAGATAACTTGCGTGGTTATTCTTGGCTTTTAACCTAGGCAATTCTTCGAGCCGATTCACCTTTGGATTTAAGCCAACGTTCTTTTGCGCGAACTCGGCCGCCGAAAATTTTCGAACCGAGATTTGCTTAGATTCAAAAAAGTTCGTCAGCGGGCACATAAGGTTTTTCGACAATATAAGGACCTCGCCTCATGACTGTTCAAGTGGACCGACCGCCTGATCTTCCTCTTCTGGATGATGGATCGAAAGTCGGGGGATGGTGGCATCCTGATGAAGGGCGCGGACGAATAGTGTGCGACCTTTGCCCCCGCCAATGCGCGTTGAAGGACGGCGACCGCGGTTTCTGCTTCGTGAGGCAGAACCGAGATGGTCAGGTGGTGCTAACGACGTACGGTCGGAGCACAGGTTTCTGCATTGACCCAATTGAAAAGAAGCCTCTCAATCATTTCTATCCAGGGACGCCTATCCTCTCGTTTGGGACCGGCGGCTGCAACCTCGGCTGCAAATTCTGTCAGAATTGGACGACGACCAAATCTCGCGAGGTCGATCTTTGGTGCGATTCAGCCAGTCCGGCAGCGATCGCAGAGGCCGCCGCGCGTCACCAATGTCTCAGCGTGGCGTTCACTTACAACGATCCGGTGATTTGGGCCGAGTATGCCATCGACACAGCCCGCGAGTGTCACAAACGGGGCATAAAGACGGTGGCGGTGACGGCGGGCTATATCGCACCGTCGGCTCGAGAACCGTTTTTCGAGTTCATGGACGCAGCCAATGTGGACCTGAAAGGCTTCACCGAAGAGTTCTATCAGAAGTATTGTTTAGGTCATTTGCAGCCGGTTTTGGATACTTTGATTTGGCTTGTGCACCGCAGCCATGTTTGGGTGGAGATTACGAACTTAGTGATCCCCGAAGCGAATGATTCACCGCAAGAAATTCGGGAAATGTGTCGGTGGATTGTGCGCGAGTTGAGCCCGGATGTACCGCTGCATTTCACCGCGTTTCATCCGGATTTCCGGCTGCTGGATCGCCCGCCTACTCCCGCTCGTACACTGCGGATGGCCTACGAAATTGCCCGTGAGGAGGGGCTTCGCTATGTGTACACGGGCAACATCCATGACCCGAGCACACAAAGCACTTATTGCCCCGGTTGCGGCCGCGTCGTCATCGAACGCGACGGATACTACCTTGGACTGTACGCTCTGAACGGATATCGCTGTCAATATTGCGGTATGCAGATCGCAGGACGATTCGGGGATCGCGCTGGAAACTGGGGAGCCAGGCGTCAACCTATTCAGATTTCTCAGCGGAGTAGCAACCGCTTCAATTCGCGAGGCACCGCCCAAGCGCAAAGGGCGTTTTGGGGCCGGAAAAAGAGCGAAACGTTAGCGTCGGGGTCGGCCGCTGGCTCTCAAGCACGCAAAGAAGGCACGGAGCAGAATGGGGGAGAAGCAACACCGCCGCAAAATCGGGGTAATTCGGCCGAACCAACCTCTTCCGAGGATGTGGACGAATCTGGAGTGGATCCTTGCGGGAAGCCATCCGAGGGTTACCAAGCACCGCTCAATTCTGTACAGACTTCCGAGCCGCTATCCGCGAAAGATCGAGAGGCTCATCAGGAGTCTAGTCGTAACTGTCCAAACGCGGGGAACCAACCGATGGGTCATTCAAACGAATCGTCGAAAGATGGAGGGGCCGCTTCGAGGGGTGGCCTGGGGGGTGGATCGTTGCGGATTGTGCCCGATCCACTAGAGCTTAGCCCGCAAGAGGAAGCCGCTTTGCTCCGGGCGGCTGCTACCCGGGTGTTGGCTGCGCTGAGCTCGGCTCAAGCCCCTTCGGCAAGAAGTCTTTTAGGACCTGCCGCTGAGCGACCCGTTTTGGGGGTATTTGTAAGCCTAAAACGCGGAGGGTTACTTCGTGCGTGCTGTGGGGCGATGGGAGAACCGATTCGTCTGGCGGAGGCGGTCGACCAAGCGGCTTATCGGGCGGCGAAGGAGGATTATCGTTTTCCGCCGATCTCACCGACGGAACTTGCGGACCTGGACATCGAGGTGTGGGTACTCTGGGGATGGGAGGTCATGCCGGAGCGGGGGGAAAATCGCGTGCGGGCGGTGGAAATCGGGCGGCATGGTCTTCAAGTCATGCGAGGGCAACAGCGCGGGTTGCTGTTACCGGGGGTTGCCTCGGAGTTGGGTCTAGATGCTCAACGGTTTCTTGAACAGACCTGTTTAAAGGCTGGTTTACCCGCCAATGCCTGGAGAGATCCGGAAACTATAGTAGCCACTTTCGAGGGTTATTCACTGCACGGGCGATTGAATGACCTGGTGGACCGACTGCCGCCGCCGGGGGCTACTATTGCCGGTCCTAGCTTACAGGATGTGGCGAAATTGGCTGAGTTCTGCCGGCAAAATCTCTGGGCCCTCTACGTAGGTGCGACCCCTAATTTCTATTCCCCCCAGGCCTTCGACGGTCAAATGTGCGGTGTTGCCCTTTGGGTTGAAGGGGCCGGTATCAACGGCGGGTTCCGCGAGTGCCGCGTGGCCCTTAGGCCGGAATTCCCCTTGCAGGGAACTTTGTACGAACTGACCCAAGCAGCTGCCCGCTACTTGGGGAGCCGACGCATTGCTGCACAACTTGTCGGAAGTTGCCAGGTTGGAGTAGCCGCCTTTTGGGACTGCCTGAGCCACGGTAGTGCGGACAACCCGGTTTGGTCCGGTGGAGATGCAGTGGGAAGAGCGTTGCTGGTGGCCTATCAAGGACGGTGGATCCTGATGTTCGATACGGCGCGACGTGCAGTCGAACTTTTGCCCGAGGCTTTAAAGCAGCTACGACCGCGGCAAACTAAATATGCGGCGATCTTCACGTTTGCAGTCGCGAGCGGTGCCCAAAAGGCAATTTTTCAACGCGAAGGGGCGACAGCCGTCTCACCGCAGGTGCGTCCCCCGGCGGTGGCTGGGCGGTTCTACCCTCCGGATCTCGAGCAGATCAACCGCCAACTCGACCGTTGGACGAGCGCGGCCGTCAAACCGGAGGAATGGGCCGGGGCTTTGGTTCCGCATGCGGGGTGGGTTTATTCGGGGCATTTGGCATTTGAGACGCTTAGCGCGGTACGCTTCCCGCGACGGGTGATTGTCTTGGCAACCAAGCACGTGCGGGCAGGTGTCGACTGGGCTGTGGCGGACTACGAAGGATGGTCCATCCCGGGCGGAGTTGTTCCGGGCGATCCGCAGTTGGCTGCCCGGCTTGCGGAGAAAATTACGGGCCTGGAAGTGGACCAGAGTCCGCATGGCCGGGAGCATGCGATTGAAGTGCTGCTTCCTATGATCCGGCGGCTTGCCCCGGAAGTTCGCGTGGTGGGAATCGTGATGCATGGGGGCGAGCTCGAGGAGCTGGAAACATTCGGACGCGAGATGGCTCAAGCCCTAAAGGAACTTGAGGAGCTGCCCCTCATCATTATCTCGACAGACTTGAGTCACTATGTACCGGAGGAGAAAGCTCACCGCTTGGATCAGTTGGTGATCGACGCCATCGAAGCGCGGGATCCGAGAAGACTCTTCAAGATCGCTCGGGAAAAAGAGATTTCGATGTGCGGATTGGTTCCCACAGTAGCTGCGATGTTAACCTTGGCAGAGCTGGGAAAACTGAATGAGTGCAAAAAAGTGGCTTATACCACCAGCGCACGAACAAGCGGCGACCGGCAAAATGTGGTAGGCTACCTCGGGGTGTTGATTCGGTAAGCGGGTACCGCGTTGTAGCAGCACGGTGACTCCACATTGTGGGAGTAGCAGCGTGCTTCCGCATTCGGCGGTTGGGGTGGGAAAGACACTTGCTTCGGCACCAATCGCCTTGCTGGGCAAATTCGCCCGTAAAAGGCTAAAAGTGCTCGTGCTGAGATCGACCGAAATCTGCTGAATGAGCTTCCGCTGCGAAGAACCGCCGTCCACATAAGCATGCTCATAGACGAACTCCGCCGTCCCCCAAAGGCGAAGGGAGTTTGCTCCGGTGCTCAGCGTTTCAGAAATGGCGGCGTAAGGATTAGTTTGAGGAAGGGCCGCAAAAAGATTGTTTTTGATTTGAAGTGAGGTTGTTGGGTACTTGGAAGTACGAAAGGCGATCCGGCATGCCCGGTGAGCCATCCCATGCAGTGCAATCCGCATTGATTTCTTTAAGGGGATTCACGGGCTTGATGGCGTCAATCCCCGCGAATCCGGACTCACTCGCGTTTCGACGTGGTTTGCCGTTTAACGGCGGCGCGGCCCGGTCTTACAATAAGAAAGTAAATCCGTTGAGAATTGATGACTCCTTCTGCGGAGGCTTACACTCCTAAACATTCTGGCCATGAGCGATACGGAAAATTTCAGCAAACCACAAACCCCTCCTGATGAGCAAACGGGTGGACGATTTTGCCGATCGCGAATTTGGCGGAGTATCTTTCGCGTACCGGTGCCGACGGACCGCCAGTCGCGGATAAAGGTGATTCTCTGGAACTTCATCCTGCACGTGCATCCGGTCTCGATCGAAAAGCACGCCGTGCAATATCGCTACACCTGGTGCATGGGAGGGATTTCGGCCTTTCTTTTTCTGGTGGAAACGATCACCGGTGTGCTCTTGATGTTTTACTATCGGCCGACCCTGCAACATGCGTACGATGACATGGTGGCTCTGCGGGAGGTAGTGTCGCTGGGCATCGTTCGGGAGATCCATCGCTGGGGCGGGCATGCCATGGTGATTGCGGTGTGGCTTCACATGCTCCGGGTTTTTTTGACCGGTAGCTATAAACCGCCGCGGGAATTCAACTGGGTCATCGGCGTTCTCTTGCTGGTTCTCACTCTGCTACTTTCTTTCACCGGGTATTTGCTCCCCTGGGACCAACTGTCTTTGTGGGCCGTGACGGTGGGCTCAAACATGGCCCGGGCCGCTCCCTTAGTGGGACACGAAGGACCCGGGCAGCAACTTTTGGAAACGGAGAATGTCGATTTGATCACGGAAAGTTCCGACATTCGCTTCCTGCTGCTGGGGGCACCGACAATCACCGAAGAGACCTTGAATCGCTTCTACATCCTCCATTGCGTCGCACTGCCGATTCTTGCCATGTTCTTGATGGGGGTTCATTTTTGGCGCGTTCGTAAAGATGGGGGAATTAGTCGCCCCCTGTGAGTTCCCACCTGCCGTGCGAGGCACAGCTGGGGCGATTCTGGAACGTATTACGTGTGCAACTGCGGGTTTGGAGATGCTTCGATCAATGACGTTTTATGAATACGCTTTCGCGCTTGCGACCTTTTTCGGCAGCTTGGCGTCGGAAGGGTCAAAACTGTTTACCCGTAAAATTTGCCTACCAGAACGCTCACGACAGTCTCATCGACGGTAACAATAACAACGTCAAAATTGTCCTCCGGCGAAATTTTTCTACCATAACCGATAACCTCCTGAATACGGATCCCGGAAAATCGCGAACAGGAGTAGTACGGAGATCGAAAGCAGCATTCCCGGGATCATGATCGGGTATCAACCATGGCGCAAGGTTTAGGCTGGTTTTATTTGCTCGCCGCCGGAGCCAACCTGGTAGCGGCCTGGTGGTCCTGGCGCGGCAACAGGTCATTTACAATCCTCTGTTGCGTGCTCACCGCACTAATGAGCGCTTTTGCGGCGAGCTGTTGGTTGAGATCTCCGCCCGAGTTTCCAGAAGGAATTAAGGGATTGATTGACCGCAGTTTTTCGCCGGTAACGGTCACCCTGGGGAGCTTCGTCGCACTGGCGATTTTTTACTGGGGAAGGAATTTTTTCGTTCAACCGCCTGTGGCCTGGCTGGGTGCCAATTTCGGTTGGCTTGCTTTGGGCCTGGGACTTCCCGATGCGGAGTTTGCGCGGATCGTCCTTGCGCCGGATAACATCGCCATCGTGGGAATGCTCTTTGCCTTCGGGTTTTTTCTATGGTTAGGCCTGTGGCAAGCGGTGGAGAACGATCGTCGCCGATCTTGCGGTCAAGGTCCGCGGGAAGCCGAATTTGCCGACACCGTTCTGGTGTGGCCCGACCTTGTGTATATTGAGCTGATCGCGATGCTGATCTTAGCCACAGGATTGATCGTTTGGGCCTTGGCGGTACCTGCCCCGTTGGAGGCCCCGGCAAATCCGAGCCTCACTCCGAATCCTGCAAAAGCCCCTTGGTACTTCGTCGGCCTTCAGGAGATGTTAGTCTACTTCGATGCTTCCGTGGCCGGGGTGATCATTCCTTGCCTAATTATCTTCGGACTCATGGCCATTCCGTATTTGGATCCAAACCCGCGGGGGAGCGGCTACTACACCGTCGGGGAGCGACCATGGGCCATTGGTCTTTTTCTTTTTGGGTTTTTGCAACTTTGGATCCTGTTGATTGTGATCGGAACGTTCTTCCGCGGCCCGAATTGGCAGTTTCGCGGCCCGTTCCAAACCGTGGATCCTCATGCGGTGGGGGCAATCCGCGAGATTCGCCTTTCGGAGTACTTTTGGGTTCATTGGCTCGGGTCGAGTTTGCCGCAGGTGGAGCTGGGTCGAGCCGGTTGGTCTCGATTCGGGCGGATTCTTTGGCGGGAACTCCCGGGAGTGCTGTGCCTTACCGCTTATTTTGGGGGACTGCCCTGGATTCTTTCCCGCACAGCCCTCCGCGGATTGCGGCAGCAGTTGGGGCGGGGGCGGTTCCTGCTCTTCACGCTGCTACTCTTGATGATGCTTGCCCTGCCCATCAAAATGTTGCTTCGCTGGTTATTCCAGCTAAGTTACGTCGTGGCCATGCCGGAGTACTTCTTCAACTTTTAGTGGGCGAGAGATTCAGAAATCGCCTCGACTGCTTCCGCAAAAATTGCGGCAAGAAGTGGCGAAGACTACCGGTCGAAAGGCGTGCGGAAAACACCTTCATTCTTCGGTAGGGTGGTGGATCCGCCGAGTGCTCGCCCCCCGCAAACCCTCTTTGGGGGATGCGCGGCTGGCAGGCTCGGACCGACGCCCGCGGAAATGCGGCGACATGCTACTTTGGACAACCAATGCGATGATGCAAACCAGGGGAAAAACCGGATGCCAAATCGCCGAATGATCCTACTGGTAGACGGCTACCGAGATTGGCACACCGCCAAAACGGCAATTTGCCTTTTGCGGTATTGCCCGGATGAAGTCGTGGCCGTTTTCGATCGGGGGGGTGCCGGGCAAACGTGTCAAGAACTGCTGGGGATTGGTGGTAGCATTCCTGTAATCGCTAACCTCGTCGATTGCCCGCAGGCCAACATGCTGACGATCGGAATCGCGCCTCCCGGCGGACGGATCCCGCAGGTTTGGCGACCTATTATCCTGGAAGCAATCCGACGTGGGCTGGCGATTCTGTCGGGCCTCCATGATTTTCTGAATGATGACCCCGAGTTTGCCGCGGCCGCCAAAGCGCATGGTGTACCCCTAATTGACGTGCGAATGAACAATGAACGTGATGTGGCCCAGAGGCAGGGAGTCCGCGAAGAATGCTTGCGTATCCATACCGTGGCCAATGATTGCAGTTGTGGGAAAATGGTTACTGCGGTGGAGGTGACGCGCGGACTTCGGCGGCGGGGGATCGACGCCAAGTTTGTTGCCACCGGGCAAACCGGAATTATGGTCGAAGGCGACGGGTGCCCGGTCGACCGAGTCATCTGCGATTTTCTGAATGGGGCGGCCGAAAAACTGGTTCTTGCCAACCAGCACCATGAGGTAATCGTCATCGAGGGGCAAGGGAGCTTGTTTCATCCCCGCTACTCGGCGGTCACGTTAGGCCTGCTCCATGGATGCATTCCCGACGGATTGATCGTCTGTTACGAAATGGGCCGAACCCATATCGCAGGCATGGAGCAATTCCCACTTCCTAGCCTGGAGAAGCTCATTGACTATTACGAGATGTCGGCCAATATTATGCACCCGTGCCGCGTGATCGGGATTGCGGTTAACGGGTACAAATACCCCGACGAAGCAGTGGCCGAAGAATGCCGCCAGGTGGAAGCCCGCTTGCAGTTGCCAACATGCGATGTGATTCGCCATGGGCCGGATAAGTTGGTGGATGCCGTGCTGCGACTAAAGGCCGAACTGGGTAAGTGAAAGTCGGCGGAAATCGAGCGATTCATAAGCATAAAATGCTACTTCGCGCGGGGAGAAAGAAGTCATACGCGAAAGAATCCATCTCCTCCGGTGAAGCTCGAATGCATCCGGGTTTGGGAGCCACCAATAAACGCGATGAAAGGCATTTGGGCCAGTGCCGCCCAATTTGCCGGGGCGAGAGCTCTTCGTGTAAGCGTGTTTTGCCGCACCGCCCAAAAACGATGCATCCTGCCCGCCGGGAATTGGTTGCCGATGAATTAGCGGTCATTAGCGGCCTCGACAAAACACTTTGGAAACTGACGGTTTGCGCTACTGGAAAGAAATAAGCCCGCCTTCACAAGAAAAAGAAGCCTGCGTTTTGCCGCGCTTTTTCCTCCTATAGCGTTTTTCCCAAGGCGCGTAGCTCTGTGGACGAAATATCGATGCGGAACGTGTGCTCCGGGACTTCTTCGCAAATCGCACGGAAAAACCTGGGTACCGGGAGATCTGTTAAACTGACAAAGTTTTCTAACGCCTGCTCCGCTTGGTGGAGCGGGAATTTTCGCCCGAAAACCACAAATCGACATCCCAGCTCGACCATTTGGCGCAGCGCGGCATCCCTCGCCTGCTCATCCCCTCGGTAGTACTTCGGATCGACAATGCGAGCCAAGGTGTCAGCCCCTATCAGAAAAATTGCTTTTGGGAATTGCCGGGTTTTTTCCACAAATGTTGGTGCGCGTGTGAGCCACACGGGAAATCGGTTGCCAATTGCTGAAAGCCGCTCGTGAATCGAACAAAAGTCCAGGGGCGGTTTGTCCACATTGAAAATGGACAATTCTAAAGCCGCCGGCAGCCCGAAACGTCGGCTTCCATACCGAAGCATCTCCAAATGTCCTAAATGAAACGGGTTGAATGATCCTGGCAAAAGCACGGGAGGTTTGTTGGCAAAAAGAGCCGCCTCCCCACCCACGAGTACTTTGTCGGTTTTCCCGAGGTATAAATCTGTCCACCCCGGGCCGGCTGGCACCAACTGGCGAAGCAGACACTCTTTCCCAGTAAGGGGCAAATGCGGGTGGACTTTGGCGCCACACCCGTCCGCCAAAGCATACAGAATGACACGTCCGGCTAATTTTTCTTCTTGGGCACGAGTGCGAGCTCCTTTGATGAAGTGGAGAGAGTAGCAGCCGGCAAACTCCGGGGTTTGAAACGTGACATGGACCCGATGGCTCCCTCTTTTTGGGCGATCTGTCACCAAACTCGCCGTAGATCCAAGTCCAAGCCATGAGCTTGCCTCCGGGGCAAGGGCGCATGCCTGCTGAAAAGCATGCGCCGCCATCGCCCGGGCAGTCGCTTGAGAACAAAACTGCTCGGGAACAAAACCAAGCCACCGAGAAAAAGCTGAGGGGTGATACGGAACGATTACTTGCAGTATCGTTCGCGAGGCACCGGGCTGCTCGAATAGAGCAGCAATCCCGCTGATTCCCCCACCGGTGACGGCCAGCACCATCTGATGCGGTGAATCATGAATCAAATCGACAATTTTTGATAGCGAACTTCGTCGTGGGCTCATGACGTGAGATCCAAAACTCTGTGTTCCCGTTCAAACCACCGAGTCTTCACCCAAACCACCGAGTCTTCACCCTAGCGACACCGGCGGTCAAGCCCCGCGACAACGAACGCTTAAGCCACGAATGGTTCGCGAACCTTTGAGTTTTTTGGCCATCCGTTTTCTTTGGAATTAAGTATCACTGAAAACATAATGAAAGTCATTTTTCTAGGCGATAATACCGATTTCATCTTTTATCCCGAGGGCGCCTTTACGCAAAGCGATCAATCTTTGATCTATCTATGGGTTGAAGCAACCCAAACTAAAGACTTGGAAAAACGGCATGCCTGTAACGCCGAAGCGAAATCCAAGTAATTTTCATATGATTTCTGATTGATAACTAAGGGAGGATATTTTTCAAGTCAGTTGTCATTTTGAACTTTTGCTTATCATACACTATTTAGTAAGCGATATTTTATACTTGAGTATAGTGTTTGTTGCCCCTTGTTTGTTCCCTCTAAAAAACAAGTCGCTTACGTTTCGGCAGTAGCACCTTAAGCGATTCTCTAAGTGCTGCACTTAGCCGTTAACAATCTTCGGAATGGCCCGATCAAAGCGTTGGTCCAAGAAAGGGCAGCCGTCCCAGATCAATTGTTTCCTGATTTGAGCGCACTTTTGGTGGGATAAACTGCCCACACATAACTCCACTCCTCTCCCCCGAAGTCCAGCGGGGGTTATTCCGCCGATAAGGCCGGCCCACACACCGCTAGGCCAGGGCCTGACTCATCAGCAGCAGCCAACACCTTGCCTTCCTCCTCCAGGTATTCGGGGCGACCGGCAGAACGGCCAAAAAACAAGACATCACGCGCGTAAAAAGCTTAATAAAGTCCCGTATTCTCCGAATAACCCAGTGGAGACACAAATCCGGGGTACCACCGACAAAGCGTTTGATGGTTAACTCTTAAAGAAAGCCAGAAACAGCACCACGATTATAAACAAATGGTTGTTTTAGCTTGGGTAGTAGTGAAACACTTAGTTGAGCGGCAGGGCTTGGGTCCATCTATACGGCGAACGGAGGTTTAAAGATGATTAGGAAAGTAGTCTATGCGTTTTTGGCAACAATCGTTATCGGCGGGGTTGTGATCGGCACCGATCTGATGAGCTACGTGCGAACATCACTCGGGTACGTCAATTCTGCCGTTAAAGACCTTGTGCCGGTCGAATTTGAAATCGAACGGGCCCGGCGGATGATTGATGATTTGGTCCCCGAGATTCGAAAGCACATGGAGTTCATAGCCCGAGAAGAGGTCGAACTGGATCGCCTGGAACGTCAAATCAATCAAGCTAAGGAATCGCTCGACAAGCAACGCGACGAAATCCTTCGCCTGAAAACCGACCTTCAAACGGGTCAAACCACCTTCACTTACGCGGGTCGAACCTACACGGCCGAGCAGGTTCGAACGGATTTGGCCCGAAGGTTTGAACGATTCAAAACTGCCGAGGCGACCCTGGCCAACTTAGAGCAGATTCGTGATGCCAGGGTCAATCGGCTCACGGCCGCACGGGACAAGTTAGAGGGAATGTTGGCAGCACGTCGGCAACTCCAGTTGGAGGTCGAACACCTTCAGGCCCGGGTGCAAATGATCGCCGCAGCCCAGACCAAGAGCGACTATAATATGGATCAGAGCAAACTGGCTCGCGTCAAGGAACTGGTGGCCGATCTGCGCTCACGCCTTGACGTTGCGGCTCGATTAGTGGAAGCGCAAGTCCAACTGCAAGACCAGATTCCTCTAGATGAGCAACCGCCGGCGGATATTGTGGAGCAAGTGGATAAATATTTCGCCGGATCGGGTAGCCCCGCGGTTGAGGTCGCGTCAACACATTGAGTTTATCCAAACCAGGCAAGTTCGCGCGGAGTAGCGCGTGTGTAAGGACGTCAAATTCTGCCCCTATCAGATGGGGGCGCGGGGCCTGGTAGCTCATGCAGAGTCGCCGGATGCGATTCTGCATGAGTCGTTTAACCGGCAGTATGAAACTAGCCAATCTTTTTGGGGCTTTGGGGCGAAGAAGCTGGTGAAATTCGCCTTGAGAAAGCGTGAAGCGGCGACCGCGCGATTTGTCCGGTTGCCGACTCATCGATACCCAGGATTGAATCTCGATGGTATGTTCCGAGGCGTCCCAAATCAGATCCGGCGGTAAAGAGGGTATCTGCCGCACAGGCCTTTTCCTGTGGGTGGATGCGGTCGGTAGCTACTGGGTTCGGTTGGAAGATCGAGTGCGGCTTGGCCGTGCCGGCTTAGGCCGGGAGGTGGAAATTCCCATTTTGGCCGATCTGGCCCGGCATCACGCGTCTATCGTGCGCGAGGGAGACGATTATTTGATAGAACCCCAGGGGCCGGTCTCGCTCAACGGGCGAGCTATTTCGTCAGCATCCCCGCTCACTGACGGGGCATACCTCCGATTCGGTGAAACGGTGCACCTGCGGTTTTGTCGACCTCATCCGCTCAGTGCGACTGCTCGATTAGAATTCGTCAGTGGGCCCCGAACTCAGCCGACTGTAGACGCGATTTTGCTCATGGCGGGGACGTGTATCCTCGGACCTTCGTCAACTGCTCATGTACTGTGCAGGGACTGGCAAACAGAGGTCATTGTCTATCGAAACGGGGATCAACTGTACTGCAAAGGACCGGAAACCCTGGAAGTCAACGGCCGAGTGTATCGTACGCCTGTGTTGCTTTGTAGATATTGCCAAGTGCGCGCGAACACGGTTTCGTTCGCTGTTGAACCCGGTCATCGACTTCATTAAAGAACCGCAATCCGGCGGGAGCGTGCCCGAATCATTTCGGAGCAAAGATGAGAGATCGGCGACTTGAAAATACCCCCAGCCGCGAGAGTCCGTTTAACTGTCGCGGTGAACGGTTTTTTTGAATAAGGCGGATTTTACGAAGGCAGCGAATACTTTTTTACGAAGACTCATAGTTTTTTACGAAGACACCGCATACCTTCGAAGCGTGTAAAGTCTTGCGAGACTCAGAAACAAGTGACTCTGGGGTTCGGAAAAAATTCGGAGAAGGGCTCTCAGGGTTGCTTAAAGCGGAATTGCAAGGAGTCGAGCTTCAGCGGCTCAAAAACCGCAAGGATTCGCGGCGGATCGGCGGATATGTCTAAGATCGGCGTGCGACCCATTGGGAAGCGGCCGGCTTACGAACGAAGTGCATCAGGTGGTTGAGGCGCCTCCACCAGAAGGAGTTACAAATGAAGGAACGGCCGACGGCGACACTCCCCCCGGATAATGGTGCCCGAGGCCACGAGGTAGGGCACGGCGATCGTGTGGGGGAACCGGATTCCGGAAAGACCAAGGGATTTCGGTTCCTTTACCCAAGTGGATCGCGACCGCTGGAAGGCTACACAATCAAACGCGGATTGGGGCACGGGGGCTTTGGTGAAGTCTACTTCGCCCTAAGCGATTTCGGCAAAGAGGTCGCCCTCAAGCTCATTCGCCGCAATTATGACGTGGAATTGCGGGGCATCCAGCAGTGTCTCAACCTCAAACATCCCCATTTATTGGCCATCTATGACATCCGCACCGACGAGGTCGGCGACCACTGGGTGATTATGGAATACGTCGCCGGCTCAAGTCTCGACGAAGTCATTCGAGCTCATCCCCAGGGAATGCCCCCCGAACAAGTATGCGGATGGATACAGGGAATCGCTGGCGGATTGGCTTATCTGCACGACCGGGGAATCGTCCATCGCGATTTGAAGCCGAGCAACATTTTCTGCGAAGATGGCGTGGTAAAAATTGGCGATTATGGTCTTTGCAAATACATCACCTGTAGCCGACGAAGCGGACAGACGGAGAGCGTCGGCACCGTGCATTACATGGCCCCGGAAATCGCCAACGGGCGGTATGGTAAGGGAGTCGATATTTACGCTTTAGGGGTCGTGCTTTATGAAATGCTCACGGGTCATGTTCCGTTCGAGGGGCAGACGGTGGGCGAAGTATTGATGAAGCACTTGACGGCACAACCTGATTTGAGTCGGGTCCCCGCCGCATTCCGTCCGGTGGTCGCCAAAGCTTTGGAAAAAGACCCGGAAAAACGGTACCACTCCGTGCGGGACCTCATGGCCGATCTTCCGCAGATCGGGGCAGCCCCACCCCAAGGTGCTGAAGCGGTAGAAATCGGTCCACTTTCGGCCGGTCGCCCCCACGGAGCCTTTTCTCGCAGGCCCGAGGAACCTCTGTGGCGGGCCTTTCGGGAATTGCTCTATCAGCTTCGGTGCGCTTGGCAACGGTCGAATTTCGATACCCCTACGAAGGTCATTCTGATCATCATCGGGGCGTTCTTGCTCCTTGCAACAGCCCAGGGTTGGATGCCCGTCCTTTTCGTCTTGGGGGTCGTTTATCTGTTTTATTGGACGGTTCGGGCTTTGGTGCTGCGGATCACCGGTTGGCACGACGTGCGCCCCGGCTTGGGCCGCATGGGTACCCTAATTGCTAGGGGGGGAACCGCTCAAATGGGGTCGCCGACTGAAGCGCAGGCTTGGGAAGAACTAACCGGTTTTAAGGTGGCGGAAAGCGACCCGTTGCGAGCGCGCCAATCGCAATTGCCAAGCTGGGCACCGGTTCTGGCCACCGGAGGGGTCGGTGCTCGCGGGGTTGGTAATACCTCGCCGAGGCCGCTTTTCACTCAAGAGTTTTTTGCGGAACTGTTTGGTGGTTTGCTGCTCAGTGCTGTAGCCAGCCTGATCATGGCCTGTGTGATGCTCATTCCCTACAGTTTCTATCATCGGGAGATTCCTCCACCGGAGATTGCCTGCTGGTTAGCGCTCACCAGCATGTTGGCGGCTTGGCTTGTGATGGTGCCGGGAAAGATCTGGGGGGCTCGGCCGGGCGATCCGGCAACCCGCCGCTTTGTGATGATGGTTCTAGGATTACTCTTGGGGCTTGTTGCCTTCGGTCTCGCGGGCGTATTGGAATTGGGATTACCGCCCGATCCGCGCTTCACCGAATCGCCCACGTACACTCTTCCCGAGTCGTTTTATGATTCGGATGGTACGCCGAGAATCCTCGCTTATTTAGCCTGTTTTGGATCGTTATTCTTGCTGATGAGATGGTGGCGGCAGGCTTCGCCGCATCGGCAGGTCCGGCTCAGCCTGATGAGCACGGTGCTGAGCATGCTTGTGGGATGGTTGGTGGCGGCGGTGTGGTTGTTCCCTCAGCCTTGGGTGGCCATGGTGGCCTGTACGGCTTCGGTAGCGGTTCAGCTTGCCAGCCCTTGGAGGAATCCGCAGCGTGGATGAGCTCTTGGGGGGACACAGGCCAACATTAAAAGGTCGCACGAAAAGCCGAATTAGTCGCGGGAGAACTTGCATCGGCACAAGTGAAGGAAGTCGACGAGTTTTTTCGTACTACAAGAGCATAGGACCCTAACGCGAGAGTGAAAAGATCGTCAGCTTTTTTGAAGCGGATCATCGCAAAGGAAGGCTGCCATGACGCTCCTGTTTTTTCGGTTCTTCTTGGCAGTGCTCCTTGTCTTCGTACTGTTCACGACAGTCATAGGACTGATTCGCTTAACCCGGGCTTTGTTCCGCAGTGAGATTCTCCGCTTGATTCTGTTTGTTGCCGTGATATTCGTGCTTATTGGTGTGGCGACCCGGAGCCATCTCCACTTGGAGTTACCGGTTCCGCGAAACTTCTCCGCGAGTCCGGTGGCACATGGGGAAGCCGGTCGGCCCGAGGCTTCGGAAGAATTCCCCCAGGTGGCCCCATCCGAGGTGCATGCGGCGGGCGATGGGCGTGCTAGCGTTCCGCCGGCAGGTAACGACGGGGCTCAAAGATCGCATGAACTGGTAACGGAAGCACAAAGCCCCACGGTCGAACGATCGCCGCCTTCCGAAGGTACCACGCCGGCTAATTCCGTGGGCGAAAGTGTTTCAAAGCAGGCCCAACAACCCCAGAATGGTTCGGGCTCTCTTTTAAGCCTGGAGGGACAGGGAAGTCCTTCCAAATGGCTGGAAGATGGGAAGCGGAACGCGGAAGAGCCTACCTCGCTTGAGGTGGCCTCGAGCGAGTCGGAGCATACTCAAGCTGCGAGCAAACCTGGGGGAATCAGCGATCTCAAAGTTTGGGTAGGTCGCGAACCTTTCTACGGGAGGGACAAACGCACACTTTTCTGGCCGGTAACCCTCGGCCCTTACTTAATGGATGACGAACCCCTTTCTTTAGCCCATGTGCGGGCGAGGCTTTCACCGGCATGGTTCCAATGGTTGGTGGTTACGGCCAAAGAGAATCTCCCAGAGGAGTTAACCCAGGAAACCGTGTCGGCCAGACTTCCCGGCTCATGGAACCGAAAGTCCGATGCGATAGTTCCCTGGGTGCCTCGCGCTTTTTTGGAGGAGCTCCATCCCAAGTTAATGCAGATAGTGACGGACTATTGGTCTCGGGAAAAAGGAAGGACAGATGGCATCCAAATCCCTCTGGATTGGTTCGCGGAAAACCTCGTGAAGGATATTCGTTATCAAATATGGACGGGCGGCGAGGTAAACCGTGCTGCTTCGCCGCCCGCGGCCGCACTCGGTGCTCCTGACGAGCCGTTATTCCAAGTGCACCTGTTGCTGGCTTTTTCGCCCGAAAGTTCCGCGGAATTAGAGAAATGGGCAGCTCGCAGCCGCGTGGAGCGGCGGGTTTACCGACTGAGCGTTATTACGGCCGGATTACTAAGCATCCTTGGGGTTCTTTACACCGGGTTACGAGTCGACTTGGCCTTGAAAGGGCGACGGCGCCGGGCGGTTACGGTCTCGATGGGTGCCGGCATTTTGCTGATTCTGGCCATCGTATTTCGGTTGGTGGTTGGAGCCGGATAGCTTGCGGATTTGATTCGGTTGAGGGCTGGAAAAGGTTCTTCCTTTTGGCAGCGGTGAGGCCATTGCCAGTACTGCAGCCCGGGCCGTCCCGCCCCACAGAAATAATCTGCCATTTCGGGCAGTTATTTTTCCCTTTGCCATTCCCTTGGAGTACAAAAAGTAGGATCGCTCTGTAGTACCCCTTTGAAACAGGGACAACGCCGTGGAACCCAGTGGTGCCAATTGGTGGGGGCTAGCGTTTTTGATCCTGGCCCTGGTGGCTTTGGTGGTATTGAGCTACTTGGTCATCCGCTACCGGGCTTATGCCGCGGCTCTCGCGACGCTAGGTGTTGCGGGAGCGCTGACCCTTGCCGGGCACGGAATCTCCCGACTGGGCGATGGTGCTCCAGCCAACGACGCGGTGGGAACTGCCCTGCTTTCGGTCGCAACCTTCTCCTTGTTGCTCGCGGCCGGAATCATCCACTGGATGCAATCGGGAGGTGAGGAGTAAGAAACTCCAATCGCGTTCGATTTCCGCCGAGAATGTCTTTCGTGTAATTGATTCGGTTGTCTTTTTAGGTAAGGTGGAGGAATCGGCGGCCCGCAACCCTCTCATGAAGCGCAGACACGCACTGAACATCGCGCGGCTTGAAAGGTGCTAAGGAAGCTATCGGCGAGACGACCCTTAGCGAGCAGAGGAGTGAGAAAAATTTCCGTTTGTTGGATGGGCTACTCGGTCTCGGCCAGCAGGAAGCGGTTGGGTTTTGTTGGAGTCTATAAGCTGAGGCTGCAATCGGCTTAGATCACCCCTGGTTTTGATTTTTTGCAAGCTTCAGGCTAGTCTAAAGAGACAATCGTAAAACGGTCTACGCCAGTTTTCCGCGGGCCATTTTTTTAGGGCACTTCGTGCCTAGTTTTTTAGGACACTTCGTGCCTAGCCGGATGCGAGAAGAAGTTATATTCTTTCGCCGGATTGAAATCGCGGGTCGTTTCGGAGGGACGAAATAGCCAAATTCCAGCGCAAAGCCTCCTGCGAGAGCGATCGAGGATGACGCAACCAACTCAGGCAGAACGTTTATGGGTTGAGCGGATCAAGGAGGGGGATTCCGACGCGTGGGCCGAGTTAATTGCGCGATACGAAGGGCGCCTTTTTGCCTTTCTGGAGCCGAGGCTTGCCGATCGGGATGCTGCCGAAGATTTGGTCCAGGAAACTTTCATGGGGTTCCTGCTGAGTTTGCCGCACTATCGGGCGGATCAATCGCTCGAAAGTTATTTATTCTCCATCGCTGTCCATAAGCTTACCGATTTCCTTCGACGGCACAAACGTCGGGCGAAGCTGCCGCGGATTCGAGAAGGGGAAAATGACCTTTTGCTGGAGCTTCCGGCCGGGGAACCCGCCGCCAGCAGTATGCTCCGAAGCCGGGAGAGACGCGATTATGAGGAACAAGCTCTTGTCGAAGCCCTCCGCGAACAAATCGCGGCCTGGCAAGCCCGAGGCGACTGGGAAAAGTTGGAGTGTATTGAATTGATGCTCGTCCGAGGCTGGCGAAACAAAGAAGTGGCCGAACGATTGGGACTGAGTGAACAAAGCGTAGCAAATTACAAGTTTGAGTTCATCAGCAAGATGCAGCGGCTACTTCGTCAGCAGAATCTTCCGGAGGATTTGTTCCCGGAGCTTACGGAGGGAAAAGACACGGGTTAGACGTCATCTCGCAATCCAAATCCGCGCCGGATGCATATCATGGCGCAAGATCTGCTTTTGATTGCCCCTACGGCCGAGGCATGATCTCAGGAAGGCCGCACCGCATGGGATTAAAGGTCGCACCGCGTGGGATTATTTGAGAGTTCTTCATGCAAAAAATTTGGGTAAAATAACCGGACGGTTATCGCTTCCATCCGTCCCGCAGGATGATCCGGAGCACAAATCGCGCACTGATTACTGGTAAGATCCAGGTAGCAAGCTGGAAACCCGCTTCGAATGGAGGAGTTTCGTGTGCGTCCTTCTTTGAGCTTCGCGGAATGGGAAGCGTATTTGGATGAAGCTCTTCCGCCGGAAGCGATGGCGGAGCTCGAGCGGCGTTTGGTGCGCGAACCACGTTTGGCCCAAGAATTAGCCACCGTCATTGCCCTGCGCGATGCCGGCATTCACTCCCTGGGGGCTTTTTGGCGCAAACATCGGCTGACTTGCCTTTCGCGCGAGCAACTCGGGAGCTATTTGCTGGGCACCCTCCCGGAGGAATGGATGAGGTACATCCGTTTCCATCTTGAGGTGCTTGAATGCCCGTACTGCCGGGCAAATTACGCCGACCTGAGAAGGGCTCAGGGCGAATCCCCTGCCGTGCAGCAAACCCGCCGCAAGCGCTATTTTGAATCGAGTGCCGGCATTTTGCGACGAAATCGCACGCGTTAACTCGCAGGTTAAACCACGATACTCATCTTGGCAATCCCGGTCCCGAGTTCTTCGTTGGCGGATCCGGTATTCCCTATGCAATCCGCGAACCATTCTCCGGCAAACCAATATGCCGGGGAGTAGTCGAGACTTTATGAGTCCCTCTTCAACT
>CAKZMM010000133.1 GCA_937128505.1 uncultured Thermogutta sp.
TCTCTCTCAGAATTTCCAAAAATTCTTCTTTCTCAGATTTTCCAAAAACTGGATTTTCTCGCACTGGACTTACTCGCCCGAAACGATCCTCGCATAACCCCGACTGCTGCAACAGCACGCTGCCCCGCAAAAGCGGCACGATTCGCCCCATGCCCTTCTTTTTGGCAACCAGGTGTAGGTTTCCCGCCAAATTGGGGCATTCATTGGGGCGATTGATACTGCACCAAGGACCTTGATATTGATAAGGATGTTGATGCTGAACCTAAGATATCTGGCAATACGCCGCCGAGCGACGCGGGGCAAACCGATCTCACTTCAAGGACAAACCGATCGAAGTTCAGAGGATGAAAGCATTTTATGGCTGTGGCCGAGGCTACCCCGTGCGGTCCCTGCTACTGGGCGGTTGCTGCGGTGCCCGAGGCTCCGACGAAGGCCGATGAGGTCTGGCGAAATGCGGAGGGGGAGGCGAGGCGTTGGATGCATGCTGTTGCGGCGGGCTATCCGCCACAAAATCGCCCACGTCGTAGTCTTCATAACGCGACGTATAACCCGGTTGCTGCGCGCGAACCTTCTCTTGCTCGAAAGCCTCGATCACTTTCCGCTGGATCATGTCTCGGCAGGCGGAATTGATCGGATGAGCAATGTCGGCATAAAGCCGCTCGCGTCCCTGGGCATCGCGGGGAACCGGGGGTTCCCTTAATCGTGCCCCGCATTGATTGCAGTAAGCAGCCCGCAAATGATTCTTGGTGCGACAGTGAGGGCAATGAGCCGTGAGCTTTCGGCTCGGCATAGCCACAAAGGGGCCGTTGGCCCCCTCGATGATTTTCAGATCCCGCACCACGAAACAGTTGTCGAACGTGATGGAGCAAAAGGCTTTGAGCCGTTCGGCGGGTTCATCCATAAGCTTGATGCGAACCTCGGTGATCTCCATGCCCATTCTCCTTCGCCAAGACCGCTAGGAACCGCTGCGTACGGCTACCACGAAGGGCAGACCGCCAGCGCGCACGCGCGAGGCAACCATGCGGGCATGGGCAGCATGCTCGCACAAAGCAAAGACCGATGTGCCGCTACCGGTCATCCCCACCCCAACGCAGCCCCAGTGAAGGAATTTTTCACGAAGCCAACCCACCCAGGGGCAGAGCGTGGAAGCCGTTTCCTCCAACCGGTTGAAAAGCAGCAGACCCAATTGGCTTAATGTTCCGGACGTCAAAGCCTCTAAAAGTGGCTCGATCGACCGCGGCAAGCTCGGCACCCGGCAATTGCGGTATACCTCGGCGGTGGACAACCCGACCGCAGGTCTCGCCACCACAAAATGCAATGCTTGAGCGCAGACCAACGGCTGCACAAGCTCGCCGCGACCCCGACACACTATTGGCCCAGGCACAAAAAAAGCAGCCAGATCGCTTCCAAGCTGACAAGCCAGTTGGAGAAGTTCACCATCCGACCATTCTAAGCCCCAGGCCGCATTGGCCAACCGCAAAGCAGCCACTGCATCGGCCGAGGCGCCGCCAAGACCAGCAGCACTTGGGATGCGTTTGACCAGAAAAAGCTCGCCCCCCGCGGTGATGCCGGCCTTTTCCCGAAGCAATAAGATTGCTTTCAGTGCGAGGTTCCGCGAGTCGCCTGGAAGATCGCCCCATTTCGCCCCCTCACCCGCAGGGGCTGCCCAACGACAATAAAAACTAATATCCCTCCCCTTAGCCGGCCTGAACCTCAACGTGTCGTAAAGCTGGATGGGGCAGAGGCATGTCACAATCTCGTGATAGCCGTCTGCACGCTTCCCCAAGACCTCGAAGAAGAGGTTCAGCTTAGCCGGTGCCTCACAAATCCAATAGTCCGAGGACCGGTGGACGTGCATGAGTAGCACAACTCGCATCTAGTCCGTACACCGGCCCATCGTCATGCCCGGCCGTACGCGAGCCTGTGGGCACTTAGAAGGGCACCTTTTCTGATTCACGCTGATTCTAGCGACCCTGAAAGAGTGCGTCAACGCAGACGAAAACATTTTCTTTACGCCCGAGGTGACTTTTTTCCCGGGTGGTTCTTTTATTTCCGAAGTTGACCAAGATGGAAAACTCCAGGACCACCAACTCGGGGGAATTGTTCGGGAATGCCCGAGACGTGTTTCTGCAAATTATTTTCGTTTTGCGACCCAAACCAAATTCCACTTTATGCGGGAATATCGTTTGAAAAATCCGCCGAGGTCCATCCGGGCTGCGTAACTCCGCTTCCCAGGGGGATTTTTTCTTAGCTTTGCTTAACCGGGAAATATTTTTTCTTAGCTCCGCTTCGCCGGCGGATATTCTTGCGGTTGTCCGGCATTCCACCCAAACTGGGGCACCATCCTCTCAAATGAACATGAGTCCGTCGGACCAAATCAAGAGGCATCCCTCCTTGATGACCCCGTTTTGAGCCGACTAAGGCCGGGGTCCCCAAACGAGAATGCCTAGTAAAGTGACGCCACAAATGGGAAGTTGCAGGCGGCCTAAGACTTGAAAAGCTCTGTTTCAAAAGGTTCTATCTCGAACTTAAACGGCTTTTTCCAACGGCGGGGCACTGCAAAATTTCCAAGCGATCAATCCATCGGATCATATTTCCCGGCAACTCCTCGTTTGCCGGCGGCGCAATAAGCCATAAAAACCTTATCCCCCGGGGAGATCTTTGTGGGTAGAGGTTTTTCCCAGCGGCTACTATTATTTCCAATATCTCCTACTTACCTTCAAACTCGATTTTCAATTTGTCAGTCTCCGATTTCTCGAAAAAGCTCTCTGAGGGTATAGCTGCGATGCAGCAAATTCGGCCAAATAGAGTACTCCGAAGTACATTCCGACCGGTGTTGGTTTCGATCCATTATCTCAAAAAGGAGCCTTCGATATCAGATTCCCAAACACCCCCTTGCGTTTGCGGCTTTTGTTTGGAGTTATTGCGGGGATAGGACTCGTGGCAGCAGCCGGGGTCAGCCCACCGATCGAAGCAGTGCCGGGCACTTGGGCCAGCGTTGTGCCGCCGGTGCTTGCCATCGTGATGAGCCTCCTGACACGGCGGCTGTATTTAAGCCTTTTCGCAGGGATTATCTCGGCCGGCTGGCTTCTTGCGGCCCACGAATCGATGAGCCTTCCGGCAACCCTGATAACCGGAAGTGGATTTGCGGGGCGATTTGTCGTGGAAACGCTCGTCGATCCCGCCCGGGGCACGCTGAACCTGACCAATTTGCTCATCTTGGTTTATGTGGTGCTCATCATGGTAGCAATCGCCGTGATGGTCGCGGCTGGTGGCTTCCAGGCACTGGCTGACCGATTGATCCATTGGGCTCGTTCGCGTCGGCAAACTCAAATAGCGGCCTATTTGGCGGGTTTAATTGTCTTCATCGATGACTACGCCAATACGATGATCGTGGGGTCGACCTTCCGCACAATGACGGACCGCCAGCGGATTAGCCGGGCAAAGCTGGCTTTCATCGTCGATTCCACGGCGGCACCGGTCGCCGGAGTTGCCCTACTGAGCACATGGATCGGCTACGAGGTGGGGCTCTTGGGAGAGGTGGCCGCCTCGTTGGGAATTACCCAGGGGGGATACGAACTATTCGTCGACGCAATCGGCTTTCGGTACTATTGCTTCACCATGCTGATTTTTGTAATGGTGAATGCACTTTTCGGGATCGATTTTGGTCCGATGCGTCGGGCCGAAGAAAGGGCCCAACTATCTGCACCCAATCACGGTAGCGATACATCGAACTTGTCACTGCCGACCTCGCCGCTTGGGGCCGTTAATGGGCCTGTTTACCCGAACATTTGGACGACGCTTGCGCCGCTCGGGGTATTGATCGCGGTTTTCTTGGGAGGCGTGTGGCTTTCAGGGGGCGGTTACACCGTCTTGAAGAGTTCGGTTTGGGCACTCGTTGACCCGGCGGCTTGGCGAAAGATTCTCGCAAGTGCGGATAGCATTACTATTCTGGCCTTAGCATCAGCGTGTTGTCTGGTGTCTGCTTTGCTGTGGTCCTGGGGACTGGCGAGGATGAAGCTCCGCCAAATCGCCCGGGCGATGGGTAGCGGCTTGACGGCAAGCTTACTGCCGGTGAGCGTCCTTATTTTGGCTTGGGCCCTCAAACGTGGTTGCGACGCCCTGGGAACGGGGAGTTATTTGGCGGGGCTACTTTCGGGAAACCTTTGGCCCCCTGTGTTTCCGATGCTTGTCTTTCTCGTCGCTTGCGGATGCTCGTTTGCCACGGGGACGAGCTGGGGCACCATGGCCATTTTGCTTCCCACGGCGTTGCCCGTGGCTTTTGCGCTTGACGGCCAGGTTTATGGGCTGGTAAGTTCGCTGTGTGTGGCGTCGGTCTTAGATGGGGCTATCTTCGGTGATCACTGCTCGCCCATTTCGGACACCACCATTATGAGTGCGGCGGCAGCCGGCTGCGATCAGATCGAGCATGTTCAGACGCAATTACCTTACGCCACCTTGGTTGCGGCGATCGCCCTGGTGGCAGCCTACCTCCCGGCAGGCTTTGGTGTTGCTTCCTGGGTCGGACTGCTGGCGGCAACCGGTTGCGTGCTAATGCTCTTTGCGAGCCTTGGGCTTTTCCGCCAACGCAAATCGTAACCGATAGCTCCGATATCAATTCGGGGTTTACCCGAATCATGGCCTCTTGCCGCCAGAGAGTTCCGGCGTTTTTCCGATCTGTGCGATTCGTCGTTTCGCAAATTCCGGCTTGACGCCGGTTCATTCGAATCCATTTACCGCTAACGCCGAGTTGAAATCGGGAGGTATAAGGTCGTGGAAGTGAACCGAAACTTCGCAACCGCATCATCAAGAGTTCGTGAATGGCCTCTTGAACCCGCGCGCCGAACCGATCGGTACTCCAAGACATTGCTTTAAAATGGCAGCCTCTCCGCATAATTGGTGGCGGTTCCGCACGTAAACCCGCCAGAGTGGTACCGCAGAGATGGTGCCACGATCAAAGTTCGTTAGATTGGCAAGGGGTTCTCAAAGGATGAGGACCGCTATTCGGATCGGTGAAAAGAAGCAAATGCTGCTTCTTCCTGGACGCAAGCTAAGCTTTCGTTGCACGGTGACTGGGGCGCAATTAAAGTGTTTAAAGTCGACACACGGTTACCGGGTATAGCCATGATAATGAGGAACACAACAGAGCGGCTTGGGTGAGGGGGGTGTTATTTTTGCGGTGCAGGATCGCGAAACCTTGCCCCGGTAGTCCCGAAATAAAAGCCAATGGCGGCAGAAACCGTTCACGATAAAAGGTGCTTGCGGCCCCAGATATAACTTGCGTTTACCCCGGATAAAAATTTCCCACCATATCCTGCCGGCCTCCGGTCGATTTGCAACCGGATTTTCGCACGTAACCGGCCGGTTCCTAAGCTAGATTTTTGGGGGGCGTTTTTGGCCACCCAAAGACAAGCACAAGATTGAGAGAACTCAGACGGTGGGATGCTGCCGGAAAGGTGGACTCGGCAAGGTGCTCCGGGAGACCCTACACGCGTTCGCCGTGATTCAACCGCGAAGTTCAGCGGGGGCAATCCCCCGCAGAAAACGGGGCACCATGCCTTGCAGAAAAACGGCATCCATCTCAATCAGGTGTTTGAGTTTTGGCGGTTGTTTGAAAATTTGTCGGAGTGAATCATGAACGAAGTGCAGCCTCGAGCCAGTTTTTGCCGATTCATTTTTGCAGGTTTTTTGGTCCCTGTTGTGTTGGGTTCAGTGGTCTTTGCCGGACCATGGGAGGTCAGTCTTTTGCGACCGGACTCCCTGATCGGCTGGGATGCCGGTAGCTCCACTCAAGGCTGGACGGTTTCGGGGGGAAAACTTTCCGGAACTGAGCCGGCAGATAAGCTCCTTTCGGGCTGGACTTTCGGCGATTTTCAGTTGCGCTTCCGCTGGCAGGTCGGCAAAGGAAGCGTTTTTTTCCTATGGCTTCCGGAAGTTCCTGATGGTGAGGGGTTCCGCCTGCTTTTCGGCGACACTCCACAGGCTGCCCAATTGCAGAAAGGCGAAACGGTCGTGGTGCCCGGCCGGCAATTGGAACAATCTAGTGGGCGGGCGCACAGTGTGAAGATCGCTCGAGAAAAAGGAAAGCTCAGTGTCTCCGTGGATGACCAGTGGCTTTACGAGGCGGAAATCCCCGGCGAAAGCCGGTTTGGGTTGGGTTTTGGCCTCCTGCAAGGGACCGTGACGATCTGGGACATCCGCGCGGAAGAAGCTCCCGGAACTCCGATGTTCAACGCTCAGGACTTCACCGGCTGGTATTCCAAAGGGAACCTCCGTCAATGGAAATATTTGGACGGCGGCGTTGTGGCCCGCGTGGGACGTGCAGGCGATTATTTGCGAACGGAAAAAGAGTACGGAAATTTTACGTGTTATTTCGAGTACCAACTGACCAAAGGGGGGAATTCAGGTATCGGGCTTCGGACTCCACATGAAGGCTGGCCTACGGCCGATGGGATGGAACTTCAGTTACTCGATACACCATATGATGCGATCATCAAGGATCAGCCCATGATGTCCATCTACGGGCATGTTCCGCCCCTGGCCCGGGCCGACCGTTCGGAGAAGTGGAATCGGGTCGTGGTCAAAGCGGATGGTTATATGATCACCGCTTGGGTCAACGGCCAGTTGGTCCAACATGCCAACACCTATCATCATCCTGAGCTCAAACACCGACCGTTAAAAGGCTGGATCGGTTTTCAGGATCATGGGGATCCGGTCCGCGTGCGGAATGTGACGATCCTTGAAGCCCCCCATGGCTTGGGTATGGCCGCTTGGTATACCCCACGGCGCCCGAGCGCCCCGGGGCTTGTCTTGGATCGATTGCTGAATCAGGAACGCTTGGCCGAGGTCGAGCCGATCCGCTCGGGGAGGATTGTGGCGGCAATTCCCACCTTGCCGCAGGCTTCCGACAAAACGGCAGCCTCCGACGGAGGTTCGGAAACTTCGGGCGAGGGTTCCGGGCCGGCTTCGGAGGCCGGACGCCACTCAGTCGTCCTCGCGGAATTGACCGGCCCGGGGGCACTGGTCGGAATTACTCGGGTGGGAGCCTCGGCCAAGCTGCTCTTTTATTTCGATGGCGAGGCCAAACCCCGGATCGAAGTAGGTCCTGCTGAAGTAGCGGCGAGGCTTCCCATCATCGGAAGCAGCACTCAACCGGTTCTTTTGTGCCTACCTTTTCAGAAGCGATTAAAGGTAGTCGCTCAGGAGGCTCAACCGGCGATTTATTACCTCGATTATGTGCTTTTTTCCCCCGGTTCAGTTGCCGAAAGTTACGTCGATCCGGAAACCAGCTTTCCGCGGGGCTGGTACCTGGCAGCCAATTCGATCCTCCGCTGGCTTAGCAGCGGGCGGTACCATCAGTTTACGCCCTTTGACTGGGTGAAATCGGAGCCGGTGAGCATCGCTCCGGGGATGAGGCACACTGTTATTCAGGCAGAAGGGGTCGGGATTGTAAAGTCCCTCACCCTCTCGGGGAACCGGCGTTTGCTGGAAAACGACGACCTTTGGGCAGCCATCTACCTCGATAGTGAAAAACGCCCAGCCATTGAAGCCCCGCTTCGCTTCCTTTTCGCCGGGTTACGCGGGAATTTTGAGAATTATGTCGTGGCGGATCAAGGTGGTCCGACCCTCTTCCTGGCGATGCCCTTCGCCGAAAAATGGCGGATGGAGCTTCAGAACCGGGGTGGGCGAAGCTTTCGCGACCTGGTGGCCCAAGTCTCCATCCAGCGGCCTAAGGACGAGCAAAAGGACGCGTTTAGCCGGCTGATGCGATTGCGCGGCCGTTTTCTCCCGGCCCAAGCGCCGGGTAACGAACTTGTACGCCTGGAGGGCTCCGGGCGTTGGGTCGGGCTCGTTTATCAGCTCCCGGAGGGCGAAGACGGTGGCGTCCAGTCCCTCATTCTTGACGGTCGGCCAGTACCTGGGTGGTCTTCCGACACATGGGAGGGTTTCCTCGGCCGATCGGGGGATTTTCGAGCGTTACTCAGCGGACGACAGGGTCTGCTGTGCTGGCGATTTTTCCACCTTAACCCGCTCGATTACCGGCAGTCTTTGGTGCTCACCACCGGGGGGGATCGCGTGGGAGATCGTTTGATTCTTTATTACGCACCCTGAACCCATCCACTATGGGCGGACCTCTTCTGCGGCCGCCCAAACAATTGTTCACACAATTGTTCAGAGCACTGCCATTTGTTCAGAGTCCTTCCCGTATTTGTTCAAAGCACTTCCCGCCGCTCACGGCAAAAGCAAAAACAGCCTAAAATCTCCGATGGCACGGAAACACTCCGTTCCGTCGGCGCCTTTGCCTAGCACAAGGTTTTCAAGCCGCGTGCGCAAGCAGCCCACTTGCGGGAAAGACCCCTCCGGCAGAAACAAGTCAGTGCGGTTTCCGGCAACAAGGCCTGCGCTTGATAGCTCACTGGGAGGAAAGTCCCCTCCCCCCGATAGAGCCGGGCCGAAAGCTGAGTGAGAACTTGCTAAAAATATTCGCGCCGAAAGCTACTCCCCTTTCGCTCCCCTGTCCCATAGGAAGGCGACCACCAACAAACTGTTGGCTTCGATGCATGCCGGCGCCGCCCACAGTGCAAAAGGTCGCAACGGCAGTGTCGGGTCTTCCGCAAAGAATTGCAAAGGAAATTGAAGCTTTAATTCTTGGCCGATTACTTGCTGGAAAGCTCGAGCGTAGCGTTTTGGGTTCCTGCGGCGGGAACCTCGAAGGTCACCGCGGGGTTGGTGGGATCAGTGTACTTGGCCGGCAAAGTGGTCCCCTGAGATGCAGCCTGTGGCATGACACCAGCGGCCATCGCCGTGTCATCCACGCCTGCCGCAGATTCGACGATTTTGGTGAAAACCACTTTGTTCGGGCCCGGTTGGGCGCCATTTTCCAGAACAAACCGCCCTTGA
The DNA here is from genome assembly GCA_937128505.1 of uncultured Thermogutta sp. Taxonomy (GTDB): domain Bacteria; phylum Planctomycetota; class Planctomycetia; order Pirellulales; family Thermoguttaceae; genus DTLM01. The sequence continues at coordinate 8,902 of CAKZMM010000133.1, forward strand.
GCATTCGTCCGACCCGTTCCCGTGTGCTTCGGACCGATGAACTGAACAACAACCCCCTCCTGAGGGGTACCGTCCAAGGTCACCACTCCGGAAACCGGTACCGTCTTGACCGTCTCCTGACCACCGCCACAACCGCCCACGAAGGGAACACCGATTGCGACGATAAGCACGCTGCATGCGCTAAACCAAACGTTTCGGCCAAAAAACAACCCCATGTCGATCCTCCCGGTTCAGAGTTTCCGCAAACAAATCGGCAAACTGAAAGCTAACTACCGACCGAACCGTCGGCACTTTTGATGCCTCGCGAACGCCGACAGCTCCAATTATGCGGCCTTCAGAATTTACCATTGATTTCTCGGCTCACCCTCCGGCAGGCCAGGGATCTTGGGTATCCGATAGGCTTATCGATAACCAACCAACCCGCCGGCGTTTGCCTTCGTTCCCAATGCCGGGCCTCCCCGCCTTTCTGAAAAAGGCGTCAGCCAACCGAGGGCAGCAACCCGTCGCTGACTTCCTACGGCAAGAGCTATACCCTCTAGGAAATCTGAAGATTCACCAGCGTGGCTAGATCAACCGGTCCCGGCGACTTAAGGCACTTGAACGGGCTGCCCGTCCCGAATGTAGGCCAATCGACAAAAAACCATATAGTCGATGGTCTCGCCAATAAATCTCACAGAACCATCGCCCAAGCAGAATTGTACCCCACCAGGATGGGCACTATTGAAGTTCCAAGCATAAGAGCCGTCCTGCCAGGCCCCACTCCATGAGGCGTAGAACCGTTTGCAATTTGGCACCCAGTTGTTGGCGTCGTACCAAGCGTAACTGATAGAAGGCCCAGCGCTCTGGCTTTGGACGATCCCATGGCAGCATGTATGCGTGCCGCCCAAGCCCCACGGACCGTATAAAGTACTTGTCTTGATCCTCGCACCTCCCAACCCTTCACCGAGGGCTATCGTGTTGCTTGTGCCATCGGTGATCGATGCGATGGTGGCGGCGCCGTTGTTTCCGAAGATGCCTTGCCGAACATCCGAGTTATATAAATGGAACGGCGCAGAGTAATCGGTGAAGTGCCCGGTGGAAAAGAAGTAATTCGTGCGGTATATGCCCTGCGAAGGCGTGCTGTAAAACTCGCTTTCCGTTCCGGGGCTACGAACCATTCGCTCCCCTCGAGTAGGGGCTGAGGGACATTCCAGCACGGAAAGCCGCGCACCTACAGGCCCGGCGTTGATAGAGTCGGGCCCCAGCAATGGCAGCCCACTCCGCGGATTCGAAGCACTTGTGCATCGCCGGAAATCGAAGCTTTTCCAAAGCGCTTGCTGCTCCATGAACGGCAGCAGCATGGTCCAACCCGTGTGATTCAAAACACCCGGCTGAAACCAGTTGTTGGCGGCAGCGTTATCCATGCGGCCTGAATTCAGTAGCGCTGGAGGAAACACTTGGTACGTGTCGTGATAGTTGTGAATAGCCAAACCAAGCTGCTTCAAATTATTGGCGCATTCGCTGCGACGTGCCGCTTCACGTGCCGCCTGAACTGCGGGCAAGAGCAGGGCGATCAGTATGCCGATGATCGCAATGACAACCAGTAATTC
>CAKZMM010000134.1 GCA_937128505.1 uncultured Thermogutta sp.
AATCCTTCAACGAAGACCCTGCGACCGGGTAGAAAGCTGCTTGTCTGTGGAAGGGCTCACCCCTCGGCTTCTTCGGCTGGCCATTTGTTGTGCGATTCATTACGGGCGATGCGAACAGTTGCTCGATGCCCTCAGAAAAAACGATCGCGAGCTTACTGTGGCACGGGAAATTCAGCAGAGCCTTTTCCCGAAGGAATCGCCCCAAGTCGAAGGGTTCGATATCGCCGGTAAATCTTTCCCGACGCAAGAGGTGGGCGGTGATTACTACGACTTTTTGAGCCTTCCGGAGGATTATCTCGGCATTGCAATCGGGGACGCTTCCGGACACGGTGTCGGTGCTGCCCTTCTGAGTGCCCATACGCGAGCCACCCTGCGCAGCCTGGCTTTCATCCACCAAAGCGTGGCGGAGATCATTTCCTTAGCCAATCGGGTTCTGTCGGTAGACAGCCCCGGCGGCAGATTCATGACCTTGCTTTTGGCTCGCGTGAATCCTCGCACCGGATCATTCGTTTACGCAAACGCCGGGCATCAGCCCGGTTTCATCCTAAGCCAAGATGGGCACATCCAACATCAGATGGAAACGACGGGCATTCCGCTAGGGATCACCCCTGAATGGGAGTTTCCTCACAGCTTCGGCTACCAACTAAAGCCCGGGGATACCGTCGTTTTTCTGACCGACGGGGTGGTTGAGGCTTCGGGCCAAAACGATGCGACATTCGGCCGGCAAAGGCTTGTGGATCTCGCCCTCGCCTACCGAGACTTTTCCGCCGCCGAGATGATCTCGAAGATTGCTCAGGCGGTTTTCGAGTTTTGCTACCCCCGTTTGCCGACCGACGACTTCACGTTGGTGGTAATCAAGGTTAGTCCCGAGATTTGCCTCCGCCGGTCATTCTGAAAAACTTCACGCCGAGGTGACACCTCCCGTCGCAAGGCGTGCCGGAGGATTTCTCCCGGTGCTGGAATTTCTCGCCAAATCTTCCCCCCAGCAAGCCATGCAGGATGATTTGCAATCGCCTAGGGAGTACGGAAGACCCGCTATGAAGTATGCGTTTTGGCGAAGTATCTTGCGCCGTATTGGCTTTCTCTAGACATGCGCTTTATAAGGTCCGAGCGGGATCCGGAGGCACGTCCCCTGTTGGTAGCGTTAGCCATTCTCAGGCCAGAGCATGATGGGCCATTTCCAGGGCAGAGCATGATGAGCCATTTCCAGGGCAGAAGATGCCAATAGTTCAGCCTTCTGCCTGTTCAACTTTTTGTTGACTGCCGTAAAAGGTGGGCACGGTTGCGGTCAGTAGTTTTCATCGCAAGCGTTTTTTTGAGAGAGAAACGCACTTTCCGCCGAGAAAGGCATTTTCCGGCCGCACGGGCAGGCACCGTGGGCCGACTAGGGTGCGGCAAGCGGTGGCCCCTTGCGAAACAGTTCCAACCAGGCCAAAACGATGTGGTCCACAAGCTGATTGGACCGGCGACATTCCTCCGGAGTCCGTCCCCAATAAAAACCGACCCACCCCGCCGCGCTTCCGCGCGATTGGGCGATGAATTGCTCCAACTCACCGACTGTGCAACGTAAGGGAAATATCTCTTCAATCACCACCGGTTTTCCCACGCAAAAGCCCCGTAAAACCGCGAGCGACTCATCGAGCTTCCCGCTTTCGGGATAAAGATGAACACTGATAAAATCAAGCAGATCGACGATCTTTTCCGGGACAAACCCTGAAGTCAACCCCGGGCGGTCCAGGCTCCAAGGAACCAGTCCCACCGTGATTAGGTGCCGAGGATCTTGTCGGCGAATTGCCGCCACCAGCCGGGTAATCCAGCTTCTTGCGATTTCGGGGCGCTCCCGACCCGCGCGATCAAGGGTGATGAACTGAACAAAATGCTTATTGCCGAAGGGTGGTCCCAACCAGTCCGTCCGCGGTTGATCACCGCCGGGGACTACCGGCTCGTTCATCAGGTCGTAGCAGAAGACCGCAGGACTTGCCGCACATACCTTGGCAATTTCCTCCCAGAATCGGGCTTGGGCTTCCCACCGCTCCGCCTCCGACAACCGATCATACCACGGTGGCACATCGGCCTTATGGTAGCAGCCCAAACCGGTGATGTTTAAATAGAGCTTCAACCTTTCGCAAACTCCCAGCAACGCTTGGAGGCGATCGAGCTCGGCGGAATTTGGTTCTTCCAAGCCTTTCATGAATCGGCCGAACTGCAGATGGATGCGAACCACGTTGGCTCCCAGATCCTTCATCTCCTGAAAATCTTCCTCGACCTTGGCCCAATGTGTGTGCCAGTAGTCCTCGATGAGCCGCCCCGTTTCGTCATGATCGTAATTAAACCCCCAAGGCACGAACGGCTTCCCGGAGCCGGCCAGCCGAAAGCCGTTTGTGGTTGGGTCCACGGCGATCCACTCGAGGGATTCCCCGCCTGCCGCGAAGCTTTGCGGCTGGCCCCAGATTAGACTGCTCCCCAGGACAAGGAGACTCATCCAGGTCAGATAAACGCGGATTGATCTCCGCCTATTAAGGATCCACCGGTATGTCATGGTACCAACTCCGCGAAAATCCGATTTCCCCAAAGCCGGCACGACCTTTTCTCGAAAAAGAGATGCCTTCTATCGATCGAAGCCCCTTTTTTATAACCGGGCAAACGAGGGAAAGCCTTTAAATATTGGGGAAGCACTTGGAATTTCAACCATAAATAACTTCAATTATACATTTGGAATAGCACTGGGCGGCCAAGGGGGGCGGCTGAAATGGGTTTACGCATTTAAGGGGGAACGGTGTGTGCGTCAGTTTTGTAGGTAGGCGTTTTGGGGTGGCGGGTGCCAGAAGCTG
>CAKZMM010000135.1 GCA_937128505.1 uncultured Thermogutta sp.
CGCAAACTCCGGGTGGTGGAAAAGCATTACCGCAAGGTCCAACTCGAATACGAACGCTATGCGGTGTTGGCCGTCTCATCCCTCTACGGCATTGACATTCTGGAGGACAATGCCCAGGAGTGCCGAGAGCGGCTCTTTGAAGTCTTCGACCGCCACTACACGCGCTTGTTTGGGTCGAAAGCCAAAGAGGCGTGCCGGGAAACGGTACGCTACATCCTCAAGCGCAACATCATTCACGGCGATGCCCTGTCGCTCAAGACGGTCGGGGAAAATCCCCAGCCGATTGTCTTTTCCGAATGGTCTGTGGTCATCGGCAGCCTGCTCAAGCGGCGGGATTTCGCCTTCCACGAACTCGTGACCCAGGCATCAATGCGGGACTTGCCGCTTTTTTCCGATTTAGGGGAAGAGGTCTTCATCTGGGCGGCAAATCGTGAGGTCAAGTAATGAAATCAAAGTTGACACTGGAAAGTCTAAAGGCAGAAGCGCAAAAGTTTGCTGACATCGAGTCAAGGCATCGTGAGCCGACATTGTACGGTGTTACTGATGGGAAAGCAATTGGCACTTACTTCGAGCACAAGTTCAGGTCTTACCTCCGCGAAAGGTATGACTTTAAGGAAGGAAGCTCTGCAAGTGGGACAGACTTTCCTGAGCTTTAAATTGACATGAAGGTAACAAGTATAAACCAACCGCAATCATCGTGTCCTTTCAAATCTGCTCGACAGAAAATCTATGGCTTGGGCTATTCTTTGCTTGTGTTTGTATACGAGAAGACAGATGACCCACAAACATCTACGGGCAATTTGAACGTTTTACACACGATTTTTGTCAGTAAAGAGCGGACGGCAGATTTCCAAACTACCACGGGTCTCCGTCGGATCATTAAAAATAAAGGTAACAAAGATGACATTATGGCTTTCATCGAAGAGCGCAGACTTCCAGTAAACGAGATTGGAGCATCAGTACTGGCCGACGAAATCCTTACTAATCCCCCTGATGTCGGCTACCTGACCATCTCGAATGCCCTGCAATGGAGACTTCAATACGGGCGAGTAATCGAGAAGGCGGGTTCGGTTGTGGGAATTGAGAGACTACGATAGCAATGCGCGATCAAAAACAACGCAGAGCGGAATTCGGGGATTTTCAAACACCTATCAGTTTAGCAAGGGAAGTATGTTCCTTCATCGCTCGGACTGGTTTTCGTCCTGCCTCGATTCTTGAACCGACATGCGGGACAGGTTCATTTCTCAGAGCATCATTAGAAACATTCCCAGACGTATCGCGTATTCTTGGCTTTGAGATCAATCCGCAATACGTGGCGCAGGCGCAACATACTTGCGCAATCACATCTCCTCACACTTCCATTTAGGTTCATCAGTCTGATTTCTTCCTCACGAATTGGGCTGAGATTGTTGAAGCTTTGCCTGAGCCCATTCTTGTCATAGGCAATCCACCCTGGGTGACAAATACAGCGTTAAGTAGCTGGGGCAGTAACAATGTTCCGATGAAATTAAACGTCGACAATCTCCGTGGCATTGATGCGCTCACCGGTAAGAGTAATTTCGATATTTCGGAATGGATGCTTAGAAAGAACATTGAATGGCTCAATGGCAAAAACGGCTTGCTTGCAATCCTTTGCAAGACGACAGTAGCACGTAAAGTTCTTCTGTACGCCTGGCAAAACGAACTACGCATTGAGGCTGCATCAGTTTATTTATATCCTCGACGCCCAGGAATACTTTGGGGCTTCGGTTGACGCCTGCCTTCTATTAGTCCGAAGCAATCCGATTGGCAATAGTAAAGAATGTCAGGTTTTTCGCTCTCTTCATGCACAACAACCCGATAGCGTGTTCGGTTTGCAGGATGGAATGCTTGTGGCCGATGTCAAATCATTCCTGAAATGGAGGGACCTCACAAGGACCGGCTTCAGGGGATGGCGGTCAGGAATAAAGCATGATTGCAGTAAGGTCTTCGAGATGCGCGTTGAACGTGGAAATCTTGTTAACGGCCTGGGAGAATTCGTAGATCTTGAGCCCGAAGTGCTCTTTCCTCTACTGAAAAGTTCCGATCTCGCAGCTCACAGAAAGCCGCGTCGGTGGATGATCGTTCCACAGCGGACAATGAGTGACGCCCCGAGCCGTCTTAGGTTGGACGCTCCCAAGACATGGAACTACCTTACTGGGCACGCCCATCTTTTGGACAAACGAAAGAGTTCAATTTATAGGAAGCGTCCGCGCTTCTCGGTCTTTGGAGTCGGGCCGTATTCATTTGCTCCCTGGAAGGTTGCCATCTCGGGTCTTTACAAGAAACTTGATTTTGTCCAAGTGACGCCTTTTCAGGGAAGGCCAGTGGTTCTCGACGACACATGTTATTTTTTCCCATGTCAGTCTGAAGAAGAGTGCAATCTGCTGTACGAACTGGTTACATCCGAACCTGCCAGAGAGTTTTGGTCAGCCTTAATTTTCTGGGATGCAAAGCGACCAATTACGGCACAACTTCTTAACTCGCTCGATCTGATAGCTCTTGCGCGGCGCTGGGGCAAAGAAACTGCCTTTTATAAAGAATCCATGGTTCGCCTTATGGTTAACGAGCTTGAAGATGTCTGCTGACTTCTTTCCACCGCAGCCAGCCGAACCCCCAAAATCTACGCCTACGAGGACACGCACCCGCAGTATCGGGGCCTGCTCAAGGTGGGCTATACCACCAAAAGCGTGGAGGAGCGGGTAGCGGCGCAGTATCCCACGGCCCGGCCGGGCCAACCGCCCTACCGCATCGTGCTGGAGGAGCCGGCGATGCGCAATGACGGCACGGTCTTTACCGACCACGAAGTCCACAGGATGCTGCGCATCAACGGCATGCCCAATCCCGAAGGAGAGTAGTTCCGCTGCACGGTAGAGCAGGTGCGCTCGGCAATTGTCGCCGTACGAGATGGACAGCTTTACGAAGAAGAACGCAATCTGACTTTTACAATGCGGCCCGAGCAAGAAGCGGCGGTGCAAAAGACGGCTGAGTATATCCAGAACTACCGCCGCGAGAACGGCAAGCCGCCGCATTTCCTGTGGAACTGTAAGATGCGCTTCGGCAAGACCTTTGCCGCCTATCAGCTCGCCAAACGCATGGGCTGGAAAAGGGTGTTAGTGCTGACCTTCAAGCCCGCCGTGCAGAGCGCCTGGGAACAGGACCTGCGATGCCACGTGGATTTTCGCGGCTGGCAGTTCATTGCAAGCAAGGATGTCCCGCGTGACGGCGAACCTTCCTATGACAGGAATCGCCCTGTTGTGTGTTTCGGCTCGTTTCAAGACTACCTAGGCCGCAATCCCACGACAGGCGGCATCAAGACCAAAAACGAGTGGATGCACGCCACAAACTGGGATTGCGTCATCTTCGACGAATACCATTACGGGGCCTGGCGGGAACGGCGCAAGGACCTCTTCGAGGCCGAAGACGAGAAGGAGCAGGAATTCGCCACGGGAGAGGCAGCGGAGTTTCTCAAAGACGAGTACGAAGAAATCGAGGATATCCTGCCAATCACTGCCGATCACTTCCTCGACCTTTCCGGGACCCCCTTCCGAGCTATTGCGACCGGCGAGTTCATCGAGGAGCAAATCTACAACTGGACCTACTCCGACGAGCAGAAAGCCAAAGCCGAACGGCAAGGGCCGGATAACCCTTACGCCGCTCTGCCGCACATGGTGCTGATGACGTACCAACTGCCGGATGCCATCCGCGAGGTGGCGCTCAAGGGCGAGTTCAACGAGTTCGACCTCAACGAGTTCTTCCGGGCGGAGGAATGGCAAGCCAATCGTGTTCGTTGAAGCGAATGGCCGGATTGGTCGTATCAAGATGGCCACCCCAACGATCGAGCAGAACTTCTGCCCGTACAGCACCATCCAGATCATCGATCTCGAGTTCCAGGATTGGGTTAGGCAAAAACTTTCGGGCACCGGGGTTGGTTGCCGCGGGATTGGGCACCCGCCAGGCACGATCTCCGGAGTTATGGAGAACGAACTCTTTGTAGACATCCCCCGAGCGCGGGTTCGAGGGGGCTTTCTCTGCACCAACTATTGGCGCCGACTGCGAAAAGACGATTACGATTGCGCCCAATAAAATGCGTAGAGTCACCGGTATACTCCCTGAAATAGGCCCATCAAGGTGCCAGTAAAAGGTAGCAGTGACGAACCAGACGCTTAAACTTGATCTTCCTTATCATTCTTGTTGGATCATTTTGGATGATTTGTCGATGGCTCGATTTACATAGAGCACAACTTTCGGGTTATGCCATCCAAGCGACAAAATGTCCAAATCCCCATCCCGATCCATGTCGAATGCCAAGGTCCCATCATGATGATCAAATGCTTTACGATCTGCGATGTCAACAAGAGCCGATGGCCAGTCGTCCCACCCCGAGCGACTGGAACCTGGATTTTTGAAAATGATGACCCGGTTGAATTCGGCACCGGCATGTTCGCCCACAACCACATCCGCCCAGCCGTCTGCATCGAAATCAGCCACGTCCATACTGAAACCCTGCCCTTCGACCACGCCAATTCGATGTTGTGGCCATGGGCCGGTAGAATCTTCCGGCTGTTCAAACCATAATACGTCGGTTCCTTTTTCTAAGCTAATCACGGCGTCCAAACGTCCATCGCGATTGATGTCAGCCAAGCGGCAGCGATCCGGCTCACCGCGGTCGATACGGCCAAGAATCATCGTGGACCAATGATCCGTGTCATTTCTTAACCACTTGTCGCCAAGCAAGAGGTCGAGGTCGCCATCCCGATCCATGTCTCCCAAAGCCAAATCTTCGCCCTGCGGGGGTGTGCTAACGGTCTCGGAAATCAAGCTTGAATTCCATGAATCGGTGCTTGGACTCCGAGGTACAGAAAGCCCGTGAATACCCCGGCCGTCTCGGTGCCAAGAGAGAAATACCTGAAGCCCAGTCGGAAAAAACCCGACGGTACATCCCTGTAAAAAATCCCCTGTGCCTTTGTATGAGATGTTTTCTAGCACCTCGAACTTCCCGTGGCCCACGTTACGGGCCCACACAAACTCTCGATTCGGATCGCTACCTTTACCTTTGGTTCCCAATACATCAGGACGTGTATCGCCATCAAAATCGTAAACCGCCGCCATGTTTTGAAGCGGAGAACCAATGGGATGTTGTTGCCAAGGTTCGCCGAGAGCCCTCGGGTTTTTCCACCACCATGCCCCGGCGATGGCGTCGAGAGAACCATCTCCATCGATGTCGGCAGCAGTCACGAAAATCGCCCGGTGCTCCAGCTTGGCGACTTCCACTTTTGTCCATTGGGTAAGGGGCAGATCCCGCGTTCCTCGGTTCAGAAGGATATCTACCCGAGGCGTGCGATGGCTATACGGTTTTACCAGGATATCAGGGCGTCCATCGCCGTTAAAATCGCCCACTTTTCCCTCATGGATGGCTAAACCGTGCCAGGCGATGGTCTGCCGAAAGTTTCCCTGACCGTCCCCATACCAGATGAATATCTTTGCATCGTCACCGGCACCCGGCTTACCCATTTCGCCAATCAAAATATCGAGATGCCCATCCTGGTCGAAGTCAGCAATCTGGCAGGTGTGACCGTTGCGTACGAAGCTCAAATCGGAGGCTACCCAGCGACTGCCGTCCCAGCAGTACCAGCGCGCCAGGCCGGGCTCTTCGGCTGGAGAAAAGACGAGCTCTGGGCGTCCCCCGGCAACCAACTGTCCTGCGGCGCACTGGGTGCAGGCCATAGAATCATCCACCACGTGTTTTTGGAATTCGTAATTCCCTTTGTGCTTGAACCACCGTCCGCCCCCAACAATGTCCGGTTGACCGTCCAGATCAATGTCAACAGGTTGCAAGGGAAAACCCTCCCGTTGCGGACCTTGCGTCCAACGATAAATCGTCCAAACCTCCCACGAGTCTGCCTCCTTTGGATCCCGGGGAATTGCAAATAGCAACAGGGCTTTTGCTTTTTGGTTCCGACTTACAAACTGAGGGCGGCCTAATTTCAGAAAATCACCGTAGCTTTGACTGTGGTGCTGACGATCACCGTAATTTTTGATCAACCGTCGATTCCAGACTTGGCGGAAGTTCGGCCAGGGATTTTCCCACCACCATATCCGGTTCCCTCGATAGTCTTCTCCGACGACGATATCGATATCTTCATCCCCATCCACATCAAAGGCACAACCGCCCGCTTCGAGAGGTAAAGCATCCGCGTCGATCACGTATCGATACCATCCTCCCCTTCCATTCCACTTATACCAGACCAACGCCGGGGCCTGAGTTCGTTCACCAATGGCAAAATCATCAATCCCGTCTCGATCCACGTCAAACACTAGGCAACACGTTTGCTGAGTTCCCCAGTTGGGTACGGGTAAGTCACCTTGCTGGGTGCTTTTGAGAGTCCACCGCACCTCAGAAAAACACAGTCTCGGGAATGCGAGGCTTAGTGCAGCCGTCGAAAGGAAAAGAAGTGGGCCGACAAACGACCATATTCCGCACGATCTTCTTCGAAAGCCACTGATCACTTAGCTCTCCTGTCGAAGCAAAAGGTTTAGCCGGGGCTTACTGTGCGAGGCTCATTCGGCCGTTTCCAACAGGGTGCTAATCGGTCAGCAGGACAAGCGAAAAAAGCACCCGAGCGTTCCGCAGTCCGTTTGGGCCGGGAAAACCTCGCTTAGCGCATATTGGGAGAGGGGGCTCATTTGATTGCCCGCTCAATCAGCAGCCGAATCGAATGAGCCCCAAAGATTTTGAACCCCAGTCTACCTGGAGCATCGTGTGTCTTCTTGCAATCCCGCGCTGAGCTAGGGGGTTGACTGCAATTCGAGGTCGATACGATTGGTCCCCGGTTGCACGTCTTGCGTGAGTTGGGAATCCTTGTTGTAGCGGGCGGGTATTTTCTCAACGAACTGGGGGGCTCGGAGGCTGGCATAAGGGTCCGGTTGGTAGCCGGGATCATCTTCATCAGGAATCTTCACTTCGGCAGAAGCAGACGGTGCTTGTGATTGAACATATACACGGTGTTTTCCCACGACTGCACCAGGTCCGAGTGAACAGGCCAGGGAATAGGAGCCCGACTCATCGGTGACCCCTGATGAGGAAACCCCGCCTTCTACCGGCACGAAAGTAACGATCACTTTTGCCAAAGGCTTTCCATCTAAAGTTACCGTGCCGCTGACGGGTGCTAGCCTCGGGCCTTTTTCTCCACAGCCGAGGACAGTCGCCACCATCCCCAGCAGGAAAACGACACTGGAAATCTTTCTCGGGAGTAGGCTCGGCACAGAAAGGTCCCTCCGCTTTTTGTTTTCGAAGCGATTGGAAGTTTTTGTTTTCGAAGCGATTGAAAGCGAATTGCAACCTCACCGAATTCCCTTAGGGAATACTTACGGCTTCACTTCCGCCACAGCTACCCATCGCACCCCACACGCCCCATGGCGAGCGGCGGTTTCCGGGGTTTGGCACATCCAGCTCATTTTGCTGGCCTGTGTCAATCGTTTGACTGATGAAGCGGACCGAACCATCGGCCATGGCTACATTCACTCCTCCCGGATGTCGGCTAGAAGCCGTGCCCATGAATTCAGCCCCATCCAGGCTGTACAGGCAACTCGGGCCATTGGGGGATACCATAGTGGAGAATCCGGTAAAATTCGGCAGTCCATACCAGGCGCGTCCACCCACGGGCCTTGTCTGGTCTTGAACCGGAGGAGTAAGTCTTGTTGGATCCGTCGGATCAATTCGTGCCACACAGGCGGCAGGGCTTGGAGTCGTCATACTTAAGGCAACACCACCGGGTCGTTCACCAGGTCGACCTCCAACCACCATTTCACCAAGCATCACCGTATTGGATGTGCCATCCACGACGTGAGAAATTCCTAACCATCGTTCAGGTTGAAAAATCCCCCGCTTTTGATTTCCTGGGGCGGCTGGGTCATTTGGGGTCAAATGGTTCTGAAGATAGTCATCGCCGACGCAGGCTTTGTAATTTAAAAGGGCAGGCGACTTAGTGCGATCAGGAGGGGGAAGATCGGACGGGCACATGTAGGGGGGCAAATCTCTATTCCAGGAGGCCCAACTTGACCAAGGGGCGGGCAAAGTGGCAGCTCTTACACCTGTCATGAACGGATCGTATAGATCGTATAAATATATAAAAGTCATCATGGCCCAGGAATACAAGTGCCACTGTCTGGCGGACCCTGAGATCGTCCGGACCCCCAAGGCCGGAAAAACCTTGTAAGTGTCGTGGTACAAATGTAGAGCCGTGGCGACCTGCTTCAGATTCAAGAAAGATTAAGAGCCTCTAACAAAATGA
>CAKZMM010000136.1 GCA_937128505.1 uncultured Thermogutta sp.
CCCGCGGCTTGAGTTCATCCCGGCTCCCCGGCTCAAAAGGTGGCACGGGTCGTTCGTCGGAGGACTTGAACGCCGCGGAAACCGCGTGGTAAAATTGGAAGCGCTTCAGGATCGTTGCGGCAGTAGCTCAGCAGGCAGAGCACCGGCTTCCCAAGCCGGTTGTCGCGGGTTCGATTCCCGTCTGCCGCTTTTGGGGCATGGCCCTTGAATGAGGGGCTTAAACTGGCGGGGTGGCTTTCTTCCAAGCGGTGGCTTGGCTTCCAATCTCAGCAAGCCGACAGGTTAACCGCGTCTTGAACGAATAGTGACTTAGATTACTCGCTATATGGTGATTTTTGCAAGTTGACGGGAAAGACTTTCCGAAGGTGTTAGGTCCGTAGGGTAAACTCGGCCCCCCTCGTGTGGGTTAACCCGGAGGAAAATCTGGCGAAAAGGCTCGGTTCCTCACAAAAAAGACACCTGGGGTAACAAATCCGATCCGCCTGATTACGGACTTGACACCTAATCAATTAGTTTTAGTGGAGTTAATAAGTGAGATGGCAAATATGCCTATGAAAGATGATCTAGATAGTGCATGATTGTTAAAGTGGCTTGTTGCAGGGGTTTTTGGAAGGGATGCTTCTTCTAAATGGCGAATAAATGCGTTAGACCTAATTGAAATATGGGGTGCAACGAGGCAGATGCGTGAATTTGGTTAAGATAGGGTAAAGGCGCGGTTTTTTGGTCTTTTGGAGGTGGTATCGTTTCTGGATGTCTCCATAGGATTGCAATAAAAAGGAGTAAAAAGGAGGTAGTTGAAATTTACCTCTGATTGCGGTATAGAATTTCATCGGTAAGCAGGAATCGGTTTGGTTGGTGCCGAACGATCCATAACGCATTCAGTGAGGGATAACGAATTCTTGCAGGCATAACGAATTAAAACGAATTAATGAGAAGCCATCTAACAAATTGATCGAACAAATATAAAGAACAAATAAAAGTTGATAGGGTGAAACTACTGCCAAACGTCATTGGCCGCGTATTTGACAATTTAGGACGCGTGATTTGGGGGCGTAGCTCAATTGGTTAGAGTACCGGACTGTCGATCCGGTGGTTGCGGGTTCGAGTCCCGTCGCCCTCGCTCTGGAATCCTTTTGTGGATGTTCTTCTCAAAGATTAGGGATTTGAGGTCCGGAAAGGGCTTTGCTCTCGGGATTCTCTCCCTCAACTTCTTGTAACTTCTTGGTAGTTTTTTCCTCGATTCGGGGGCTTTTTTCCGAAAGCCTTGCCGTCGCTCATTCCGCAAATTTGGTTCCGGATTGGGGGCAAGAAGCTTCGGCTTTTCAATCTTTCGCTTTTTAGCTTTGGATACCTCTCCGTTTGTGTGCCGTGCGGCATTTAAAGGCCCACCGGTTTTCTCTTTTTCTGCGCCTCGAGATAGTCTCCCCTCTTTGGGCACCGAGCGATAGGGTATCACCTCAACGACAGGCTATCACGTCTTTTTCACGTTTTTTTAATGAGTTTTCAGGACCGCAGCGGTTTCCGATTTTTCTTTTCGGCCCTTCCCGGGATTGAAGGGTCTCGTGGTTAAAGAGACAGTTGGGGCATCTTTCTTTTGGGCGCTTGCGGGTGTTGACGCCGGTCACTAAAGCGGGTCGTTCTAAAAAACCGCGAGTTTTTTACGCAAATAGGGGGATTGAAGGCAGGTGTTGCCGGACGAAGTCCTATTCCGCGCGTCCGGGATCAAAGAGACTCCAACGCATTCAACAACTTGAGACCTCTCTTTCGGGTGGAAGCGGATTGAAGAGGTCTACGCTGCCTTGGGGCTGGGGGCCCTTCCATGGATGCTGGCCCGGTGCGAAGATCACTCCCGGCGGAAAACGGCGCAGATCCATTCCAAATTCACGGGGGTGGAAATAGAGGTCGGCGGGTGGAAATCAAGGGTGGAAACAAAAAGCCTGACTTGCACCGTGAGCTTACTCGCAATGCTTGAGTTTACTTGCATGGGGAAAAATCGCGTGAATTAGCCGGGGCCAATCGGGTCTAGGTTTTTGGGAAGGCCGAGGACCACGCACGGATTCCACTCAGCACCTTAAAAAAGAAGCTTCGAAATACCCGGCGGATTACCCTTCTCTAGGGAGGCTAGACCATGACCGGAAGATCGAAAAAAGTGCGGCCAGTCTTCTTGGGGATTTTTCTGATATTTGGGGTTTTTGTGGCGGGTATTGGGTGCCTTGCCGGCGAGGTCTTTGATGTGCGAACGTTCGGGGCAAAAGGTGATGGAAAAGCCGACGATACCGCGGCAATCCAGGCGGCAATTAACGCTTGTTTTGAGGCGGGCGGAGGTACTGTTTATAACGGTGCCGGCCAATACCTCTGCACGAGCTTAAGGCTTAAGAGCCACTTGAGGCTTTTTCTGGATGCGGGGGCCACGCTGGTCAGCATTCCCGATGAGTCGGCTTACGCGGGGCTGGCCCGGTGTCTTTTGGTGGCCTCCGATGCGGAGGACATCACGGTGGAAGGGCCTGGGGGCATGCGAGGCACAGGAAGCGGACCTCTGGGGCGGCTGGCTGACGGTTCCGATCTTCCTATCCCGGCGTTTCGCTTGGGAATCCTGCGTTTCGAGAATTGTAAGAATGTCGTGCTGCGGGGTTTCAAGGTGTTTGATAGCGACTCGTGGACGATCCATTTGCGTTTTTGCGAGAACGTCCTTGTCGATGGGCTCACCATACTCAACCACTACTATCATACCAATTCGGACGGGATTGATCCGGTTTCCTGCCGAAATGTTCGAATCGCCAATTGCCACATTGTGGCAGGGGATGATTGCATCGTGCTGAAAACAGCCGACAGGCGGCCTTGTGAAAGTGTGGTGGTTACCAATTGCACGCTTGAGACGGTGGCCACGGCCGTAAAACTCGGGACGGAATCAAGCGGCGATTTTCGGAACGTACACGTGGCGAACTGCTCGATCCGAAATTCGACTGTGGGGATCGGTCTTTACATGAAAGACGGCGGGACCATGGAGCGAATCAGTTTCTCGCAGATCGACATCGAAAACCCCGTGCCCCGCGGCCTGACAAATGTGGAGCGTTCGATGTTTCCGATCTTCGTGGATATTGAGAGGCGTAGTCCCGATTCGGCGATCGGTCGCATCCGTGATCTCACCTTCAGCGATATCACGATCACCAGCGGAGTGGGTGCCCTGATCCAAGGGATGCCGGAAAGCCCGATTGAAAACTTGGTTCTCCGCAATATTACGTTCCGAGTCCGCGAACCGGTCGATCAAAGCAAACGGCGAAAGCATATCGGCGGCCGGCGGACGACTTCTGATGCGCGCGACACGCAGTTCAGTACCCTGCCATCGTATTTTACCGTGGCTTATGCGCGGCATATTCATGTGGGTGGACTGCGGGTTTTCATCGACCAAGATAGTTTTAAGGCTTTTCCCCGGGCTGCCTTTCATGCTGCTTTTGTCGAGGGCTGCTGGCTCCAGGACATCCTGCGGGAGCCGGACGAAGCGGAAGCCCTTCCGCGAGTGATTTTCCGTGAATGCACGGGCGTAAAGTTTGCCGAATAGCAGCCTCTCCAGTGCTCAGAGCGAAGGAAGGTTGAAGGCTGGGGAGGAGCCGAACCACCTTCGAAAATCGGGGGTCCAGGACGCGAAATCCCCAAGGATGAGAAAGAGTTTGAGTCGATGAGGTGAGTCGGGCGGGCAAGTATCAGGGCTTTGTGAAATAGAGCATAAGTCGTGCAGACCGGCAACCGAGTTTTTCTCAGTGACGTGGAGGGGCTCCGGATTGGGGAAGATCGCTCCAGGGCACCAGATAACGTTTCTCGACGCTTAGAGGAGCTGCTACACCCTGCGGTTTCCGCGATTGGTTGTTGCTAGGCCATAACTTCCGGAGTATGCGTTCCGACTGTGATGTGCGGCGTAAGGGAGTTTCCGCACACCGCGGGGAGGACGAATCCCTAATCGCTTCCACCGTGCCACTATCGGGAGTTTCCGCACACCGCGGGGAGGACCGCGGGTGTTGGAGCTCCCGTTACGAGCCTGAGTTTCGTTTCGATCCAAGGGCCGGGCAAAAGCGGGCCTGCGGGAGACGGCGAGGCAAAGGCAACCGTAGGTGGCTAATCGAGGGGAATTCGATCTTCGCCGGTAGATTCCACATCCACAATGCGACTTCCATCGATGATCACCTGGTACTTCAGCCCCGGTTTTCCCCGGACAATCGCTTGCCCATCACGGATTTCTACAGGGAATGGCGCCACCACACGACGGGAACCGTGGATCGCCACGGCTACGCGTTCTAATTCGCCCCGAAGCGCGCGGTCCAAACTCACCAAGGCGCACGGGTTGATCATCGGTCCTTGGCGGCGCTGAGCCCGCAGCGCGAAGGCATCCGGCAGTAGCCCCGCGTTTGGTCCCTCTTCGCGAGGTACCTGCATTTGCTGTCCGGCAATCAGAATTCCCTGCGCCAAATGTTTCCAATCCACGGTGCGGTCGTAGGGAGCAAGCATCGTCAAGGTATAGGCGTATACCAGGCCGCACCATTGCACGGGTAGTCCCATCCAATTCGGCGCCTTCCAATGCGTGGCTCCGTACACCGGGATTGTGGCATACTTCATCACAGGGTATTCTCCCCAAAGGTACACGAAGGGCACACCGGATAATGCCCAGCGTCGGGCCTGGGCCAGATACTCCGCATTGCCCGATAGCTCGTAGCCGCGGACATAAGCCCGCACTAATTCGGCCGAAGCCAGGATATCGGGAGTATGCAGGGGAATCTCCCAAATCTGGGCCCCCCGCGGGGTTCGGAATCGCTTCATGAATTCTAGGGTTTTTAGCCCGGCTTCTAGAGCGCGCTGATCGCCGGTCAATCGGGCAATTTCCAGCAGGGCAGCAGCCGGTCGGGCACAGTGACCGCTCGCCGTATCCTCGAAATGGCCCCGCGCGAACTCGCCCCGATAACGGTACGAGCCGTCCGGCTGTTGTTGGCGGATCAAATGCTCGGCTTGCTGCTTGAGGGAGGTGAGCCACTGCTGGGCACGACCGGTGAGGAGATAGGCTACTTCGTTGGGGATATGGGCCCCGTTGGGAACCAATTGCGGCACTTCGGGAAGCTCGCCCGAAAGAACCCAGACCGTCGAGGCCATATCGACAAAAAACTGCCGCCGCCAATTCGGTTCGACACAATGTCCCCAACCCTCGGCATTCCGCAGCGGGCCTTCCGTAAGGGCCCAAAGACATAAAGCTGCTTGCTCCTGCGGGCTGCGGGGCCGGCGAGGTAACTCCGGCAGACCGAACTTCGTGAGGTACCACAGGATTTGATCCTCCAAGTTGCCGGAGGCAATCCGCAGCACCGCCTCGATCCGCTCCCCCCGGAGCGAGAAGCGATGATCCGGCGTGCCATCGAAGAAATTGGGCGTGGCGTAGATCGGCTGCAACGTCATATCGTGCCAGGTAAGGGTTACCGCGCCTTGGTCAGTGACGAAGCCCATCAAGGGCATGGTCACTTTCAGGCGATCCGGGGCAAAGCGGATATGTTCCTCGGTTTCAATATCAAGCTTCGAAGAGCTGCGTTCATTCTTGCCGAGGTACTCTAGTCCGGCGAAAAGTCCCTGCTCCAAGCCGCCGAAAAACCGCACCACAGGACCCTCGATCACGCGTCGGCCCTTTAGCTCGAAGTGGATTTCTTGGCCGCGGACGGTCACTCGGGCGGCGACTTCATCGCCCTCCAACTGAAGGGTAGCCCCCACGAGTTTACCGCTTAGTGGAGGCAGCTTGTCGATGAGCCCGGGTCCAAGCGGCGAGCCAGGTGCCGCAATGGGCCCGATGATCGCCAACGTTTTTCCGGACTGCTGAATCCGCAGCAAGTTGAATCCGTCGGCCCACTGGAGGCGGAATGGTGCCGGCTCTTCCGCCGGGCAATCCACCCAACGGACTGCCCAATCATCGTGGTAAACGAAGATCGATCGCTTGAGCGGGGGTAATCCTTCTGGGGTGATTTCCAAGCTCCCCAACTCCAGAGGTGCGCTTCGAACCAGGGGCTGCGACAGGACGGCCTCGCCTCCGGGGACCAGGGTAAAAGACTTTTCTTGGAATCGGTAAGCGACCGAGCGCTCGGACAGATTCCGCAGCGGGAGTGCCACGTGATCTGCAGAGGTTTTCACGGGTCCAAAGGCCAGGGGATGCGGGTAGAAAGGCTCGATGCGGACCCAAGCGATTTCGAAAATTCCTGGAGCAGTGCCCGGATCAATCCGCAAGCTTTTGAGCCCCCCGGGAGTGGGGATGATGACTCGGTATTCGTGCCAATGACCGTCAGCCTCGAGACGGAAGCTCCGAACGCGGCTCTCATCATACCCGGGCGAACGGGGGGTGGACCAATACACGGCTCCCGCACCGGACACTTGCGTGCGGAGTCGAATCGTCACGGCATGCCATTCGGCCGGGGAGTCGACCACGCGGTGAAAGAACGGGTCATGGCCCTGGCTTTCGACCACCAATACGCCACCAGCGATTTTTAAGGTACATTCGTTCATGGCGCGAAAGCCGGCCGTGTCCTGCTCGAAACTGAGCCGGATCGTTTCCCCGGGCACTTGCAGTCGTGGCACCGGGTTGATCTGTTCTTCGGAGTCCTGGCCCACCGGTTCCACCAGACCCGCCGATCCAACCAAAGCCGCTCCGAGTACCAGGTGGCAAAACATGCGTGCTCCTCCTTAAGAAGGTTTTCATTGGCAGCCAGGGCTTTTATTTCCAGCCAATCGCTGAGAGGATGTTATTCCAGCGTCAGTTTCATTGATCTCGTAAAGAAATGCTAACGGACACCTGAAGCCGATTCGAAAATGATCCCCAGTTGCACGTTGTCCCCGAGGACACTGACTCGGAAATCCGCGGATTAACTTTGCGAAGCGGCGAACATCAAGCGGCCGCAAACAAACTTCGGCAACGCCGCAAACTCGGACTGGTTGGGCCGCAATTAGGTGCGGTATTCGTGCCTATCTGTGTCCGAACTGGGTACCGCAGGGTTTCAAACCAGTAATGCTCCGCAAAATCTCGGCCGGTTTCGAGAAATCTATCGTCCCCATATGCCCGTTGCAACAGGCCTCCGGAATGCCCACCCACAATCTCAGCACGGTGGCAGAAATGCCGCAAGCCAACCTTAAAGCAGTACTCGAGCAAAGCATTGATCAAGAGAAGCACCGGTTAAAAAAACACGGGTAAACAAAGCACTGGTTAAGAGCGGGCTTTGCAACCCGCGGCCAAGCGATCTTTTGCCGCTGCTGCCCGCTTTCCTCCTCATGTGTAGCTTGCGACCGTGCCTGCCTACTGCCCTTTTTTTGAGCAAATGCACCTGAAAAAAGTTCCTCCATTGAAAGCGCTAGAAACAAAACGGTTTCGTTACCACTAGTTAACCAGCGCGGCCTTGTAGTTAACGAGCACGGCCTTTTCCACTGAACACATTCAGTCAAAAAGACTGAACGAGATTGAGGGAGAAACCGGCGATGATTTTGTGCAGATGCGTCTTTCGGATTTTGATGGAAGGGTTTTGCGTTCGCAGCAGGCGTCCACGGCAAGCTTCCACTCACGTAGTCTTTCGCGGGGGAAAGGCGCCGGTGGTAGGCCGAGCCTCGCGCGACGGAATAGCCCGGTGCGAATCCCTTCCACGGCTATTTGGCCACATGATTTTTTGCCGGGTGTGCGAGTTGGGGGGTGTTACTTTGCCCCGGGCGAGGCCGGAAAGGCGTTCTTCTGATTTTGGCAAATCGTTGATAAGACTTATAGTTGATAAGACCTATAGACTTATAATTGGCAAAATGGGCCGGAACGAAAGCTTGCTACCATAATGGCCGAGACGAAAGCTCGGTTTCGGTTTGCGGGATTTATGTTAGTTGTCGGGTGTGGGTTGTTGGAAAGAACCGCCTTTCGAAACCGGCACGAAATTGGTTTTTTAGCGGGTCATGGGTTTTTTAGTGCGTCATGTGAGGAGCCAAAACAGAATTTGATTTCCCTACGGAAGGTGTTCTCAGAGCTTGAGGTATTTTGGTTGTGTTGGGGGTGTGTGCCGTCAACTCGCGTTAGATTTGGCGGGATTGTCGAGCCTCAAAACATTTTGGAGCAACTGTGATCCCCTTTCCAACTACCGTGCGAAATTTGTACAATTTAAGTTGCACAAAGTTGCGAAATTTGATGACAAGAGTCATAAAGTATAGGGACTTTCCCGGCAGCTCTCGGGGGGCTCCTGGAAGCCATTAAGTCGCCCCGCTCCAGGAATAAATCGATGAGGAGCTGAACAATTGCGTTGAGCCTCCGTGGCAGAGCTTTGTGGTCGGTCAGCTCCGAGGAACAAGTGGCATGTTTGGTCCGCGACTTCGTCAGCCGCATCAACCCTGGTGGCTTCAGGGGCCGCTTGGGCTGATTGACTTGCTGGCTTCTCTCAGATTTGCCGTTGTGGTCATTGTGGCCTTAGCCATCGTGCTGGCTTGGGCGACGATTGTCGAAACCCGCTTGGGTACAGAAGCGGTTCAATTTGGCTTCTACCAATCCTGGTGGTTCACCGTGCTGGTGAGCTTACTGGGATTGAGCGTGCTTTTTTCGGCACTGGTGCGTTTGCCCTGGAAGCGGCATCAGACCGGCTTTGTGATTACGCATGGGGGTATTTTGGTGCTGCTGGTGGGTTGCATCTTCAGTATGTTATGGGGGATCGATGCCCAGTTGCCGGTCTTCGAGGGGCATTCGGCTCATTTAGCATATACGCAGGCTCAAAAATTTTCGATCGCAATCCGGCCTTGGGCCGGACCTGGTGCCGATCGTCAACCCGTCGAGAGTGCGGCGGATGCGAAGCCGATGGAGTTGGCATTCCGCGGTGGCCCCTTTAGTTGGCGGGACTATTCCCGATTGAGTGTCTTCCCTTGGTGGTTGGTGCCTCGAGATCGGGGAATCGTCTTTCAAGGGGAGGGAATTGAGCTCGAGGTGCTCGATTATCTCAGCGATGCTCAATTGGAGCCCGCACCGCCGTTAACGTTACGGGTGAGCCGCGATCGGAAGCAGTGGGAAACGGTTTCATTTGAAGTGCGCGGGTTTGCCGATCCTCATTCTCCCCATCGGACCTTTGGCATGGGAAGTCGCCAAGAACTACCCGGCGGGGAACGGATCGTTTTCTGGGTTGCTGGATCACGGGCCGAGACGGAAGCCTTTCGACGAACGGTGCCGCAGGGGGCGTTGTCGGCAGAGGGTCAGGTGGTTTTTTACCAGGCAGGGCAGGTTTATCGCTTTTCGGTGGAAGAGCTGCGCAAGCCTTCGGGTGTGCGTTTGGGCGACACCCCTCTGAGGGTCCGCTATCGGCAGTTCAATCCGCGTTTCCTGGGGTTGGTATTCGATGTCCTCGCCGAACCAACCCAGGGCCTAATTTCCCGGAGCCAGCCGGAGCGATCGCTCCCCCATCGGCTTTTTCTTTTCGCGGATATGGTGGAATTCAACCGCCCCGTGGAGGAGTATGGGCTATTCGGCAGCTTTTGGTATGCGGTTACCGAGCCGGATGCTTCGGGTCGGGGGGCTGCCGGCACGGAAAGGGGCGATGCCGGGGCGAGAGCCGAAGCCACCGGGGGGGCCGAAGGAGGGCAATCGATCCTCAAGCCGCACTTGCCAAGGTTGGATGTGATGCAGGGGGTCGATGGTCACTTGTACTATCGTGCTTGGTCGCGCGGAAAGCTGCAAGAGGTTGGAATTCTGCCGGCGGACGGCGCGGTGGTGGAAGTTTTTCGGGAAAGTGGGCAACCGCTTTATGTAGGGGTGGAGGAGTTTGTGCCCCATGATCGGCCCGGCGTTCTGCTGCGAGCTGCCCCGTTTGGCCCGAAGTCGCGGATGGCGGCCACTCGTCCTTTTGCACGAGTCCGGCTGACGGTCGATGGACACTCCGAGGAGACTTGGCTAGAAGCCATGCCCGCGAGTCCCCTGGTGGAGCGGCCTGAACCGGGACAGGAGCTCACGGTGGCGGGGCGAGAGCGGTGTGTTTCACTCACCCTGCAACCGCAAGCGATCGAGTTAGGTTTTTCGCTTTTCCTCCACGAGTTTGAGCGAAAATTGGATCCCGGCTCTTCGGCCCCCGCTAGTTATGGAAGCCGGGTCGATGTTCTGGATCGTCAGGACTCCGGACGGGCCCTTGCGCGGAATATTTGGATTTCGATGAACCGGCCGATCAATGTTGCCGATCCGAAGACGGGCCGCACGTACCGCGTCTATCAGGAGGCCTTTCGCGGGCCATTTAGGCCGGGGGAGCCCATCTTCGAGCAGTTGGTTCGTGGACGTACTCCCACGCAGGAGCTTTACCTGTCTTGGCTAACCATTAACTATGATCCCGGTAGGGGACTCAAATACTTGGGTGCCTTGCTGATTGTTTTAGGGATTGCATGCATGTTTTACATGAAGGCATACTTTTTCGCTCCCCGCCGGAAGCAAAAAGAGGAAGCGGTTCCCGCGAAGACGGAATCACGGGAGGCCGCCGTGCCGCAGGTTCCGGCTACCGTTCGGTGATCAGCCGCGGCTTTCGGCTGCCGTCCGATGATGGTTTGCTATCGTCCGATAATCGTTTGCCACGATCGATCTCGAATGTAAGTACCGGCAAAGAGAAGTAAAGCACAGACAAGGAAATCCAAGCACCGGCAGAAATAATCAAATCCTAGCACCTGCCGAGATGATTTGATCCTACTGAGAGTCGAGCTGATTTTCCCATCGAGAAAGGCGTGATCGTTCGTCGGGTAAGAAGCTGAAATGGGTGGCAATATCATGCAAGAATCGAAAGTAATAAGGCGGGTTGTTCCCTTGCTGCAAATACGGAGGAGGCCGGAAGGCTCGATGGATCGATCATTTGGAAGTTATAGGCGGCGGCTATTCGGGAGGCGGCTTGTGCCCAGCCGATCCTATATCTTGGCAGTGGGGGGAAGTTTCCTGCTCCCTTTCTGTGCACTTGTGGCCCTGATTGTGCCCGTTGTGCTCGGGGGGAATTCCCTGGTTGCCGCGGAGCCCAGCACACGGGCTGTTGATTGGACGGCTTGGGATTCATTACCGGTTTTCTACAACGGGCGGGTGATGCCCCTGGTGAGCTTCGCGCGGCAGACGGTGGAGATCATCTGTGGGCGAACGAGTCCAACGCTTCATCCTCCGAAGAATCTGCCGCCGGATGCCCAGAAACTTTTCCCCGATGGTAAGCCGAGGCGGTTTACTGCGAGTGAACTTGTGCTCAGTTGGATGCTCTATCCGCAGGCATGGGAGCGGATTGCCTTTCTTGGGGCCGGGCACGAACAGTTGCGGACGGAGATTTTGGGATTGCCCAGCCGGGATGCGCAGGGTGCCCATTTGCGGTGGGTATCTCCGGCGGATGTAGCCTCGTCGGAAAAACTCCGTGAGCTTCTTGAACAAATCCGTGAGCGATCCGAGCAGGCCGAGGCTCGGGGAGAAAAACTGCGTCTTTCCCCGCTGGAGCAAAGTGCTCAGCGACTTTATCAATCGTACACTTTGTACCGGTTTTTGAGTTTTCAGCCGGGTCGCGCCGGGGTGATCGAGGGAAGATTTTGGGATTACGCGGTTAAGTTGATGCGCTCGTGGCGCGATGCACAAGCCGGTTTTCAATCTACCCAACCGGTACTTCGGCGCGAGGCGATGCTGGTGCGTTGGGTGGAAGATTTGGAGCGAAATTTGGCGGCCATCGAGCCGGAAGTGCGGAATATTCACGGCATGATTGGCTCGCGGCTTGACCCAGCGCAGTTGGAGCCGATCTTTACCAGGCTTCGCAGCCATGCGGCGCCAGCGGCGGCCTTAGCGGCGCAGATTAGGGCTTGGGTTTTCGCGCGATTCGATCCACAAGGGCTCCCGGAAAATGCCTTTGAGCAATTGCGAGCCGAGGTGCTGCGACTGGCTGTCAGTGCTCGCGATCTGGAGCGCTACACGGCCCGGGCGCACCGAAGTCTGTACGAAGCTCCGGAGGCTCTGCGCGTGGTGCCGGCTTTGGATCCGGCTGCGTTGGAAGTGCGTCGGGATCCGAGCGAGGAGTCGCCGGTTTGGATGAGTTTGACAAGTCTGCTGGCCGGTTCGCCCGCGGTCCTGAATGATTACCCGGAGCCACAGGTCGAGTCGGTTCGGCAGAATTATTCTCGCTTAGCCGAGGCATATAGCCGGTGGCTGGAAACCGGCGACGGTACGGCCCTTTCGCATGCTTTCGCGGAGCTTGCTGCCGGTTTGCGGCGTCTGGCCGAGGCCGTCGAGCCGATCCGTGCTGCCCTGCCCATCGAGCAGCGAGACGAGGAATTGATCGCCGCTACGGCGTATCCGGCCCCCGGAACTCTTTGGGCGGAGGTCCATTACCACCGTTTGGATCCGTTTCTATGGTCTTGGGTCCTCGGGGCTATCGCGATGGTGGGTTTCGGGATGGCCTTCGGCGCCGTAAGGCTACCGATGTTTTGGTCCGGAATTACCCTATTGCTGATGGCCCAGGCGTTCATCGTTTATGGCTTTTTCCTCCGGGTGTACATCACGGGTTGGGCCCCCGTGACCAACATGTTTGAGACGGTGGTTTTCGTAGCTCTGATCACAGGAGCCTTGGGACTATATTTCGTCTTGCAACCGATGTTCGCCACCGCATTGCGTCGGGCTTGGCGTCTGACGGCTGTACCCGGCTCTCCGGAGGTAACACCGTTGAAGGAGGAGGACCTGGCTTACGCTTCCCAGAACTGGTGGACGAAAGTCGGTTGGGGGCTGTTGGGGCCTCGAGCCGTTTTAGCCGCTGCCGTCTTCTGGCTGATGACCATGGTTCGCTATGGGTCCAAAGACGGTTACACAGCGATCCGACTATTTCCGCGGACCGAGGTCGGCATGGCCCTCCCGTCGCTCAACGACTGGGTGGTTTGGGCAGTGGGGATCGCGGTTTTGGTATTCTGCATGTGGTTTGTTCCCCGGGCCATTTTGACGATTCTTGCCATCCCGGGGCTGCTGCCGGGCAGTTGGCGCGGTGGCCAGTTCCGCCAGGCACAGCACCTTTGCTACTGCCGAAACGTCCTAGGGTTGGTGAGTGCGGGCGTTGCTGTCTTTGCAGGACTTGTGGCGTACTACTCGCCCATCAGCGGAAAGCATGTCAACCCGTTGATGCCGGTCCTGCGGGATAACTTTTGGCTTACTGTGCATGTGCTGACCATCACCGCTAGCTACGGAGCCGGGGCTTTGGCGTGGGGATTGGCAAATCTTTCGCTCGGATATTTCTTGTTCGGTCGCTATCGAGTGCGCGACCGAGCCGGCAACGAGGCGGTTGTCACGGCAGCCGCACACGCTCCGCGCGATGAGCTTTCCGCCGATCAACCGGCCTCCATGGGGGAGGAAACGCCGCGGGCAAAAACCGGGCGGTGGCTTCCCCCGGCGGCTTGTGAATCGCTCAGCCAGTTTATCTATCGATTGATGCAAGTTGCCGTATTGCTCCTGGCAGCGGGGACGATTTTTGGTGGGCTTTGGGCCGATGTTTCCTGGGGACGCTTCTGGGGTTGGGACTCCAAAGAAGTTTGGGCACTTATCGCCCTGTTGGTGTACCTTGCGATCTTGCACGGTCGATATGCAGGAATGCTGGCAGATTTTGGCTTGGCGGTGGGAGCCGTGTTTGGGGCCACCGCGATCCTCATCGCTTGGTACGGTGTCAACTTCGTCTTCGGCAGCGGACTTCACTCCTATGGCGAGGGGACCGGCGGTCTGGGATATGTTCTAACGGCCCTGACACTCAATTGGCTCTTTGTGATCGCTGCCACCATCCGTTACTTTATTCAAATGAGTTTGGAGCCGGTCGCGGCGGCTCCCCCTGCTGTCAAAATCCCCACCAAGGCTCAAAGCGAGCCGGAGGTAGCAGAAATAGCGCGTTAGTGGGCTACCGATCTACGGATTGAACAAGCGGTCCAGGGATTGCGCAAGGGGCCGATTGGGGCGCTCCCTAGTCGCGGAATGCTGATGGATAGGCGACAGGGACTTGGAGAGCTTTTCCGCCAACGCGTTGCCGAGCCGATCGTGCTTGCTGCCGTGCTGCCCATACCGATGGGGAGGATAGGCGGATCGGTCGGGCGGCCGGGGAGGAGCATTTTATGTCGAAGGAAGGTGCTTTCGATCCCGAAGACTTGGGTAAAGCGCTAGCATTTGCCGTTCGGCTTCACGGCAAGCAGAAGCGGAAGCTGGGGGGAGCCCCTTACGTTAGCCATCTGCTGAATGTCGCTGGTTTAGTGGCTCAATATGGTGGTCGCCAAGACGAGGTGGTCGCCGCTTTGCTCCACGATGCGGTGGAGGATCAAGGGGGCCTCGAGACCCGGGACGAAATCGAGAAAAGATTCGGTAGCCACGTAGCCGACTTGGTTCTTGCGGTAAGCGATAGTTTTGAAGAACCTCGGCCCCCCTGGCGCGAGCGAAAGGAAGCCTTCATCCGCCGGCTGCAAGAGAGCGTATCTTTGGAAGCCCTTCGAATTGTGCTGTGCGATAAGCTGGATAATCTTCGCTCGCTTGTTGCGGCGATACGCATTGGAGACGATGACACTTGGAAGGCGATGAAAGGCGGACGCGAGGGTACGTTGTGGTATCATCGCGAGGTGATTCGCGCGGCCCAAACCCATCAAAATTCTTCGGAAATCCAGCACTTAATTGAGCAGTGTGCGCGTACTTTCGCGGAGTTGGAACAACTTGCCCTCAGCAGTCCGCCGATCGCTTAATGGCCGCAAGGTTGGGGTTGCTTATGACACGGGGGATTGCTTACGAAACTACGCCCGGTGTTGCCGATGAGACTTATGAGAAATTAAGGGCGACGCCTGAAAGACCTCGTGGCTTTTGAATCACCAAGAGGCGATGATTGTGCTTGGGATATTACTGAATCTGCAAGATTTGTCCATCGGGAAGATTGCCCCGCGCTGTTGAGTAAACTAGTTTGTGAGTAGCCTAATTTATGATCCCTGCGTGATCCTTTGCATGCCCCAGCTCTCTTCTGCGAGACTGTAGACATCGTAGAAATCGATTCGGAAATACTAAATTTCTTGCGTTTTGACGATCTTCGCAGATTGCCAAGTTGCGAAGCTTTTGCGGAATCGCGGAACCGCGGGTACGGATCGGCGGGTTTACGGGGTGCGAGTTGCGACGTGAAACCGCGGAGTCTCTCGGCCGATTGTTCGGCATCGCCGTCCAAGGCGACTCTGTACGGTGATTTGTCCCCCTTGCTTTGAATCCTTTAACGCCTCAAGAGCGTGCACGCTGCCGGCCCATTGTAATCGGTCACTGAGGGTGAGGAAGGAGGGAGGGGGAGTGTCAAGTTTGCTTGGAGGCGTTTGGCTTAGGTTGAAGCGTTTGGGTGATGAGTCCGGCCAAGCGCGGCGCCCAGGTGTTCACGCTGTATTCGGCTTGTACTTTGCGGCGTGCAGCGGTTCCCATTTGCCGGCGACATGCTGGATCGGTCGCTAACCGCGCGATGGCTTCGGCCCATTGCTCGGGAGTTTCCGCCAGAAAACCCGTTTCTCCCGGCCGGACCATTTCGCCGTGAACTCCCACGGGATTCGCGACCACGGGAAGTGCCGCGGCCATGTATTGGAGGACTTTCAACCCACATTTACCCAGGCTCCAAAGATCCGCGGGTAGCCAGGCAATTCCGATATCTGCCGACGCCAATTCGGCGGCTTCCGTCTCCGAGGCCCAGGGGCAAGCGCGCACCTCGATTCCCGGAATCTCCGGCAAGGTGTCGCAAACGACCTTAAGCGTCAGACTCCCGATCATCGCCGCCGCTTTCCGCAAGTGGTCCCCCAATTCCATCAGGGAGGCCATCGTGCTGCGGCTACCAATCCACACCAATTCCACTTTCGCGCCCACACGGCGATGTTCGGCTTCGGAATACAGCCGCGGATCCACACAGGTGGGAATTCGCACGATTTTGGCGGCTGGCGCACAGCGCCGCGCTTGCTGGCACAAATAATCGTTACCTCCCAAAACAAGGTCTGCTTGCTTTACCGTGGCACGAAATCGCCCTCGGCGCTGGTAGCTTTCGGGGGGTTTTCCGGCGAAACTATCGCGCTGGAAAACGGCGTCATCAAAGTCATAAATAAGCCGCCGGGTCATTGCCCGCAAAACTAGAAGCTCGGGGAGCGAGAAAAGCTTCCGCTGTACAAACGTGCCGTCTGCGTGCCGCAATCGCAACAATTGCCGCGTTCGCGAAAGCACGCCGCGAACAATCGGCTGCGGTTCGACTTCGATGGAGTGCCGTTCCAATTCCGGTAAAAAAGCCTTCAGCCGGTAACGATAACAGACGTGATCCACGCCCTCAATCAAGGCAATCAACTTTTGCCGGCAAGGCGCACACCTCGGGTGAGCCGCCGTCTCGATTCTCTTCCCACTCATCCCTGATGCTGCCTAAGGCTCTCAAGCTACCTTACCATAGCTGAAACGGTACCCTACCAAGGCACACAAGCTAGCCTGATAAGACCCATAAGTTACCCTCCCAACACTCATAAGCTCGAGTGCGCCCCCCTCACCCGATGAGGCGTGCTGCCGGGGCCAGAGCCCACCACGCAGATCCCCTGCCCATTAAGCGGCTGCTTAAAGACGATAAGCTTTCGGGCCCTTCCCTCACATTCAAAAGGCTTGAATTACACGGGGCAACCGGGAAGCAATCTGCCGGTTCATGCCTTTTCACACAGGGGCGGATAAGGGTCTCTTTTCACGGGTTTGCAAAATCCGTAAGCTTTTTCGGCCCGAAGGCCAACACTTTGCCATCCATCGTGCAAATGACGAGTTGTCCTCGAGCGGCCGCCATGCCATCGAAGACCGGCGGACTTTTTAGAGACCGTTCCCCCAGTAGCTCGCCGGACTCCGCCGCGATCCACAGCAACTTTCCTCCCCGATTGCCGGCAAGAGCCGCCGCTTGCTCGGCCAGCAGCTCCTGGGTGGCAGGCTGATCGATTGACCGCCAAGCCGCCTCCTCATCCAGCAAGTCCGGCGGGCCTGCGGCGACCAGCACATTGCCTGCAACCAGCAAAGCACGAGCATAAATCGGGATGGACTTCGTCCAGTGATAACACACGAGAAAGTCGACCTCACTGGCTGCAAACCGGAGGGCTCCACCCAACTTACCTTCTGCCACTAAAGCCTGCTCGACGGTGCCATGGTTCCCGCAACCGGACTGATCCGTGGCTTGCCCCTGGTCAAACGAAAAGCTCAGAACCGCTCCGCTATCTTCGCGTGTATCTTTTCGTACCGGGGGTTCGCCGGCCGCATGCGCGGCAATCTCCGTGGCCTCTAACACCCGATGATAGATTCGCAGTTCGTCAATGAGCCCCGTGAATCCGTAGCTTCCACTATACGGGCCCACTTTACTGCCATCATCCAAAGCGATTTCCAGTCCCTCCTGAGGATTGCCGTCCAAAAGTCCGGGCGATTTTCCTTCTGCCACCAGCTTTCCATCGACATAAAGCTGCATCGATCCGTCGGGCCCCAAGGTAGCGGCCAGATGAGTCCACTTGCCCGTAATCCGTGCCGGGCCACCCAGCTCCGCCAGTTGCCCTTGAGTGCGCACCGCCCAATGCGGCCTTCCGCCCACCAGGTAGAGGACATAACCCCTGGCACTGCCGCCATGAGCCACGATGACCCCGGTCGGTCGCTCGGCGAACACCCACGCCTCGACGGTGAGCGGTTTTTCGGCCGGATTGAGACTCGGTGATTTCGGGACTCGAACCACCGTCGGGCCGCGACGCAGCAGATTGCCGTTGGGCCACTCCGGCAGGGTTTTATCAGTCGCAAACAGTTGGTCCTCCAGAGGCGTCGTCCAGCGGTAATACTCGGGTTTTCGCCCATAACCGTACACCGTGCGATCATCGAAACAAAGAATCCTACCAGCCGGGGCGGCTTTCCCCGCCAAATAGTAGCCGCACCAACCGCTGACAAAGGTGCTCCCGTACATCCAGTACGTGCGATGCCACCAGGTGTCGTCCCGGAAACCCGTGGGAGAAAATAGATGGGCCAGTTGCGGCGATTGAACGGGCGGCGGTGCCCCACGATCGGCATCTTCACCACGAGGCATCGACTGGAGGGGAAATCGCTTCCCTTGAAGATCAAAGGCCTGTGAGCGCATGTATAGGTACTGACCATCCGTCGAAAGCACATCGGGTAAAGCCGGAGGCATATTCAGCCAACTGACGTAATCTTGAAGTGTTCGGTTGGCCTCCGCATCGTTTTCATCCAGAACCGTCTCCGACAAAAGCTGCCCGGTGGCCATATCCAGCCGCACAAGCCGCAGGCCGCCATCGAGGAACATCGAACGCCCTGCCACCGCATAAAGCACCCCATTGTGCACAAGCACCGATCCGGGCACAGGCCAAACGGATTCCAGTTGCTCGAAGGCCACCAATTGCCGCTCAGCAGGAGCCGCCCGAAACCGCCACGCGAGTTCCCCATCCTCAGCCCGAAGACAATAGATCCAACCGTCGGCCGAGCCGAAGATCACCCGGCCTTGCACGACCGAAGGCGGCGTGTCAATCCTCCCGCCGACCGTGACCTGCCAGCGGATCTGCCCCGTTGCTTGATCAATCGCCACCAAGGTATGCCGATCCACCAGGGCTACAAACACCATTCCCAATGCCGCCACCGGAGCCGAGAGTCTCCCTCCTAAATGTGTTTCCCACGCAGGCTCCATTTCCGAAGCCAACTGCGTGCTGGCTGCACCGCTGCGTGCACCGTCATGGCGATAAGTGGGCCAATCCTCCGGATCGATTGCCGCCGGCTTGATCTCCGAGTAAGCCGGCCCCCGTACCAGGCGGTTTTCGGGCAAATTCGGCGCGGTTTGCGGTGGTAGAAAGCCCCCGGGAGCCAAGGCACAGA
Organism: uncultured Thermogutta sp.; assembly: GCA_937128505.1. Taxonomy (GTDB): domain Bacteria; phylum Planctomycetota; class Planctomycetia; order Pirellulales; family Thermoguttaceae; genus DTLM01. The sequence continues at coordinate 18,848 of CAKZMM010000136.1, forward strand.
GGCCCGCAAGCTTGGCCTCCAGATAACAAGCACACGGATGCTGTGGGGCGTAAAGTAAGCCGTTGGCGGGGAGGAAACCGTACAAACAGGCACCCCGGACCCAATGGTGCGGAAGCCACCGCTTTTCCCGAAAATCAATAAACTCAATTCCCGTTCGGGACATGAGCAAGTAATTGACCGTAGCACGACCGCGGTAGCAACGGTGATGAAACCAGTAGGTCTGAACATCCGGGGGGAAACTCACGCGAATTTCCCCTGTCCGCGGATCCCTCCCGGTGAACACCCCAGCCGCACGGCCGCTGAGAGTTTCGCCGAACCAAACCAATCCATCCACCACGATTACATCCTCAGGCGAACGATAGCCCGAGGGGGGATGATCCGCCGACCAAAGCACTCGCCCATCCTGAGCATCCAAAGCGACAATCGTATCTTTCCCCCCGCTATACCAAGCTCCGGTTTGTCCACCGGCCATTTCCCCGCCGGCGAAAAGAATCACAGCTTCATGCAAAACAAGGGTGGGGGCGAAAAACGAGCGGATTTCCATCGCTCGCGAAACCGCTTCCGATCGCCAACGTACCGCTCCCGATTCTCGATCAAGACACACCACCGCTTCGCCGTCGTGAAACACCACCCGGGACCGATCCGCCGCAAGAGTCACCGGCAAAACCGTCGTTTCGACCGACCAAAGCGTCTGACCACTCTCCAAATCCACCGCCATCACGTGCCGCGGTTTTTCATCCCAAAATGGGCCCTGATACGCATTCTTAATGGCCGCGGGATCCACGAAAGGTGGCTCCGGCATATTCGGATTGACCAAAGCAAGAAGCATGCCGTCGATGATAAGGAGCTCCTCAGTAGCCCGGGTCTGATCATACACCCGCAAAGTCTCACCGGTTCGTGCATCGAGGGTTACCACTGGACCATCGAGACGCAGCGTGACATAAACGCGATCCCGATCTGCCACCAACCGCCGCGGAAGTTGAGCCGGACCACTTTTCAGCGGCCACAGATGCATGTGCCACTTCTCGATTGTCCGCTTCCACAGGATTGTGCCGTTGAACGCATCTCGGACGACTAAAGTCCATCGGGGGGGCACGAGGATGGAGACCGGCGATGCCTCGTCGATGATATAAAAAAGCCGCCCCCCTGCCGTTACTGCGGCAGGCATGCTTGACATGCGATCGTGATGCCGAGAATAAAGCGGGCCACCGATCCATTGCATTCGCCGCGGCGGACCCACAACCCGATCATTGGCCACCGGATTGTTCGAAGGGTTGTGGAGATAGTGCGTCCATTCATCGATTTCTGGGGGCCAAGGCTTTGAAAGCTTTTCCCACCGTTGATTCCGACGAATCAACGCGGTTCCCCCCGGGCATAAGACGCGCAGGATCTCTTCCGGTTTTAGGCCGCCCGGATCCTGAACGATCAAGAGATTGACTAAACCATCGACATAAGGCAGGTTTTCGCCGTCGAAAGGCGCTATACCCACCGCCCCATATCCGCCCGCTTCAAAAACGCGGCGTCGGACTTCGGCCACGCGAGCCGGGTCGGTATCCAATCCTTGAACTAGAAAGCTCGTTCGTCCCAGGAAAGGGGTGAGGATTTGTCCATCGCCACAACCGATGATTACCACCAGCCCGCCGCTTACGCCGGCTTCGGCCACGAGCTTGGCGACGTCCCCCGGGCCGGTCTGGCTGCCAAGACTTGAGTTAATTGAAAACGGAAGGGTAAACCAACCCAACGCGCAAACCCACGCACCTGCACTTATCAACCGTGACATACTTCCCCCGGCAAAGCGAAACCCCAGCATCTGACGACCCTCCCTTAGAGCGAAAGGTCCCCTGACATAAGATGGATTTAGGTAGGTGTCCCCGAAATACGATGTGTTTGGTGTCCTACCGGAGTGCTCAGCCCCTCAAAAGTCCGTGTCAAACGCGAGCCCAAAGAAGTGCGTGGGAAGCTTCTGTACCTTTTGGTCGATATCTAAAAGAAAGGTTTGCTCCGACAAATTGGGCCAAACCGCGCCTAATAAGCTAATAATTTCGACATTCGACAAAAGAATCCGCTTGCAAGGAGTTCTAAATCGGATTGCTCAAAGCTTGCTCCCACGGCCCCCGGGAAGGGCAAGCTTGCTCCCACCGCAAAGGTAGGTTTTTCGGTTGGGCAATCAAAAGTAGGGGACTAACGAATTGCTATCTTGTTTGCTTTTTGGGTGCATCGATCAACCAATCCGGGGTTAAATTTCCCGATCTTGGCAATCGGCAAGGCCTAGTATACGATGGAGCACTTGGTGTTAACACCGTAGAATGAGCTTTAGGGTAGAATTTGCGGGATTATTGCCAGGGTATTCTCAATGCAATTCCACCGATCCACCCAAAGATCTTCGCCTAACTGATGGCCGTTTTGGCCCGGGAATTGCGGGATTTGTGGCGGGGATAACGGTTTGGGAAGCGAGTGTAAATCCTAACGATAAAATTCTGGTTTTTGGTGGCTTTTAGGCTCCTAGGGAATTCGGCGGGTCGTTAGTGAAGCTGGCAAGTGCCGAAAGGCAACAAGATTAATAAGATAAACATAGATAAATAAACTTTAAAAAGCACAAAGATCGTCTAACAAAACCATCGAATATTAAAGAGTTTTGCTTACGCCGTAACATTGAACAATAGGATTCGCTTGCAATCTCACGGGCGAATATTTTTCGTATTGAGGAACTTTTTGCCCAAGCAGAGGGAGGCCATGAAAGACGGTATTCACCCCAAATACTTTCAGACAAAGGTCACATGCGGCTGCGGCAACACGTTCGTCACCGGCAGCACAAAGCCCGAAATGAAGGTTGACATTTGTAGCATGTGTCATCCATTTTTTACCGGAAAGATAAAGTATGTAGACACAGCCCGCCGTATCGAGCGGTTTCAGAGCAAGTTCGCAAACACCGAAATCACCAGCTTGCAGAAGAGGAAACCAAAACGGGTTGTCGAAGAGCTGCCTGAGGACGACGAATATTGATCAAAGTGATAGATTCGTGTCGGAATGTGTGAGCTGGGCGGGTTTAAACTCCGGAAGTTATTTCTGGAGCGGCACGTAGCGTGTCATGCCTTTGCAGTCCTGTAATTGTGAGCATGATTGCCGTGTGTTTCCGCCCGCCGGACTCAGGTGTGCCAGAGCATGCGTGGCTGGCAGGGGCGCGGGCGAATGGGCTAAACGCGAGTCGTTGTGTCCCATTACGTTATTAAATCGATGAAAATGATGAATAAATCAAGGACATTACTCGCGAGTTTAAAGGGAACTTATTTTCGGAGTGGTTCTTTTGGCCACGCAAACAAATTCGCTCCGCGAGCAGCTTGAGGAAAAGCTCCGGCGATTTGAAGAATTGGAGCGATTGATGTCCGATCCGGCGGTATTGGCCTCCTCGGAGCGGATGGGGCAGATTGTCCGCGAACATGGTCAGCTTGCGAAAGTCGTGACCCGGTATCGCCGGCTTAAGGAGCTAAACGCCCAGATTGCCGAAGCGAATGCTTTTTTGGAAGGCTCGGATCCCGAGTTACGGGACTTGGCCGAAGCTGAACTCCCGCGTTTGAAGCAGGAACGCGATGAGTGCTGGGAGGAACTCATCGACCTGACGGCCGGTGGCCAAGATGCTCAACGCAACCGATGTGTTTTGGAGATCCGCGCCGGTACCGGGGGCGAAGAGGCCGCCCTTTTCGCGCGTGATCTTTACAACATGTACCGCCGTTATGCCGAAAGTAAGGGGTGGAAGATCGAAGTGCTCGATATGCACCCCACGGAGCTTGGCGGATTCAAGGAGGTAATCCTCGGTGTGGAGGGTGAGGGGGTCTTCCGACGGCTCCAGTATGAAAGCGGTGGCCACCGCGTCCAGCGCGTTCCGGAAACCGAGGCTCGCGGTCGGATCCATACCTCGGCTGCCACGGTCGCGGTGCTTCCGGAGCCGGAGGACATCGAAATTGAACTGAAGCCGGAAGATTATCGTGAGGATGTCTTTCACGCCAGCGGTCCGGGAGGACAGCACGTCAACAAGACGGCATCCGCGGTGCGGCTTACCCATTTGGCGACCGGCATCGTGGTTTCCATTCAGGATGAGAAAAGTCAGCACAAGAATCGTGCGAAGGCTCTGCGGGTATTGAAGACCCGGCTGTACGAGCTCTGCCGCCGTGAAGAAGAGCAAAAGCGTGCCGCCGAACGCCGCAGCAAGATCGGTTCCGGCGATCGAAGTGAAAGAATTCGCACTTATAACTTCCCGGAAAACCGTGTAACCGATCATCGCATCGGCCTGACGCTTTATCAATTGGATGCCATTCTCGCGGGTGACTTGGACCCGATCATTGAGGCCCTCTTAGATTTCGAGCGTCAGGAACAGCGCGCCGCATTCGGGACGGCAGAAGAGCGTGCTTGAGGGGGACGTTAGGCTGGCCTCAAGCTGCCGATTCCTCGTTCCCCGGTAGGTTTCCCGGCTTTATTGGCAAGCGGGTTTCCGACGCTATGGGTGATCGTCCCTTGCGAGGGGAGCCAACCCGCGGAAACGAAGCGAATTGCAAACTATCCCTGGTAGCTTAAGTTTTCATAAGGGGAGATTGGCCAAGTTGTCACACGTGGCCAAAGAGGAAAAGCTGGCGAATTTGTAGACGCAAGCAAGCTCCGTTTACCTTTTGAAGATCGCCTTTTTGATTTCGTAAATCCTCACGAGGATCGGAGCCCGGGGAAAGCCGCAAGGGTCCGGCTCGGTAGTCGCTGGACAACTGTTTTCAAATCATGGCATGGCTGACGAAGGCCCGTGGACGATCGGTCGGCTCCTCCAGTGGACGACACAGTATTTGAAACGGAGGGGGGCTTCGTCGCCTCGATTGGATGCGGAGATCCTTTTGGCTTATGCGCTGGGATGCCAGCGCATCGATTTGTACACCTCTTACGAGTCTGTTCCCAGCGACGAAGCCCGCGCGACATTCCGGCAACTAGTGTTACGACGTGCTGCGGGGGAGCCCGTTGCCTATTTAGTCGGGCGGCGAGAGTTCTACTGTTTGTCGTTCCGTGTCAACAGCCATGTGCTGATCCCGCGGCCGGAAACCGAATTGCTCGTCGTAACCTTGCTCGAATTGGCCCGGCAATGGCCGCACGAAAAGCCGCTGCGAATCTGCGACGTGGGCACCGGGAGCGGAATTGTCGCGATTTGCGCAGCTAAACATCTGCCGCGTTGCTCGGTGATCGCTACCGATATTTCGCCCCAGGCCCTCGCTGTTGCCCGGATGAATGCCGAAGAGCATGGGGTAGCCGAGAGGATCCGATTCGTCGAGAGCGATTTGCTCTGTGTTCTTGCCCCTGAGGAGCGATTCGCTTTTCTGGTCAGCAACCCGCCTTACGTTCGCGAAGATGAGTTTGCGGATTTGCCTGTGGAGGTGCGGCAGTTTGAACCTCGGCATGCCCTGGTCGCTGGACCACAAGGCACAGAGATTATTCAGCGTCTTTTGCCTCAGGCGGCGGAGCGGCTTGTCTCGGCTGGCTACCTGCTGCTGGAAATTAGCCCGCGATTACACGAGGAGATTCGGCAGCTTATCGCGAGTAATCCCCATTTCGAATTAGGCGAAACCCGCGAGGATCTTGCCCGCTTACCCCGCGTCGTCTTGGCCCGAAAAAAGTAAGGAAGCTAGGGAAGCTAGGAGTTAGATCAAAAGGCTAACCGTGGAATATTGGGTAATGAGGAGAATGAGAAGTCAGAGAATTGAGCAGGATCAAGCACCGCGCGGGCAGCCGACGCTTGCGAGGAAAGTTGTAGCGGTTGCTTTCGAAAATCGATCTTACATCGGCCCGTCTCGCTCAAGCTACCCGGGAGATTGAATTCTTGGGAATGCCGGCGATCACTGGGGATCATTAGCTAAGGTGGCTTTAAGCCCCTGGTCCCCGCGAATAGGAAAGCCGGCCTCTCGGTTTCAGGATGATACAAGAGAGCTCACGGCTTGGCGGAGGTCCGGTGCGAGGAGGAGTTGGGTACTTTGGATACGCTGTCCATCCAGCCCGTAGAAAAACACCCGATTTGCCTCGATTTCCCAAATCGCACTAAACCAAACGCCGCGGGGTCCTTCTAGAACGAAGTAAATTCCGCAGGGAATCTGGCGGCGATAAAGAATCCGCTCGCGGAGCTTAAAGCAAAGCGGATCCAACTGGAAATGGGCACAAAGCGTTTCGACCACGTAAGCCCTAAGGTCATCTAGGTTCGCAGCCGCATGAACCTGGGTTACCATAGATGCTCATCCGAATGAGGTTCTCTAATTCTTGCGGCAGTTGTAGCAGTTTACTGACAAATGGTAGGTAGGGGGGCTAGGAGGGACGGAGGATGGCACGCCCGGCCTCCTTGAGTCAAAACAGGCACGTTAAGGACGCGCACAAAATGGGGGCAAACCTTGGATCTTTTGATCCGCGGGTGAAGGTTCGGTGATGTACCCAGAACGATTCTGCTCCTCTGAGTAATCCATCGGAGCAAGCCAGGCGAAAAGCAAGGGAACGTTTCCAGTCTCAGCACAGCTTATCAGAAACGCAAGGTCCGCCGAGGGTCCGCATCCTGCCGCCGTCCCCCTACCGGCTGTTTTCGTTGCGGTTGAATCCGTATCAGTTCGTTGAATTCGTGTCCGGTTTAAGTCGACCGCCACACCGCTCAAAGATTCACGATTTTTAACGGTAGATTTTCAGCCTGGGGTAACATTGCCGCGTTAGGGAGGAAATTCGATTTTGGTGGCCTCGGCAACTTGGGGGAATTGTTTTCTTGGTGTAAGGTAGCTAAGCTACAAATGCTTGTCTGAGGGGCTTAGAGAGGATTGCGGTTAAACTCGAGTACATACGGTTCAAAGAGTCGCATCGTCGGCATGATCCGCCGGATTCGGCGTTTTCGTCCATTTGGGAAGCAGGTTGGTTTCGAATTGACGGAGGAGAAGAAGCACTATGAAACTAGATCTGAAAGGTGTTGTTCGAGGCGGATTGCCCGTCGGCGTCGTTTTATTGTCGGTCTTCGGATTTTTCGGGCTCCAAAACGCGTTGGCTCAGCATTCGCTTCAATTGGTGGAAGAACCCTATCTTTTGGACACCGGATTGGTGTCTCGCTCCATTTCATTCGAGAATCCGACCGGCGCACCCGGTCAGGGAGGAAAAGCGGCAAGCCATCTGGGACCGGGCCGTAAAGGTGCTCCGGCCCGAACCATCAAGCCCGGCGAAGAAGTCCAGCTATGCGACATCACAGGCCCGGGAACCATTCGACACATTTGGCTGACGACCGATCGCGCTCCGGTATCGCAACGGGCGTTGGTCATTCGGGCTTGGTGGGATGATCAAGAACACCCCAGTATCGAGTGTCCCATTGGCGATTTCTTCGGTTTTGCCCACGGTAAGATCATGCCCTATCATTCGGCGGTGCATTCGGTGGGGCCGACCGGCGGACGAAACATCTGGTTGCCCATGCCGTTCACCAAGCGCGCTAAATTCACTTTCCGCAACGACGGCACGAAGGATGTGCCCCTCTTTTATCAGATCACCTATACGTTGGGTGATAAGCATCCTGAAGACGTCGGCCGCCTCCACGTGCTTTTTCGCCGCGAGAATCCCACCACTTTGAAGCAGGATTTCGAACTTCTGCCCAAGCGCAGTCAAAAGGGCCGTTATATCGGGGTAGTGATCGGCGTGCGAAACCTGCATCCGGATCAATGGTGGGGTGAAGGGGAGATCAAAGTTTACATGGATGGCGACACCAAGTGGCCGACCATCTGCGGCACCGGCAGCGAGGATTACGTCGGCTTAGCCTGGGGAATGCAGCAGACGCCTTTCCTCCACAACGGTTGCAGCCTCAATCAAAATAACTTCGTGTCGATGTATCGATGGCATCTGCTGGATCCGATCGCATGGCAAGAAGAAGCCCGGATTACCATTCAACAAATTGCGTGGAAAAACGGGCTCGTTGAAACTCAAGACGACTGGTGCTGTGCGACCTTCTGGTATGAGCCGGTGCCTAGCGAGCCCCTTCCCCCAATGCCGGACGTAGCGGCCCGCTGCGCCGACATCTGGCAAGATTGATCTCGGGCAAGACTGGGACCTGCCAATACTGAGACCCGTTTGGGGAGTTGCTGGGCTTTTCGAGGGCCCTGAGAATTTTGGAGGCGGTCAGGAATATTTCCTCAGTCATGGGGGAAGCTCTCCCTCCACATCACGCTACCTCTGTCAATCTGGAATACTTCCGCTGGCCTGGGGGAAGCTCGCCCGCATGCACAAGCTGAGGAAGAGATTCAGAGCACAAGGGATAAGAATCTACCCAAAGAATTGGCAGCTTGGCTTCCCATTCAGCCCACATGGGTGCATCATTTGGCACTCCGAGAATTGGCACGCTGACATTCTGCACTCTTACCCACGGCTCCCGCACATCAATCATCGGGGTAAAAGCCTGCAAGGTGCCGCTTCGCTGACTGCCTCTTTCAGCGCGAAAACTGATGCGGGGAGAAGTTGTCGCTCCGTGCACCGGTATCGCAGCATAGCCCGTCGGGGAGAAGCGGAAATACGCAGGGGACTCCGAAGAGAGTTTTCTTTTGGGAGCTAGTTGTGGGGAAATAGTGGCTCCGCGTACCATCTTGCCGCAGCAGGAATCGAATTCTGTCGAAAGTCGCTAACCGCCGTGGTACCCTCCGGCTCGCTTGAAATCCGGCAGTACGCATCCGGGTCGAGCCGAATCGAAGATTGACCCCGGTGCGCTATGCGGATTGGCCTAGTGCCTTGACGCCGCCCTGTCCCTTGCCCCCTGTCCCCTGATCCGAATACCCCACCAATCCCCGCGGCTTGATTAGAGTTCGACATCCGGTTTAAGGAAAAGCCGGGTTTGAGCCCAGTCGCCGAACGGGAAGTCTACGGAGAGGCGCGGGTTAGGCCCACTCCGAGGGGCCAAAACTAAGCCAAAAATGGGGCTCCGCCAGTACCGCTGTTGTTTGACATGCCCCGGACCCCCAGTTACAATCACCGAATTAGCAGGGTAGGGTTGGGGGGCCAATCGGTCGGCCAGTGCAAGTTTTGTCCGTTTTGTTCTCAGACCGGGGGCATACCGGGGAGAGAACACTGCTTGTCAAAGGATTCTTGGGATTCTTAGAACTATCGGCTGCAATGCTTCCGACGGGGTGATTTCGCGAAAAATAACTCGAACGACAGTGGGGGATCTTCACCGATCACCCCAGGCGAAAATGGCATCGGCGCACTAAGGGTTTTGGAATTCGTTTTATTTCATCCTTATTTCCGCGACCTAAGTCCGCAAAACCTTTTGGGGAGGGCACCCCGAGGGATCCGTGAGCCGCTTGGATGGGCTGGTTTTCGGAAGGGCCACGAGAAACGAGAAAATTGAGATCGGTGGTTTTGCTTATTGGGGAGGTGCCGCATGAACTCTCAGAAATCGCGAGCTGCATTTACTCTGGTAGAGCTCCTGGTGGTAATTGCGATCATTGCCATTCTGATTGCTCTCCTTCTTCCGGCGATCCAGCGTTCCCGGGAAGCTGCCCGGCGAATGCAATGCTCGAGTAAATTGAAACAGATCGGCCTGGCGTTCCATAACTACCACGACCGCCATAAGAAGTTGCCCCCTTCATGCCATGTGACGCGGACCGGCGGGATCATCGACGACCTCTACGGTTGGAGTTGGATCACCGATCTTCTGCCGGATTTGGAGCGGCAAACCCTTTGGGAAACCCTGGATACAAGCCTCGGGCGTCCGCTGGGAAAACACCCCGATCCGCCTCCCACCCCGGCAAACATCGACCCGCACGAGGAGGCTCGCGGAACGGTACTCAACGAGTTCATCTGCCCGAGTTTCCGCGGTAGCCCATTTGTGGATCCGCAGGCACCTATCTTGGAAACCATCACGAACTACAAGGTGGTAGCTGCTACGCATATTGAGAGCCTCATGTTGGCTACACCTTGGCGTAACCGCTATCAGTGCCGCTATGATCCCACGATGCGGGATCCGGATGGGGCCTCCTTCCCCGGCTCAAACTTGCGATTCAAGGACTTTGGTGATGGCACTTCGCACACCTTCCTGGTGGTTGAATCGGTGGAGCCGCGGGCGGCGCGCTGGGGTGTAGGGGCCGAAACCATGCTCGTCACCCTGCCGCCGACCATCGAATTTGTGCGGATCACCCATTACTGGGCTCCCGTAGGTTTCACCCCCGGGTTATACGGGGATGAAAGCACCATACCCAAGCGATACCGTACCTACCTGAATTGGGATTACGAGCAGTACCCCTACGATGACCAGGGTATTGATGAACGGACGATCACGGATTTCGGCCGGTACGGCTATTACATCAAATTTGGCCCGAGTAGTCACCATCCCGGGGTAACTAATCACCTTTTTGTCGACGGCAGCGTCCACAGCGTGGACAAAAAGATCGATGTGGCTCTCTACATGTTCTTGACGACTCGGGATGCAGGAGATCCTGCCGGCGCTTGGAACCCGGAAGATTAGCCGGTAGTATCCGGCGGTTCACCGCGGGTGAACTTCAAACGGCATGAGTCAGTAGCCCTGCTGGATATGTAGGCTGGTAGTGCTGCCAGAGACCCAAAATAATAAGCCGCGATTTGACCGAGAACCCTGCTTGAGATGTAAGCTAGGAGTGCTGCTAAAGACGGTAGGACGCCGGGGGTTCCGGCATTGCATGGCGCAGAACCGTCGGCCGGGTTGACGCAAGTTTTTTCGGCCGAGGCTTATTGCCGAGTGCAAAGCCGCAGTTCATCACCAATAGCAGAAATGCACCGGGCCGGCGGAAAGGGATTTCCTTACCACGGTTTGACCCACTCGACAAGACGGCAATCATGCGGGGCTAAGGGTACGGCGTCGAGGAGCTTCCCTTTTCGCCGCCTTAACTGCTTGCGGTCGCTCTAAAAAGTCGTAGCCGCTGTCTTCGAAAGCTGCGAGCCCCGTATCTTGAAGGAAATTTGCTGAGTTCAAGCCACTGAAATAGATCTTAACGAGATTTGCCGGGTTGAAACCACCTAAATGGCGGGTACCCTTCCCCGATGTGACAAAGGTCCTTGATCGAACCTCCTAGGCGTGACATAATTCGGCATGAAGGGGAAGATGAAAGGAAAAAAGCTCTGAAGCTAATCAAAAACATGCTTCAGGGGTTCGTAAGTACGAAATTTTTTGGCTCAGATTTTTAGCCCAGAGTTGGCGATCGCGTACTTACCCCTTAACGGGGGTTCTTAATTCGGATTAATAGACACGAAACTTTGGTGCGAACTTCGTTGGAAAGCTACGGTACGATCGGTTTACGCGAGGCGAGTTTCGGGTTTGCTCTTAGGCATTTTCGGGCCGAAGTGGCGGAATTGGCAGACGCGCTAGGTTCAGGTCCTAGTGGGCTATCCACGCCCATCCGGGTTCGACTCCCGGCTTCGGCACTCCGCGAAATTTCCGGTCAATAACTCGGGCTTTTCGTGTTTCTTTCTGAGAATGCGCTCCTTCCCGTCGTTACTGCTT
>CAKZMM010000137.1 GCA_937128505.1 uncultured Thermogutta sp.
TTCCCAACTTGACTCTCTCCAGCCGGTAGCGGCGGTTTCTGCTTCTTGCTTTCGAGAATTGTGGTCCAATTTTGAAGTTTCCAAGGGTTCGTTCGACATTTGGAATTCAGGTTGCGCGTTGGAAATTTAGGTTCCAAGTTTGAGATTTGGTTCGCAAGTTTCAAATTTGGGTTGGAAGTTTGGAATCTTGGTTTCCAGGGCAGGGCTTGATCGCCGATTGTGAGTGGGGTTCGCTGTGGATAGCAGCCGGGTGTTTGGTTTGATGTCCTCGATGCTTTTGGACTGTGTTTTGGCAGAAACCCCTCGGTTCGGCCGATTCGTAAAGGTCATCGTTTGATATTCGCGATGGCGTAGGAGAAGCAACCCATATCGCCGATTTCGCCGCCGAATACTGGCACAAAAACCCACGTCGGTTTCGCGATTTGCTTTCCAAACTTTTTTCGTTGATCGAAACCGCTGGAGTAACAACTATCGGAAGTGTTCAGTCCGCGGCACCCGGTTGAGGGGCGAAACCTGTTGCGGTTAAGCAAACTTTGTGGCGGGAAAACAACGTTTTGGGCGGAAAGTCGACGAAAGCGCAGAATCGATGGGAAAACTGATCGCCCTAAGATTCAGCGCTGCCACTCGTTGCGGTTTATGCGCCGATTTTCAGGGGGCCCCAATCGTTCAAACATCGCAAAGTAGTTTTTTTCGCACAAAGCACTTACTTCCTTAAAAACGAAACGCAGGTCGGAGTGACGGACGGTTGATCGTATCAGCACAGTCGGCTTTCCTTCCCATTTACAAAGCATTGGTACGGCTCTAAAAACGCATTCAACCGGAGGAGACCGGCGGAGTCCGTCTGCGTGGATCGATTCGCGTAATTGGCATTTTGGGGCCGCCTCATGGAAGCGTGTATCCTTGTGCCGATACTGATACTAGCTAGTCGCGGTGAAACCTTATCCCGCAGCGAGGGCCCGATGAGTTTTCGTCGGCTCTTGAAGTCTTCTTGTTGTTCTGGTTTTGATAGACTAAAGTGTTCTTAGAGGGGTGGGCCTGATTTTCAGTGATCCGAAGGGGAGCGCACCGATGCAAATCTACGGTCCCAATCATGTGCATGGAGCACAGCCGCTAAACGGTCCCCATGCGTCCCGGCCGATGCGGGAAGTTCGATCGCCGCAAACCCCCGCTATTCAGGACGAACTCATCCTTTCCGAGACAAGCCAATGGGTCGCTGAGGCTCGGAATTTGCCCGAGATCCGATGGGATCGGGTCAACCAGATTAAGGCCGAGATCGCGGCGGGTACCTACGAAACGCCGGAGAAATGGCAGATCGCTTTGCGACGATTGCTGGACGAAATCGCCTAGCCAAAATCGCAGCCCCGAGAGGTCTTGGTGGAGGAAGGCGGGTTGTTGAAGGGCGTCTGATTCAATGCCCGATCCTTTTCAATTACGCCGGGTCCGCGTGGAACGCTCGCCGTTGGAGGTATTTGAACAATTTTTACGACGGCGGGGGAAGCGAATGACGCGTCAGCGTCGGCTGATCATCGATCAGATCTTTACCCATCATGACCACTTCGATGCGGACGAACTCCTCGCACACCTGCAAGAGATGATCAACAAGCGGCTTGTGAGCCGGCCTACGGTCTATCGCACGTTGAGCGATTTGGTGGCCGCGGGACTTCTGCGGCGAATGTCAATCGGCGGCCGCTCCGTGTACGAGTACCAGTACGGCTATCCCTCGCACGATCACTTGTTCTGCCAGGGCTGTAATCAGCTTAGCGAATTTCAAAGCCCGGCCATGGAAAAGCTCTGCGACCGCGTGGCCCGGCAGTATGACTTCCAAGTGCTCGGGCATCGATTGTTCGTGATCGGCATTTGTGCCCGTTGCCGAGCCGCCGGGAGAACGCCTGAAGAGCAGACCGAAGCCCCCGGCCCATTCTTGCGTTGATACTGCCACAGTCTTGCGGGGATACTGCTTCGGACCGCGCCGTGGTCAAAACCACTTGGGCAGAAGCGATCTTTTTTAGTTCGAGCAATTCCCCGGGGCAAGAAGCGATCGATGGGCGTGTCCGCTCGAGAATACACTCGTCCATGGGCCTTCGACGCGATTCGTTCTTTCAGCGCGTACTGTTCTTTGAGGTGCGGGGGGTAGAGGCCCTTGCTTCCTTCTATGCGGACGGCACTACGGTGCGGTTTCGCCCCCTGCCGGGGGGATAATCCTGAGGGCTTCCCCCAGAAAAGCGCTTCGCACAACTCGCGGCATGCAAAAAGCGATGGGCAACCTGCTGGGCGGGTATGGTTTGTCAATTTGCAGGGTACCTCCCCGCATTTTGCTGCTTTCTCATGCTGGGGACTCCAACGGCGGATAGGAGCAGGGGGGCAAAGCGATCGCTGCTTCTGGTGCAGAGTGTCGAAGGCTTGCTCTTGGATTTCGGCGAGTGGCGAACCCGAGCCGGTTAAGATCCCTTAATTCCCCACGCAGAACCGTGGCCCCCCAATTAAGCTCTTGGTCTGCCGGGATTCGAAGAAGACGGGGGTTTTCCGAAGGGCATCATAGGCCGAGGAGGGCATCTCGGCGCAAAAAACGATCCCCAACGGGCTGAAACCTTACGCCTTCAAGGGGGTGTGGGGCAGGGGTCAGAGCCCAGTCGGGGATCTTGGGGAAACGGTCGAAATTAACTTCCAACGCAAAAGATGTTTCAGACTGACCTCGCACGCTTAAAAGGGTTAAAGGCTCCCGGTTCAGTCAGTTCTTATTGCTTTAGGTTAAGGACCTCGCGAGTTCTTCGAACTTAATCGCCCCGGGCTGCCGGATAAAAATGCTACCACCTACGCTTATTTAACCCCGCGGATTTCTTACCCTCAGCGCACAGCGGACGGCAGTTTCGAAACTCTGAACCGTATTGTTGTCGCTCATAAGGTTTAAAACCCCGAAGACCGGCGGAAGGTTTCGCTGGCTAGGCACTTTTTCAAGAAGCACCAACAAAACCCGACGGTGTGAGCGAATGCAAGTACGGTTGGCGAACTGCGAAATCGACAAACGGCTGATTATTCCCGGACCAAGCTGCCCCCCAATCCCAGCCGATGCTTATCCCTTCTTCGATTTCAGAAAAACTCATTCCTTTGGATATCAGAAAAGCCCAGTACAGCAGTAAATATGGTAGATAATGCAAATGAGCACTTCCGGCAGTAAAAACCGGTTTTTCTGCGGGGAATCAGCCCGTGGGCATCATCAACGATCTGAGCCATAATCATCAACGATGTGAGCCACAATTAGTAGGGTGATGTCAGCCGTTATGGAGGAAGACTGTAAAAAGCGATCCGACCAAAACATCGAAAAGTGGCAAAAACGGGTCGCGAATTTCGCTCGGCAAACTGCGCCATCACGGAATGCCGGTTAAATTGGTCAGAATTTATCACTTAGTTGATCAAAAATTTTTTGCTTGTTGAATGTCGACGAATATTAGAGCATCGACGAATATTAGAGCAATTGTGTCAATCTCGTTCCCCCAGACCTGATCATGAAAGACAATCGAACAAGTCCCGGTCGGCAGTTTTTAGCCGTGGTTTTCGACATGGATGGCCTCATGTTCAACACGGAGGCGGTCTACTGGGAGGTCGGTTCGGAATTGCTGGCACGTCGGGGTTTGGTTTTCACCCCGGAGTTGAATGCGGCCATCATGGGCAGGCCCCCCCAGCCATGTTTCGAAACCATCATTCGGTGGCATAACCTGGACGAGAACTGGTGGGAACTTGCAGCGGAATCGGAGGAGCTTTTCCTCGAGAAACTCTCTGGCCGACTGGAACCCATGCCCGGGCTGTTTGTGTTGCTGGAAGCGCTCGAAGCCGCGGCGATTCCCAAGGCCATCTGCACGTCGAGTAGTGGCCGGGTGGTGGAACGAATCCTTTCCGAGTTCAATTTGGGGCCGCGGTTTCTTTTTACGCTCAGCGCAGAGGACGTTGTCGCTGGCAAGCCCAACCCGGAGATTTATCTGAAGGCGGCCCGGCTTTTTGGGATTTCGCCGCCGGAGATGGTGGTTTTAGAGGATAGTCAGACCGGGTGCCAGGCGGCATCAGGAGCCGGAGCCTTCACCGTGGCGGTGCCCGGGGATCACAGTCGCGACCAAGATTTTTCGTGTGCGGATCTTGTCGTGGGGAGTTTGGCCGACCCGATCTTATATCAGACCTTGGGCCTCCGATAAGCGAGAGCCGTTTTGTTGAGGGGTGGAGCGGCCAAGAAACTCCGGTTTCCGCTTAAGGGCCGCGAAAATTCTGGTTTCGGAGAACCATTCGGCAATTCGTTACCCCCTCATTTCCTGATCTCCCCACCTGTAACTGGTGCACGCTGTGCGAGGTTGGGGTTCCCCCAATGATTTCCGGGTCATGGATAAGGATTCACTGAGTGTGGCGGGGACTGACCGGTGCGGGATGCGGATTCGCCGATCATGATGGGGTCACCAATTATGATAGGGATTCATCGTTGGCGGCGGCGATTCATCGATCGTGGATCGGGATTCAGCGATCAAGGAGTGTGTCAGGTCGGCGACGGAAACGGATCGGTTTGCCCCCATCGCCAACATCTGAAGTCTCCGAAAATACTGGAGTCCCCAGGACGTTTAGCCGCTATTGCTAGCGTCCTAAACCACTGCGGCTCACCGGGGCCAAAGGTGGATCGGACAAACAACCCGTATCGAGGGGTGCTGCTGTACCTCAGCGCTACGCATTACCGGGGCACCGGAATATCGCGGAGATAAAAGATTACGCCGGCAATGATGTAGCAGGTGATTCCCAGGGCTATCAAGACCCCGTTAAACCACGTCGCTAAGCCGACTTCCCAGCCGACATAAGGCACCTGCAATACAGCATTTGGCTCCAGAATGAGGCGTTGCGGCTCAAAAGCGGTCAAAAAACTGAGATTGCCGATCCACGCCCCCTGAGGCCAAAGTTGACCAATCAGCTTGAGAATGGCGGCGAAAACGACGATTGCCGCAGTCCCCCAAATGGGCCGCCAACGATCTTGATCGAAGCTCGATAGCAGGCTGCTAATGCCGAAAAGGCACATCGTAAGGCCCACCAGATTCAAAGCGCCGGGCAGAAAGTCTATCGCCTTAGGGGGGCTTGAAAACCGCACGGTCTGCAATCCCAAAAATGTTCCTCCCCATAAGGCCGCTCCCAGCAGAATGGCTCCGAAGGCGGCAACAAGGCCGGGGATCGAAAGAAGGCTCAACCGGGTCAAGGGGCTGGCTAGAAGTAGCTCCATGTGACCGGAGCTGATTCGGCCGGCAATCGTCTGTGAGCCCCGCCCGAGTGCCCAGCCCATGCAGACTAAAAGGGGCACAATGTGCAGATAAAGAACGCTGATCTGACCCGTCGGCGTTAAGAGTTTCGCGGGGGAGACCACGATTAGTTTCCGGAAAAAGTCGGGGGCAAATTCCAGCACGGCGGCCCATAAACCGGGCTTAATCAGGCTGACCAACCACACGAATAGCCACGCAAAGGCCAGCATAATTGCGGCACTGAACACGAGCTGAATCCGACAATCCCTCAATTCGTGTCTTACTAGAGCGAAAACTACCATCTTGGAGATTAAACTATCCCACTGGAGACTAACTGCTGAACATCTGTTTTTTGGTAAACATATGTAACCTTGTGCCGAAAAATCGGCAAAAGTTGCTTGGCAAGCTCGGCTTACCGAACTCGCTGCGGAATTGCCGTGATGCCGTAAATATTTCTAGCTCTGCGTCAGGGAAAACGTATGTTCATTATACTGGGAGAAAATTTTCCCATGGATGCTCGGAGCTATCGACCCCGAGGATTTCATCTAGCCTTGCGCCCGGTAGGTTCGGGATAATCGAGGTTGATCGGGAGAATCTCTGGTACTAGTGCCGAGCGGTGCCACTGGTTTGGAGAATCCTAAGTTTTGGAGTTTAAAGGGCTTTGCCGCCAAGGTCATTTCCATTTGGTTCGCTCGACGTCGTCGCAATCGATTCAATGTCGGTGAAATGGATTCAAACTCCAGTTCAGGCGGGTTTTGGAAAATCCTTACTAAAAACATAACGTTTGGCAAGGGGTTGGCGGACGATCCCCAAAAATTACATGAAAAATAGCACTTCGTGATAAACCTTTTTGGAATTCCCCTTAAGGGAGACTGGGAATTTCGCCCAAAGGGGAACCGCAAGAAGCCTTCTTTTCAACAAGGCACCTTAGGATGTTCAACGCGAAAATGTGAAGCATTTGCAGCGAAACCTACGCGAGTTGCTGCGGCCCAAGAGGGGTACTTAACTTGAGCGGTGAAAGAACGGATTTTGGTTGACCTCGCCATTTTGGTGGAACTTTCTTGCCAGAGGTGGGCACACCCCGCGGCAGCATAAGAACCCATAAGTGCTATGGAACACGAATGTGACGAGTTGGGCTTAACGGCGAGGAGCTGAGGCCATGAGCATTGGTCCGCTTGGGAATCTCGGGGCAAGTGCCGCGGGTACACCGCTGGCACAGGTTCGGGGTAAGGAAGTTGATCGATCGGCCGAGGATACAGCCGTCGTCCAGCGAAGGACTGCCAGCGAACAGCGGGCAGAGTTGGCCGGGGGAATCGGCCAAGCCGATGGCGAGAATCACGAAACCACTGAGCGCGATGCCGACGGGCGTCGTCCTTGGGAGTTTCCGGGGCGCAATCAGCCCGAATCGGCGGAACACTCCGAGGAGCATTCTGCGGCGGGCACCGGGACCCGAAAGGCCGTGGATCCGACGGGTCAATCCGGAAGTCTTTTGGATTTGATCGCGTAGCCTCGGCCCTCGTCGACAAATCCGGGATTTAACAAACAGGGGTGACGTATCGCCTCCTTTGCAATTGCGGAAGCTTGACGGATCACTTGCAAGTGTGGAAAAAGTTCTGCCGGCCGATTTTTAGGGAATTCACAGTAAAGAACTTTTCTTGGCACGATGTATAACCCGGGGCCGCGCGCCGCGATGCCGCGAGGTTAAACGATAGTGCCGCGAGAATTTGCATAAGCAAAGTGGAACGGTCTAAATTAAATATCGTCCGAATACGCGCACCAATCAGGGTGTGCAAATCGGCCCCAAAGCGCGTCGGTAGCGTCCGAGCCAGCGAGCCTTAAGGGGAACGAATCGCGAACAAACTTCGCGTATCCCCCGGAAAAACCGGAACCCGCCAATTACTTTTCTGCAAAACACTTTTCTATGCCACCGGGCCGAAATGAGGTCCCCATTGGCTGGCCAACTGCTTGCCGAGCTCCAAGAGATTGGATTGCTCCGCTTCGGTCAAAGGTTCGTAGCCCTGGACTAACTTGATATTGGCGTCAATTTGCTCTTTCCTGTGGACGCCGAGGTTCAAAGTAGCCACGCCGGGAATTCCCAGAGCGTAGCGCACGGCGGACCGCAGATGCTCGAGGGGAAGCTCCGGCGGGGCATCCGGGTTTTTATAGGACCCGGCGCTTCGGCTGGCTCCTCCAAAAACTTTCATCGCCACAATGCCCGTGTTGTGCTTTTGGGCCACAGGCAACACTTGCTCTTCGAAGTTATAGGTGTGGCGGTCTACGAAGTTAACCACAGTCAGTAAGACGTCAACCTCGCCGGTTTCGAGCAAAGGGATGAATCGGCCGGGACGGTTGTGGCCGGAGATCCCGAGGAATCGGAACTTACCGGCTTGCTTTTGCTTGATCAGCCAAGTGAAAACCCCATCGGGCTGGAGGGCTTTTTCGACATCTTGATCGCCCACGCTGTGGTAATAGACCAGATCGATCCAATCGGTCCGAAGTAAATCGAAGGACTTGGTCAGGGATTTTTCGGCTTCTTCGATGGTTTCCGCCAGGACTTTCGTGCACAGAAAGATGTTTTTACGATGCGGGCCGAGAACTAAACCGATCCCCTCTTCAGCCTCGATATAGGCTGGTGCCGTGTCGATGGCGTTTATGCCCCGATCGATGGCATGGAGGACGATCTTGCCGATTTCGGGCGGCGGAATCTCCGGGCTAAGGCCGCAGGGGGCGGTTCCTAGGGTCATGGTGGTCACTTCGACGCCTGTGCGTCCCAGAACACGCTTAGGCAATTCCTCGGTAGGAAGGCTATCGCGTGAAGCAGCGCTTGCGGAGGCGACAAACGCCGGAACCGTGATTAGCCCTCCGATAGCAGAACCGGCTTGTCCCATGAATTTTCGCCGTGATTGGAGGTGAGAGGATCGGCTGGTCATGTGTTTGGGCTCCCCATCTGAGTGGTTACAAATACGAGGTTTCACAACTTGTGCGTGGCTAAAGCATTTTGGGCAGCGGCACGAAATGCGTGGCACGAAATCAGTACCAGGAAATCTAACGACGGCGAAACTTTCCTCTTGGATCCAAGGATCGGGCAAATTAGCCGCCAAATAAAGTGAATATTCTCCGACATTTTTTCAGCCGGGGGCTTTCCCGTCAACACTCCGGGCTGGCGAGCCACCACCGAGTTTGGGCCCGCGATGGAAAAGGGAACGATTCTGGGTTTTTTAGGTTTCGTACGAGCGGGGTAGATTTTGGTGCGCAAGCGAAAATAAACAGCGAGAATAAACAGCGAGAATAAACATCGAAAAAGAAGCTCGGTCACGAGAATGACCAGTGTCCGAGTCAGCTTTCCCGGCCGGTGGCTCCGGGTCCCTCCCGGTTGTGCCTTGTGAGTTTGGGCCGACCCAACTCCTGGGTTTGGGCCGGCCTAACGAAAAGATGGGAAGTCGCCGAGGTGAATGGGAAAGTTGCCGGGGTGAAAAGGCAAAAGCTGCCGTATTGGACCGCAGGCTATGGGCAAGTGTCTGCTTACAAGTTTTGCCTTGCGCCTTAAAATGCAGTTGCGAAATCCTTTTTTGTTTGAAGCCGTGCCGACTCCTTGGACAGCGGGGCGCAGAGGCCGCACGGTCTTCAGGGGGATACGAGAGGAGTTGAAATCTTGAACTCGATTGCAAAAATCGCAAGTCCTTCGAGTGTTTGGTTCAAAAAATTCGCTGGGCGACAAATTTCAGTATCGCGAAACGTCAACGATGAAATACGGAAACGATCTGAAATCGCTGCATCGAGAAGTGACCGCCGAGGGAAAGTCGCCATTTCGACCGGCGAATCTTCGCGTGATCCTGACGTTTGCCCGAAACAGTTTGATTCGCGAAATGACGTTTCGCACCAACTTCCTGATCGAGACGTTATCCTCGATTTCTTGGGTCTTCATGACCCTCGGTTTCTACTTACTCGTTTTCCATTACACGCCTTCGCTGGGGGCAAATACGGGCTGGGGCAAGTACGAATTCTTCGCGTTTCTGGCGACCACGTTGATCATCAATAGCCTGGTTCAAGCGCTATTCATGTACAATGCCGATGAGTTCAGCGAGCTCATACGCACCGGTGCCTTGGATTTTGCTTTGGTCAAGCCAATCGATACGCAACTGCTGGTTTCCTTCCGCCGGATTGATTGGTCGGCCTCAGGGAACTTTCACGTGGGAGTTCTGTTGATGATCTTCTCGTTAAGCAAGCTTTCGGTCGTGCCGAGCGCAATCCAGGTCATCCTCTATTGCTTCTACCTGATCTGCGGGATTGCGATTTTGTATTCTCTGATGTTTTGTCTTGCGGCCTCGAGCGTGTGGCTGGGTCGGAACCAGACTCTTTATGATTTCTGGTTTTACATTACCAATTTCGCACGTTATCCGATGGAAATTTATCAGGGTCGATTCGGTACGCCACTCCGCTTGACCTTTACGTTTGTGTTGCCCGTGTTACTTGTCGTTAATGTGCCGGTGCGGTTTCTCGTTCAACCCCTTAGCCCGAGAGAGTGGACCGATTGGTTTTTGCCGCTCTATTGCTTGCTGGCCACGGCGATTAGCTTGGGGGTTTGTCGCTGGGTTTTTCGCCGGGCATTGGAAAGCTACCGTAGCGCAAGTAGCTAGGCCCGCGGGTAAGAACCGTACGTGCTAGAGGCCGAATCATGCATGGCGGCTGTTCCAAGCAAGGCGAATCGAGGCTGCCTGCCTTCGCCGGGGGAGCTGGGCAGTTACGATTGTGAGAGGGCGATGCTTGGGCAGCGTTGCTTGCTCGGCGGGGAAGCAATATATCCAAAAAAATATCCAAAAACACGACAACGCTAGTGATGACGGCATCCCCTACTTAGCGGGGGAAGCTCGCGGCCTTTGAGGAACCCCTCAACCGGAGGCTTTTTCCACACAAAGCCGGGCAAAGCGGACAAGGACCGGGTCGGCGAATTCCCGCATCGCCTTGAGCGCCGATGGCACTCTAGCCCGAATTTGCTCGGCACTTTGCGGCGGAGGTGCGGCTTGCGCGCAAGAATGGGTCAAGTCCTGGAGCCAGCTTTCGATGAGCGGCTCCGTCATTTCGATGTGAAACTGAAATGCCCAGGCCCGGGACCCTATCCGGAAGGCTTGATGCCGGCAGGTATCGCCGATTGCCAACAAAACGGCTTCGCGCGGCAAGTCGAATGTGTCACCGTGCCATTGAAAGACCGTTTGCATACTGGGGAGATCCGACAAAAGGGGATCCGTGCCGGCTTCCGGAAGTAATTGAACGGAATACCAGCCGATTTCTTTCACGTGGTTCGGAAAAACACGTGCCCCAAAGGCCTTAGCCAGGAGCTGGGCACCCAAGCAGATACCCAGCGTGGGCACTTGGTGTGCGACGGCCGCTTGAAGCCAAGAGACCTCCTGGGTTAAGAAAGGGTATCGGTCCACTTCGTCCACGTTCATGGGACCGCCGAGCACGATCAGGCCGGCTGCCGACGCTATATCGATCGGTTTGCCCAAAGACTCCTTGAAAAGTTCAACGATCCGCCACCGAACCCCGGCCGCCGTCAGATATTCCGTCAGGCTACCCGGGGTTTCGTGAGCGGTTTGCTGAAGAATTAATACTTCGCTTTTCAAATCTTTCCTCCTAAGAACTTCGCAGCAGGAATTTGAACCTGTGAAACCAATAGCTCGAAACAATTTCGAAACAATTTTACGCTGCCCTTGAGCAAAAAATCCTGATCCGGCGTATCCCCAACGAACGTATTGACCTGAAAGATTCCGCGAAAAGATCTAAGAGCGCAGCCGGGTTCGGTCGCCGAGCTCGTTTTGGTAAAATGAGTTTACTTCATGCCGTATGACGCCCGGCAATTTCTGGAAGCGCTCAGATCACCGTGTGCTTTCCAGAACCGGTGGCCATCCCACGTTCACCAGGATCAATTGCGTGTGGCCGGGGACCCGGCTTTAATGTGTTTAAAAAAACTATGAAAGTGTTTAAGAGTATGGATACGTGAGATACCGGCGGAGAATCACGAAAGCTTTTCCGCCTCAAAGCCCGGTGTTTTTTTGAGCAACTCGCCAAGGATCTTTGTAGGAGATCGGGCGGGTGCCGCCGACATTTGGAACGTTTGGTGATCGCTCTCCCGTTTGCATTTTGGGGAATCGGAATATACGATCTAGGAGCAAGCACGCGGGTTGACAGCCGATCTTTGCAAGAATCGGCTTCATTAGCAGCGTGATTCAAGAGAAGCGTGATTCAAGCCCACCCAAGCTCGGATTTTTATAATGGGCGTTGTAAATGCGGCTGAACCGCAAGATTTCAGCCGTAGGAGCAGTGGCGGCGTTGAGGTTCGGACATCCCAAGCGATATTCGGCGTGTGCCCTCTGTTAGCCGGAAGTATATGGAGTTTGCAAATTTAGGAGGCAGCCTCCTGGGCATCCGGTAAGTTCTTTCAGGAAGCTTGAGGGGTGTCAAAACACTGGAGTGAGTTTGAGGGGCATTCAAACAGTTTACAGCGCATCCAGTTTACAGCGCATCGAGTTCGGTCTGCGATTAAAGAATCAAAGAACCGGTTTGCTGCACATTTATTCAGCTTGCCAATAAATCCCTTGGTGGATCTATAAGGAAACTTTATTAGGGAATTTGGCACGAAACTCTAGGAAAGAGGAATGAGCTTCGATGAGTCGCACCGTATTTGCCGCCCGTTTGTTGCCGTGTGCTTTATTTGCCTTTTTTGCGCTGGTGCTGGGAACCTGCGGTTGCGCTCGATCTCAAGAGAGCCAGCCGGCGGCAGCACGATCCGAGATCGGCACTCCCAAAGCTGAGGGAAGCACCGAGGTTGCCCTCGCTGATGCAGGAGCTGTAAGCGGGTCAACCGCTGGGATTCCCGCGAGTGAAGCAAGACGCGGGGATAAGCCGAGCGGGCTACTGCCGTATTGGTCCCGATTTCACGGGGAAGATTTCACTAATATTTCCAAGGAGGTTGGTCTGCTGAAGGAATGGCCGGCGGACGGACCCCCGCTCCTGTGGCGGGCCACGGGAATTGGCGAAGGGTATTCCAGCGTGACGCTGGCCGACGGGCGAATCTTCACAGCCGGCGACATCGACCAGAGGTGCATGGTCACGGCCTTGGATTTGGACGGCAGGATCCTTTGGCAGGCCGATAACGGTCGTGCATGGACGGGCGATTATCCGGGTAGCCGTGGCACCCCGACCATCGATGGTCCCCGGGTCTATCATGAAAGTGCTCATGGGCAGGTAACCTGCTACGAAGCGGCCTCTGGCAGGAAAGTTTGGTCGGTGAATATCCTGGAACGTTTTCAGGCACGGAATATTCAATGGGCCTTAGCGGAATCGGTCTTGATCGATGGCGACAAGCTGATCTGTTGTCCGGGGGGACCGAAAACCAGCATTGTGGCCCTCGATAAAATGACCGGCGAGACCATTTGGGCAGCACCGAGCACGGGCGATTCTGCCAGTTATGCATCTCCCAGCATCGGCGTATTCAAGGGGCGACGGATCGTCTTCACGATGAATGCCAAGGCTGTGATCGGGGTGGATGCCGACTCAGGCAAGCTCCTTTTCCGTTATCCGCATACCACCATGTATGATGTCAATGCACTGATGCCGATTTACCACGAGGGCTGCGTCTTTATCAGCACGGGATACGGATCGGGTTCCGTGCTGCTGGAGCTTCAGGAGGAGGGCGGGGAGGTCTCTGTCCGCCGACGCTGGGCCAGCAAAGACCTCGATAACCATCATGGCGGGGTAATCCTGCTGGATGGCTACCTCTATGGATCTGCCCATGGGGGGCGATGGGTATGTCTAGATTGGGCCACGGGGCGTGCCTCGTACAGCAGCTCGGGAGTGGGCAAGGGTTCCCTGACGGCAGCCGAAGGCATGCTGTATGTCTTTAGCGAGCGTGGGCAGGTGGGCCTGGTTCCCGCCGATCCTGCCGAACACCGCGTCGTCAGCCGATTCCGTATGCCCTCGGGTGGATCCGGCCCGTATTGGGCTCACCCTGTGGTGTGCGGGGGACGGCTCTACCTTCGACACAGTGATACGCTATTTGCTTACGATATCCGGGAAAAAACCGTGCCGTAAGCGGCGTGCAAGTCTTTCCCCTTGGTGCCCCAAAGATCATTTTTGAGCACAGTTGTCTCGTTTGAGCACAGTTGTCTCGGCGCATTGAGGAAAAAGGGGGGCTTGCCCGAACAAGGGAATCCCGCGGCAAAAAGCGGCCCGTGCGGCAGCAAGAAACCCGCATGGCAAAAGGGAAATCAATCAGACGAAGGGAGATGCGGAGGATTCTCGCGGACTTGCCATCGAGCCGCATACTGGGCTAATAAGAACCCACTGGTACCCATGACCAAGGTCTGAATGAAACACCACTGGGCAAGCATCGGGCGCTCTTTTGGGGAAAGGAACTTGATGAACTCCCCGAGGCCCGAAGCTTCTTCCCCCGCGGAACCAAGGATCAAGGCAACCCCAAGACATCCATAGCCGAGCCCGATTGCGAAAAATATCGCGGCGACGCCCCAAGCGGTAGCGTGGTCCGGCAGAAGCATCATCCAGCCTACGTATCCGGCCTGAAAAATCGCTAGCCCCAAGAGGACGGCCGTAGCCGTTTCCGCCTGTTGTACCCATGGCTCCAAAAGGGGGAGCAAGCTGAAGAGGATTGCCGCCCCGAGCCCAACCCCAAAAAGGCGTACCTCGCGGACCCGAGTTTGACTGGCTTGATAGGCGTGCTTGAATCGCTGATCGCGGGAGGCCCTCGTCGGGGCTGAACTCCGCGGATATGCCGGATTTACGACCACGTCCTTTTCCCCCTAAAGGTGCAGCACTCAAGATCCTTCGGTAGTGGCACGCTAGAAATCTTGTTACCCTGCGGCGGGTTACCCTGCGGATGATTTGTTTCCCCTGGCAAAGCCGCTTTATGCAGGCGGCTTCGATTATGTCGATGCTTCAATTGCTTCAATTATCTGAGAGACGCCCCTGCGGGAGTTGCAAATGAAATTCCCTCGCTTAAAACAGGATCATAGCAACTTTGGAGTCGCAAGGTCCTAAACAGAATGCCGACGGAAAAAGTTGGTGATTTTGTCGATGCAAGCCGCCTGAAATTTCCCGGAGTACTTCCCATTTTTGACCGTTTTACCGAGCGTCAGTTTGCATATTTTGCATATTCGGAAACGTGCCTTCGACGGGGCGAAAAGCCTTTTTGTTTCTCTCTTTCTTTTCCTTTGTTTCGTTTTCTTCTCGACCTGCTTGCTTTTTAATGCCCGGATGTTCCTTTTTGCTTTTTAGTACCCGGCTGGTTATTTCGGCTAACCGGCCGGATTTTGCCCGATTTTTGGCGGCCGGTTGCACTGCGCGGTGGGTGGATCCCGATTAAGCACCCCGGGCCATTGCCGATAAGATCGGTACGGCCTGCGCGAACCAAGGCCTCACGAACGAGGTGGTAGTTTTCCGGTTTCCAAAATTGCAAGAGTGCTCGTTGGAGACGACGTTCGCGCCCGGAGCGGGGCACATAGACCTCCTCCCCGGTCATCGGGTCGATTCCCGTGTAATACATGCAGGTAGCTAGGTCAAATGGGGCGGGGATGAAATCCTGTACTTGGTCCGGGCGACAACCCGTCTTTTTCAAGTACAAAGCAACGTCGATCATGGTCTCCAGCGTGCTGCCGGGATGACCCGCCATCATGTAAGGCAGTAAATATTGCTCTTTTCCCGCCTTCTTCGAGGCTTTCTTGAATTCTGAAGCGAATTTTTCGAACACCTCAATAGTCGGTTTCCGCATCCGTGCGAGGACCTGAGGATGGCTATGTTCCGGAGCAACCTTCAGCAATCCTCCGACATGGTACTTAGCGATTTCTTCGATGTATTGCCGGCATTTCAACGCCAAATCCATCCGAATACCCGAAGCCACAAACACGCGTCGCACGCCGGGCACCTTCCGGGCAGCCTGTAAAAGTTCAATCAAGGCACGGGCGTCGGTCTCGAGGAGCTTACAGATATTCGGGTAAAGGCAACTTTGCCGTCGGCAACGCTGCTGGATTTCCGGCCGCTTACACCCCAGTTGATACATGTTGGCGGTAGGACCGCCCAAATCGCTAATCACCCCGCGAGACTTTGGATCCGAAGCAATTTGCTGCACCTCCGCGATCACCGAATGGAGGCTGCGACTTTGGACGATGCGGCCTTGATGCGCTGCCAAGGAGCAAAAAGCACATCCGCCAAAACAGCCCCGCAATACCTGCACGGATGTAGCAACGACGTCGAAGGCAGGAATTCGCCGCTTCCCATAAGACGGGTGAGGCCGACGCGTGAAGGGCAGATCATAGATGCGGTCCATTTCCGCTTCGCTGAGCGGAAATGGCGGGGGATTGATCACCACGGCTTCCGCTCCGTGGTATTGAACTAATCGGCGGCCACAGAATGGGTTCAACTCCAGGTGCGCAAGGCGCGTCATTTCGGCAAATGCGCGTCGGTCGCTTACCACCTCGTCGAAGGTTGGGAGAAAGACCGTATCCGCCGCTGGCTGCCGCGCTTCAGCCGAAATTCTGCCGCTTGTATCCGCCCGATTGCTCTCGGTGTTTTCCAAACTGCCGCCGCTACCATGCTCCGAGAGCGTAGGCCTCGTTCCCTTGGAGGGAGTGCTGCCACCGCATCCGCAAAAATTGCTATGGCCGTCACCGAATCCATGGTTGCTCCGATCTTCCAGATTATCGTTTCTGCCATCCGCGGCATAATGTCTGCAACCACTTTCTGACCGATCGCAAAGAGCATGTTGCAAGCGAGTGTTGCCGTCATCGGCAGCCGTCGATAACAAGCGGGATGCTTCGGCGTCCTTTTGCCCCGGCGGAGGAGCATCAGTTCGAAATTCGCCGGACGATTGCCTTTGCGTCTCCGCTTTTCCTGTCTCCCCTTTTCCTGCTTGGGTCAAATCGATCCCGGGGGAATAGCGTGCCTCAGGAAGCGGCTCCCGAGCCCCCAGCCAATAGACGACACCGCGGACATCCCGCAGCTCTTTCGGTTTGCTGCCTGCCGCCAACCGACGCACGATTTCCACCAATGCTCGTTCGCCCATGCCGTAGACGAGGAGGTCGGCCTTGGCATCCAGAATAATGGAACGGCGGACCTTATCCGACCAATAGTCGTAGTGAGCTAACCGCCGAAGGCTCGCCTCCACACCCCCGGCAATGATCGGAACATCGGGGAACGCTTCCCGGGCTCTTTGACAATAAACCAGGGTCGCACGATCGGGGCGAAGACCGATTTGGCCGTCCGGGCTGTAAGCATCTTCATTACGCACCTTGCGATTCGCCGTGTAGTGATTGATCATCGAATCCATGTTTCCGGCACTAATGCAGAAACACACCCGCGGCCGGCCAAACTGTCTCCATGGTTCGCAGGAATACCAATCGGGTTGGCTGAGAATGGCGACGCGAAATCCCTCACTTTCCAAAAGCCGGCCGAGAAGGGCCATGGCAAAACTCGGGTGGTCCACGTAGGCGTCACCGGTGACGAAAACGACGTCGACCTTCGTCCAACCCCTGCTTTGAACTTCCTCCGGAGTCATCGGAAGGGGACGTACGGACTCGTCCATAGCCCGGACCGAGGCGCGATATGCCGCGCGAGGGTCTCCCCCTCCTTTGGCCGGCGGCTTACCAGACCTTTCGAGCTTTGATTTGGATGATAGGGACTTTCGATTCATTACATCATGAGTCATTTTTTCCCAGGGGCGACGGCAGCTTTTTAGGGCCTTATCTCCGGCCCACGTAACATTACGATGCGCGAGGGGGTAATCCGCGCGGAAATCTCCTCAACCCGGGGAGCCTGCTTCCCATTCATTTCATTTTAAGCTACCCGATCCCGTTAGATTGCACTTTTCGGGGGATTCCTCAACGATGGGCGGATTGATTTTAGGGTCGACTTCATATTAGGCTCGACCGGCCCGTTGGCTCATTTTGGGCGCTGCTGCCGTAAGGAGGGGACGTTCCCAGTTTGAGGGATGGGCGTTGCCGCCTTAAGGAGCGGGCGTTGGCGGCCGGGGAACTGCCGGTGCCGGACTGGGGAAAGTGCCAAAAGCCTTCTGACGCAATTCAAATGGGAACCTACCCCCGTCGATGGTCAAGCGTTTTGCCCGAGGATATGATGGGATGAAAAACAGCGAAAGGAGAGAGTCGACCAATCGCGGACGAGGAGAGCACGCCTTGTGAGTGAACAGCGGCCCCGCTTCGAGTTCCTGGTTTTGGCTAGCGGGTTGGTGACCCGGGATCAATTGACGGATGTATTGGATTGGTTGAAGGCCCGGTGGCGGGAAAATGCGCCCACCTCGTTGGAGGAGCGTGATAAGCAGATTGCTGACGCGCTGGTGGAGGCCGGCTATATTAATGCCTGGCAAGCCAAGCAACTGCTGGCGGGGCGGACACGGTTCAACCTCGGGCAATACCGGGTCATCGATTCGTTGGGGCGCGGCGGGATCGGCCAAGTCTTCCTGGCCGAGCATCTGGTTTTGAAAAGACGCGTGGCCATCAAGGTGCTTCCTCGAGAAAAATGCACGCCCGAGGGTGTGGAAAATTTCCTTCGCGAAGTACGGTTGGTAGCGCAACTGGATCATCCCAATTTGGTCCGCGCCTTAGATGCGGGCGAGGACGGGCAAGTCCACTACCTTGTGCTGGAGTATGTGGAAGGGCAAGACCTCCGGAAACTGGTGCAAGCCACAGGACCGCTGCCGGTCCCGCAGGCGGCTACCGTGATCGCTCAAGTAGCGGCCGGTTTAGACTACGCCCATCGTCGGGGGCTTGTGCATCGGGATGTAAAGCCGGGGAATGTGCTGGTGGGTTCCGATCTTCGGACCAAATTGTCGGACCTGGGTCTGGCAAGCCCGCTGACCGGCGAAGCGCTTTTTGATTCCCGGTTAGGGAGGATCGCCGGTACGGCCGATTACGTCTCCCCGGACCAAGTGCGAAACCCTTGGGACCCCAATCCTGCGTGGGATATCTACTCGCTGGGCTGCACCCTCTATTTTGCCGTCACGGGTTCGGTGCCGTTTCCTGGGGGAACCTCCATAGAAAAGGTGCGGGCTCACTGCGAGCGGCTTCCGCTTGATCCCCGCCGAGTAAATCCGGAGTTAGATGACGAATTTGTCGAGCTCATCGGCCAAATGATGAGCAAGGATCCAAAGTTTCGGCTCGCCAGTGCCCAGGAGGTGATCTTGCGGCTTGCCCGGTGGGCGGATCTGACGTACCTTCCCGGGGAATATGCCATTCTGTTAGCCCGGGCCCGTGCTACGGTAGGGCAGGCAGAGTCGAAACCGCCTGTAGCGATCTCCATGGCCCGGTGGACTTCCCGTGCCGATGCGCTACCTGCCGGAAACGTCGAATCGGCCGAAGCAGACGTACCGAGTTCGGAAGACGAGTCCGCGCTGCCCGATTTTCCCAAGCCTCCAATCTCCCGGGCTACCCGAGGGCTCCACGCGCCGGAATTGATCGGCTTCTTGCCGGCACCTCAGTCGCCGGAACCTGCGGAGAACGATGCCGGGTTTTGGGCCGAACCGATGTGGCTTCTGCTCCTTCTGCCTTTTGTGATCGCCTTGGTGGTGATAGTCTTTGCGGAATTCCTGAAGCTGGTGGCAGGGTCTTAGAGCCTTTCGATGTTTTCGCAAATTTTCTGCTCTTTCGTCTGTGATTGGGGAAGTATGGGAGCCCGTTAACCTTGCTTTTCCGCAGTATCTGGAGATTCATTTCGGGAAGTGTATTTCGGCAGCGATTCCACACCGGAGCAATCATCTTGAAAGCGTTCATTGCGGCCTGGTTAGTTCGGCAGCCGCTAACGGCGATCTATCGCGCCCTAGCGCTTCAGTAGCTTCGCCCCCTCCGGTGGGGCGTACGATTGGTCCTGCGGAACCGATTCCATGATCATCTCGACCAAGCGATCGCTTGTGAGGGCTTGCGCCAAGGCGACCTCGTTCGGGGCGATTCGGTGCCGCAAAACATATTTGGCCATCGCGTAGACATCTTCCTTCTGAGCGGCCGCACGACCGTAAAGAAGGGCTCGAGCCTTCACCGCACGAACGAGGGCGATTAAACCCCGCGTGCTAGCCCCCCAAGCCACCCAGCGATCCACGAACTCTGGCGAATCGGGGGCGCGTGGCCGGGAAGCACGTACCAAGGCCCAAGCATAACCGAGCACCGAATCTTCCATGCTTATCCGATCCACTAACTCCTGATAACCCGACCACTCCTCCAACGTGACCAGCGGGGGGACCTCCTCCACAGCTCCCGCCGCGCGTTTGGCAACCTCCCACTCCTCTGCTCCGGAAGGGTAGTCCGCCTTTAGGAAAAAGAGGAAGCGATCCAACTGGGCCTCGTGCAAGGGGTACGTGTCTTCCGGATGGAGCGGGTTCTGCGTCGCGAGTACAAAAAAGGGCCGGGGAAGATTATGGAGTTTGCTGCCGACGCTGACCAAGCCGCCCTCTAAAGCATCCAAAATCAGCGCTTGGATCTTCGGTAAGGTCCGGTTGATATCGCGCGCCACCAAAAAGTTCGCAAAAAGCGGTCCCGGCTCCAATTGAGGCCGCCGCTGTGCGCTCGTTAAATCCTCCACAATCACTTCGCGGCCTAAAAGATCAAGTGGTGCAAGATCCGGGGTCAACTGAATTTCCCGAAATAAGCCCTGCGAAATCTTAGCTAGAATTTGAACAATCAACGATTTGCCAATCCCAGGGACACCCTCGATGAGGACGTGGCCTCGGGCCAAAAACGCAATGAGCAATTGCTCGATCAAGCTGCGGCGGCCGATGACCCAGCAATTGACTTCCTCGAGGATCCGCTGGCAATGAGCATGGCAAGCTTCGATAGCCGACTCAAGTTCCTTCCCAGAGCTGGTCATAGAAATACTTCCGTCTGCAAATTTTTTTCCCAGTATAACTCCCGATGCATCGCACCCATTCCTTGAAGTGTACGCGGAGGAACTCCCCCTTTCAAAGTCTTGGGGCCATCCGTCTCGAATCAAGCGGGCACGCCGGATTTTCCAAGGGGTAGTGCAGCATGAGGGAGAGTCTGGAAAGGGAATCAACACGTAAAAAGAGGGTATCCGCCCGAGAAAATTCAGGCAGTTAGAAGCTTCGTCCTCGGTTTGCTCTCAGAATGGCCGCGGTGATCCGCCGCTTGTGCTTCCTGAAACCCGCGAATTTTACAATCCCGGGGTAAGCCGTGAAAAAGAGGGGGCCGGCCCTTCCGGTGTTCCCGAGGTAGCGCAGTTTCCTCTATGTGTTATAGACCCGATCGGTGGCAGTTGCCGCGGCCTCCTTCCACCACAAGCACCCATCCCCCAAAGGGGGGCAACCGGCCGAAAAGACCGGTAACAGGCGCCGCTAACCCACTTGGTAGCGATCTAACTTCCGCCGGTCGAGCTCGACCCCCAAACCCGCTCCGGAGGGTATGGCGGCGACTCCTTGTGATATTCCCAAAGGAAGCTTGAGCAGATCGTCTGAAAGCGTGGGATACCAGCAGGCCGTACAGCTTTCGAAATCGGGAATGGCTGCCGCCAACTGAAGTACCCCGGCCGCAATCAGGCCGACGGTAGGTCCGGTCGCTAGCCAGCAGAGCAGGTCCCCGGCCGCGGCCAGGACGCCGCAGGCTCGGGCCGGGGATATCCCGCCGACCCGTTGGAGGTCGATGACCACGCGCGACGCCGCTCCGCTGCGAATAAGCGCCGCCATATCGCGAGGACCGCGAAGGGCCCGCCATACTGCGATCGGCACGAGTGTCTGCCGCTGGAGCGAGGCGGTGACGGCGAAATTTTCTTCCCGCAGCGGGTCGATAATGGAATCCAGCCCGGCAGCCTCCAGTTCCAAGCATAGATCCCGGGCGGTGGCCAACTCGAGCTGGGCGCCGATATCCAGGCGGAGCCTCACTCCCTGACCGGTAAGGTTTTTGAGCGTTCCGAGCAGTTGCCGGTCTCCCGGACGAATCTCTGGTGCCTGAATAATCTGCGTGCTAAAGCCCTGGTGCAAAAACTCTAGACTGGTGGCCACGAGGAGTTCGTCAGCCGATCCGCTCACCGGGATGGCCACCGGCACTTGGGACCGGTATTGTCCCCCAAGCAAGTGGCAAAGCCGCTGATTGAGAAATCGTCCCACAAGGTCCCAGGAGGCCAGATCGACCGCGCAGCGCAATTCCGGTGGATGCAAGCCCGGCAGGGTGGCCAGCTCTTCCAGGTCGAAAATGCTCCGACCCCGAAGGAGCGTCAAGAGCCTTTGCCGCCTGCCCGGCAGCTCGCTTGGCCTCCAGGGGACCGAGCCTTCGCCCCAGCCCTCGTCCCCGCTAGAACTTACCAGGCGGATCAATAAGGATTTCACGGGGGGCAGGGGTTCTGTGGCGGGCACCTCCACCAGGTACAACTCGAGATCTTCAATCGTGGGCGATTCAATCATCATGATGGTAATTGCCGGACAAAGCTTGCGGATTACCGCCCCGTGGCCCGTCGTGTTTTCCTGTAAGCAGAGGGTAGTGTACGGATTTTGGGCGAGAAGTGGAAACCCAGAAGAAGAGTGTGTTTTTCGGGGTTTTTGCTGACACTGGGCGCGACGAAATGGGTAAGCCATGTCTAATGCTAATGTAGGCAACGTCAGACAGATCACTGGTACATC
>CAKZMM010000138.1 GCA_937128505.1 uncultured Thermogutta sp.
TAAGCTTTAAGGAGCGTCCTCGTAGCGACAAGGTTTAAGGAGCTTCTCCTGGTACCCAGGAAGTGTGCGGACGAGCTTTTGCGTTCGCCCTCCGCGAGAGAGGTGCTCTCAGGCCTCGGGCATCGACGGTGTTTTCGAGCTTCTTCTAAATCAATCCGGCCAATTGGGCTTAGAATCTGAGAAATGATCTTTAGGATGGCTCTTCCGGAGTTTCGCTCTTCGGCATACGCGGCGACATTGCCCGTTGCAACTGTCGTTCTCTTTCAATTTGCCAAAGCTGCTCGTCGATCCAGGAGAGCACCTGGTTTTTTCCAGGCAAGGTGACAAAGATGATCACCGGGAAAGCCAGCGCAAGCACCAGTGGTATCCAGTGTGGCTGAATCAACACGATGACCGCATTAGCTACCCCGGCAAGCTCTAAGCATGTACATCGCGAGAGAACGGACATTAACAATACGGCCCAAACCTTCGCCGGTTCCCCAAAGGCTTCGATCAATTCTGCCAGCTGGTTCTTGGCCGGGTTTGACTGCGATTGAGGGAGCTGCCAACTGCCCTCAATCAGAGCCTTTATGGACCTACGGACAAGCCGCGACGGAATAATCGCCGCCAAGATTCCCATCAAGATCGAAATGCCGATCGCGATCATCGGCAAGTACGGAATCGTGAATTCCGGCGATCCCCATTGATCAAAGCGGCCCGTAAACCAGGCGATAGCCAGAATGAAAAGTGGGGGAGTGGCCATCCCGAAAGACAGAACGCGAAGAACGCCGATTTGGGCACCAATGGCAGCCCGCCAATCCCCCTCGGGATAAACCGTCGACATGGCTAAAACCTTTCCAATCCCCGATCCGTTGGGCCGAGGTCCACGGTCGGACCCAAAGAACCGCGCATTTCCTGGTGTTTATTCTCGAAATTAATCGCTCTAATATTGAGCCCTTTTGATCTTCAAAACTCCTCGTTAGAGCTTCTCCGGATCACGCGTGCCAGATTTCGGCGATGGCAGCAAATATCGGCCACGACAAAAAGCCGTCAGCCCAGAAGAAAAAAGGAGAAAAACTTCAGCCTGGAATAATAACTTTCACCAGCGAAGAAACACAAGTTAGTACGGTGGGCTGGCAAAGTACATGACTCAACGGAAAATCCAAAAGCGGATGTGAAAAACTTAGGAATGCAAATAGGTTAGCAAGGTTAACCGCCGTCAAAAAGCAAGCTGATTCCCCCCTTCCCTTACGCTATTGATTTTTCCCGATTTTCTCCAGAAAGCACTCCGTGGTGACTGCTCGTGCTCGCCGGCAGAAGCTCATCCGGTACACTATCTACCTACCTAGCAATCGCAAGCGAATCCTTTTGATTGCCCTTGATTCGGACCGGACCACATAATACCGCAATTTGCGCGACGAAAGTCCCCGGAGGCACGCGCGGAGCGGTTGCGACCGCGCACCGAGTTTCACTGAAGAAATGGTTCCAAAGCTCGGGCAGATTCTTCAAAGTTTTAGGGAAGTTATTAAAGCTTATTGGGACGTTCATAGCGCATTCTCGGCCGAATTGATAGTGGATTCAGCTAACTCGCCCGGGAAGTCACTCGGAATGCATAGAAAAATTGTCGGTTTTAGCATGAATGGGGATAATTAGGCTTGACCGAGGAGGCGTCCATTATGACATTGGGCGTCCATGCGGATTATCACTCGGTATATTGTGGTGGAACTTCTTAAGACCACCGCTATTGCGGCAATCAGCATCACTTTGTTGATGCTCGGGGTCGGCATTGTTCGCGAGGCCCTGAACCAAAAACTTCCCCTCGATTGCTTGTTGCGGCTTGTCCCCTATGTTTTGCCGGATGCCCTTCGGGTTGCCCTCCCGGTGACACTCCTGCTTGCAGCAACTGCGGTTTACGGGAGGCTTGCCGGAAGCAATGAGGTTATGGCGGTCAAGGCTGCCGGGGTGTCCCCGGCGGTACTGCTGAGCCCGGCGATCGTTTTGTCGGTGGCTTTTAGCCTTCTCACCGTGTGGCTGAATGACGTAGCGGTTTCTTGGGGACGGTGGGGGATTTGCCGGGTCGTTTTAGAGGCTGCCGAGCAAATCGCCTATAACATGTTGAAGCTTCAGCATCAGTATACGCATGGAAGACTCTCCATCCACGTCCGCCGGGTAGATGGTCGAAAGCTCATATCGCCGACCATTACGGTCCGCCTTTCGGGGGATAAGCCCCCCATGACCATTTCCGCCGAAGTGGCAGAGCTCAAGTCCGATTTGGAGCACGGGATTCTGCGGGTTCGTCTGCGGAATGGTACCGTGGAAGTGGGGGATAAGCTTAAACTGCGTTTTGCCGATCAATACGAGCAGGAGTGGCAAGTAGGTAACCCACACGAACGGTTCTCCTCTGATCACCCCTCGTGGTTACCTTTAAGGGTCATACGGGCGGAACTTCGCCATCAACGGGAAGAATTGGCGGAGTTGGAGGCTGACACCGCGGTCGAATTCGTGCGGACGCTCCTCATGGGGCCGTGGGAAGAACTCGGCGCGAAAAAATGGAGCGAGCGAAAAGAACTTTTAGAATATAAGCGGGGGTTAATTCAGCGACTTCAAACGGAGCCGTATCGTCGCTGGGCGGCGGGCTTTAGCTGCTTTTGCTTTGTGCTGGTGGGAGGAGCGATGGCGATGAGGCTCCGGAGTCGGGAAATCCTGACGAGCTTCTTTCTGTGTTTCGTTCCGATTCTCGTGCTTTATTACCCCTTTTTGGCCTTAGGCGTAGATGGGGCAAAAAGCGGGATGTTACCACCCTGGTGCGTGTGGGGAGGTAACCTGATTTTTGCCGGCTGGGGCACCTGGTTACTTCGTCGCGAGGTCAATACTTAGCTCCTGAGGCGAA
>CAKZMM010000139.1 GCA_937128505.1 uncultured Thermogutta sp.
AATTGAATTGAGTCATCATCGAAAAGAAGTTGAAAAGAATTAGGTCATGATAGTAAAGAATAAGGGTGATTGGCCGTTTGCAAGAGCAATCCATCATTTGGGGTGACCTACGGAAATGAATCATCGGGGCGATTGATGTCAGTAATTCTGAAATTCTGATGTCAGCAATTCTCCTTTGCAACACCGCTTCATTAATTCCATCTGTACTTAATCGAACCCATGGTGCTTAAACGAAAGAGGTGCCTATGGCAATTGGCGATGGCGCACGAAGAAAGGGCGGATGGTCGGCGGTTGGGCGTTGGGCCGCAATTCGGGCGGGAGCATTGGCCGTTTGGGCGGCAACAGGGTTGTGGTGTTCTTCGGGTTTTGCGCCGGCTCAAGAGGCGTCGGTGGTACCGCGGCTTGTGGCCGAAGAAGTCTGGCCGCGGCACCCGAGCTTTCTTTCCCCAGAAAGGCGACGAGAACTTCGGGAGCAGCTCTCTCAGCAAACAGCCGGTTTGGTGAACCAAGCGGCGATCCTGAAAGCGGTTTTCGAACTTTTAGCCCCCAGTGTAGTGCATATCGAATCGACCAGCGGACCGGGCCGGGCAATGCTCCTGGGACCGGCTAACGAAGTGGAAGAGACCGGATCTGGTGTGATCTTTGATCTTAAGGGCCGGTTTTACGTCCTGACCAATCGCCATGTGGTGGCCAATGCCACGCCGGAACAGGTGAAGATCAAATTGATCCACGGGCGGGTCCTGCGTCCCACCCACATCTGGAGCGACATCGAGTCGGACGTGGCGGTGTTGGCCCTAAAGGAAACGGACCTTTTGGCCGCCGAATTGGGCAACAGCGACACGGTCGACGTGGGCGACTTCGTCGTGGCCCTGGGGAGCCCTTTCGGCCTGAGCTATTCGGTCACCTTAGGCATCATTAGTGCCAAGGGACGCCGCGGGCTAGACCTGGGTCGGGCAGGCCTGAGAATTCAAGATTTTCTCCAAACCGACGCAGCCATCAATCCTGGCAATAGTGGCGGCCCGTTGATCAACCTCCAAGGTCAAGTCATCGGATTAAATACGGCGATTGCCAGCAAATCAGGAGGTAATGAGGGAGTCGGCTTTGCCATCCCGATCAATCTTTGCCGCTTCGTAACCGAGCAGTTGATCGAGCAGGGGCGAGTCCGCTGGGGTTATCTGGGGGTCACGCTGGACTCTCAATTCGATGCCGCAAAGGCCGAGCAACGAAAATTGCCACGGCTTACGGGAGCGTTAGTCAGCGCGGTTATGGCGGGAAGTCCGGCGGCGCTGGCGGGCATCCAACCCGACGACGTAATCTTACGAATCGGCGGGCAGTGGATCGAGGATGATAGTCATCTAGTAAACGTCGTCAGTCAAAGCCCGATCGTGCAACCGCTGAGTGTGCTTTTGTGGCGAAATGGCCGCCAAATGGAGACCAGCGTCCGGCTTGTAGAACGCTCCGGACGATAGGCCGCCGACAACCTGCGTCGCTGGGGCCACTTGGCTACGGCTAGTAGCCATGACCATTCGCTACCACCATCGGCTACGGCAATTCCATCAATCCGGCGCGTTGCGCGGCAAGCTTTAACCCCGCGATCAGTTCTTCAATGACCTTTCGCGTCCGCATCCGTCGGGCCACGTGGATATTCGGGGTCCAAGCCGGGACGCGACGTCGATCAAAAACGGTGGCCCCACAACAAAGCTCGCCCGCCACCTCTACATCGCCGGCAAGTTCTTTGAATTCGAAGGCTTCCGGGATCAAGGCGGCCATTAATGTCACCGAATCGTGCACGTGAATGGCTTCCAGGCCAAACCGCTGATGATAGGTCAAAAACGCAGGCGGGAGAATGGCCCGCAGAATCCACCCCACCTTGCTCGAGTCCGAGGGCAGCTCGTGAAATAGATCGAAGGTGAGGACGGCTTTATTGGTCACATCCAACGGGACCAAAAACTTATTGGCTGGCGATCGAAAAATATGCCGGGCTGCTTTGGGATCGCAAAAGACGTTAAACTCCGCGGCCGGCGTGATATTCCCCCCCACGGTCACCGTGCCTCCGGAAATGAGCAGTTGCCCGACAAGGCTCGGTAGCTCAGGGTCGCGATGGAATGCCCGACTGATGTTGGTCAGCGGACCGAGGGCGACGATCGTCACTTGACCGGGGGCAGCACGAACCTCCTCGCAGATAACTTTTTCGGCCGGATGAGGACTCCGCAAGCCGGCCACCCGCAGGCAAGCCGCCTCCAAATAGTCCACGCTGGGGCCGTAGCGTCCTTCAACCGGCAGCCCGTCGTCCGGAAGATTGGCCACCCCTACCCGGGGCCAACGATCGGGGTCAAGAAATCCCAAAAGCCCACTGACATTCCGCGAGGCAATCGTCGGGGGAACATTCCCGCCCACGGAGGTGATCGCAACCACCTCCATCTCCGGATGGAATAGCGCTAAAATGATCGCCAGTGCGTCATCCACCCCGGGATCGACATCGAGAATGATTTTTTTCGGCATCGGTTGTTTCGCTAGCCTGGCGGACCGTTCTGTCTTCCAATGACACGGCTGGTTCGGACCAAACCCCCGCGGCACTACCGCCGTAAGCCCAACCCAAAAGGCTTATTTTAGGAAGGGATTCATCGAATCGCAAGCGTGCCGGGGCTCTCCTGCTCCTGGAGAGCGTGTTCGTCCGTTTGCCGATCGACTGATCTAATCACGGACCTGATAACGTAAGCCGGCCGGACTATCGCCCCGCTTTACGCCTCCCCAGACATGCGCAACCGACCACCCCGAGAATGCGCGCCGATGGGAAATGAGCTCCCGTGTGCCGATAGGGCATGAGTTACTTGAGCCGAATCTCCCAGAGGTTCTCCTGCCCTTTAGCGAGAGTAAATTCCTGCTCCACTCGCTCCCCAGCTGCGGTGGTGACCACCACCCGGTAATCCCCCAAAAAGCCGCGAAACTTCGCCGCACCTTGCGGGTCGGTGCGGCATTCGAGCTGGGTCCACCACCGGCCTTTAATCAACTCATACAAAGCCTCGTACGCGGGCTTGGGCGACATATCGCGACGCAGTAATCCCGCCGGTGCCCCTTGCCAAGACCGGAAATCGCTGAAGTCCCACCAGGTAATCGCCTCCACGGCGGGGTGGGAGAAAAGCACCGTGTAAAATCGAGTCACCTCTTCGGCTTGTCGGCCCTCGCCCTCCGGGGTGCTTGCTGGCGGACGACGCGGACCACCGCGCGGTGGCCTCGGGCCGGAAAGGATGGTCGTCTCCGTGAAATGCAGCGGAACCCCAAACCGCGAGAAACGCTCGCATACTTCCCAAGTCTGCTCAATCGACCAAGGACCCCCGTGCATATGACTTTGAATACCGATGGCATCATAAAGCGGCTTGCCCGATTCATCGACTAGCCCTTCGATCACGCGCTCATAGGCCGGGTCGATCCGGTAATCATTCACTAAAAGGATCGCATCCGGGCTCGCCTTTCGAGCTTGAAGAAAGCATTCCCGCGTAAACTCCAACTGGCCCCGCTTGGACCAAGCAGCCGTTAATTTCGGAGCGGTGCGGAGAAATTCATCTCGGTTAAAGTGCGTGGGCTCATTGACCACATCCCAGCGATCGATCAACCCTCGAAATCGGCTCACACAGTCCTCAATCCGCGCAAGTTGAAGACGATAGACCTCATCTGGATCCTCCGGAAGCCACGCGGGATCAGCGTGGTTCCAAGCTAGCGGATGACCCTTGGTGAGGATTCCATGTTCTTGGCACCACCGGGCCACTTTTTCCGTGTAGGCGTGATTTGGTTCCCCGGGTCGGAACTCATAGGCGGCCCAGTAAAAAGGCAAAGTAGCGTAGTTGAGCAAGTCGGCAAACTTGGTGAGATAAGCTTCCTGAAGTTGTGGATCTTCTATCCTCCCCCAATTGAAGATGTTGCACCCGAAGAGAAACGTGTGTCTTTTCTGGGTGATCGACACCTGGGCATCGGGCACCGGACGGCCTTGCGGGTCCAAAACCGTCACGGTAGCGTCGGCTTTCCGATGACGCTCGATCCGCTCCGGAGCCTGGGCCAGGATTTGGCTCCCCGAAAGGGGCCCCTGGGCAAACGCACTCTCGAGGAACACCCCCGAATGACTCACGAACGCCCAAAGAAGTAAAACCGAGGTTCCGCAAAGAAGCAGTGAATGGTTCGTCAGCCATCGTCGCCACATTAGTCCAATCTCCTGCTTAGAAACCGAATCTCACAAAAAATCTCACAAAAAGTTGCCTTTTTTACCCGCGAGTACCGTCGGTGGAAAAACCGGCGCCCAGGTGGCACCTGCTCACCTAAAGGTCCCTAAGTGGCTCAAATCTGCGGGATCCAAGCCGGCGTATTGTACCGCAAACACGGAAAATAACCCACTTGAATGCCGGCTTGATCGTTTAACTCCTCCGAGCGTGTTCTTGCCGCGAAATCGCTGCCGGAGGTCTATTGAACGGGTTCATTTAATGCTTTAGGCAGCCGGGCGGATAACCTAATAAACCCCGCAGTTTACGTGGAGTGTTGCTGTCGAAATGCTCCGCTCGCTTAAATCTTCGTGATTTCCAATCCCTTAAATTCTCGTAGTTTCCAAATACCTGAGATCATTGGCATTTCCGATGGCTTGAATCCCCGTTGTTTCCAAACGCTGAGACCCTCGTCCTCTGCAATCGCTAAAACCTTCGTCTCTGCAATCCCTGAAATTTCAAAGCCCCAATCGCTTGAATTTTCGTGTTTTCCAAAATTTGCCGCAACGCCCCGTGGCGTCATGCGTCATGCCCAGTGTGCCGCCGAAGCTATCGCAGCCTGCGAAAGTTGCGGGCGGCTGTCATGGGGTTGCGGATTTCTCCACGTGGTAACGACGACCCAAAGTCAGTACAATAACCTCGGGAGTAAGCCGAGCAAATCCCGGGCGGACTGGGTTGCCCGAGGAAAGCAACCGCAAGTTGAGCAAGCTCCGCCGAGCCACGAACGGGTCGTTTTGGCGGCGGGTTGCCTGCGGACTTTCGGTTCCAAGCTCCAGTGTGCTTGGTGAGGTTGCCGAGTGGGGCAGATCCGCGTTCAAGCCGCCGTTTAGACCCTCGCTTGGCGAAAGCACCGAGGCGAGAGCACCGAATGGTTAGGAGGAACCGACGCGATGTTCGCATGGTTTAGTCGCATCCTATTTCGTGGGCTTGACGAGCTAATTCCGAAGCGTAGGCTTCCTCCGCAAACAAACTCGCAAGCGACCCGCATCGGTTTTCGCCCCAGTGCAACCGCCACCTGCATACTTGCGTGCTTTGCGCTTTTTGGCTGTGCGGCACTCGCAGCTATCGGGCAGCCAGCGGAGCGGCCCAATATTCTGCTCATTATGGCAGATGATTTAGGGATCGGGGATTTAGGC
The DNA here is from genome assembly GCA_937128505.1 of uncultured Thermogutta sp. Classification (GTDB taxonomy): domain Bacteria; phylum Planctomycetota; class Planctomycetia; order Pirellulales; family Thermoguttaceae; genus DTLM01. The sequence goes on from CAKZMM010000139.1 coordinate 5,387, forward strand.
TGTTACGGCGGGCAAGTGCTACGGACCCCCAATATCGACCGATTAGCCTCCGAAGGGATGCGATTTACCCAGGCGTACAGCGGGGCCTCGGTGTGTGCCCCCTCGCGGTGCGCCTTAATGACCGGGCGACACATGGGACACGCTTCGGTCCGTGGTAACTGGGAGGTTTTCCCCGAAGGTCAGGCTCCTTTAAACCAGGACGAAATGACGGTGGCTACGCTTCTGCGTCAAGCCGGCTATACCACCGGAATTTGTGGCAAGTGGGGCTTGGGCGGCCCCGGCTCAGGTAGCGAGCCGAACGACAAAGGGTTCGACTTTTTCTTCGGCTACTTGTGCCAGCGACATGCCCATCGCTTCTTAACCGATTATCTTTACCGCAATGGTCAGAAATTCGAAATCCTCCAATCCCCGGATCGCCGGGTGAACGCACACGCACTGATTGCCGAGGAAACTCTCCGCTTCATTCGCGAAAATCGCGACAGACCGTGGTTCCTCTTTTGTGCGTGGACTTTGCCGCACGGACCATACCGGGCGGATCAAGTCCCCGATCTTTCGGCCTATACCCACACGGACTGGAATGAAGCCCAGAAGGTTTATGCAGCGATGGTGGAATGGTTAGACCGCGACGTCGGCCGGCTGGTAAGAGCACTTGAGGAACTCGATTGGGAACAAAAGACGTTAGTGATCTTTTCCAGCGATAATGGCGGCGTCGCTTCACCGCAGTTATCGAACCAATTCAGCAGCCGATTGGGCCTCCGCGGCGCGAAAGGGGAACTTTCTGAAGGCGGATTGCGCGTGCCCTTGATCATCCGGTGGTCAGGGCAGATCACCCCCGGAACAACTTGCGATTATCCGGTCGCCTTTTGGGACTTCCTCCCCACGGCGGCGGAGCTTGCCGGCGTACCCCCTCCGCAAGGAATCGACGGCATTTCCCTAGTGCCCATCGTCCAGGGGCGCACCACCCCGGGATCACGAGCGCTTTACTGGGAGCAATACCGGGGTAAACGGCTCGAGCAGGCCGTGCGTTGGGGTCGATGGAAGGCATTCCGGGCAGGACCGGGGGCGAGTATAGAATTGTTTGACCTCCTTCATGATCCGACAGAATCGGCGAACGTAGCGGCCCAGTACCCGGAAATTGTGGCGGAAATTGCCGCCATCATGGAAAAGAATCATCAGCCGATGGAGCTACCACCGGCCGATCCGCGGGTTTGGGAAAAGTATCGTGAGGATAATCGGCGCTTGGATCAAAAACTGGGATTAATTCCAGCGGATAAACCGTAGGAGAACATGTGGGTCGCACGCGAGGCTAAGCACGATTATGCTGAAAAGGTGTGGTCAAAAGGGGGCCATTCGAAGCGGATCCCGCGGATTACACGCGGATTGAGCGCGACCATGTTCAAACAAATGTATTCAAAAGGTGTATATCAAGGCGGATTGTTCAGGTTACACGCGGGGCTGAGTCAATCGCCCACAATTGCAAGAGGAATAGCCGTTAGTTAAAGCAATCCGGACGACGGTACTATGCCGGCTTCCGACGAGCCGAAGAGCCCTCATCAAGTTCGAAAGGTGGGAAGTTGAGTTCCCGGCCGGGATCAAACCGGCTGTGATAACCGGGCAGTTGCGCAATCGCAGTAGCGGCGAACTCAACCCCCTTTGCAATTAGAAAGAAAAGGTCGCATGGAAGTGGAAAACGGCGATGTAACGCTTCGATCCCTCTTTGCAAGGGGAAAAACAGCCGCTGGATGGGCTGATAGCCGACTGGGTGCTTTATCCCCCTTTGCAAAGGAAAAAGTGTGTTAGTCCACCTCCTGGATATTTTCAAAGTTAGCTTTGCTCATCGAGGGTAGTCCGGTGGAAGCGGTGCGAAATGGCAAGGTCCAGAGTCGGGGAGCACGCCCATGGCAAAAGGCCCGAAGGTGAAAGATGAAGTGCTGCAACAGAAGGTTGCTGTGCAGCTGACCAAGAAGGGAATTCGCCCCCCGTGCCGCGTTACCGTCTCGGTGCGTAATGGGGTGGTCACCCTTTCCGGAACACTTCAGTACGAGCTTCAGCGGAAAACCGCCATCAAAGCGGCCCAAGAGGTCCCCGGGGTACGGCAGGTAATCGATCAAATGCAAGTCCCCAAGGCCGCCGCCGCTTGGAAGGATTTTGATCGTGCAAAGACTCAACATCCCGGCGGCCCCGGCACGGCCCATTGAGCGCAGCCGGCAAATCGTGCTGGTTATTTCCTAACTGCTTCTCCTGCGAGCTTGCAGGCTGGGGTCCGCTGCTAGACGGCGAACTCCGCGGTGGGACGGTGGCGTCATTCTTCGGCAAGTTCCACAATCAGACTTCGCATTCGCGGTGTGGCATCGCAATAAATTTCGAAGCTTTCGGCGGGGTTTTTCGCCACGTGGGTATGCTGCTTTTCGATACCGCCTTCTTCCCACAGATAAGTGATTTTGACGGGCCGGAATCCTCCAAATACCTCCCGATAATCGGCATCGATGCGGAAGTTGAAAATGCAGGTTGTATTCCGCTGGGTGCCAGCGAAACGCACTAAGGCTTGCGTGGTTTCGGCTGGGATATCCGTGAATTGGACGTATTTGGCGCCAAAAACCCGCGGACCCGCGGCGGTATCCACCGTATGGAACTTTTGTCCACCATCGAACGAAACTTGGAGGTCCCAGTGGTCCTGCGCATCGCGTGCCCGGTAAAAACATCCAAAACGCAAAGCGACCATCGGCCCCGGCGTCGCCACGCGAAAAGTCACACTCCCCTGACCCGCGGTCAACCGCAGCAAGGATGGGTCAACGTTGATAAGCTCCGGAGCGAAATCCTCGCACACCAGTTGCCGCGAACGATTTTTGGGATTCGTGCTCGCTTCCAAAGTGATGGTGCCGTGCGGAGGTCCAGCGGAAAAGCTTAAGATGTTTCGCCCTTTCTTCAAAGCGGGCAAAGGCCGTTGCGAGTGCTGGATATCATGCTCCAGACGCAAGCTCGTCAATCCGCTCCCTGCCCCGTAGAGAACCACCCGTAGGCGATAGTCGTACCGGCGAAAGCAATACGGGGTAAGATCAAGCGAGTATTCGCCGGACTTTTCCACTCGCGCGACCTCTTTCCAATCCAGCCCATGATTGTCGGAAAAGACTACCGCGCAGCGTCCCTCCGGTCCGATTTGCGCTCCCAGTTGCAGCTTCCCGCTCAGGTAGACGTAGCTTGAAGGCATCCGCCATTCGAGAACGGCGGGCTTATTTGCCTCGGCCACTTGCACAGGAGGTCCCGAACCGCGTTCGTGCGCGGTCACGATATTCTCCCATTTCAGGAAGCTCAAACGGCAGTTTGGGTCCTTGAGCGGAACTTGGTAGACGAGCGTTCCGTTCCCCACGCGGCCGGGAGCCAAGTCGCCGAATTGAGGCGCATAACGAAGCGAACCACTTCCGATTTGTCCGGTTAAACATCCCGGAGCCTCTGCGCCGTCGCGCATGTTCACATGCAGGCCCTTGTTGAACCAATTGCGGACCAAGCGTTCTCCGGGCCTCAACTGAATATTGACCCGGTAGCCCATCGAATAGCCGGATTCATACAGGAATAACGTGGAGCCATCATACTCCTGCATCGTGCTGTACCAACCGTGAGTACCCGCCGGCAGCCAACCATCCTCGCCATAGAAAGGACAACGGGCCAGAAGCTTGGGGCCGCGCCGCCAACCGGTCCAGCCTCCGTCGCGATGGAACTCCCTCAGGGCCGCATCGTTACCCCGAAGTTCCGGATGCTCTTTCAGCCAACTGCTGACCGCCGCCACAATTTCCTCCACGCTGGCAATCCTCCCATCCTCATGACGGAAATAATTGATCAGCGATCCATCGAGCATGTGCCAGCAACCCTCCCAGTACACCTCCGGAACCACATGCGCCCGGATGGTCCAGCTCCGTGCTTCCATTCCCAATGCCCGGCCCAAAGCCACGATGTTCGAAGAAGCCATGCTACAGTACCCGTAGCCGTAGACATTGAAAAGCTTGATCGGGTCGTGAACATCATCTTCATGATGGAGGTATTCTCGCGGGGGGCTATCTTGATGTTGATGAGCCACGACGCTTCGCCAGATCGCCAGAGCCTTCTCCTCCTCGGTCATTCCCGGTTTAATGAACGAGTCTCTCCATGCCTCCAAGCTCGACACATCCGGTACATGTTCCGAAAGCACCTTCACCTGACAAACCACCCCGACTCCCTCCGGAGCATCGCTTCGGGCAGTATTCCCCGCCATAACCACGGTCAATAGCGCAACCAAGACGACAGCGGGGGTCTCGAGAAACTTGTGATGCTTTATTTCCACGACTCCGCCCATTTCGACTGCCTCCTGTTCCATAGGGATTAACGTGCCGATACGGGGTTGCTGATTGCGACGAAATCCGCCGAGGTTTTTTGGGATTATTCGCCGCGGAAATTCGCCGAGCAAATTGGTTGAGTAAACTCATCGAGCTCCCTTGCCAAGACACCCCGTCGAGCAACCTCCTGAACACACCGCGTGGAGCAAGCCCGCGAAGACGCCTCGTCGGCCAACCGCGTGGAGCCACGTCCTTGAAAAATCCCGCGACTAACTTAACCAATGATGAACACCTCCCTGCTTCGATAAACCCACACATGCCGCTCGTTACAAGCGAGGGGAAGTGGCGAAAAAAACCGTGCATTCCACGCCCGAGCCCGACCGTCAATCGCAAAAACTCGGGAATCCCGAATTTAATCGCTTTCTTTCCGGGTTTAGTGACCGCCTTTTTCTACAGGTTTCTCGGCCGGTACCCTCGACCGCGGATTTCCGGCCGATCCGGGCTGCTCCCCTCCCCTACTTTGGATCGCTCATAATATACTTGGGAGTGCCCGATACACTTCGGATCACCCAATACCCTCGGCATCACCCAATGAATTCGGGATCGCCCAATATACTCGGGATTCTCCATATTTTGATCAATGATGGGGATGATATGGATATCGGCGGGTGTTGCCCGCTTTGGGGGCAACCTCCACACACTCGGCGTGCTTCCATCGCGCATACTATGATGGTAAGAGGAGGCAAGAAAGGAAAGCTAAAAACGGAGGTGTTTCTCGCGCGGCGGTTTTTTCAGATTGGCGAAAAATTCCCCTAAAATAAATCACATGGAATAAAGCACAGCAAACAGTAAAGAAAAAACCGCAACCGGCGAATTGAAATGAACCAGCTGAAATTAGCCAACTCAGATCGAAGAAATCACAGGTCAAGAAACCGTGGCTCAAAAGTCGCAGTTGGACCAATCGAGCTTCGCGGAGTTGAAAGTCGCAAATTGGCATGATCGCTTCGTAATGAGTTGACCGCGTTTCTGCGGAATTAACATCGACCCCTACATATCGGCTTGTCGAGATTCGCTCTTTGAAGGAAACCGTTCGGGCAGAGGAACGTATTTAGAATAATAGATGATCTTCAGATTCTGAAAGGACGAGGTTGATGTTTAAACTCGTCAGCCCCTATGAGCCGGCCGGAGATCAGCCGAAAGCCATTGCGGCATTGACCCAGGGCATTTTGGAGGGGCGAAAGGCTCAGGTGTTGCTGGGGGTGACCGGTTCGGGAAAAACCTTCACCATGGCCAACGTGATCGCCAACATTCAGCGGCCCACTTTGGTCATGTCGCATAACAAAACGTTGGCGGCCCAGCTTTATGCCGAATTCAAACAGTTTTTCCCGCACAACGCGGTGCATTACTTCGTGAGTTATTACGACTACTATCAACCGGAGGCGTATATCCCGCAGCGGGACATCTACATCGAGAAGGATGCCTCGATCAACGAGCACATCGATCGCCTGCGTTTGGCGGCGACTAGCGCACTGATGTCTCGTCGGGACGCGATCATCGTCGCCAGCGTCTCGTGCATCTATGGGTTGGGAAGCCCCCAGGATTACCTTCAAATGGCGGTGACCGTCCGCCGGGGCCAGCGGATGGATCGTGACCGCTTCTTGGCCCGCGTGGTCGACGTCCAATACGAGCGAAACGACCTGGAGTTTCGACCCGGTAGATTCCGTGTCCGCGGCGATTGTGTCGAGGTTTTCCCCTCCTACGAAGATTACGCTTTTCGGGTGGAGTTCTGGGGGGATGAAATCGAGCAGCTATCGCGGGTTGATCCCCTGACCGGCGAAGTGGTCTCTCGCTTGGCAGAAGTAGTGATTTACCCCGCAAAACACTTTGTGATGCCTTCCGAGCGTTTGGCCCAGGCGATCCAGGAGATCGAGGCAGAACTCAACCAGCGGGTAACGGAGCTGCGTAGCCAGGGGAAACTCCTCGAGGCCCAACGCCTGTTGGCCCGAACTCGCTACGACCTCGAAATGCTCCAAGAGGTCGGCTATTGCCGGGGGATTGAAAATTATAGTCGCCCGCTTTCCGGTCGGCCCCCCGGAACTCCGCCGGATACCCTTTTCAGCTTTTTCCCCGAGGATTTCTTGCTTTTCGTCGACGAGTCGCACGTAACGGTGCCGCAAATTCGCGGGATGTTCCACGGGGATCATAGCCGGAAGCTCACCTTGGTGGAGCACGGGTTTCGGCTGCCAAGCGCCCTGGATAATCGCCCGTTGACCTTCGAGGAATGGGAAGCTCGGATCAATCAAGTCATATTCGTTTCAGCCACCCCGGGTCCATACGAAATCGAAAAATCGCAAGGTCGCGTCGTCGAGCAAGTGATCCGCCCGACGGGCCTCCTCGATCCGATCATCGAAGTAGCCCCGGCTCAGGGGCAAATCCCGCACTTGATCGATCAGATCCACCGTCGGATTGCCGTGGGGGAACGCGTGCTGGTAACCACCCTGACCAAGCGATTGGCGGAAGATTTGGCGGATTATCTCACGAAGCAGCACATTCGTTGTAAGTGGCTCCATAGCGAGTTGGATGCTTTCGAAAGGGTCGAATTGCTGCGGGATCTGCGGGCCGGGCGTTTCCACGTATTGGTGGGGGTGAACCTGTTGCGGGAGGGGCTGGATTTACCCGAGGTATCCCTGGTGGCCATCCTCGATGCCGATAAAGAGGGTTTTCTGCGAAGCGAAACCTCGCTCATTCAAACCATTGGCCGCGCGGCCCGAAATGTGAACGCCACCGTCATCCTTTACGCCGATACGATGACCGACTCCATGCAGCGAGCCATCGAGGAGACCCGGCGCCGTCGTAAGCTTCAGGAGCAATATAACCGCGAGCACGGTATCACCCCGGAAACGATCCGTAAGGCGATCCAGGCAGGTATCGAGGCGGAAGCAGCCGCCCGAAGCCGGTCGTACGCCGTCGTCGGCTGGGAGGACGAGGTTCGCTACATCACAGAGGAATATCTTGCCGAATTGGAGGCGGAAATGTTGGCCGCAGCCGAGGCTTTGGAATTCGAGCGGGCCGCAGCACTACGCGATCGGATCGAGCAACTCCGCGAGCAAATCGGCAAACCGGTGAGCGAGGTGAAATTGTATCGCTCCGGCCGAGGCCGACGCCGGGGGGCACGAAAGTTCGCCTCGGACCAAACCCTGAGACCTCGGCAGCCGCGCAGGACCCGCGGATCGTAAAGCCAAGACCAAAAAGCCAAAACGAAGGAGCGGAACTCTAACCTGCAAGCCACTCGATCTTCTCTTCACGGTGAACCTACGAGGCTCTCTTACCGGTTTTTTGGAAAGATTCTCTCGCCGGTGATTCAAAAAGATTCTCTTCCCGGTTATCGCGAAGGCTTCTGTTCCCGGTAATCCAGAAAGCTTCTCTTCCCAGTGAGCCGGAAAGCATTGTGCAAACTTATCTAAGCCACTTAGCCATAATGGGAAAGCGATTCAACGTCAAAGCGTTTCGGCGTCAAAGCGATTCAACGTGGGCGTCAACTCGATTCAACGTGAACGCGATCTCCAGAGCGAGTGGGTCGGGAGATCCCATCGTGGGTATGAGCCGCATGTTCATCCGCGGATGATGCTCTAATCCTCCGATGATACGCTCATCGCTTATCCTTCGATGATACGCTTATCCCCTCGTGCACAGATCCTTACCCGCTTATGCACAATCCTTACCCCCTTGGGCTCAACCCCCATAACATTGAGCTGTATCCCGAAAGGGGTGCCTAGCGATGGGAAAATCGGGCGGGTGTCCGCGATCACGAGCTTTCGTAACCCGATGTCGTCTCAGTCGGATCCGTCAGAAAAGACGAGATCGGGAATCACCAGCTGTTCACCGGCCGGAGTACGCACGGCAACCTGGAAGCCCGGCCGCATGGCACCCGCGGCCCATTTCCCCGCCTTATCCAGGGCGATAAAAGCCGCTTGACGGTCGCCGCGATCGGGGATGCACTCGGCGATCCGCCGCAGCACTTCCGCGATGGCTTCTTGGGGCGATAACCCCCGCCGCATCCCCTCGACGGCGAGGAAACTTCCGCAGATCGCCATCATCAATTCCCCGTGCCCAGTGGCGACCGCAGCCCCCACCCCAGGATCAACGTATAACCCGTGCCCCACAATCGGCGAATCCCCCACCCGGCCGGGCATCTTCCCGGCCAAACCGCTGGTAGAACAACCCGCGGCCAGTGTGCCTCGGCAGTCCCGGGCAATCACGCCGATCGTATCGTGGCTGCTGTCTGCATCACGGCCTCCGTCGGCCGCTAGTCCGGAATGTGCCTCAGGCGAAGTTTCTCCATCTTTAACATGCGGGTGCCTAGGATCCCGGGCATGGATCGCCTCTCGATCTTCGGCACCATGATGCTCGCACAACGCAAGCTCCGCAGTCCGCTCATCTGCCCGGGGGCTGCGGGGCCGAAAGCCTTGACTTTGCGCGAAAATCTCCGCCCCCTCTCCTACCAGCAACACATGGGGCGTCTGCTCCATAACTCGCCGGGCGATTGAGATCACTTCCACAAATCTTCGGACATACGCCACCGCCCCACAGCGATTCGGCGAAAGCATGATGGCAGCATCCAGGCTTACTTGCCCCTTCAGGTCAGGTAAGCCTCTGTAACCCACGCTCGTTACCCTGGGGTCTTCCTCCACGGCCCGGCACGCTTGTTCGACCGCATCCAAGGCCGAGCCATCAGGAGCCAGCAAATGGGGCCAACCTGCACGGTTAGCTATCTGCCCAAAGTGCCACGTGCTCAAAAGCAGCGGTTCAGCCAACAGAGTATCCCTCTATCGACAAAATCATGAAACGCTGAAACGCCCTCACCACTCTGTCCTATTGCTAGAATCACACCCTTAAAAGATTGCGACAATCGTGCCTTTGAAAGCGATGACTGAAGGTCATGACCGTCACTGCCTTGCCGGTGATCAACGACCGAGAAAGATCAGGTTTGTACCCATTCGGTTTTTAGCCGGTCCCGGCAAACTGGAACGGCTCCAGAATTCCTCGCAGATTTCTTATCGCCGACATCGAGCGGGAACCCCGGGTTGGAGAACTCCTAACGCACAGAGGATCATACGACGGGTCCTAGTTGCCGAACAGACGCATCACATCCATCCCGGTGACCCAGATCATCAACCCCAACAAAAAGATGAGCCCGGCAAAGGTAAGCCCGGTCACCACCGATTCGCTCGGCGGCTTACCGCGGATGGCTTCGTAGGTCAAAAAGACGAAGTGACCCCCGTCTAACACCGGAATGGGGATGAAATTCAGTACTGCCAAGTTAGCACTGATCAGGCAGAGAAAGATCAAGAACATCGCCAAACCTTCGGAGGCATACCCGTAGGCAATTTGGGCAATTCCTACCGGCCCGGTCAAACCTTTCGGAGATACCTGCCCCGTGCCGAGCTTTTGCAGGGCCCGAACAATCAGGGTTAAGGCGTCGGTGGTTTCTTGCCCGCCCAGCCAAAGGGCTTCTCCCACATTTTGCGCTTTCAATTGAAACGTAAGGGGAGCCCAAACCAACCCTCGATGCGGGTGGAACCAGTCCGCCACAATCTGCGGCTCGAGATCGACGCTGCGTCCATCGCTCAATTTCAATCGCACTTTAGTCCCGGCCGGGGTATTTTGAAGTTCGGAGAAGACAATCGCCCAACTCGCTTCCGCGGATTCGAGATTGAGCGTATACGGTGTGCCATTACGCCTCTGATTGCTCGTGCCGGAGCCGCTTTCGAGCGAGTCATCGTTCGGAAGGAGCATCGCCACTTCCGTTACTCGATCCCCTGGACGCAGACCGGCCGCTTCTGCGGGAGAGCCGGCTCTGACCGCAGAAACCACAGGAGGCACACGGAAGGCGATCCCCAACGCCGGAACGCTCGCCGGGCTATCCGGTCCTAACGGCGTGTCGAACCAGGCGGCACGCTCTGGGCGAAGCTCCACCTCAATCGGCTCCGCAGATTCAGACCTTCGCACCGTCAACCGCACCGACCGGTTTTGGTCCGCAAGCCGGCGCAATTCATCGGAAATCCTTAGCGGATCGCCGATCTTGTTGCCGTCGATCATCTCCAAAATATCGCCTTCCCTGATCCCAGCTGCGAAAGCCACCGATCCTTCCTGTACGGCGACAATCGGGCCCATTTGCATCACGACGCCCAAATCGCGTACCGATGCCGGCGGAAGTGATATTTGAATCAACTCCGGAGCGTTCGTACCGGCACCGCCGGATGGCGAAGCCTCCTGGCCGGGATTAGCACGCTCGACGGTAACTTCCAACGTACGATCCGGCCAGCGAGCCAAGACGGCATGAATCTGAGCATAGGAGGAAACCGGTTGACCGTTGATTGCCACGACCTTGTCACCCGGCTTAAACACGGGCTGAGCGATCGCGGCAGCCGAGCCCGGAATCGCCGGATACCACCAGCTCAATCGATTCGAAAAGCCGTTCGTCACCCCGATCGTCGGAGCCGGCCGAAAACGATCCGGATGCAAAAGGAGCGACACTTGCTCCTCTTTCCCCGACAAATCGGTGCGTTGAACGACCATCGTGACCCCATGGTCGATATCCCCGACCGAAATGGCCCGCTGAAGATCGCTAAACCGACTGACCGGCTTTCCAGCGACCTCCAAGACCAAATCGCCGGGTCGCACCCCGGCCCGCCAAGCCGCCTCTCCCGGGAACACCGCCCCCACGGCACATCGCTGGTGCTCGACCCCCAACCAGTAAGCAACGACGGCCGCAAGAAAGGCGAAAATGACGTTCATCACCACGCCGGCCGAAATGATAGCCATTCGTCGAGGTACGCTCTGTGCTAAGTAGCTGTCGGGGGCGTAAAGTAGCCGCTCACTGAGATCATCCACAGAAGGATCATTCCTGCCTTGGGCCGCGGCCGCCGCTTTCGCTCGTTCGATCTCGGCACGAATTCGGGCCGGATTATCCTCCTGCCCAAGCATCTTCACGTACCCCCCCAAAGGGAGGATGCCTAAACCGTACTCTGTGTCCCGCCACCGAAATCGAAAGAAACGAAGACCGAAAATGTCGAACCAAATGTAAAACTTCTCGCATTTGACGCCGAACCACCGCGCGACAAGAAAGTGCCCCAATTCATGGACGAGAATGACCAAGTTCAGACCCAAAAGCACCACCGCGACGTTATACCAAAACACGATCCACGAGCCGTTAGTCGCGGTTGCCAAAATCAATTGCCAACCCAATGGAATACCTCCTGACGAGCCCAATGATCTAACTCCAACACCCGTTCCAAGCTGGGATAAGCCTCGAAAGGATGTCGGTCCAAAATGGATTCACACAAAGGGACGATCTGATCGAATTTCAACCTCCCCGACAAAAAAGCATCCACGGCGGCCTCGTTGGCCCCGTTGAGCACCGCGCCAGCGGTTCCGCCCATCTCCGCGACGCGAATTCCGAGTCGAACTGCGGAAAATCGCTCCAAATCCGGCAGCTCAAATTCCAATTTTCGGATCTCCGACCAGTCTAAACGCCGAATCATCCCCTCCCGACGCTTCGGCCAAAGTAGGGCTAATTGGATGGGTAACCGCATATCGGGCTGACTAAGCTGCGCGATCACCGAACCGTCAATGAACTCCACCAGCGCGTGTACAACCGATTGGGGATGAATGAGGACCTCAATTTGTTCCGGTCTCAGATCGAAAAGCCACCGCGCCTCGATAATCTCTAATGCCTTATTCATCAACGTGGCTGAATCGATCGTAATCTTCTTGCCCATTCGCCAAGTGGGATGGGCCAAGGCTTGCTCGACGGTAACCGAAGCCAATTCCTCCAGGCGATAAGTCCGGAAAGGTCCCCCACTGGCCGTTAAGATGACGCGGCGGATGTGCTCTTTTCCCTCACATCGAATGGCTTGGAATACGCCGCTGTGTTCGCTGTCGACCGGAAAGATGGTGGCCCCGGTTTTTCGGGCTAAGTCCTTCACCAGATGTCCTGCGACGACCAAAGTTTCCTTATTTGCCAAAGCTACTGTTTTTCCAGCCTCTAAAGCGGCCCAAGTCCCCTCCAAACCCGCCCGACCCACGATGGCTGAAAGAACGACATCAACCTCCGAACTCTGCACGATCTTATTGACGGCCGAGGCTCCAAACAAAATCTCAACTTCAGGCGGAAACTTAATGTCACAAAGCCCCGCAGCCACCTCCGGATCGACAATCACTACCCATTTGGGGCGTAAGGCCCATGCTTGCTCGGCAAGTTGAGCCACATCGGCCCTGGCAACCAGAGCCACGGCTTCCAGACAATCGCCAGAAGCTTGAATCACCTCCACCGAGCTGCGACCAATACTACCGGTGGAGCCTAAAATGGCTACCCTCCGACGCTCCGACATCCTCGAAAAATCTCTTCCGCGAGCGATTTAGTAATCTTTTGCTTTTGAAATCTCGTTAGTCCATTTTAATTTCCAGTCCGACCCGGCGGCAACTTAAGCCCCCTTGCCGGCTCATTGGAGTAGTCCCCTTCCGCTGGAAAATCGCCGCAGCAATTTCCCATGCGATCGGCCAAGACTTGCCTCCCCCGGAAGTTCCCCCTCTCCACATACTCCGTCAGACTGTTAGCTACGCTTTTGAGAAAGCTATCCTCTCTTGAGCTTGGAATCTGCCGCCCGGAGCCGCGGACTCATTTCTGGACTCATCGCTTGCTCGGTAGAAACCACACCGGTAACCATCTATACAAACACTAGAAACCACATCTATACAAACCACCAGAAACCAATCGTATTAAAAAAATGAGGGGGGCAATGCTTCCTCAGGTCTATTCAGTTTGAGCCAGAGCTTTATTCGGCCAGAGGCAGGAGCAATAATTGGCAAATAAGTTATCGCTTGTCAGCGATATTTCCCTCATGCAAGGTGGATTATGAGCTCTACAAACGAACCGGCAAATAAAGACCATTCTTCTCCCGAAAAGCCCGGGAAGACCTCCGAGCGTCCTCCCGACCGAAGACCCCCTCGTTCCCCTTGGCGGAGCGGTGCCTTTTGGATCGGACTTCTCGTCGTTGGTGGCGTGTTATTGGCAGTGAATTTGACCAGCTCAATAAACCGGGTTGAAATCCCGTACTCCGAGTTGGTTTCGCTCATCGAACAAGGCTCGCCCACCCTGAATCCATCCGCGGCTATCGAGGTCGCAGAGCGGAGCGGCGGAAAGACGATCAGCGTCCGATATTCCGAGTTATCCGAGCTGGTAATCGGCCCCTATCAAATAACGGGGCGGGTCACCCGCGAGGTCCTAGCCCCTACACGCCAGCCCCCACAAACGCGTGTGATGTTTCGCACCTCTCGGCTGGGTTTAGAAAACGACAACAATTATTTGTTCAGCTTGCTGAAGGAAAAGGGCTTCGCTCAGGTTCGTGCGGAGGACCCTCCAAGCCCCTGGCAATACACCCTTTCGCTTGTACTGCCGATTGCTTTAGCCGCCCTTTTGTTCATTATCATTCTGCGGCGAATCGGGGGTCCTGGCGGGGCCATGGCTTTCGCCCGAAGCCGCGGAAAACTCTTCATGCGGGAACAAATCGGCGTGACTTTCGCCGACGTGGCCGGAATTGACGAAGCGGTCGAGGAAGTCCGCGAAATCGTTGAATTCTTAAGGACCCCCGAAAAGTTTCGGGCTTTGGGCGGCAGAATTCCGCGCGGTGTTCTGTTAGTGGGACCACCCGGCACCGGAAAAACGCTTTTGGCCAAGGCGATCGCCGGGGAAGCCGGCGTACCGTTCTTCAGTCTCTCAGGCTCCGATTTCGTGGAGATGTTCGTGGGAGTGGGGGCGGCCCGAGTTCGCGATATGTTTCAACAGGCCCAGGCCAATTCTCCGTGTATCGTCTTCATCGACGAATTGGATGCCCTGGGAAAAACTCGGGGCATGAGCGTCGTCGGTAGCCATGACGAACGGGAACAGACTTTGAACGCACTCCTGGTGGAAATGGACGGTTTCAGCAGCAATAGCGGGGTCATTGTCTTGGGGGCTACCAATCGGCCGGAAACCCTTGATCCCGCCTTGCTGAGACCGGGACGTTTCGATCGCCATGTACTGGTTGATCGGCCAGATCTCCGGGGGCGCGAAGCAATCCTCCGCGTCCACGCACGGCATGTGAAACTCGATCAATCGGTGGATTTAGCTCGGGTGGCGGCCATTACCTCGGGCTTCGTGGGTGCCGATTTGGCCAACTTGGTCAACGAAGCGGCTTTGTTGGCGGCCCGAAAAGGCAAGTCCGCCGTGGCGATGGAAGAGTTTGTCGAAGGAGTAGAGCGGGTCACCGCCGGCTTGGAGAAAAAGCAGCGGATCATTAGCGACGAAGAAAAACGCCGTATCGCTTTCCATGAAAGTGGCCACGCGCTAGTCGCCTATAGCCTGCCCAATACCGATCCGATACAAAAAGTCTCGATCATCCCCCGGGGATTGGCCGCCTTAGGTTACGTCCTCCAGCGACCGGAAGGTGATCGTTACCTCATGACCCGCAGCGAGCTGGAAAGCCAGATCCAAGTCTTACTAGCTGGGTCGGTCGCCGAAGAGCTGATCTTTGACGACCTTTCCACCGGGGCGCAAAACGATTTGGAACGGGCCACCGAGATTGCCCGAGCCATGGTCATGGACTATGGGATGAGCCGGTTGGGCCGCATCAGCTTTCGCGAGCACCGATCCCGATTTCTCGTCGGACGGCTCATGGAGCCGGGTGAGGAACGTTTGTTCAGCGAAATGACGGCCCGCGAAATCGACCAGGAAATCAGACGTATCATCGAGGAGGCCCTGGCCAAAACCCGGGAAATCCTCCAATCCCGGAGGAAAGCCTTAGAAGCTTTGGCGGAACGTTTGATTGAAAAAGAGGTCCTCGATACGGAGGAATTGCGGGCGGTCATTGAAGCGAATCTCTCCGGACCTGCCATTGTGCCGGGGACCCTGCCGGAGGAAAGTCGCCGCCCTCAGCCTCCGATTTCAACCGCACGCCGGTCGGATTTAGATGCCACTTCTGCGCAGGAAGCTTAACTTTGAAAACCGGGAGCTGATCGGCCGATCATAAGCCAGGTTTCCGCCCCCGTTTGCGCAGCAACCATTTCCTGGAATTGCCTACAAGGCTATGGAAGAGATTCAGCTCGCCGCTTGCTCAGCAACCAACCATTCGGCCGCGGGTTGCCAGGCTCCGATGGCTAGAAAACTGCGTGCGGCTTGTGCGGCGAGAATGTCACAACTCAGTCGGCAATATCAATCGGCAATAATAGTCGACAATAATGTCAGAACTCAGACATGGCGGATGATGGGCCATCACCGCCTCCGGCCTGCGCGGTGACAGTCACCATGATGTACCGCGGGAGTAAATGATGTGCCGGCGGACGAAAAGGACGATTAGCCGCTTGGGGTGCCGAGGTATCTTTCGGGCAAATTGTGCGGGAATGAAAGGCCACCGGTTCACAAATCGCTTTAGGCTCCAGAGATCTGAGGAGGCATCAGCATGAGTTCGCGGTATACGGCGAATCACTTAACTCGGTGGATCTTCGCTCTAGGCTGCGTGGTGTGGTGGGGGGCCCCGGCTGTGGCTCAGCGCACCGATGTCAATTACGATGAGAGCAAGGTCCCTGCTTACACCTTGCCGGATCCTCTGATTTGTCTGGATGGACAACCGGTCAAGGACGCGGAAACCTGGTTCGCAAAGCGTCGGCCGGAAATCCTGTCTTTATTTCAGACCTATGTGTACGGTAAAGCGCCGGGGCGACCTGCCGAGATGCGCTTCGAGGTAACAAGTGTGGAGCCGAAGGCCCTGGAGGGGAAAGCCATCCGAAAAGAGGTGACCATCCATTTCACTCAATCCGCGGATGGTCCGGCCATGCACCTTTTGATTTATATTCCAAACGGAGTTGCCCGCCCGGTACCGCTTTTCATGGGACTAAATTTCTACGGCAACCACTCGATTCACCCGGATCCGGGCATCACCTTGTCGCAGGCTTGGATGCGGCCGAGTCCCGACTATGGGATCGTCGACAATCGCGCCACCGAGGCCTCTCGTGGTACGGCAAGCCGGCGGTGGCCGGTGGAATTGATCTTAAGCCGGGGCTATGCGCTGGCTACATGCTATTACGGAGATATAGATCCTGACTTTCATGACGGGTTCAAAAACGGGGTGCATCCCCTCTTTTACAAGCCCGGTCAGACGCAACCGGCCCCCGATGAATGGGCCACCATCGGCGCGTGGGCTTGGGGGCTGAGCCGTGCGATGGACTATTTCGAGACGGACCCCGACTTGGACGCCAAGCGGGTTGCCGTGATGGGACACTCCCGGCTGGGAAAGACGGCTCTTTGGGCCGGGGCTCAAGACGAGCGATTCGCCATCGTCATCTCCAACAATTCCGGCTGTGGCGGTGCGGCATTAAGTCGGCGGCGATTTGGCGAAACCTTGCGACATATCAACCGCGGTTTTCCCCATTGGTTCTGTGAGAACTTCAAGCAGTTCATTGACCGGGAAGATGAGTTGCCGGTGGATCAACACATGCTCATCGCCTTGATTGCTCCCAGACCGGTTTACATTGCCAGTGCCGAGGAGGACCTTTGGGCTGATCCGCGCGGCGAATTCCTGGCCGCCAAGGCCGCGGCTCCGGTTTACCGGCTTTTGGGCACCGAAGGATTGCCTGCGGATGAAATGCCCGGCTTAGATCAACCGGTTCATGGGCAGATTGCTTACCACATTCGTCGTGGAAAGCACGATGTTACCACTTACGACTGGGAGCAGTACCTGGCTTTCGCGGACAAGCACTTCGGAAAAAGTCAGTAGAGTGCGCGGGGTTTTTGCGGCGGGATTGGTTCCCATCACTCACTGGGATCTTCGCAGACGATCTTTAACCGAGATCTTCCCAGACGATCCCTAAGTGGGATTCCCCCCAACAAGACGCTCTTGCGAAACCGATTCCTTCCGGAGGATGTGGCGCTGAGGAGAGCGCCCTGCGCATTTGCTTCGCACCTTAGAAAGCGATGAGGCGGTGTTGAGTGACTGAACTTGTTTTAATCTTTTATGGCTTTTCCATTTGGCGATTTCGCGACCGCGTGTCTTCCCTTTGGTGATTTCGGCTCTACGCGGCGATTTCGCGTTGTCCTAATGCTAAATGATTTTTGTCTCCTGATGCTAAATGATTTTTGTCTCCTAATGCTAAATGATTTTTGTTCAGCTATTTTCGTTCGACAAATGCGGCACCCTCGTTAACCGGTGCTCGTCGGCATTTCCGCGCCAAGCGTCAACTCTTGTTTCAACAGAGGTTCCCTGTGTAAAGGGACGCTTCCTGGCCGCTTTGCCCCCCATTCACCTTTCTAACTGCCCCGAGATTGGAATTCGGATCAACGGCGGCGTGACCGGTCACAACCTAGCCGAGCTAGGCAATCTAGCGAATCTTATTGAATAAACCGCGAAGGGATAAGTCTGGTGGTTACACTCAAAATAATAAATCGTTATTTATAGGAATTATGTTTCGTAATTATAGTGCAGGTTTTTTCGCCAAAATTTCTAGTTCGGGACATCCGCGACCGTTCTGGCACGGAATTTTCTTGCGCTGAGCTTGCGAAATTAAAGGAGGTTTCTTGACGCTCACGTTTGCTTGAGTTATGTTAGCGTGATGGAGCAGTGTAAAAGGGTGCATGCGCCGGGCATCTACCGCCGTTACGCGAGTTGGCCTGTCTTCATAAAGGATTGAGCTATGTTGGTCTTGTCGCGAAGAAAGAACGAAAGCATCGTGATCAACGACGACATCACGATCGTCGTGGTGGATATCCGGGGCGACAAGGTCCGTTTAGGGGTCGAGGCGCCCAAGGATGTCCCCGTGCATCGGCGAGAAGTGTTGGAGTTGATCCGCCAAGAGCAAAAGAAGCGTCAGGAACCCGAAGCATCTCAGAACAAATCGACCGAGTCTTCCTCCGAGGCGACGCCCTCCCAAGCAACTTGAGGGTTTCATCGTAAACCAGCGTCAAAAGGAGTTGCGCAGGTCGCGCCCATCGCTGGGCGCGACTTTTTTTTCGCGCAGAAAACCGTACCTGGAAATCTCCGATATTTCCATTGATCGCAACAACCGTACCTTGACATCTCAATTAACAGCAACAAAGCATTCGTGTTTTCACACTTACCGAGGGGTGAAACCGATGGGTGAAATCGCGCAGCCTCCCGCTGTCGTCGCAATTTGGACGCAGTGTGATGGTCACCCGCGGGCATTCCCGGCTGCTGCGACCCATTTGGTGCTTTAGGTCCCTTTATACTCACGCCCCCAACCGAGACCTCTTTGATTTACGCGAATCTCTTCGGTTAATGCGAAATCTTTTCATTCTTTTCATTGCGGGGGGATCGGCGGTTCATGGATGATCGCTCAAGAAGTCAATTGAGTTTTGTAATCCACTTTCTCAACAATGAGAGGAAATAAATTTCGATATTGGGGCAGACGAAAACCTTTGATGTCGGCATATCCCCGGCAGCCTGATTTACGGCAGATAGCTTCCCGATTGCCCCCAGTTTTCCGATTCAATCCCTACTCTCCGATTTCACCCTTCTTTTCCAAAAATGCCATCTTGCGATTGCGGAAAGTAAGACTCTGGAAAGGAATGCTTCCGGCTCCGAGGACACACACCCGCGTATCCTCTCCATGGAAGAAAGATAACACCGCACTTGTGTCTCGGCTCCGAGGGCACGGGCATATCAGCCGTTCAAACCGGCAAAAAGCGCAGATGCCGATCCAGCTTTTGAGGGCACAGGGGGATAACATTTAAGGGTTCTGACAACGAGAAAAATAATGACGACATACAAGCAGCTTGAGTTGAGCGGTTTGAATCCCCATCAAACCTGCCGGCGAACGAGGTAAGCCTCGACGCCTCTTCACCGGTACCGAGGCTCCGATACCGATTTTTGCCGCCCATCGAATCGAGAGAGTGTGCTTGACGGTCAGGACCGAACAGGTATACTTTTTGCAGTGGCGTACGATATGCGGCTCCATAGGAGCCGTTTATTTATTAAAGCACCTCATATTAATTAAAGCGGTTCATAATGGGATGTCTCAGCCGCCCCTTTTGCAAGGCAGGGACTTGCCCGTGAGGTAAAAGTAATCCAAAGACCGCGGCCCCGTCGTCTAGCCAGGTTAGGACACAGGCCTTTCAAGCCTGTAACACGGGTTCAAATCCCGTCGGGGTCACTTTCCGATTTTGCTGAATTTGTCTCGAATAAATTTGTCTCGAATAAAATGGCAATAATTGACGAAAATTGTGATATCATAAGACTTGCTCCTCTCTCCGCTTGATCTTCTCGGATCAGGCAACTCAAAGATGAGCTCCGAGCCATGCCGGAACGGCGAACTCTGCGAATCGTCCGCGTCTTGAAAACAATATTCCCTCCCGCTCCGGTCCCATCGAAGGGGCCTTTTCTCAGGGAGCAACGCGGTAAGCAACTTTCGAATGCTTCTCGAGCACAGGCAACGCCATAAGCACACCGGAATCGACGAGTGATTGGAAAACCTCCGGCTGAATGAAGGCGGAAAAGCCGTAATTGCCGGGGCTGCGATAGCGCTGGATTTCGCCCCAGTGGACAAAGATATGGCTCACCCCTGCGGCCCGCAGGGCTGCGTGCACCTGCTCGGCCGAACGCCCCGCAGCAAGTTGCTCGAAGATGCACGGGTCAAAACATGTGTGATAAATGATGGGTACCTCGTAATCATAGACCTGTGCTGCGCCAATGAGGAGCACCTTTCGGACGCCCGGCTCCGTATTGAAATAAAGGGTCCAAGGATCCACCCGCTCCGGCGAACGCCGAAGCGTTTCCAGAGAGACAAAATATCGGTTGTAGCCGCCACCGACGGTCGTCACTACCAAGAGATTCCAGGCACCCGCAACGAGGACCACTATCAGAAGTCCTCGCCGCCAAAGCACATCTTCCCAAAGAACGGCCAACCCCGCTAAAAGGCACAGCCCCGGGAGTGCCGGAACCCAAAACCGATCGATTCGATGCGTCCCTGCCCACCACACCACAAGCCAAAAAATAATCCACAACGCCAAGCCCATGAAGCGGCCGTTCAATCTCCGGTCATTCAGTTTGCAAGCTTGAGCGTAAGAGAAACCGGCTATGGCCAAGGGCCAGACCAACGGGCTGATCCATTCGCTGGCCCAACCGATGCGGCAAATATCCTTCAAAAGGAAGGCGAGGCTAAACCCCGGCGGCGAGTGAGCCAGAACCCATCGCCGGTTTAACTCCGCATCTCTTGTTGCGCCCCCAAAAATTTCAAAGAGAAGTGGGTAGATGGGATTGCCGGTCAAAACCCAGTTCTTTACAAGCCACGGGCCGCACGCCATGAATACCGCAAGTGCAAACAGAGCGAGGTTTGCCACCAAGAATGCCAAAGGGCGTTCCGCTCCCTGCGTGCAACTGCTGGATCTTGCCCCCGGCGATCCCAACCCGAAAGCCGTGCGGCTTGCCGCCGGTCGGACGACCCACACCGCAACCCAGAAGGCCCATACCCCCGCCGGAATCACTACCAGTAGTAGCGCCGGGTATTTGCATGCGGCTGCCGAGCCGGCAAAAAAGCCCGCCAAAACCACCCACAAGAAGCGGGCGTTCTTCCGCGGCGCCGGCCCATTAGGATTGCTTGCCACGCCCGCCACAGCGTTCCAGCTGGTTTCGGCCCCTGACATGCGATCCTGCCAAAGCCAAAGGCAGTAGAGAGCCAAAAATGCATAACCTCCCCAAACTACATCGATCAACCCCAAAGTGGAAATCTGTATATTCCAGGGGACCGAGGCGAAACCAAAAGCGGCCAAAGCTCCCGCCGTACTGCCGAAATACCGCTTACCTGCGGCATAGACCGCTACCGTCACAAGCAGGGTGAAAGAAGCGATGATCAGCTTTCCGGCCAGTCCGCCGAGCCACCAATCGCCGGCCATACACATCGCAAGCAGGCTCCACATCTCCGCCCCTAACGGCATATTGCCGTAGACATTATGGGGCAGAAAACCGATGTGCCCTTGGAGGTAGAACTCCTTCGGCACTTGAAGGTGATATTCCCGAACATCGAACTCAATCGGCGGCAAAACACCTCCCAAAAGAATTACTGCCCCAAAGACCGCAACACCGATCAAGCAGGTTCGTTCCACCCAGGATTTTAGGTCAACTAATTTTTCGGCAAGCATACCAGGCAAGCTACCCGAGGGTGGGGAGGAGCGATTCCCCGGCTTTGATGAGCTCACACCACGCGGGACCGAATTGCCTTCGGTCTCCTCGCGTAAAGAAGGTTCATCAGAACTCCTCTTGCGGCGGTATCCCTGCCCGTCATCTTTTACTGATTTGTCGGCTTTTACTGATCGCTTGGCAAGGGAGCGACTCTGCGAAACAAAAAACCTCGCGCAAGTCTTGAAAAAATTCGGGCAATTCTTGAGCCGCGGAAAAACCGCATAGCCGAACGCACTCAGAGTGATAACCCAAATCAACCAGAAGCCGATTCGCCAGCGCAACACGCCCAACAATCCGGCGAGAAGAGTTCCCAGGGACAAAAGGCTTAACCCTGTGGCCAGCGAAAAGCACAAGATTTCAACAGGTGAACATTCCCGTTGGATCCCCAGCCCGCGGAGAACCAGCCAACCTAAGCTTCCTCCCCAGAGCCAAATCGCCCCGGCTAGGGCGAGTGGCGCAAGGCGGTCCGAAAGGGTGAATTCCGGCGGTTCTCCGCACCAACTGGCGACCAGCTCCTCCGGTAAAAGGATCCAGGCCAAAAGATGGAAGCGTCGCCATAAAGCCCCCGACTGTGCCGGAAGGCTAGGGAGCGGGCTTGCCCAGAAAACGACAAGGTAGACGAGAAGGCCCGCTAGGGCCAGAACCACTCCCAGTCGTCCCTTTTTCAGAAACATCTCCGGCCTTTGGTCCGAAGTTACTGCCGCCTTTTTATGGCGTCTAGAGCCAGTTTGACCCTCATGCGAACAACCGGATCGGGGTCAAGCGCAGCTTTTTCAAGCGTTCCGATCGACAACGTGGACCCGATTTCATTCAAGATATCCACAGCGGCCTGGCGAACTCGAGGGTCATCACTTTCCAAAAGTGTCAACACCGTCCGCTCGGCAGCGGGTCCCAGCTCTTTGAGGAATGCGCTCGCCGTCATTCGACACAGCGGATCTTTTAGCTGTGCGGCCACCGGCTGGATGGCCGTCTCCGGTTTGAACCGTTTTAACGCTTCAATCACAGCCGAACGCACCAAAGCATTTTCATCACCTAAAGCCCGAATAAGATCTGGCACATCACTAGCGGTAGCCCAATTTTTCAAAGCCCGAGCTGCATTGAACCGCGCATGATCGTTCCTTGACCGCAGAAGTACCTCAACTAATGCCTTCGCCACCTCATGGTCAGGAGCGTCCGGAGTTTTTTCCGCCAACTGGCTTGCCGCCACCGCCACCTGGGCACCATCAGATGAGCGGAGCTTTTCCAAAACCTTTGTCCGCTCTTCCTCCGTGAGTGGGCGTCGCCTTTCCGCCTCGGCTTCCGCAGCCGCCTTGGCCAACGCGGCCCGTTCTCCTTCCGTCATCAAATGGTAGTGCATTTTGATGGGGAAATTCACCGCCGAGCCATCCTCGCGGACGGTCAGCTCCATCGAAAATTCCAGCGATTGGGGCACGCCCTCTTTGGCATTAAAGGTGTATGTTCCCGAACCGTGGATTTCGAAAGGAGGCTTCTGCCCTTCGGGGGCTTCGGCCCAAAAGCTGTACTCCTTGCGGATGGTCACCAAATCGCCCGATCGACTTTCGAGGGTATAGACGAGGTTTTCCCGGGCAGGCACAAAATCCTCGTCCCTCTCTGCCATCGGGCCAAAGTACGGAAACCCACCTCGCCGCTTGATCACTCCAGAGCCGCGCGACACCGCCCATTGGTTTTGAGCCATCTCGGGGAACACTTCGAAAATTAACTCTGCGGACTGTCCGATCAAAAACGGAAGTCGCGTCGTGCCCTCCTGCTTGAGAATGTTTCCCCGGGGATCAACCGTCAGGTGCACCGGCCGTATCGTTGCGAAAGGACCAACCCCGGTCATCGGCGAGAAGGGCAAGACCGGCGGACCCAAACGCCGGAAAGAAGAGGGGAGGGGGATGCCGCGGCGGGTGGCCGATTCCTTCACTCGGGTTCGCTCCATCAAACCGCCCTGAAAAGCGAGAACTGCCTTTTGCGGATCAGCAGAAATCACCTTGTATTGAGGCGTTCCGCTGAGCTCGAAAACCTCATCGCCCAAATCTACTTCAATATGAACCTTGTACTGGTAAGTGACCTCCGGCTTCCACTGATATCGTAGCAGGAGGGCCGATTCAGCCGGCGATTCCGCGGGTTGCCCCTGAGGAGTCGCGGTCGAAGCCCCGCCACCCACGGATGCCTCCGCGCCCCCGAAAGCCGCGGTTCGCTGAGCTGCAAGATCAAGATACTGTCGATCCGCCTCGCTTAGCCGCTCCACAGGCACGGTGAGGACTTGGCCATCGGGCGTTTTTAGCTGTACGCTTGTCCCATCAAAAGATGCCAATTCCGCCTGGATCACGAACTTTCCGCTTGCATCCAACCAGCTCCGCACCTGGCCAGCCCAAGTGCCCACCAGAAGCGCGCACACCCCCACAAGCGCGAAAAGACCGTTCACTGCTACCACCTCCGTCGTTTGGATGATTGTGAAAGTTCGGACCGAAAACCCCAATGATCAGATTAGCTTGGCAGCGAAATTCTCGGAAACAAGGTAAACTGCTGCACGCCAGACCAACGACGAAACCGTTCGGCCGATCTGCTCGCGCCCCTCCTCGTAACAAGTCGATCAAACGGCATTCAGACCACGCCTTCAAACGCGGACGTGGCGGTTCTCATCCACCCATGACCCACGAGACCTGCTAGAGTTTAACGCGGCCAAGAACTGCCGTCAACCTACCGCTATTCCCCATAATTGGCGGCCTTGGAGCGAGCTTTACGGCAGTGCGGTTTGTGCCGAAATCCCCCCGTTTTGCGGCGAACTTACGCTGGTTTGCGGCAAACCCACACCCGTTTGCGGAAAGCTAAGGCCCGGTTTGCGGCAAATCCTCACCCGTTTGCGGAAAGCTAAGCCCGGCTCTCACGGACACAGAGGTCACGGAAAGGATCCCGGGCATGCGGGAAGCTTGCGGTACGTTTACCGCGGTAATCAGCTCCGGAAAGTCTCAGAATTGTGGCCCCTTGCGAACGGAAAGGTCTCATCCATCGGTTCGCGAGACAACTGAACCAAAAAAGCCGCCAAACGCTCCACGAGCAACTGGACCAAACGATGCCCCTTTTCTGCACTCGCTTTGTGAGGATTGCCCACGCCGGCATTCGTTGTCAACAAATGCCAGGGCCGGGTGATGCTGACCCATCCTTTCTCGATTGCTTCGAATCGAGTAGGTGTTTTCCAACCTTCATCGGCCGCCAAAGCCCCCGTGGAGTCCCGCAGCACTAATTCCGGCCAAAAAGCCAGTGCAAGCGAAGTTTCCATTTCGCCGGCATGATCATCCGGCTCTTCGAACAACTCGTGATAGCAATCGCGGAACACCGTGTACCAATTGCACAGAAAAAGCGCAGCAGGACTCTGCCCGTATAGTTCGCGCAAAAGTGCTTTCAGTTCGTTGCCCCCGTGGCTGTTGAGAAGTACGATCTTTCGGATTCCCTGGTAACTCAGGGATTCGATAATGTCGCTGATCACTCCCGCGAGCGTACTCGGCCTAACGTTTAGGGCAAACGGGAATTCTCGTTGATTGGAAACCGTGCCGTAAGGGATGGTGGGCAAAAGGATGACCTTCGCCCCTTGGTTCCACGCAGCCTCGCAGATTTTCTCCCCGATGAGATCCCCCTCTAAGGTGTCCATCGAATAGGGGAGATGCAAATTATGGGGTTCGGTCGCACCCAGGGGTAACACGGCAACCTCGTACTGATATTGCCGGATTATTCCGTACGTTGCTTCCGCAAGCTTCCACGGTTTCACAAGCGGCTCCTTTCGTCGCGGCTTAGAGAAAAAACTTTCTATTTCGGCTCTAACACCCGGATTCTTTTGTTTCTTTTGTCTGCGAAGCAGTTTTTCTTATGCCCAATGATGCTTCGCAGTTTAGTAGCTGCAAATTCGCAGTTTGCTAGCTCCAAGTCGGCGCGGAAAGTTAGAGCTCGGCTTGGAGGCGGTGGAGGGACGGCATCTTCCCGGCCGACCCACCGATGCAACTTTCGTCCGCCAAGATGTCTCCCCGGCAGCGAATGATTTCGGATAAAATACACAATAGTTGGCATGCCGGGCAAAGCCGGGGTTTGGGCCGGTAATTGGTTGACAGATTCAGTTGTTTAAAAGTCACTATTCGAGCTGGTGGGTACCATCCATGATGAGTCGCCAAATCATCATATTCAATGGCGGGCATTTCCGCTCGCAAGGATCCTACCCCCGCCGCAGGACTATTCACGGGCTTGGAATCAACCGCGTGCCGGCGATCTTTCTTATTGTCTTTCTTATTGTTTTTGTGACAATTTTTCCCCTTTCAGCTTGGGGGCAAAGCGCCGTCGTTGCAACTCCGTTTCGGGGTGTGAATGAAGGATTTTTCGAATCCTTCAGCACGGCGTGGGGCTTGCGCGGAAAGAACTGGTTTTTTTCTTTCGGCGGGGCACCTCCCACGGTAGGTTGGCCCGGTGCTGCCACGCCGATGGGTTCCGGTGCGAGTTTGGGATTTGCGTTTCGACACGGCAACACCACAGGTTATTTTCACGCCCATTGTGCCCAAGGATCGTCTCGATCCATGGTCACGAGTGTCCCGATGCTCCATTTGCCTAAATGGGGGCCGGGCTATTTCGCCGACGTTTCGATCAGCCCCTTCGTCATGGGTTTCGTCCCTGTGGTGGGCCTGAATACCCCGGGTAATCCCCCACTTTTTGTCTCGCCTTATGCCGGCGGAGCTTTGACTAATACCAGTAGAGCTTTCAGTTACATTGAGCCGCCACGGGTAGCAAGAGCTTTTAGGGGTAGGGAAGCCGACACTCTTGCAGGCGACGAGGATGCCCGGCTCCCGGCTCCTGAAGCAAATCGGCAAGGGAGTATCTCCGGTTCAAAGGAGCCGGATCCTCAGCGGCATGAGGGAGCAGGAGGAACCGGTAGCAGCAATGATTCCTCGAAAGCCGCGGCGGGAAAAGCCGTCGCTTCCTCCTCGCAGAGCTTGCCCCCAGCCGGATTTGTTAGCCGGGAGGGAGGCCTCGGCGGCTCGGGGGTGGAATCGGGCTTGGGAGGGGTTCGGAGCTCGGCGGAGACACCAGCCCCGAGTGTTGCCGAAGCTGCCCGGCTTTATCGCCAGGAGCAAATCGCCCGACAACAAGAGGGATTGCGGTGGCTGCGGGAGGCTGAAAGGGCATTGCAAGAAGGGAAACAAGGGGTTGCCAAAGTTTACTATCAAATGGCAATTCGTAAGCTGGAAGGACCCTTGAAAGACGAGGCACTATCGCGGCTTGCCGAGCTCGATCAAGCAACGCATAAATCAAACCGCTAAGGGCGAGAGCAAAGCGTGAAAAAGGGCTGGAGCAAATCGTAAAAAGGGCTAAAGCATATCGTAAAAATCGCTAAAGCATATCGAAGATCGAAAGAAGGGCAAGCGCATATTGAAACTCCAAAGGGGGGCTAGAGCAAAACGAAGATCGAAAGAACGGGTGAAGCATAACGAAAAAACCTTCAACTGCGTGGGCAAGGCATTAGATCCGACCCATAAAGTTCACGATCGAGCGAAAGATATCGAGTCGGGTTAAAGAAGAGGTTGATTCGCTTTTTGACGCGGAGGCTCGATACGGCAAATCGCGTGCACTCAAAGGTAACCGGAGGTGCAAATGCGTCTTCTGCCAGTTTTTTGGCTATTTGTTTAAAGGACCGGTAAGCTTTGCGGCAGCCCTTTGCCGCGACGCTTGGTTGGATGATCGGTGCTGCCGGAATTCGATCATCTGAATTCATTTTTCGCCTCCGGTGATCCGAATGAAGGGTCCGCCAGCGAACGGAATCCCGATTGCCGAGTCCACCAACGAACGGAAAATTCAAAGATGCGTGAGGGAGAGATGTGTTATGGCAACCACCAGTGAGCTGACAAAGCCCCTGGGCGTTCTTCCTGAGGGGGTGCTCCCGCGGCTTGCGCAAGATCTTGATCCTGAAGAGACGCGGGAATGGCTTCAGGCGCTGGATTATGTTTTAAAAGCTCAAGGCCGGGACCGCGCTCTTTACCTTCTCGAGCGATTGAAGCAGCGTGCCTTCAATAAAGGTGTTCCCTTCATCTCCAGTGCCACCACACCGTACGTGAACACGATTCCGCCGGAAGCGGAGCCTGAGTATCCCGGCGACCGGGCTATCGAAAGAAAGATCAAAAGCATCATCCGTTGGAATGCCATGGCTTTGGTGGTTCGGGCCAACCGCGAATCAGCGGGAATTGGTGGACACATTTCCACGTATGCATCTGCCGCCACTTTATACGAGGTCGGCTTCAATCATTTTTTCCGCGGCAAATCCGGCGAACTACCCGGCGATCAAATCTATTTTCAAGGGCATGCGGCGCCGGGGATTTATGCTCGTGCTTTTGTCGAGGGACGCATCACCGAAGAGCAGATGCACAATTTCCGGCGGGAACTCGCTCGGGGCGGCGGGCTTTCCTCGTATCCGCATCCGTGGCTTATGCCCGATTTTTGGGAGTTTCCCACGGTTTCCATGGGTTTGGGCCCGATCATGGCGATCTATCAGGCCCGCTTCAATCACTACTTGGTGGATCGGGGAATCAAATCGGATGCCGCCGAAAGCCGCGTCTGGTGCTTTCTCGGCGACGGCGAGTGCGACGAACCGGAGGCCCTCGGCTCGATCACTCTGGCGGCACGCGAGCAATTGGATAATCTCATCTTCGTGGTCAACTGCAACTTGCAGCGTCTGGATGGCCCGGTGCGGGGAAACGGCAAAATCATCCAAGAGTTGGAAGGCGCTTTTCGCGGAGCCGGTTGGAATGTGATCAAGGTGATTTGGGGCTCCGATTGGGATCCCCTCCTCGCCAAAGATACGGAAGGGCTCCTCGTCAACCGGATGAACGAAGTAGTCGACGGTCAATTTCAGAAGTACACCGTCGCCTCTGGGAGCTACATTCGGAAGCATTTCTTCGGGGTAGATCCTCGGCTCGAACAGCTTGTGGCGCATTTGACCGATGAACAATTGCGGCGGCTTCGGCGTGGCGGCCACGATCCGGTAAAAGTCTACGCGGCGTATAAGGCCGCCGTGGAGCATCGCGGTTCGCCCACGGTTATTCTCGCGCAGACGATCAAAGGTTACGGCCTCGGAGAAGCCGGCGAAGGACGGAATATCACGCATCAACAAAAGAAGCTCAACGAAGAGGAATTGCGACAGTTTCGCGACCGATTCGATATCCCCATCACCGACGATCAACTGGCGGAAGCTCCCTTCTATCGGCCGCCGGAAAATAGTCCGGAAATGGAGTATCTGCGCGAACGCCGTCGGGCGCTTGGAGGTTACGTGCCAAAGCGGCGCCGGCCCACGGCGAAACTGAAATCGCCGCGATGGGAGGATTATGCCGAGTTCTTTGCCGGGAGCGAAGGACGCGATGTCTCCACGACGATGGCCTTCGTGCGCCTTTTGGCCCGACTGATGCGCGATCCGGCCATCGGCCGCTACATCGTGCCGATAGTCCCCGACGAG
This sequence comes from uncultured Thermogutta sp., assembly GCA_937128505.1. Lineage (GTDB taxonomy): Bacteria > Planctomycetota > Planctomycetia > Pirellulales > Thermoguttaceae > DTLM01. The sequence goes on from CAKZMM010000139.1 coordinate 34,408, forward strand.
GCTCGGACCTTCGGCATGGAAGCCCTGTTCCGACAATTTGGGATCTACGCGCACTTGGGGCAATTGTACGAGCCGGTGGACTCCGACACCGTGCTCTATTACAAGGAAGCCAAAGATGGCCAAATCCTCGAGGAAGGCATCACCGAAGCCGGCAGTATGTCGTCCTTCATTGCGGCCGGCACGTGCCATTCGACTCATGGTTTCAATATGATCCCCTTTTTCATCTTCTATTCGATGTTCGGTTTCCAGCGGATTGGCGATTTGATCTGGGCAGCCGGCGATATGCGATGCCGTGGCTTTTTAATGGGAGGCACGGCGGGGCGCACCACGCTGGCCGGCGAGGGCCTGCAACACCAGGATGGCAATAGCCACCTTTTTGCTATCGCCTATCCGACCGTGGAGGCCTATGATCCGTGTTTCGCTTACGAGATGGCCGCAATCGTCCTCGACGGGCTCCGCAAGATGTATTACGAGGAGCAAGATTGTTTTTACTACATCACGTTAATGAATGAAAATTACGAAATGCCCATCCTCCCGATGATCCCGCCGGGCCCAGTCAGCACCGTTTCCGAGGCGATTTGCCGCGGGATCTACCGGATTTCCGAGCGGAAGGTAGGCTCAGGGGATCCGAAGGTCGTCTTGTTTGGAAGCGGAGCCATCCTGCGCGAAGCGCTTCGGGCCCAGCAGATCTTGGTGGAAAAGTACGGGGTCTCAAGCCATGTCTACAGCGTAACCAGCTACAAAGCCCTCTACCGCGATGCGCGAGAGTGCCAGCGGTGGAATCGGCTGCACCCCGACCAGCCGCCGCGCCGTTCATTCCTAGAACAAATACTCGAAGGAGAAAGCGGCCCGGTGATTGCCGCCTTGGACTACGTCGCCGCCGTGGGACTTACGGTTGCCCCCTGGGTTCCGCAACCGTATGTGGTGCTGGGGACCGATGGCTTCGGCCGAAGCGAGGCGCGGCGTGAGCTGCGACGCTTCTTCGAGGTGGACGCCGAAAATATTACATTTGCCGCATTGACGGAGCTTGCAAACTTAAGTAAATACCCCCGGGAAAAACTCCCTCATGCCATTGAGGAACTGGGGCTTGATCCCAATAAGCCAAATCCCGCAATCTCGTGATTCAATCGGCCTGCGGTATTCACGCGCAAGGGTCCCCGGGAATGCGTCGAGGGTAGGTCAAGCATAACTAAAAGGCTGGGGCAACCGTGACCAAACGAAACTTTGCCCGGCTTCAACGTGCTCATGGTGCCGTTTTTGGTCAGATATATCAAGACAGACAAGACAAGATATTTAGACATTAGGCAGACAAGATTTTTAGACAGACAAG
>CAKZMM010000140.1 GCA_937128505.1 uncultured Thermogutta sp.
GGGCGGGTGAGGGCGTTATCGCCTATATAAGTTATTTACTTTTGAATCATTTACTTTTGAATCATCGTTGTTGGCGGTGAGTATCCACGAGGGGCGGAGGTCACCAAGCAAACTTGCGGAGGCCGCAGTGCCGGTCTGCCAGGTCATGCCCAGCGTTTGGGCGACTTTGTCTGCGCGACAGGTCAGGAAGCTAAGACCCAGCCCATCAACACGGTGATGCTTGTTGAGTTTCACCTTCCGATTCAGCCGCGATAGCGGCCCCGCCGCTAGTCGGATGCCTATTGCACCTTCGATGAGCAACTGGCCGCTTATTTGCGGCCCTTGGCAAGGCGGATGTCAGGTAACCCCTGAGAGAATGGGCCCGTGGCGAATCGTCCTTTTAGTAAACTATAAACTACTCAATCGGTCGCCCTGAGCCTTGCCAGGCGGTCCTCATCGGGCACACCCTCAACAGCTACCCAAAGAATCCTTCCCTGGGGCCACTGCGCGAAATCGATGTGCAGATGAACCATTCAACCCGGTACGCAGCGATTTGGTCCAAGAAGCTGGATGGTTGCCCCTTGTGTCGAATTTCGCTCGGCAAAACGCTCGGCCTGCTCTGTTCCATCTGTTTCTCCGATGACAACCCTCTTGGTGCAAAAAGATTGCCGCTCTGGTTGGCATGTAACGATCAACTGCGACGCTGGCCCATTCCGTGGCACAAAAACCATTTGGGGTGGAAGCGCTGCTGTGAATTAAGAGAAGAAATCTGCGGGTCCGCGGTGCCACCCCGCTGGATGCCCCCCACTTGCCCAGGGTTCCAATGCCTGCTGCCCGCCCCAAAAACCAGCAGACTCGTCCTCACCGACTGCATCCGCAAGCCGGTGATAGTCGCGACGGGAGGGTGCAGGATTCGTAACCCGGTAAGCATCCATCTTGGTTAGCCGCTAAATTCCCATGGTGACTTTTGCCAGGTTTTCTCACGATGTCGAGAAACGGTGCTGCCGTCGGAATAATCGAAGGGAGTTGGCGATTAGGGATTCGCTTTGGTGCTTGAGCCATCCGTTTAGCGTGAACGATTGCGTTTTTTTGATTCAGAGGGCGTATCGGGCACGCGTTAGCCGTGCGTTTCCGTGGAAGCGTATTGGGCAGAGTCTAACTGGCTGATATCGCTTTTAACTGTTGCTGCGATTTTGCGGGAGGATAACTGGAGGAGTTCGTCCCCTTGGGCCAGCTAGCTTGGGTCATTGACCGGCCCGGCCCGGCGACGTATTCTTAAGTGGGCATCCACGCAAGGAGGTGCGAGCTGGGTACCGAATAGATGGGGTATACAAGATATTTTGCCAGGTCGAGCAGCGGGCTCGGTGTCCTGTGTCAGAGGTTTCTTCGAATTGGGTTTGCTATGGCGTGAAGTTTGTGCGTAATAAATTCAGCGATAGCCTCGTAAATGCTAAAGGGACGGAAAAACGCGAGGTTTCAGAAAATGAGGGTTCGGATTTGGTAATGGTAAAAGTCATCTTCTTGCCGGCTTTATAGGATGAAGCTTTGGAGGTGATTCCACACGGATGAGTTACCGGAATCCAGGTTTTCAACGCTAGGAGAGGTGTCGCAAGAATTCGAAACGGCTTTTTTGGAGGTGAAGGTAGGATGATAGGGTTGTTCGACCCGTTGTTTTGGATTTTGGTGGGCCCGCCTGTTTTACTGGGGATCATTGCTCAGATTTGGGTCCGGAGTGCTTTTGCGCGTGCGGCGGAGATTCCGGCTCGGCTCTCCGGGGCGGAAGCAGCTCGGGAGATCCTCGCAGCGGCGGGACTCGTTGGGGTAAGCGAGCCTATTGGATCCGAGAAAACTTTGGGGCGGCGTTCTGGGGTTGGTATTGAAAGGGTGGGGGAATTTTTGGGCGATCATTATGATCCGCGCGATAAAGTAGTCCGGTTGAGTCCTGAGGTGTACGGAGGCCGTTCGCTTGCGGCCTTGGGGATTGCGGCTCACGAGGTTGGACATGCCCTCCAGGATGCTCAGAAGTATCCTGCTTTGGCCCTGCGCAATGCCGCCGTAGGTATTGCGAGTTTTGGCAGCGGTGCCGGCGTATGGATCTTGATTTTCGGGCTGGTTTTTAGCGTGCCTGCGTTGATTTGGGCGGGAATAATTCTATTTTCCGGTGTGGTGCTCTTCCAGGTTCTCAATCTCCCGGTGGAATTCGACGCAAGCGCGCGGGCCAAAGCCGTTTTAGCTCGTATGGGGCTGGTGGATGCGGCATCGATGCGTTATGTAAACGCTGTCTTGACAGCAGCCGCCTTGACGTACGTGGCAGCGACTTTGCAATCGGTGATGACGTTAATTTACTACGTTCTTTTGGCCCGGAATCGGGAGTAGCCGGCTACATGTCCGGCGAAACCAAATCGCTGACAGGTTGTCAGGGCCGGTCCCCTCGATTGGCAAATTGCCACCCCGTAGTTCATCGCGG
>CAKZMM010000141.1 GCA_937128505.1 uncultured Thermogutta sp.
CATAATATCCATCATTTTGATCGTCAAATCGAACTTCGCAGAAAAATTTCCGCCTTTTTTGAGTCTTAAATTGGGCAAGATTTGAAATTTGAGTTGGAGCCACTGGGGATTGCGGGGATTGCTTAGTACCCCAGGGTACTTGCGCAGGTTCCGACTCCCCGTACTTGTTCGGTCACCGATCTCTTTGATCTTGTAAAACTAGGTGTTTTTTATGAACATCAGCGGACGACCGTTTCCGGCACCTATTCCGGGCGTAGAAACGTTAGCGTCGGTAATCCAGGCTCATACGTAACTAATGCGGTTGGTAGCTGACACAGTTATGACAGTTATGGTCGGTTGAGGGAATTAATAGTCTAATTCTTGTCAATTTAATGCACAATAATTTTGAGCAATTAGCTAAAACCAGGTGATCAACCTAAACAACCGGAGCCTAGCAACCCCGACATTAGACCCGCTCAGATGATCGTTGAATATGCCCTTAGCCTTGCATAAATCCCGGATGAACCACGTGAACCCGGGGTGCGGACACGGGGCCATCTTTCGTCGAGCTCTCAACTATCGGAGTATCTGACAGCGACCAAAGACATCAAATTGCATGAACTTTGTTTACTATTACAAAAGGAAATTAATTCTATAATCAATTCCCGCAGTTGCGGAGTCGTCGTACTCCAGAAAAACTTCAAATCTCAAAGAATTTAACTGACAAGCACGTCCGATTTGCTCTCCCCTCTAGCGGATTTCTTGCTTGTCTTGGAAAGAAAAAAATTTTAGAAGATCGTCGGCATCCAACTGATTCAGCCAGTCACCGAAAATTCCTGTTGGTGATTTAAGGTGGCTCTATTTCAGATTAAGGCGGCTCCTATTCTTGGAAGACAGCGAATTTATTAAGGAAAGAATACGCACCGAAACAAGCAAGCGATTCCCCGCACCATTTCCGGATCACCTAAGCCAGCAGAATCGGTGCGGGGTCTGTAAAACGGGGTCGTTTTTGGATAGGGAACTGCGCTCAAAGAAAAACTTCAGAATGCCGAACCTGGCATGAAAACCTCCGCTGCCGGCGTACCGCTCGTGATGATGCACGCAACGGCGCAGTTCCAAACTACTTCTGCTCATCATCGGGTTCCGGGTTCGAGTGGGCCGTGAAATGCCGTAGCCTTTTTCCGCCGAAATTTCTATCATGCTGCCTCGCGCTACCCAGGGTTATCCGGTTTGATACCGATTCCGGAACCCTCGAAATTCGAAATGGAAAATCCGAAATTTTCAATTTTTTCGCCTTGCAGGCCTTAAAAAGGGTTTAGGAAGGTAAACGGTGCGGATACTGCGGGTGACGCACGTGCAGTGTTCCTCAGCATGTGCACACTGCATGAAATTGAAGGGTGCCAACGTTCGGCGGAAATCGGCTTTCAAATCTCCGGGGCCACACGAGTTCTCAGGATTCAATTTGGGTGGAATACACGAACGCTACGGGATCATAAATCCGGTCAAAGCCACGATTGTGGCAATCAGCCCCAGCAGTCCGAGGAGAATCCACCAGAGCGGCCGGCCTGAAAGCGGATGTGTGTCTACCTCGACATAGGCCCCACATCGCGGACATTGAAATGCGTCTTCATAAAGTTCCATTCCACATTGGGCACAGGATATGGAGACTGGTTCTTCTCCTTGGGTATCCCACTCAAACTGTTCCAATTCCTCGTCTTCTTGCGGAGAAGTTTGTGGATCGACGGGTTTCGAGGACCTACGTTCAGCACGAGTCCTCCGATTTCGGTAGTAATCCGGCTGCGAAGACTCCTCATAAAACCAATCCGACTGATTCCATGATCGAGCAGCATTGTCGAAGCGCACAGCTTTATTCCTCGTTGATGGTGAAATCCTAAGGTGAGCTACAGAATCGTTCAATTCAAGTTCTATCGCTGAAAGTGATGGTTTTCTTTCCGCTGAGTACCGTAACTCAAAGACGCGGAGTCTTCGTGCCCGGCAAGATTCCCCGATGACTGTCGTCCTGAGGGGCTGGCATCGGTATGTCTTTCCAGGCTTGGGAGCAACGGCGCTTAACGGCGTTAAAACTCTGGTAGATACATTTCGGCTGTTAAGGCAGGTCGGCTACTAAAACACGCAGGATTCGTTGAAAGCGGTCGCTGAGATTGTTGCTGAATCATACTCGGCCTTAGGCGAAAGCAAACCCCGAAATTTACAATAAAAAACGTAGGGTCATGGAGGGCAGCTTATGAAGTCGTTAAAAACTCTTGTCGTGGTCGCTCTGCTGGCGGCTCTTGCCGGGGGTGTTTATGTGTCGATCTATCATACGCCCCCTATTGATGAACAAACCGCCTCTTCGTCACCGGAGGGGAACTCCGAGTCGGTTCCCCGAACTCCAGAGTTCCCGGTCCCTGGCTCGGAAAGCACTGGCAGAGGACCTGCCCCACCGTTCCAAGCCAATTTTTCGGACGAAGTTCGGGTGAGCATGGGCGACCCATTCGACACGGCTACCTTGAGACATTCGTCGGGGGGAAATAGCCAAGCCTTATCAGGCGGGGGTGCGGTCGCCGCTCTTTCCGCCGCGCCTGCCGGGGCGAATTCCGGACCCTCTAACGCTACGCCACTATCGGGCAGGTCATCAGGAGAAACCCCCTCGGGGGGAGACTCCGCATTCGCGAAAGAGAGAAATCTCGCGCAAGCCGGCGGTACCAGGGAACGCTTGGGCGTCGAGCCCAGGGTAGGTTCCCTTCAATCTGCTGTAACGGATCGCCCGGTAAATCCCTCGACAAGTTCCACAAGCTCTACAGGTTCTACCGTCGCTCAGCTGCCCGATTTTTCGACGTTTATGGCGGCGATACAGCGGGAAATTCAACAGGGAAATCTCGCCGATGCTCTCGAAAAACTCAGTCTTTATTACGATCAATTGTCCCCTGGCTCGGTCGAGCGGCAACAAATCATGCACCTCTTGGACCAGATTGCTTATGCGGTGATCTATTCCCCGCAAAGCGTGCTCGAGCCACCTTATGTGGTCCAACCCGGCGATACCTTGCCCCGAATTGCCCAAAGTTATGGGGTTCCTTGGCAACTGCTAGCGAGGATCAACGGAATTTCCGATCCCGCCAATTTAGTCCCCGGTCAAAGATTGAAGGTACTTCGTGGCCCATTTGACGCGGATCTCGACACCCGAACGCGCGAACTTACGCTCCGGTTGCAGGGACTCTACGCCGGCCGGTTCAACCTGCTGGCCGTCCCCGACACGAATCAGTTGGGTAGTTCGCTTTTTGTGGAAGACAAGTCGGGAGCCAACGAGGAGAGCTTTTGGATCAAATTGAACGATCGACTCCAGATTCGAGGAGCCGCGGATCTTGCCCGACAACAACCTTCCCCAACAAATCAAGTTATTGCGGTGGAGCAAGATCAGATTCAAAACTTGCACACCATCCTTTCGGTGGGGTCTCGGCTGCGGGTGATCCGATGATATTCGCCGGGGTTCGCTGCAGCGATATCCGGCGCGATTTGATGTTGCAACATCCGCCACGGTTTGATGGTGCCACGTCAACTCACGAAGCGTCCCTTCCTCCCAGCGCCCATTGCAAGCGAAATGTTTTCTAGAAGGACGAAAGCCAAAACGGCCGTTCGCCCGCGAGGGCTTACGGCCGCTTAGTCCTCCCAATCCGGCTTGGAAAACGTCAACGCCTTTTGTTTTGCGAGCGTGGATTGATGGCCGTCCAACCCTCTCGAGGCACCGGCTGGGCTTGCTGGGTTATTAGCGCCGGCCCGGTCTCAGGATCCCCTGCTTGATCCGGCGGAGTCGGGCTCTGACCGGAATGCAGAGGGCGGTCCGTAATCGAAAGAATTATCCCCGAGCGGATTTCGGCGTCGGCCCAAAGGTCGGGGTATGCGCTAGAACTATCCGACGGTGGGGAGCTTGATCGCGCCGCAAGGAGGTATTGCTGATTGTAAATGGATCCGGCGCGATGGCTCGGGTCGCACTCCTCGCCCGGCATGCTCACCAGTGGCCCGCAGTGGTCATAGGATGAATCGCACAGGCGGCAACCAGCCGGAACAACGAGCCCCCCCAAGAGAATTGCAAAAAGCTTGATTGAGCCCCCCAAAAGCTTGCCCGGCCAACTCCGCCGAGAGTTATTGTTGCGTGCGCCTTGCCGGCTCATTGACGCTATTCTCCTCGTGAATCTTGCCGCGAGATCTGATTTTGGGGATCAAAGTCGGGAAGGATTTCGCCCCTTTATCAGGAGGGATCCCCGGTAGTTAAGTCTCCGCTAAGCAAAACGAATGGCGTTGGCAAAAATCAAACTTGTGACCCGAAGAAAGTTCGGGGCCGAGGGAGTTCCCGCGCTCTGATACTTCTAGGGGCAATCAATCGGTTCTAACCGTCAACTGCAAACTGCGGTTCATGAAATCTGCGCATGATTTCGGCCATCCAGAGTCACGCGTCAACGTCGACCACAGACTACTTGGACTCTGACGTACTACTTGGACTCTGACGTACTA
>CAKZMM010000142.1 GCA_937128505.1 uncultured Thermogutta sp.
AGCGACGGGCAAATTGGAGGAGTGATCAATCTTCGTGGAAGGGTTAACGCAAAGTTAAGATATCTGCGTTCACTGCTGCGAGAAATCGGGGGTTAATTCCTCCGCGGGAAATGGTTCCGGTCGAAACCATTAACCATGAAACCGAAATGGTTCGGTACAAGAAACTCAAATCTGAGAAGGCCACCTACGGCTTTCAGAGTTTGCAATAGATGAAACTTGCGAGTGGGAGAATCGTTTCACTTTCTGTGGATTCGCGGCAGATGAGGCAAAGCTCGAAAAGGAGCCCCGGGCACCGTGAGTGACTTCGCACCGGTATTGCTGGCCAACATTGATAAACAGGAAAGCCACACGCTGAAAGTGTACGAAGCCGGTGGGGGCTACCGTACGTTGCGGCGGGTGCTGCGGGAAATGTCGCCGGCGGAAGTTGTGCAAACCATTCGCCGAAGCAACTTGCGCGGCAGGGGAGGTGCGGGCTTCCCGACAGGATTGAAATGGTCGTTTTTGCCGCAGGACCACCCCGGCCCGTTTTACATGTGTGTCAATGCGGACGAGAGCGAGCCGGGGACCTTCTGCAACCGGATCCAGATGGAAAAAGATCCCCATCAGGTGCTCGAGGGTGTGATCCTGAGCTGCTATGCGACCCGGGTGCGCACGGCGTATATCTATCTCCGGTACGAGTACCATCTTGCTTTCCGGCGGTTGCAGCAAGCCATTGACGAGGCGTATGCGGCAGGCTATCTGGGTAAGAATATTCTGGGGCAGAATATTTCGTTAGATATTTACATTCATCGCGGAGCCGGGGCGTATATTTGTGGGGAAGAAACCGGGCTGATTGAAAGCTTAGAGGGGAAGCGAGCCTGGCCGCGAATTAAGCCTCCCTTTCCGGCGGTGGAAGGACTCTTCCGAAAACCGACGGTGGTCAATAACGTCGAGACCCTGGCTTGCGTGCTCCATATTTTGGATCGGGGTGTGGAGTGGTTTCAATCGATCGGTACGCCTCGGGATCCTGGCGACCCGCGTGATCCGGGAAGTTACGGGCCGAAACTCTTCTGCTTAAGCGGGCACATCAATCGTCCAGGGGTGTATGAGGCACCCTTAGGGATTCCCTGTGGTGAGTTACTGGAGCGATACGGCGGGGGAGTTTGGCAGGGAAGGAAGGTTAAGGCGGTGGTTCCCGGCGGAATCAGTACCGGGGTGCTTAGTGCGGAGGAATTGGACACACCGATGGATTTTAGCGGACCGGTTCGCCGGGGATGTTTAGGTTTGGGGACCGGCGGGGTGATCGTCCTGGATGAAACTTATCCGATTGTGGAGTTCCTCTACAACAGTTGCCGGTTCTTTGCCCACGAAAGCTGTGGTCAGTGTACCCCTTGTCGAGAAGGAACCCAATTTGCTTTGCAAACGGTGGAGCGAATCCGCCGAGGTGAGGGGCGGTTGGCGGATTTGGATATGCTGTTAGCGATCGGGGACAATATCGGCATCACCCCCGGTACGACGATTTGCGGATTGGCGGACGGGGCAGCTTGGGCGATCAAAACCGCCGTTCGGAAATTTCGCGATGAATTGGAAGATCACATCCGGCGGACCAACCCCAAGGGATACCACCGCTCCGCTCCTCCCGGGACAATTACGTTGAATCTCGCCGGTTGGCAACTTGACTCGGGGCCAGTAGGTGGGCGCGACGGCCAAAAGGTGCATGCGGCGTAGGGGGTGGATCAAACGGCAAGCAAAAAAGAGGCGGAGCAGTGCATGGGGATTGCGATCGTTGATGGGATCGAAGTGAAGTTCGACGATGCCGAAAAACTCAACGGCATCGAGCTGGCCCGACGGGCCGGGGTGGAGATCCCCCATTATTGTTGGCATCCGGGGCTTTCCGTGGTGGGAAGTTGTCGGATGTGCCTGGTGGAATTCGGCACTCGGGATCCCCACACGGGGCAAATCTCCATATGGCCCAAGCTTACGCCGGCTTGCAATACTCCCATCAGGGACGGAATGGTGCTGGTGACCCAGAGCGAGAAGGTCCAGCAGGCCCGGGCGATGGTTCAGGAGGACCTTCTTTTACGGCATCCGATCGACTGTCCCATCTGCGATAAGGCCGGAGAATGTCTGCTTCAGGATTTCCACTTTCGGTATGGTCAGCGGGAACGCCGCGCGCCGTGGCGAGCGTTTTCCAGCCGCCGGCGGGATGTAGGTCCGAACATCACGCTTTTTGTGGACCGGTGCATCATGTGCAGCCGGTGCGTGCGGTTTTGCCGGGAAATTTCCGGCACAGCCGAGCTGATGATCGTCCATCGGGGAACCCACGAAGAAATCGATGTTTTGCCCGGCTTTCCGCTCAATAATAAGCTTTCGGGGAATGTGGTGGATCTTTGTCCGGTGGGAGCCCTTGGAGATAAGGACTTTTTGTATAAGCAGCGGGTTTGGTTTCTGAAGCGGCATCCGAGTGTTTGCACTCAGTGCGCCGTGGGATGCTCCATTTGGGTGGAAGAGAATCAAGATCGCATTTGGCGGATCAAGCCCCGCGAGAATCCGCATGTCAATCGCTGGTGGATTTGTAACGACGGTCGTTATAGCTATCCTTATGTGCATCATCCGGAACGTATTGTGGGGGCGAGACGCCGGGAGGAATCCGGTTGGGTCCCCGTGAATTGGACTCACTTGAGCAGCGAAATCAATTCCTTTGTGCGTAGCGCGGGGAGTTTGGTGGGGGTATTGTCGCCATTTTTGACCGTAGAAGAGGCGTATCTGTTGGCGAAGTGGATTCGGAGCATTGACCCACGGGCTCCGCTCGTATTGGGGCCGGTGCCGGTTGCAGGGGAGGATGAGCGATTCCCGGGCGGATTTGTGATCGCAGCGGAAAGATGTCCGAATCGGCGCGGCGTAGAAGAAGTCGTTGCGCATTTTTGTGGTCGGGTCACGCCGTTTGGGGAGTTACCGGAGGTGGCCCGATCGCATCGTGCGAAAGTGGTTTGGGTTAGCGGCGGTTATCCGCGGCCTTGGGATGAGGCTGAGCTTTTGGCTCCGTTAGGTGAGCTGGCGTGCGATTGGATTGTGCAAGATATGTTCTTTGCTCACGTCTATGAGAGGGCAAAATATGTGATTGGTGGGGCAGCCTTTGCAGAGCGTGCAGGATCTTACGTGAATTGGAACGATCGATTGCAGTCGGTTCCTCGGGCCATTCGGCCGCCGCGTGGCGTTCGACCGGAGTTGGTTCTGTTTTGGGAATTGCTCGGGCGCGAGGGAGCGCCGGATCCTAATCCGGTGAGAGTGGAATTGGCTCAAGCGACGGCGTATTTTGCGGCAGCTATTGCCCCGGTCCCCGAAACGGGAATCGATTTGAAAGTCAATCTGTTGGCCCCTGCGGGAAATTCGCTCGATAGATCCGTGGTCTAATGCCGCTGACCGGAGATGCCGAGTATTCGCGGGAACTAAGCCCCGATGCTATCAGGCGTCTTTTCAGGACCAGGCGGGAGGTGTTTGAGTGTGGTAATTATCGGGTGTGGAAGGAACGTGGGGATTTGACCTCGTCAAGACAAGCTTTCCAACTTGGAGCAACAATTTTGAGGTTGCCATGCTTCTTTGGATCATCGAGGTATTTGTAAAGATTGGGCTTTTAATCGCGGGACTCATGTTTGCGGCCGCGTATCTGGTGCTGGTAGAACGCTGGATCGCGGCTTGGGTGCAGGACCGTCGCGGACCGAATCGGGTGGGGATCCCCTTGACGCGAATTCGCCTCTTCGGTTTGGGACAGCCGATCGCCGACGGCGTCAAATTTATTTGCAAGGAGGAATTTACGCCGGGGCATGTGGATCGGGGCCTCTATACGCTTGCTCCGATTGTGATGTTTACGGCGGCCTTACTTGCCTTTGCCGTGATCCCATTCGGTAGCGTTTTGCCGGGAATCTCCATCGGTGATGCCCCTTATCAGATTAAGCTTCTCTTGGTGCCGGGGATCGATGTCGGACTGATTTACCTGCTTGCGGTCGGTGGGATCGGCGTATACGGCATCATTTTGGGGAGTTGGGCGAGTAACGACAAATACAGCTTTTTCGGGGGGGTGCGGAGTGTTGCCCAATTGATTTCTTATGAGGTGCCGTTGGGATTGGTCCTGCTGGGTGTGGTGTTGATGGCCGGGTCGCTTCGGCTGGATCAAATTATCTTGGCACAGGCCGAAACAGGATGGTGGAACATCTTCATTCAACCCTTGGGCTTTCTGATTTTTTTGATTGCGGCGTGCGCCGAAGCGGGGAGGCTCCCCTTCGATTTGGCGGAAGCTGAACAGGAGCTAGTCGGGGGATATCACACGGAATACTCGGGCATGAAGCTGATGATGTATTTAGTGTCCGAGTTCTTGCACATGATTGCCGCCTCTTTTTTGATCGTAATTCTTTTTCTGGGTGGGTGGCATTTCTGGGGACTGACCGGCCATACTGAGCAGGTCACCTGGCTGGGGGCGATCTTGCGGGTCCTGATTTTGATGGCCAAAGTGGGCCTGGTCATCTTGAGCTTTATGCTAGTGCGGTGGAGTTGGCCGCGTTTCCGCTTCGATCAACTGATGGATTTGGCCTGGAAAGTACTGATTCCTTGGGCACTCGTGCATGTGCTAGTCATGGCTGCTTGGGTGTATTATGCCGGGGGAAAACCGCACTGGCTGATGGCCCTGGTCAATACGGCCGTGCTTGCTTTAGTTTGGCTGGTGACCGCGGCTGTAGCGCCAGAAACCGCGGATAATCGGCCGAGGTTAGCCGGGGAAGGCTCCGCGGCCGGGTCGTAGACGGTCGGCTCGTGGAGGACGTTAGGGCGGCACAGAGATTGAGGTAATTGTCACTTGCCGCCTTCAATGGTTGTACGCGCTTTTTTGCGGGTGATTGGTCTTGCCCGCTTCGGTGAGTTTTCATGCTCGCACAACCAAATCAATTCGTCGATAAGGAA
>CAKZMM010000143.1 GCA_937128505.1 uncultured Thermogutta sp.
TAAGAAAAGCCAGGATCAAAAGTTAATCGGAGAAAACCAGGAGCTGCGAAGAAAATCGAAGTAAATCAAGTCGAAGAAAAGCAAATGGTCAGTGGCCGCGAAGCGAAGAGCCGGAATGGGCGATTTCAATCGTCGGAACCCGCTGCGGGCAGCTTCCCTTTCGGCTACGAGGTGCCTCGATTTTGAATCAACGACCCCGAGTGCCGAGCGCGCCGCACATCATGGCTATCCTCCCCTCCAAAGTAGCGTGACTTTGATTAAAGGGCGGCGAGTGGCGAAACATTATCCGTACCGTCGCTGCAAGAAGAGGATTCTCTTTCTGTCGTACCTTTTGAGTCACCGAGAAAAAGTACCCTCCCTGCAAGCAGAGGATTCTCTTCCCGCGTGGCTAACGGAGATACATCTGTTGTCAGCGATGGGCCTTGCACTTTGAGCCCGGCTTTAAGCGGGGCGCGGAACCGATTCGTGCCCCCTAAGTTTTCGCGCCGTTCCATTTCCGCAGACCGATGTGGCGAAGATTGCGTGGTTATTCAGTCGGCAGCTCGGATCAGAATGGCAGAGCTTTGCCCTTGCGGGGTCGAGCTTAATTTGATGAAGGATTTTGCCGGCGGGGCGACGAAATCGACGGTAGGCTTCACGGGGCAATCCGGATCCGGAAGTTTGTAATGAAGCGTGGGAAAAAGCGTGTTTTTTTCTAGCGCGAGCAATCCGGCAATCAGCTCGACGACACCGCTGCCAGCCCCCAAATTGCCGAAGTAACTCTTAGGGGCCACCACCGGAATAGGGCGGCTACAGGAATCGAAAACCGCGGCAATGGCCCAGGCCTCCTCGCGATCGGACTTTCGCGTTGCCAGACCGTGTGCATTGACGAAACCCACATCGCTAGGTTTGATATCCGCTCGAGCCAAGACCGCCTCCACGGCCCTTTTGAAGGCAAGGTCGAAAGAGGCCACCAAATTCTTTCCGATTCCGGCCGTACAGGCTGCCGCGACAACCTCGCCATAAATTTTCGCCCCTCGCGCAACGGCACGCTCGCGGTCTTCCAGAACGAGGGCCCCGGCTCCTTCGCCTAAAACCATGCCGCGACGGAGGCGGTCGAACGGTTGAGGAACCGATTCCGCATCGCCGTCGCACACCACCTCGCCCTGGGTAATCGAGTGGATCATCTTCATCGGATGCAGCCGCGTACCCGTCGCACCGGCTACCATGAAGTCCGCACGGCCGCAAGCGATCAATTGGTACGCCTCAGCCACGGCCACGGTGCCGCTGGCCTCCCGCAAAGTAACCGAATTGCTCGGTCCCCGTAAATCAAAATAAATGGCAATGTGGCTTGCGGGCATGTTCGGGAGGAATTTGAGCAGCCAAAGGGGCGACATCCGCGACAGTCCCTTCTCCCCCCAGTGCGGGAAGTGGAACCGATTATTCTCCAAGCACGCCTGAATGGCCTCGATAAATTCCTCTGGAGTCGAAAGAATATAATCGCTGCCGAACATTACGCCCGAACGATCCGGGTCAGTATCGCCCGGAACCCACTTGGCATCACCCAAGGCCCGAGCCGCGGCCGCCACCGCCATCTGCGATTCGCGACACATCAATTTCAAACCCTTGCGAATCGCTTTGGCCTGCTCGCTTGGTACGGGACCGAAATCACCGATCTGTCCGGTGAAATCGCACACAGGCGCCCCGATCTTAACCGGCAGTCCGCCTAAGCCGCACTCGTCCAGCCTCTTTACGGCGGAGCGGCCGGAACTAAGGGCTTCCCACATGCTTTCCAAGGTAAGCCCGAGCGGAGAGACCACCCCGGCTCCCGTGATGACCACACGTCTTCGTTGACCAAGTTTCATCCCATCACTCATCTTTCATTCGGGAGGATGCACTGCGAAGATGCATTCTACGTCCTAAGCCGCAAGGTGCCCAGGGTTATTAGCTGATTTTTCCTTGGGCGAAAGCTCTCTTTAGCTTGCCGTTGCATCCGCTTTTTTCAACCGAATTTATGCAGGCATTGGCCTTTCCAGACCTTCGAGCAAATTTGTGCCCCATTTATGCCGGGGCACAGCCAGCAATTAATGCAACCTGTCTTTCACACCCTTAAGCAAATTCGTGCCCCCCCAGCGGGCTGGATTCCGATGGCTAAGGGGTTTTTATAACCAGTAACCCTCATCTTCTTACCCGAGAGGAGTTTCTCACCATTTCCGGGAAAAGCTTTCTTGCCCATCTAACAAACTCAATCCGTAAGGAAGTAGGGAAAAGATGGTTTGATCGGCGGGATTCGTCGTAAACTTGTCCGTCTTCAAGCCCTGCTGCGGTCTTTCGAGCGTCGGTGCCTTCGTAAAAGCCGAATTGAAAATCGTAAGAGCCATATTGAAAAATCGTCGCTCGGGCAATCGGCAAGCTTTTGAAGATAACACTGGGGCGATCAAAAAGGTGTTTGGGCAAAAACCGCGGCGATAAACATACTGTGCCCGGTAACCCTGAATCGCGAAAAAGGAAACTTCCCTCAAGCCGGCGGCGGGACCGCTCGTTAAGGCAGGGTGGAAGCCTTTCTATGGCTGCGGCAGGGATCGGGCAATTTCAGCCGGTGGAGGGGGGCCGCGGTCCACGGGCAACCTCGCCGTCTCAAGGGCGAATCCCGGTCGTTTCCCTTTATGAGGGGTTGCCGACGGAAAACTGATGAACGCTGCGTCGTCTCAAGTGCGAATCTCAGTTGTTTGCCCCTTGGGAGAGCTAACGTCGGTTGAGCGGGTAGGAAGGATCGTAATTGGGGAGGTTGGCCGATTGCCTCGTCGTACCCGCCCGACCCTTATACTGGACAAAAAGCAACACATTACCCCGCGTGGGCCCGGTGGCGATCGGCAAACGCAAAGCGGCCAGCGGCGAACCATCCACCGGCAGCGGTAGCGGTAACATGCCGAAATCGACCACCAACACCTGCTCCACTGGCCAGCGGAATCGCTCGTGAAAGAAAAACTGGGCACGTTGCGGTACCTCGACTCGAGGCCGGGCCATAGTTCCCGCTGAGGTAGGAATCTCTAACCCCAAAGGAACCATCTTTTCCACTTGATGAATTTCCAACTTCACCACCCCGTCGACCCACTGACCGTCCGACGAAAGCAGCGGGCTAAACTCCAGGGAGAACCCCTCGTCGACGAAGCCGTTGTCGGGCTCAAACCCCAGCCAAGCTTCCGGCCGCCACAGGATCCCGCGGACATACTGTCGGCCCCTGGTTGCAGAGACCACAGCCGGTTGCCCATTGTTGACTGTCACTTGCGGAGCATTGTGTTCTCGATAGTCGCTTCGGCGCCGCAGATCGGCAGTCATCCGCACAGCTTCGTCCCGACTCACCAGCCAAGCACGCACCGCCGGTGTTTGCACCTGCACGGGCCTGAGCACGTGCTGCCACGAGGTCTGCCAATTCGGATGACTGAGCGTCACCAACCGCAGGCCGAAACTCGTCGGTTCCATCTGGCTGGCAAGAAACCGATCGACAATGTCGGCAACTGCCTGCTGCATTTCGGGCGTGTGGTAGACATAAAGTCGACGCCGTGTAGCGCAAAGCACGGCAACCACTTCCGAGTGCCACGCCTCGTAGCCGGTTTCGCGTAGAATCCAGTCAATAATGGCCTGCTCCGGACGCTTGGTGGTCTCCACCCTCACGGTGTAAGGACTAATATCATATTCCCGCCAAACCTGGCCATGATCATTCGGCAGGCTAAACGAACCTGAATAACCTAAACCGGCAATCGTCCGGGTTGATGGCGATGACGCACCGGCCGAAGCGGAAGCCGGGGCAGAATCGGACGAAGCAGAGACAGAAGCAGTACCTGCTACGAAGCTGCTGCGGGCTGCTGCACCCTCGCCTGCCCAGCCAGAGGCGCTGGCTAAGGGGTCGGCTCCCGAGCGGGCACCCGTCGATTGAGCCGGGTTGGAGGGGACCAAGCCTGTGGATTGCTCGCTTCGAGCGGTGTCGGCGGCCGGCCCGTGGGAAGCTGCAGATCCTCCACCGAAATTTCCGCGTCTACTGGCCCCACTCATGCCGCCGAAGCTCCCCCCAGCAGCACTCGAGCCTTCCACCTGGGGGGAGGTGAGCTCCGATTGCAAGCCCCCGGTCCCGGTAAAGGAACCACCTCCGGCAGAACCCGAACCGGCCGAGTCGGCGGAAGAAGGCAAAACCGAGCCTCCCGTAACTTCCCTTTCGCTCCCCCCTAAACTGCCGGTAGGATGGCGGCTAAACGGGTCGCTTATCCCGCGAGAAAAAGCCGAAGGGGTACTCCCGCTTTGGTCCCCGGAAACAGGCAGCGAATTCATCGATTGAGCTTGCCCTCGAAGAGCCGCGAGGTTCTGAGAGGTCGAATTTCGGGGCAAGGGAGGGGTAATGGAGTCGCCCGAGCCGGTGCCTCTCTGCGATGCCGGCGCAGCGCTTGAAGGCCGCCACTGAGGGTTAGCCGTACCGGGTGCGGTATTTCCCGATCGCGTGGCCACTCCTGGGGCGCCACCCTCAATGCTTGCTTCGGTTTCAGGACCCCGGCCCGCCGAGGTTTGCCCCCACGTTACTGCTCCAGAGGCAAGAAATCCGTAGACAAGAAAAATGACACACACCAATAGAATCAGAAGCGGGGCACGTGGGATCCGAAGATTTGCTAGCCACCGTGGATTGCGCCACCCAGCGAGGCCTTTGAACCCGCGCTGAAGCGACCATCCTCCTGACGGTCCCGACATGTACCTACCTCCATGCAAGCTGCGCCCGCGAAGCTTTAAGAGCTTCCGTTACGAAGATGCCCCACCAGCAAACAGGTGTTGTGGCCCCCAAAACCGAAACTGTTCGAAAGGGCAACCGACACCTTGCGCTCGCGAGCGACATTCGGTGTGTAATCGAGATCGCAATTCGGATCCGGGTACTCGTAGTTGATCGTGGGAGGAATCACGCCGTGGCACAACGCGAGAACGGTAACGACAAGCTCAACTCCCCCGCTGGCACCCAAAAGGTGTCCGATTTGACTTTTCGTGCTGGAGATGGAAGTTTTTCGGGCACAATCGCCAAAAACACGGCGGATGGCAGCCGTCTCCGCTTCATCGCCCAACGGGGTACTTGTTCCATGGGCATTGATGTAACCCACCTCGGGGGGGTCTACTTGGCCATCACGCAGGGCAAGTTGCATGGCACGAGCCGCCCCGGCGCCATCCTTATCTGGCTGGGTGATGTGCGAAGCATCGGAAGTCGTGCCGTAGCCGAGAAACTCGACGTAGATACGTGCCCCCCGAGCCCGGGCATGCTCCAATTCTTCTAAGACGACGACCCCGGCCCCTTCGCTCAGCACGAAGCCATCCCGCTGCGCATCAAACGGTCGGCTTGCCCGGGGGGGATCATCATTTCTTTCCGACAAAGCCCGCATGGCGCCGAAAGCCGCAAGGCCTAACGGGGTAACCGCGGCCTCGCTGCCACCAGCAATGATTACATCCGCCTCGTCATGGCGGATGGCGCGCACCGCATCCGCGACGGCATTGGCAGCACTGGCACAGGCGGTCGCCACGGCCGCGGTTGGGCCGGTCAACCCGAAGTGAATCGAGATCTGACCGCTGGCCGCATTGGCCATCATCTTGGGGACGGTGAATGCGGAGACTTTGTCCGGCCCTTTATCCAAAAGGCGAAGATGCTGCAATTCGATTTCTCGCAGCCCCCCCACCCCTGAGCCGATAATGGCCCCGCATCGCGACACATCCTCTTTGCTGAAGTCCAAACCCGCGTCGCGAACGGCATCGATTGCGGCGACCAGTGCAAATTGGCTGAACCGGTCGAGGCGTTTGACCTCTTTATCGGGGATGTATTCCTCCGGGTTCCAACCGACGACCTCTCCCCCGATTTGCGACCGAAATCCAGAAGGATCGAAAAGGGAAATCCTGCGGATGCCGCTTTCACCGCGAACGAGCCGCTCCCAGAATTCCGACACTTTGCAACCTAAAGGGGTGACCGCCCCTAACCCGGTGATCACCACGCGGCGTCTCATGGTTCCTCCAAGATATCCTGCGTTGCTGACCCTTCAACTTCGTGAGCCAACTCGGGTTTAATTGACTTTATGTACTCGATGGCCTCGCCGACAGTTTGAATCTTTTCCATCGCCTCCTCAGGGATGCTAATATCAAACTCGTCCTCCAAAGCCATCACTAGTTCGACTTGATCCAGAGAATCGGCGCCCAAATCATTGATGAAGTGGCTTTCGAGAGTAATCTGATTCTTATTGACGCCGAGCTCTTCTGCGATGATCTCAACCACCCGAGAATCAACATTCGACACGTGGAAACTCCTGTTACCTAAAACCAAACCTTTTGCGGATACTAAACTTTGAGCAATCTACCGCCAAAATGCGTCCAGCGAATGCATATTCCTGAAACACTTTGCCGGGAGCATAAACTTTTCCGGTACTCGTGGAAAACCTATAACGAGTTTTCGATCGGCTGTCTATACCTTCCGTACTCGGGCTTTAGATAATCTGGGACATTTAGGGCGTGTGCGTTGTGTTAAACACGCTCTGCGTTCTACTTGCGGCACTTTTACCGCACTTACTACTTGGACGATGCCGAGCGAAATCGCCGAAGCCAAAATGAGGCTAGCAAAGAACTTTGGCCCAGCTCAAAAATGTTAAAGCTAAACACCACAAAATTGATGATACTGATAAAACACAAAATTCACGAGGTAGGTAATATCTGAGTTTCGTGTTCGCCGGAACCACACTCCCTGCACTATCTCAATTGCAACCTTTGGAAAACCTCAATAGCAATGTCTGGAAAACCAACTCAAAATCCGCCAACTTCACCCCGCCTCCCGACTATAAAAACGCCCTAAAACCTACTTTTAGGATCGACTAACTATTAATTCCACTCGGGTGTAGGATTCATCAATCTTTAGCAGGCTCAAGAGCTCTCACAAATCCCGACGCGTTAATTCTCTTTCGGACGTCTTTTCTCCGAATCATCTACCCAAGCAAACCTCAATAATTTCGAAATTTACCACTAAAATAATGTTTTGCTGAATCTAAGGACTCGGCAACACTAAGCGACGGGCCTCGAAAGCCTTTTCAAGATAAAAGCTAAAAGATCGTCGCTAAAAAGATAGTCGCTAAAACCAAAGAAAATTCGAAACGATTATCTGGCTGCTGATTTCCCCGACACACTTCAAATCAAAAATGGTACCGCACATCCCGGGATAATTGCCGTGTTTTCCCGCAATGTATAAAGCTCTTAAACGGGATGAAGGAACATCCCGGTACGAGCGGCGTATTCGGAAACCCTGCCCGATTAAACGGTCAAGCCCCCATCAACCGTGAGCACATGCCCGGTGATGAAGCTTGCAGCATCACTGGCCAAGAAAAGCACGGCATCGGCGACATCCTGCGGTTCGCCGAGTCGGCCCAAGGGGGTCCGCTTTTTGATCTCTTCCAAAACGTCGGGGCCGAGCTTCGCGCTCATTTCCGTGGCAATAAATCCAGGAGCTATGGCATTTACCGTAATGTTGCGACTTGCTAATTCGCGAGCCAACGTCCGGGTTAACCCGATAACTCCGGCTTTGGAGGCAGAGTAGTTTACCTGCCCCGGGTTACCGATCATCCCCGACACACTTGCAATGTTGATAATTCGCCCCGAATTGGCTTTCAAAAACGGCCGACATGCCGCCCTACAAAACAAAAAGGTACCCCGGAGATTTACCCCGATGACCGCATCCCATTGATCGTCCTTCATGCGGATGAGCAGGTTATCGCGGGTAATTCCCGCATTGTTGACCAGAATCTGCAAACCGCCCCATTCGTCCACCACTTCGTTGACGACCTGGCTCACCCGCTCTGAATCCGCCACATTACAGACCCAAGCCTTAGCCGTACCACCTTCCTGAGAGATGGCAGCGGCGGTTTCATGAACCAACGATTCGTTCACGTCGACGCACGCCACCCGAGCCCCCGCCTGGGCCAGCGCAACGGCAATGGCCCGCCCCAACCCCTGGGCCGCACCGGTAACGATTGCGACTCGGTTGGACAGATCCACTTTTATTCGGGGCATTTCACCCTCCGTGTTAAAAAGCCTTTCAGCGAGCGCCAGTCATCTCGTTCTCGAACCTGCCCCCAGTACGGCACTTGTGAGTTGCAGCGGATGCGTTTGTTGCAGCGGATGCCTCTGGCCCTACTACTAACGGAATTGCCGACTTACTTACGGAGTTGCCGATTATTCACCGAATGGCCGTATTCACCGAATGGCCGAACTACACCTCAACACAATGACAGGTAACGTTCCGGTCAATCCGCCGCAGCAATCCGCGCAGCACGCGCCCTGGCCCCACTTCATAAAACTCGCCAAATCCTTGGGCCAAAAGATAACGCATGGAATCTTCCCACCGGACCGGTTCAATCACCTGACGAATCAGGAGGGCGCGGATCTCCTCCGGGTCGGTGTGCGGTTCAGCATCCACGTTGGAAATTACGGGAATTCGCGGCGAGCGCATCCGGACCTTGGCAATCGCTTCGGCAAGCCGCTGGTCGGCGGGCCGCATAATCGGTGTGTGAAAAGCCCCCGCGACCGCCAAGGGCACCACACGGCTTGCGCCCCGTTGAAGCGCAAGCTCAGCCGCCCGCTCGCATGCGGCATTGGTGCCTGAAATGACGATATTTCCTGGACAAAGGAGGTTGGCCACCCGCAGAATGTCGCCCTGGCTTGCCTCCTGGCAGATGCGCTCTACCTCCACTCGTTCGAGGCCCAAAACACTGATCATTCCCCCGGGAGTGGCATTGGCGGCTTCCTGCATGGCAGCGCCGCGGATTTGCACCAGCATCAGCCCTTCTTCGAAGTCCATCACTCCGCCGAAGACCATCGCCGTGTATTCACCCAGGCTAAGCCCCGCAGCAGCTTCGCAGCTCAGCACGACATGAGGCGACTCGCACCGGAGGGCTTCTAAAGCGGCCAAACTGGTGACGAATAAAGCAGGCTGACTACAGACGGTGGAGTCCAGCTCATCAGCTGGCCCCTCAAAGCAAAGCTTTGCCAAGTCGTAGCCAAGAATACGATTAGCCTCCTCGTACAGACGCCGAGCTACGGGCACGGACTCAGCGAGTCGTTTGCCCATTCCTACAAATTGGGCACCTTGGCCAGGAAACAAAAACGCAATCCGCGTCAATATCGACCCACCTTTCTCACGAATTGTCAGAGCTTCCTTGGGCCATAAACCGGCGAAAATCGATCAACCTACGCCCGTGGCAACTCGGGGCCTTGATTTCCTACGAGATCCGCACCGTCAAGACCGAGGTAAACCCACCACGGGCGCGAACGATCCGGTGGCTGCTTCCTCACTTCTTCTCGATGATTTGTCTGCCCATGTAGGATCCGCATCGTGGACAAATCCGGTGCGGTAGGATTGGAGTGCTGCATTTCGCACAACGGACAAGCTGCTTGGGCTTCAAAGAATCGTGAGATCGCCGCCAACCAGTTCGTGCATTACTTTGCCGCCTTTTCGGAACTGCCATTACGTCACCTTCGGTTTTTTAAATTCAAACAAATTTGCGATTTAATCTGCAATCGACGTTGTGTTATACCTTCTTTTTCCTCTTT
>CAKZMM010000144.1 GCA_937128505.1 uncultured Thermogutta sp.
ACTCTTTACCTGAGAAGAAAAACTCTTATACGATCGATCGACCTAAAACTTCGCTCGGTAACAGTCGGCAGGAGGGGTGAGCGGAGCCGGTACCCCTCACCGAGAAGCCCGAGATATTTGGGGCTGAACTTTGGCGTTTAAGCCGGAAGCGTAGAAATTTTCCGGTATCTTTCTAAGCCGTCTAATGCAGAAAGTTACTTTTCTCCCGCGTAACCAGGATTTCCGTGAGTTTCAGCATTTCCCGCGTGTTTTGCGCAGGCTACCGCACGGTGATTGTTGACAGGACTGGAAAGGAACGCCTAAAATCTCCGCTTTCATGTCGTGAGGCATCAGAGATCGTTTATGTGACACTTTTTACCTAAAAGACGTTTTACATTTACCAAAAAGATAAAAGAGGTTTTACATTCGCGTTGGGGTTTAAAGATGCATTTCCCTACAAAGAAATGAATGTATCTAAAAGCTGATAAAAAGTGCGCAGAAACAACTTGAATAACATTTTTTCTTCCATGGAATAAGTTTTTGTGCTCTCACTCGGAGACGGGATTGAAAGTTTTTCATCTCGCGAACGGAATCACAGATTGTCGAGCGGCAAATCGGCGGTCGGCAACCCCGAGATTGGAGGTGGTGTTTAGTCGGCATCCGAGTGCTCCTCGGCTCTGCCTCATGGAAAGATAAATTTCGTGGAAAAGGGGGCTTTTCCCGGGTTTTCGCGTTTTTTGGATTGGCCGACAAGTATTCGAAGGCCAAGACGAAAAGGGGGACACGAGGAAAAACCCGGATAGCATTCGGAGCAAGGAGGCTCGAGGGGGGTTGGCTCTTGCCGCCGTTCGGAGCGGCAGGTGGGGGGGAGCAAAGTAATCCGGTGCTCATCAAAGGCTCCTTGAGCACTGGAATATGCTAAGGTCTTAAGAAGCCGCGGAGTAAACGGGCAGCTTTCTGCCCGGGGATTCCGCTGAGTCAGATCCCACGCGAGGGGGACGGACGGAAATTTGCACGGCCTTGCTTGGGGCTAGCAAACAAACCGAGGATAGGCTGGAAGGCTTCGGAAGTTTCTGATTTTTAAAAGCCGAATAAGCAGCCGTAACACGCGGCTGAGAAGAGGTTCGGCAAAGATCAACACGGAGAGGATGATGATGTTCGCCAACTCGAAACTCGAGAGGTCAAGAAACGATGGGAATGGGCAAAGCGTGTTGAAGTGGATGATCATCGCCATCGTGGCGATTGCCGGTATGACCATCCCCACGCTGGCTTTCGCTCAGCAGGAGTCGGCCGGAGGTCAGGTGGCTTCGGGGGTTAGCTGGCGATTTGTGCCGTTTTGGCTGCTCAGTCTGGGGGCGTCTGCTGCCGCGCTTTGGTTTGCGTACCACTTTTTCCGTAGCATGCTCGAGTCGGATGAAGGCACGGAAAAAATGCGGCAAATTGCCCAGGCCGTCCGCGAGGGAGCAGATGCCTACCTCTGGCAGCAGTATCGCGTGGTGGCCATGTTTTTCGTGGTCATTGTGGTCCTGCTGAGCATCGCCGCCTTCGTGCTGCACGTTCAAAGCTACTGGGTACCATTCGCCTTCTTGACCGGGGGATTCTTCTCCGGGCTGGCCGGCTGGTGCGGAATGAAGACGGCAACCCTGGCGAGCAGTCGCACCGCCTCGGGGGCCCAATTCTCTTTGAATCGGGCACTTCAGGTCGCTTTCCGCAGTGGTGCGGTGATGGGCCTGACGGTGGTGGGCCTGGGCCTATTGGATATCTGTCTTTGGTTTTTCATCCTTTATTGGCTGATTTCTTGGTTTGGCTTCGAAATGAGCCTGGTGGATATCACGGTCACGATGCTGTGCTTCGGAATGGGAGCAAGCACCCAGGCACTTTTCGCCCGGGTCGGCGGGGGAATCTTCACGAAGGCGGCCGACGTCGGGGCTGACCTCGTGGGAAAGGTGGAGGCGGGAATTCCTGAAGATGACCCGCGCAATGCAGCCGTGATTGCCGACAATGTGGGCGATAACGTGGGCGACGTGGCGGGAATGGGCGCCGACCTATACGAATCCTATTGCGGATCCATCCTCGCTTCGGCGGCTTTGGGGGTGGCGGCTTTTGCCGGCGGCGAGATCCTCCCGCCCGAATTTCGCCACCCTGACATCATCCACCGTTTTCAATTGGCGGCCATCTTCCTGCCGCTAATCTTGGCCGCGGCGGGAATCGCTCTGTCCATCTGGGGTGTTTACTTGGTTCGCACCGACGATGAGCAAGCTACCCAACGCACCCTGCTTAAGGCCCTACGGCGCGGCATTTACTTGGCCACCGGTGTCACGGCATTGGCGGCGATCGTTTTGACCTGGCTACTGCTGGGCAGCAGCTTCATGGGAGTGGCCATCAGCATCATTGTTGGTCTTTTGGCCGGTGTGATCATCGGTTACTGGACCGAATACTCCACCAGCGAAGAATATCAACCAACCCGAGAATTGGCCGGACAAGCCCTTACGGGACCGGCTACGCTTGTCATCGGCGGAATCGCCGACGGAATGAAAAGCACTTGGGTGCCGGTGTTGACCGTGTGCTTCGCCATGCTTTTGGCGTTCGGCTTTGCTTGCAGCTGGCAGATTCAGGACCCCGAGTGGTTCGCGTTGGGATTGTACGGCGTGGGTATTGCCGCCGTGGGGATGCTCAGCACCTTGGGCATCACCCTGGCGACCGACGCTTATGGACCGATCGCCGACAATGCAGGCGGCAATGCCCAGATGGCAGGACTAGATCCGGAAGTCCGCCGCCGTACGGATGCTTTGGACGCGCTGGGAAACACCACCGCTGCCACGGGCAAAGGCTTTGCCATCGGTTCGGCGGCCCTAACCGCTCTGGCCCTCCTGGCCGCATATGTTGAAGAGGTGCGTATGGGATTTGTCCGGTGGCAAGAGTCGGCTTGCCGGGCCGTCACCGAACCGGGCTTCTACAAACTGACCGATACCTTTCTTGCCCATGTCATCGACGGCCCCGGGGGGCGTCGGATCGAGGGATATCTGCTTTTCCGTGATCAGCTCAGCGACCTCCAGTTGGCCGAAACCCATGTCGAAGAGCTTCGTCAAAAGGCAGCATGGGCTCTTCCGCCCAATGCGAAGCGGGTTTTGTGGACGGATATCGACTTCAGCCGGGGCCCTGTGCCTATCCCGAAAGCCTGTTTCCTAGAGAGCAAAGACCGCTTCGGCCATACCGTGGTGCGTTTGCAGCCGGATAGTGCGGAGGTTGCCGCGCGGCTGGTATCGGTGCACCAAGCCACCATGCCGGATTTCATGCGTTACTATGTGGCCAACCTCATGAACCCGGCCGTTTTGGTGGGAGCTTTCATCGGCGCTATGTCGGTATTTCTATTCTGCTCGCTGACGATGAAAGCCGTGGGCCGTGCGGCCTTCGGAATGGTCGAAGAAGTACGTCGGCAGTTCCGCGAAAAACCGGGGATCATGCAGGGTACGGATAGGCCCGACTATCGAACCCCCGTGGCGATCAGCACCAAAGCTGCCCAAAAGGAGATGATTCTACCGTCGGTGTTGGGTTTAGTAACCCCGCTGGCGGTAGGACTCGTCTTGGGTGTGGCAGGCGTAGTGGGGCTTTTAGCCGGCGCTCTGACCTGCGGTTTCTGCGTGGCCATCTTCATGGCGAATGCCGGCGGAACCTGGGATAATGCTAAAAAGCATATCGAAGGCGGTGCGCACGGCGGAAAAGGCACCGATGCCCACAAGGCTGCCGTGGTAGGA
Source organism: uncultured Thermogutta sp. (assembly GCA_937128505.1). GTDB lineage: Bacteria > Planctomycetota > Planctomycetia > Pirellulales > Thermoguttaceae > DTLM01. The sequence goes on from CAKZMM010000144.1 coordinate 3,735, forward strand.
GATACGGTGGGCGATCCGTTCAAGGATACCAGCGGCCCCAGCTTGAACATTCTCATCAAGCTGATGAGTATGGTGAGTGTGGTAGCCGCGGGGTTGATCGTCCGTTACGCACTGAATTTGTTCTGACCCACCACGGGAAACTTGTGGGTGGTGCGGCAAATACGACGGCGGTCTGCCCAAAATTTGGATGACCGACGGCTGTCCCTCCAAAACTGGCGCTCCAAAAATTGGATGACTAGCCGTCAAAAATGATCCGTCAAAAATGAATTGACGGCGTCGGCGGTGCCGGGGAAACCGCCTGCGGAATTGGTGGAATGAAAAGGCTGCGATTCGTCGGCAAAGTTCAGCCACCCGAATAAAGCGGTCGTGTAACTCCCCGCGATTGTTCGGGGGACTGAAGCACGTCGCATGGTGGAATGTACGAACCTCCCCGCTCGAGCGCACGGAGCTCCCCCATTTGGCGTGAATGTTTTCCCAGAAAAAGCTCCGCCGGAACCGGAAGAGGTTTTCCGGAACAAGGCAAACAAAAATTCGACAATTCACCCTTTTGACCAATATTTTGGTGGAGCTGCTTTCCGCGGCTTTTGTGATCGAGCTGCTTTCTGCGGGTTTTCCTGCTAAGCACAGGTGTGTACCAGCACGGTAGAGACAGGGCAGAAAGCAGCGGGACCGACTCCATTCCAAATTTGGGAGTTTGTCGACCGGTAAAGAGAAGCTGTCAGTCAACGGCGATCGATGCGCTCGAAGTTCCGCTGCATCGATGTTCGACTTGCCGCTGGATCGATGCTGAATTTGGTAAGGGGTTTACGATCGGGAGCCGGCCTCAAAGACCTGGGCTATAGAGCGCGTCTCGCTCACTGCTGACGCCGTGAATCGGGTTGCAGACGACTCCCAGTAATGCCTTTGCACTTCTCAGCACGCCGATCTGGGGAATCCGCTTGACAAGTCGCCGGCGTGCTGGTAGTAAGATAAAACACATCGTTTTCTTCAGGAGCAACGCTTGGGGAAAAGTGCAGCTTCTCAGAGTGTTTGTTTGTTCTAGAGACGGTATGGTTAGTGGCACGAACACAAGAGTGAACAACGGGAGCATCATTGAGAAAAGAATCCCCTGAGTTACCCTCCCTGCCCTTGCTCGCTAGTCTTCTAGCGAGCACCACCTCCGCCGACCGCTTGCGTAATCTTCCCCGCAGATTAGCAAGCGGTCGGTTTTTTTGTTTTCTTACTGTTTCATTCTTTTTGGCGCTGTTGCATTTTTGACGCTGTTGAATTTTTGATGCTTTTGAGCGTATTCCCTGGCCATTCAAGGCCCAGCACAAAAGAAGCGATAAAGAACGTTGAAGGTTTGAGAATGGGTCCTGACCGAGCCGCAACGCAAAAGATAAAAAGATAAGAGGTACCAAACGCACAAGGTACGATGACAGACTGCCTCGCTCAAATAGACGACTATTTGCCTATTCCAATTACTCTTAATTACTCTTAACAACGCACTGGGCGTGGGTTTGGAAATCTTTTTTGTGGCCCAAACTTGCTACTGAAACTTGCGGCCCAAAGTTAGGAACTTAATGCAAGCCCATCCGGCCTCGAATTTGGTACGAACTTTTATGCAGCCACAAGAGCGTGGGTTACAAGATTGGGCTCCTTTTCGCGAAATTGCCGCCCTACCGCTTGATGAATCGATCAATTTTTGAGGCAAATGACAACAGATTCTGACGTGCCGAAACGAGCCTTACTGCGCATCCTCGTAAGAATTTATGGGAAGAACCCATCGGAGGAACTTTTTCGGAGCAATTCATTCTGAGGAGCGATTTATCCGGCGAATCTCACCCTCTCTTGTCACCGAAGTTAGCATTAACCTTGCGGGCTTTTCGCAAACGAATAAAATTAAAGGTAGCCGCAGGATAAAAAAAGCTAATTGAAAGCTAATTGATTGCCTTGCGGCGCGAAAGAAAAACCATCCGCCTATTCACTCAGTTGCAACACGAGGAGTGCTCAGTAGTGGCGCGACAGGTCGCGCGAAAGCAAGCTTCCGATTTGGCAGCATCCGACTCATCGCTTCATCGTGCCATGCTCGCGGCTCAGGTCGCCGCGGATTGTCGGGCACAGGACATCGTAATCCTCGAAATGCGGGGCCTCAGCGATCTATTCGATTTTTTTGTGATTGCCTCCGGAGCCAGCCGCCGGCAACTGCATGCCATTAGCGAGGAAATCGACCGTGTGCTTTCGGAACAAACGGGAGCCCGGCGTTTGGGTATCGAAGGTTTTACGGAAAGCCGGTGGATTCTCCTGGATTACGGGGATGTGGTGGTTCACCTTTTCGACCCGGAACTCCGGGGCTACTACGCCTTGGAAGATCTATGGGGCCAGGCGAAAAGAATTCCCTTCACGCCGAAGGTATCCGTTGCCCAGAAACGGGTGAGTTCCCCGGAAAATTAAAAGGGTGAGTTGCCTGAAAGACTTCAAGACTTGTAGTCGATTCTCAAGGCGGCATGCCGAAATGCGGAACCTGGGCGGCGGATCCTTGCCTCGCATACGCAGTGACGAAGTGGGCAAACGAACGCGCGTCCCTCATTCCTGAAACCATCCCCGGTTTTTGGCTTACCAATCGCGCGGGCAACTAGGCGGGCTGACGACTTACCTGCTGGGAACGGTGACTAATTGGGGGGCCGCTGACTCTTCCGGTTGATTCCCTCAGCCGTGCCTGCTACCTTGAGCAGATTAAACGCTCATGCCGTTCTAAATTCCGATACCGTGGTCATGTTTGCACACGCTCGGCCGTAACGGACTCAGCTTGCTACGATACCGGTAAGCCATCGCCGTTTCAATCCGTTAGGAAAAAGGGAATCCTTCACAACTGTCAACAAAGTTGCCATTAGTCTTCGCATAGGGATCTATGGGTGCACTTCGTGAATTAAAAAAGCGTTTTTCGGAGGCCTTGAGGGGGTTCGTGGATGAGCCAGAGACCTACCTGAACCAACTCCGCCGCAGTGGGGCGCCTCAATTTGGGGATTACCAGGCAAACCTCGCAATGCCGCTGGCAAAGCAGCTTCGGAAATCTCCCCAGGAGGTGGCTCGCACCTTATTGGACCGAGTAAAGCTTGACGATCTTTGTCAGTCGGTAAACGTCGCCGGTCCGGGCTTTATCAACTTGCGGCTCCATGACCGCTGGCTGGCCGAAGAGCTCGCACACGCCGTGGTCGATCCACGACTTGGCGTACCGCAGGTGGCCGAGCCGCGAACTTGTGTCGTCGATTATTCCGCCCCTAACATCGCAAAGCCGATGCACGTCGGCCACATCCGCTCCACCGTGATCGGCGATTGCCTGTGCCGCATGCTGCGATTTGTGGGCCATCGGGTGATCAGCGACAACCATATCGGCGATTGGGGCACGCAGTTCGGTATGCTGATCTACGGGTGGCGGCATTTTGCCGATCCGATCGCCTATCAACGAGATCCGCTGGCGGAACTAGGCCGAATTTATCGCCACGTCAATCAATTGGCCGAACAGGATCCTCAGGTCGCACAGAAAGTCTTGGAAGAAACCGCTCGGCTCCATGCCGGCGATCCGGAAAACGTCGCCCTTTGGCGGGAATTTGTGCCGCGTTGTCTGGCCGAACTCGATGCGCTCTACCGCCGTTTGGGCGTGCAATTCGACTATACGCTGGGGGAGAGCTTTTACCACGACCGTTTGCCCGATTTGGTAGACGAACTACTCCAGCGGGGAATTGCCCGCGAAAGCGAGGGGGCGATCTGCATTTTCCTGGACGGTTTCGAAGCTCCCATGATCATCCGAAAGAAAGACGGTGCATTCCTATACGCAACGACTGACTTGGCCACCCTGGTCTACCGTGTGAACACATGGCACCCCGATTGTATTCTGTACGTGGTTGATCATCGGCAATCGCTGCATTTCCGCCAGCTTTTCACAGCGGCCAATCTGTTGGGGTATAAAGCCCTTCAGCTCGAGCACGTAAGCTTCGGGACCATTCTGGGGGAGGACGGGCGGCCATTCCGCACCCGAGCGGGCGACACCGTTGCCCTGGAAGATCTTCTGGAGGAGGCGGTTCGCCGTGCCCGAGAAGTCGTCGACGCCAACGACGACGCCAAGCCGGACGGCCCTGAATTAAGCGAGGTCGATCGGGCTCGGGTAGCCGAGGTGGTGGGAATTGGGGCCCTAAAATACGCGGACCTGTCGCAGAATCGCACCAGCGACTACGTCTTCAGTTTCGACAAGATGCTGGCGATGACCGGAAACACAGGAACCTATATGCAGTACGCATACGCCCGAGTACGCAGCATTTTCGCCAAGGCGGGTCTGAATGCCGACTCTTTGCGGCAGGAAGGAGCCGCGATCCTTCTCACCACGCCCGAGGAACGGGCACTGGCCCTAGAACTAACTCGATTCGACGAAGCCATCGAGCTTGCTCTTACCGATTGGCGTCCCAACCAATTGACGGCCTATCTCTTCGATTTAGCCAACAAATACTCGGCCTTTTATGAGAACTGTCCGGTCCTGAAGGCCGAATCGCCGGCTCTGCGGCAAAGCCGCCTGCTTCTGTGCGATTTGACGGCACGCACCATCCAAAAAGGCTTGGAGCTTCTGGGAATCGGTGTGGTCGAAAAAATGTAACGATCAATCAAAAGAGATTCCAAAATTAACCCACCGCTCGGCGACCACTCCCTTCGGCGACGGAAAATCGTGAGGCCTCGTAGTGAGGCGGTCCACGCGGGGGAATTCATTTCTCAGGGACGACGCTTATCTCCATAGCATCGCGGGCAACCCACGGCAGGGTGACGTCGAACCACTCCGTGCGGCTTTTATAGTGTTTCCGCACAAACTCCAAGTAGTCTCTCATTCCCCGCTCGCCAATGCCGACGTTGTCGGCCACAACAACCGCCCCCGGAGCTAGCCGATCCTTGATCCCCGCCAGGCACGGGTAATAGTTCTGATAACCACAATCGAGAAACAGAAAATCCACCGGTCCTTCAATCTGCTTCACCAGCTCCCGCGCATCGCCGAGACGGACCTCCGCAAATTCCTCCAGGCCGGCCTGACGGAGGAATTCCCGGGCCCGTTCCACTCGCTCCGGAAGGATTTCGATCGAGATGATTTTGCCGCAGCCGAGTTGCTTCAACTCCTGGGCCATCCATAAGGTGGAATACCCAATTGCCGTACCACATTCCACGATCAATCGCGGTTTGTGCTCCCGAACTAGTTCCGCCAGACGCACCGCTTTGACGCGGCCGACCATCGGCACGGCCTCGTCGAGGCAAATCCGCTCGACCTTGTCAATTACCTCTTGGATGCGATCAGGCTGGTGGGTAGCGGAGGTGCTCTGCTCCCGCTCGCCGCTTGGTTTTGTTTCTTGGCCGCTTGCTTCGCCGCCGCCCAGGCAATCGAAAATCACGCAAAGGCAAGCCAAAAGCGCGAATATCGCCGTCCATCCTTTCATTTAGGTATCTCCCCTTTCTCTGGTTTTGCCACACGTTCTTCAGGACAGTAATTCAAGCACCCAATCAAGCAACTCTATTACCAACGAAAATGAAGCCGGTCAATCGTCACCCGCTTTCGAGGTCAAAGCAACTCCCGCCCGCGGACAAAACATCCCCCAAGCCGACCAGATACGAGTCCGGATGCCACCTCTCCGCATCGGTACGCAAAAAATCGCTGTAATTGCGTGTTTCCGCAAGGGCCCCGACCTGGATCCACTTTCCAACAACTCCAAACCCTCTCGGAAGTTGGACCTTTCTAGGGGACCCAAATCGCAAAACCCGTCCCGGAAGTCGGGCCCCCAAACGGCCTCCACCCCCACACCCATAACCATTCAAACCTGCCACCGTTCAATTAGATACTCGATTTGAATCCCCGCCTTCGCCCCTGAATATCCAACATTCACCCCTAAGAAATGTCCGGAAAACCCCACCACTGCCGCGCCTTTTTTCACCGATTGCGCCTACCCCGATTCCGGAGCTGAACAAAATACGGGGGATTACCCCGAAAGAACTCGCACCCCATCAGAGTGGTTCAGCAAATTACATCGATGAGCCATCCCTTCCGCGCTTGCACCGTCAAGCAGGAAATACATCCTCTTTGCGCGTCACCGAACGCCCCCTAATCTTAAATTCGCCGACCCCAAAAAAGTAGCGGAAAGGCCGCGAAACTGCGCACCCAACGGCATCGCAGGGCTTGTTTTCCCCGGGCTGAAACCCCACACTTTCCGGACGGCAAAAATTGAGGAAACTCCGGCGTCATTTTTCGCCTTCGAGTTTTCGAGACCCACAAGTCTCTGGGCACTTGTTCCCAGAAACGCCCCCCAAAATTTTCTTTGGGAAAGTGGTAATTTAACGCAGGGCAAGCCCCGAGAAATCATTTTTTTGCGACACCTTTAACCCCTGAATTTATGCCCGAGTTGCCCGAAGTAGAAGTCATGTGTCGAGCCGTCGCCGCGGTCATCGGCAGCCGCGTGTTGCGGATCGTGCGTCCCCGATCGCGACTTCAGCCCATCAAAATTCTGCCTAACCCGGCTTTGTTGAATCGTTCTCTCAAAGGGGGCCGCATCCTCGGCGTCGAGCGTCTCGGCAAACGCGTTGTATTTCACGTAGAGCCCGAACTTTACTTGGTGATCGAACCGCGAATGACCGGCCGATTAATGCTCACCAAGCCGGAAGACATGCTCCATCTTCGGCTTATCATCGAGGTAGATCACCCTGGTTACCCACGACTTTACTTCTGGGATTCCCGGGGATTAGGCGTAGTTAGCCTGCTCGATAAGGCGGAGTTGCAACGGCGCCTGGGTCCTGAAACCCTGGGTCCGGACGCCCTGCAAGCCTCCCTTGCTGAGCTGCGTGCACGCCTCGGGCGGACGGCGCGCCCCATAAAGGTCGCTTTGATGGATCAACGATTGATTGCGGGTATCGGAAATCTTTATGCCTCTGAAATTCTCTTTCGAGCCCGCATCCATCCCGAAAACCCGGCAAAAAGTCTAACCCCCTCGCAATGGCGTGCTTTACATCGTGCAATTCGGACGGTGTTGACGGAGGCGATAGCCAGCCTCGGCTCGACCTTAGCAGATGCCACCTACCTGGCTCCCGATGGTGGATCAGGCCAATTCCAAAACCAGCACAAAGTTTATCAACAAGCTGGAAAGCCGTGTTCGCGATGTAAAAAGCAAGAAATAATCAGACGGGTTCAAGCTCAGCGGTCCACTTTCTTTTGCCCAAATTGCCAACAACTCCCAAAATAACAAATTGCTTACTGTGACAATTGCTGCGATCCTTGCCGTTTTAGATCCCGATGTCTCGGAGGGCGCGATGGGCGGATAACCCCCTTGAGAAGCTATTTTTGCTTGTCAGCAATTGTTAATCGCCGCTGATTGTAAACGGTCATGATCAACATTCCTCAGGAAAATGCCGAACAAAGGTCTCTCGCATGAAAGCACGTACTTTCCAGCTACTTTCCGGAAAGGCTACTTCCCAAGGAGCGATGCTTTCGTAAGAGAAGGACCGAAGAATTCGCCCCGTCTTGGAAGCGGGCAGAGTGCCCCGATCTACATAGGTAGCCGCGCAGTAAGATGCCTGGCTAAAGCGACCAAAAATTAAAACATCAAGTAAAAGATCAAGTATCGTAAGACTCAAGCACACGAGTCCGCCGGCAAAAAGTCCTCCGCTTAAAAGCCGTCAAGAAGTCCCCCGTTGGAAATATGAAAGGTAAAAGCTACGAAAAAGAGAAAAAACGGAGAGTCCAGGGGAACCTTAAAGTATGCCCTACGAGCAAGCCACAGCCATTGTGCTCAGGAATGTTCCTTTCAGCGAGACAAGCCTGGTGGCGACCCTTTTTTCCTTAGAATTTGGAAAGATACGGGGACTGGCTAAGGGAGGAAGGAGACTCAAAGGGCATTTTGAGGGTGCTCTTGACCTACTCTCGCTTTGTCGGATAGTCTTCGTCCGCAAAACATCCGAAGCTCTCGATTTATTCACCGAGACCAAGTTGCTGCGTCGCTTCCCTTCCACGGAGACCGATTTGCCGCGAATCCTCGTTGGTTTTTACATGGCGGAATTGATAAATGAACTTACTCAAGATTATCAGCCTCATCCCCAGTTATTCGGATTGGCCGATCGCACCCTCGAAAAGCTCCCCTCGGAGGAAAAAATACGAGCTCGAATGTTGCATTTCGAGTTGTCGCTTCTGAACATATTAGGGTTTTTGCCAAGCTTGGAAATATGCACAGAATGCGGGGAATCAGTTGGATGGGACAACTCTGTAGCTTTTAGTGAGATAACCGGTGGCGTAATTTGCGAAAAATGTCAAAGCGGAAATCGGGCCACGTTCCGCCTATCGGTCCCATCTCGCCGAATCATGTATGCCCTTTCCCAACCACCTGACGCAGAGCACGGCGAGTCGGGGGCTTCGGAAGATCTTCGCCGCGTTAATCTTACGGCAAGGGAGTTTTACGAAATCCGCGGTTTGGTTTCGCACTACGTATGCACACTCTTGGGGAAGCGGCCCAAACTTTTTCCGCTTTTTGAAAAAATTGGACTATTCCGATGGGATCCAAGGGAAGCCGGCTAGGTGAGCCGAAACATTGCCGGCGCCCGCAGTCGGCAAACCATCTATCCGTCAAACAAGGAAAAACTAAATTCTCGTCTCACTAAAATTTCGCCAATTGTTTAGAGTTACTCGTCCAAAAGTTCACTCGAGCCGTATTCTAGCGGGAGACACCCGCCTGTCACCGGCGGGCCCCTTTACGATCAATCCGACGTACGATCCATGTACCCAGCAAGCTACTCAGCCAGGAAGCAGTGGCAATCTTGGGTAATTTTCACAATTGCCCCCACGATTTTGGCTACCTGTTTCGGTTGTGCAGGGGGGCCCAATGTCCGGGCCTCGGGTAAGCTACCTGGCTCCACACAAGGCGGTTGGAGTTTTCGACTCAATAATCAACCCGAACCGGTACTCCCTCAGCAGCCTCAACGCTGGGGATTCGGAAACACTCCACCGAGTTGGCGACCACAAAGTGGGCATAGTTTCGGAAAGATGCTGCCGGTCGGCTCAGGCGCAAACTCCCCAGCCCAAACCGGGGCCATTGAAAAAGCTCGCTTCGACGCACAAATCGCAGAAGCGCCTCAGATCCTCCGCGCTCAAGATGGGGGCTCTACAGGCGGACCTTCTTGGCTTGAGTCATTGGGTGACCGGTTCAAGAAGCTTTTTCAGCGGATGACGGGCACGGAGCCGAATGATCACATCGCCCGAACCTTATTCGACGAAGCTCTCGAACTTTATCGCAGTGGCCAGTTCGAAGATGCAGCGCGGCGCTTTGAGCGTGCAGCTTCTCGGGCAGCCGACCGAATACTCCGGGAAGAGGCCCTCTTCTGGGCGGGGGAAAGCTGGTTTTATGCCGACTTTTACCCCAGAGCAACCCGCTGTTATCAAAAGCTGCTGAAAGAATTCGAATACACAAGGTACCTCGATCCAGTCGTCTATCGCGAGTTTTTGATTGGCCGATATTGGGAGCAAATCGGGCTCAAGCGTCCGCGATTTCTTTCTCTTCAATTTACCGATCCGACCCGCCCGCGATTTGATACCCTGGGCCATGCCCTCAAACTTTATCAAACGATCCGGACTCACGATCCCACTGGCCCACTGGCCGACGATGCCCTCATGGCCTCGGCAAACCTTCACTTTGTGCGAAAGCGCTTTGCCGATGCTGCCGCCGAATACGATCTCCTCCGCAAAGAATACCCCAACAGCGAGCACTTGCTTGATGCCCACCTATTAGGACTTCATAGTAAATTGTGGATTTATCAGGGGCCGCTTTACGACGGTACACCGCTTCTGGAATCTCGCGAGCTTACGCTGCAAACTTTGCAGCTTTTCGGCGAAAAGTTGGGCGAGGAACGACAGAGGTTGCTGAGGCTTGAACGGGAAATCGAGGAAGCCATTGCAGATCGCGACCTCGCCCTGGGCAAGTTTTACGAGCGGAAACGCAAGTACGCCGCAGCCCGATTCTATTACGAGTCGGTCATTGCCGAGCACCCCATGACCGAAGCTGCCGAAAAGGCAAAGATACGATTGGATGCCATCCGCGAGATGCCCGACAATCCGCCCAACTACTTCGCGTGGCTTACGACGATTTTCCCCGAGAAGCGATGACGTTACCGACTCCTTCCCAAAAAAACAACGCCCACAAATCACGCGGCAATAAGTTCCGAAATTCAGGCGGTCTTTGCAATGAGATGGTAAAGCCGAAATTGAAGAAATGCATAAAAACACCGGCTCACAAGCGCGGAGTATTCGGGAAGATGAAAATCCGGAGGTGTGTTCCGTCAAAGCCGAATTCAAATGCACCCAACGCGTTCCAACTTGCACAACGTATTCCATCAAGCGGATCTAATTTTCGAGAGTCTCTGATGGCTTCCTTGCGGGAACCATTGCCGCTCGACAGCACCACAGGTGAATTCGAATTAGCATCGCGAATTTGAGAAAGCAAACGACCGGGGGAATTTGTTCCGGTTTTCGGCGGATTAATGAAGCGTCTAAACTCACGTGAAACGATACTTCTTTATGCGGATTACACCGTTGGGAAGGAAACGGTGCCGACATTCTTTTCTCATCGATCGCAAGTTCATTTCCGGGTCCAGACGTCAACGCAAAACCCCGGCGGAATTTCCCCCAGTTGGGGGATGTTGGTGTCGATCATTGCCTCGGTATGCCTTGGGGCCGGATGTGCCGGTTATCAGATCGGTCCACAGGGGTTATATGCGCCGCATATTCGCACCGTGTATGTGCCGGTATTCGAATCGGATAGTTTCCGCCGGCATCTCGGCGAACGGTTGACGGAAGCGGTCATGAAACAGATCGAAATGCAAACCCCCTATAAAGTGGTGGGAACTCCTGATGCTGATAGCACGCTCCTTGGCCGCATCGTCACGGATACCAAGCATTTGGTCGTGGAAAACCGCTGGGACGAGCCGCGGCAATTGGACTACCGCTTGCAAGTGGAAGTGCGCTGGGTGGATCACCGGGGCACTTTGCTGGGTGAGACCAAAACGACGCTGCCTGCCGATGAAACGTTCCTCCTCACCGGATCGGCGATCCTCGCGGCCGAGCTGGGCCATTCGGTCGCAGTCAGCCAACAAAAAGCGATCGAGCGTTTAGCACGGCAAATCGTGGGCATGATGGAAGCACCTTGGTAGCCCAGTTGCCGACCGATCTCTTGGGAAGCAAGACCTTCTTGGAATGGAAGCGAGATCATCTTGGAACTAAAGAACCGGTCCCCGGAGATCAAAGATTCTTACTCTGATGGCTGATTTCTAGGACTGACGCCGGTGCGTAACTCCACGGAGTCATCAACCGGTTTGCCCGCGGCAGTCTCGACATTCGCCGGATCATTTCCCGCTTTGCTACCCCATGATTTTGCCCCTTGCGGAATGCTCCGTGAGCTCATGCAACGCTCCGTGACCTCGCGGAATGCCCCTGGGGTCTACGAAATGCTTTTGGATCCTCACGGAACGCGATCTCTCTCGTCTTTGAAACGTCCAGAGGAGAAATAAGCTTTCCCCCGGTCCGGCAACCCGCTCAGTGAATCTCAGCTCGGCGCGGACTCTTTGCTTCGCTGGCTACGCTCATTTTGCGGAGAAGCCTGTGTATCTCTCACATCACTCGACAACTAAGGCAATAGCAGCGGTGCCATGCGAAGGCTCCTCCTCGGGCAAATCCGGTGTCGGCCCACCGAGTGCCCCGGCGCATTTATCCCGACCAGGTACGTATCCCTCGAGAGGGCGTAGCCAACCGCGGGAGTGAGGAGGAAGCAAATAATATCCAGACGATGTTTCCGACGCCTCCGCAAATCTTTCAGGCTTAAGCCCTTCGGACTCCGGCCCACCAAGGCGAGGATTTCCCGCAAGATCGCCGTGAGCCAATAACGGGGTAGGTCGGAGGCTCCGGAGGGTTGACCGCCTGCAAAATTTGGCAAGGGATAAAATTAAGGATCTTCCTGGGGCTTTTGCGGGGCCAATCGCAGGGCAATCAACCGGATGGGGCTGCGTCCTCTTGCGAATCCAGGCAAAATAAAGTTTGCAACGGGAATGCGGTCGGTATTCAGCTCGTTTGGGGAATAACGGAAAATAAGGTTTTTTCAAACAAAAAGTTACCCTACGCCACAAGTTTTTTCAGGCAACGCAGTCTAAAAAAGTTTTTCGTGTGCATGCGGGAGGATTCAATCCGCGAGGAGGCTCGTTCGGTGGGAGAAACAAAATCGGCCGCGAGTTTGCCCGGCCAACGGATCCTTGTGATCGACGACGAGTCGGTCGTCGCGCTGAGTTGTCAGAGAGTGCTTCGGCCCGAAGGGCACCAGGTCGAAGTCTGTACCGATCCCCGGCAGGGGTTAGAATCGGCACGCTCTGGGCTTTTCGACATCATTCTTCTCGACCTGCTGATGCCCGGCTTAGACGGGATGGAGATTTTGCGGGAACTGAAATCCCAAGGGGTGGAAGCCGAGGTGATCATCATAACGGGCCATGCTACGGTAGACACGGCCGTGGAAGCCATGAAATTAGGAGCGGCCGACTATCTGACGAAGCCCTTTACGCCCGACCAACTGAGAATTGCCGTGCGAAAAGTAGCGGAGCGGATGCTTTTGGCACGCGAGAACGTAGCGCTTCGTCGCGAGTTGGGTTTGGCCGCGGGCTTGGAGGGGATTTTGGGCGAAAGCCGGGCCATGCAGCAGGTTTTTGCCCTGATTCGGCGTGTCGCCCCCACCGACGGAACCGTCCTCATTACGGGCGAGAGTGGCACGGGTAAGGAGATGATTGCCCGGGCCATCCACCGGTTAAGCCGCCGAAAGGACCAGCCTCTTTTAGCCTGTGATTGCACGGCACTTGCCCCCACGCTTTTGGAAAGCGAACTTTTCGGTCATGTGAAGGGTTCCTTCTCGGGGGCCATCGCCACCAAGCAGGGGCTATTCGAAGTGGCCCACCGAGGCACCCTTTTTCTCGACGAGGTGGGGAACCTGACGATGGAGATCCAAAGCAAGCTTCTTCGCGTGCTGGAAACCCGGCGTGTGCGAAAGGTCGGCGACACCCAGGAGCACGAAGTGGATATCCGCCTGATTGCCGCCACCAATCGCAACCTTGCAGAGATGGTGCAGGAAAATCGATTCCGCGAGGACCTGTACTATCGCCTCAATGTGGTGCCGGTATTCGTGCCACCCCTGCGCGAACGCCACGGGGATATTCCCTTGCTGGCAGCGACTTTCTTAGAGCGGATTTGCCAAAAGAACGACTTGCGGCCCAAGCGGTTCAGCCCTGAAGCGATGGCCCTGCTGGAAAATTACCCCTGGCCCGGGAATGTCCGCGAGTTGAAAAACGTCGTTGAACGCATGGCCATCCTGTGGGAGACCGACGTCATCGAACCACACCATCTTCCGCCTGAAATCCGGCAGGCTCCCGCGCGTCCCACCCCTTCGAGTGTTCCCAGCAGTTGGGAAGAATTGAAGCGTATCAAACAGCAGCTCAAAGATGCAGCCGTTCAAGACTTGGAACGACGGTTTTTAATCCAGGCTCTCGAACGCTGTCGGGGCAATGTGACGCGTGCAGCCGAAATGGTCGGTTTGCAGCGCACGAATTTTCACAAACTGATGCGCAAACATGGACTAACCTCGGAGCAATTCGGCGGCTCCTCAACGGGCGAGGCCGTGGACAACTCTTAATTGTTTAGAAAGCACGATGTTTAGAAAGCACGATCGGTGTTCTTTAGAAAACACGATCCGTCTGCTTTAAAAAGCACGATCCGTGCTGGTGCCGGCAACCGTGCGCAGGTTGCACGACTACCGCGTCTGTGGCATCGCGAGCAGTCGTTTCCCCACCCGATTCCCCTTCTTGTATCCGCGGGAAAACTACGGTGAATCTGTTTTTTGGGGATAAGTCACCAAATTACGATGCACCCGATACGATTCGCCAGAATTCGGCCGCAACGATATCAGACCGTCTCGCCCATATCTCGGCGCGGGAGGGTTCACCCGGAATGTCGGCGTTTTGAACCTCCTCTTCCGAAAATCTTCATACTCGCGCCTTTGGAAAAGATTTTGGCTCCGCCGAGGTTGCTTCTGCCGTCAAAGTCAAAAAAGCGGGGATAAGCGGTCCCTTTCGGCTTCTTGGAGAAGGTGTCATGTGCCAGATTGTGTCGGATTTCCGCGAGCCATCGCTCCGCAAACCCGGAAAGCCAAATCACCAGCTATTCGGCGAAATCAGCTCCAAACGCCCTGGGGTGGCTTTCGCGCGGACTGCCCCCGGAAGCGTGATTTCTTTGCCTCGACCTTTGCCTTTCGCGTGATTGGGTTTTGCCCCGCCAGGGGCATGCGTGCTGCATTCCGGGGACCGCAAAGCGTCATCTTGTATCGTACCGGCGTCCGCCTTGGGGGCTTGCGAGATACGGCGGCGATCCTCGGCCATCGCATCGGCAGCTCGCACCAAATCGGTGAGAGCCATCCAGTGCCTTCGCGTCATATCACGCAGTGACCAACCCCGATGGAGCCAAATGTGCCTTAATAGCTCGCTGACCAAGTAATCGGGAATATTTCGTAAGGGTTTTGTGCGGATAACCAGCCGGCCCAATTCCGGATCCAAGACCGCTTGCGCCTCGAGTTGCCCGACTTCCCGCAGAAGGTGGCGGAAAAGCTCCCCGGCGAGTTCCCCCAATCGCAGGATAGCTTCCCGGACCTTCGGACGGTATCGCTGCTCCAAAAGGGGGAGCAATTCGTGGCGAATTCGGTTTCGCATGAAGCGAAGGTCGGTGTTCGACCAATCCTCACGGAAGACCTGCCCCACCGATCGAAGGTACTCAAGAACTTCGATCCGATGAATACGAAGCATCGGCCGAATGACCCGCACTCCTTGCCCCAGCGGACGCACGGGATTAATCCCGGCTAAGCCGCGAATCCCCGTTCCTCGCAAGATACGATCCAAAATCGTCTCCACCTGGTCGTCGGCCGTATGGGCCGTGAGCACAAACGGTGCTTGGCACGTCAAGGCGATATTGCGCAGGAACTGATAGCGGAGCCGACGGGCTTCCCCTTCCAGATTGGAACCTTGCGACAATTGCAGAAGCGATTCACCGGGCCGCCCCACCTCAAGTGGCACCCGCAATTCTTGACATAATGCCCGGACAAACCGCTCGTCCTCGTCCGATTCTGATCCCCGCAACAGATGATTAAAATGAGCCGCCGCTAGCCGCATCTCGTGACCGGTGGCAAGCTCCACCATCCCCCTTAAAAGAGCTACGCTGTCCGGTCCGCCGGAGATGGCGACAACCGTCGGTTGCCGCTGCCATCCTAGCTCTTCCAACGCCTGGGCCAATTGCCCGACGAAGCTTTTTACCTCGCCCTTCGACATGTACAAATCTTCACCCATGATATGGCAACAGAAGTGTTATCGGATTTGCGTCCGTTCACCCCCCGGTTGCTTCATTACACCAAGTGCGATCGAAGTAGCGAGCTAGATGCGATCCAATTGATACGGTGGTCGCTGAGGTCTTGAAAGCCAGCTTTCGGCCTCGGTATCACCGATGATCTTCTCTTGTTCAGGATCCCAGCGAATCGGGCGCCCCAGTCGCATCGAAATATTCACCAGGTGGCAAGCCGTAATGGTCCGATGCCCCACAAAGACATCCGAAATCGGCTTTCCCCTGCTCTTCACGGAATCGAAAAAGTTCGCCATGTGATCGTCACTCGCTTCCAAGCGAACGGCATCCGCAGGCAAGGGTTTTTCCGCCAGTGCTTCCACGGGCTTTCCGAAAACACCGCCCCGGTTCACAAACACGCGACCTTGATCTCCGATGAACATGATCCCATTGCGTTTTTCATTTTTCCATTCTTCGGGAACCCCCGCAAATAGCTCCGCATCGGCTTGCGGCGTAATGTCCCCCTGAGCCATGCTTGCCAAATACTTGTCATCCCGAGCCACCAAGAAAAGCAGATCGATCGGTCCGGGATAACTCAATCGGGCCACGAACCGATCCGGATTATTAAAGCAATCGGGCTGCCCGTGGTTAGGAAAATACCCTTGAGCCTCCACTTCTCGCGGGCCGGTATGCTCGACGTTCATCCCCCAATGGGCAATATCCATATGGTGCTGGCCCCAATCGGTGACAATTCCCCCGGCATACTCGAACCACCAGCGAAAGTGGAAATGGGTCCGCATCGGATGGTAAGGCCGCTCCGGGGCCTGACCTTGGTAGAGATCCCAATTCAATTCCGGCGGAACGGGCTGCCCGGGGAAAGGCCCACCCTTTGTGGTCCAAAAGGGGAGGAGAACGATCACCTGGTGAAGTTTACCGACTCGGCCATTGCGTACCAGCTCGCATGCCAGCCGAAATGGGGCCTCGCTCCGCTGCTGGGTCCCCACTTGGACGACTCGACCGGTTTGCTTCACCACTCGGCAGAGGAGCTTACCTTCATCGATAGTCAGCGTGAGGGGTTTTTCCGTGTACACGTCTTTTTCGGCTTTGCAAGCCGCGACATTAATCAGCGTGTGCCAATGATCGGGGGTGGCGTTGATGACCACGTCTACGTCGGGACGATCGAGAATTTTTCGATAGTCCTGATAAACCGCCGATTTACCCTCGAAAAACTGCCGCCCCTGCTCGGCATACCCCAAATCAGCATCGGCCACTGCCACCACAGGACCAAAGCGAGCCGCATCCTTCGCGAGGGCACGTCCGCGACCTCCGAAGCCGACCACAGCTATTCCCGGCCTTTCATTCGGGGAAGCATATCCAGCCGCCGCACCCGATGGACGAATGAACACACCTCCTGCCACCAAGCCGAAGCCCCCGGCAAGACTTGCCCCAAGCCACCGCCGACGAGTAGTCGTCTTTCTGTTGCCGATCCTCTCCAAACTCTGGGAGATTTTCTGCTCGCAAGAATTCGACGAATGGAAGCGAAAACGTCTTTTATTCATGGTCAGGTTCCTTTAATCGCCATTCGTGCCGTATCCAAAATATTCTCAGAAGTCTGCCACCACCTTGCCGCAGAGATCACCCCACGCACTCAACTTCACGCCCGGGGGATCACCCCATTCAAGGTCCTACGGCACGCCGGAAATGATCAAAACTCCGACGCCTAGCGACGCCAAACGCCCCGCAAACCTCCCCGGCTCACCGGACTAAGCGACCTCCCGCGACGACGCCACCACCGCGGGGCTTTAACGTGATCCTCTTCAGCATAGCCCGCTTGATGCTTCGGCCACTTGCCGGCAAGCCGGCCCTATTTTCTTACCACTTTCCCGCGAATTTTTTGGATATGCCCAACTTTCGCCCGAGCAGATCCCGGTTCTAATTCTATTTGGTGAATTGGTGTGAAACCACCTCTTGTACTGACGAGAACGCAACTATCGCTCGTGTTTAGGATACGATGGGTTGCAAAAAATCGATGCTTTTTCGGATATTCTCCTCAGTGCCGTAACACTCGATCGACACCACTCCGGACCAATCGGTTTGCCGCAAGAATTCGAGGCAACGGCGGATATTCTCCGCATTGACCCCGCCTCCAATCGGAACTTCACTGCACGCAATTCCCGTTTCTTCGCCCCGGACGGTGGCGGCGAGCTGAGGACTAACATCTTTGATATGGGCATGCGTTAAGTATTTTCGGAAACGTTTCAAGTACTCCACCGGATCAAGACCTGCAATAAAGGTATTTCCGGTGTCCATGTTAAAGCGCAAGTACTCCGATTCAAAATGGCGGAAAAGCCTTTCCAAAAAGTCCCCGTCCGTCGTGTACGGCCCGTGCGGTTCCACATTGATGATTATTCCGTAGTCCTCGGCCCACGACAAACACTGTCGGTAATTTTCGCAGGTAATGCGGAAGACTTCGTCGCGGGAATAGCCTTCGATCTCGAACCCACCGTCCACCGTATCCACCATCGGACAGCCGATCTCGGCCGCGAATCGAATCGCTTGTTGGACGTACTGCACCCCGAAGGTCGATCCCTCCGGGCCCATCATCGGATAAGAGGCGTCGATCTGCGAAATTTGGAGTCCCAATCGGTCGCAATACCGTTTCAATCGACGAGGATTCGATTGCAGAGAAATACTCGGCTCGTAGCCCATGGCTTGGATAAAATACTGGCCATGAATCACGGCGAACTCGATGTGTTTCAGTCCCAACTTTGCCGCCGTCTCTGCCGCCTGCTGAAAACTGCCGCTCAAAGTTCGCCAATTGTCCGTGTGAAGTCCGAGGTCGATCATCGGGCTCACTCCTCCTTCGTTTTGGTTTCGGTCCTCTTGGTCCGCACCTCGCAGGAACTAATCTACATTCGCATCCTGCCGAATGCGAGCGGCTCAAAGCTGAGCTATTCCCTTTTTCGACACGCCTGCAAGGAGATCAGCCGGGTTCTCCAAGGCCGCAAGCAAATCAGTCGGGCGCAAACAACCGATCCATTCTTCCCTTTATAAGGACACCTTTCCTGTATAAGGGCACCGGTCAAACAAAGCCGGGCATATCATCATGAATTGCCATCGGCCCACCGGCCCGATTCGCTTCGAAAGATTGCTCTTCGGAGCGCAGGGTTTGTGCTACGTTCTCCCCGGGGTTATCATTCGGCGTGTTATTTACGCGATCAAAAAACTCGTCGGACTTTTTGCTGCTTAAGTAACGGGCAACCTGATCCGCACACGAACAACGTTTCACGGGTCGCATTTTATTCAGTGTGCCGGGGGGTTCGACTTGTGATTACCGTCGGCTAAAACCGCAGTGCGAATTCTGCTCCCCATGCAGGGGTTAGTCTGCCACGATGTGTGCGAAGCAATCTCGAAAATGCTTTTGCTCCCACTGAAGGGGGTTAGTCTTGCCATATTACCAAAAATGAAAAACACATGAATTTTGCCCCCTATGCAGGCGGCTAATTTGGAATCTTGCTTCCGTTTTGGCCAAACGTTAGCATATCACTCAAGCCAAAAAAAAGGGGTGTGGGTATGAAAAAAGCAGCCTTTCTTTTTGGGGTGATCACTCTGGTAGTAGGATGGACGCGATTATCGGAAGCCGAAGCCATCGTCTATCCTGCCCCCGCAGGTGCACCCTTACTCGAGCAATTCGTCGTCACGGTGGACGGCAAACCGGCACCCGTGTATGCGGGTTCACCAAATCGGTTTTACGGGTTTTGTCAATTCGATGTGGTCGGGCCCGTCCAAGTCGAGGTGAAAACAACCTTAAAACTGTCCTCTCCGCGTTTGATTCCTGAGCGGCTCGGGATTCGTCCCGTTACGGAAGACAACGCGGTGCGCTTTAACTTGCCCGGTCCGTGCCAGGTGACGCTCCTGCCCGATGGTTCCACGCCGGAAAACGCCCTCCACCTCTTTGCCAACCCGTTGGAGCAAAGCCGTCCTCAAGCGGGCGAAAGCGGCGTGATCTACTTCGGGCCGGGGATTCATAAAACCGACGTTACGCTTGAAGACAATCAGCAGCTTTACCTGGCCGGCGGAGCGATCCTCAAAGGAGCGGTCACCGTCCTGGGCAACAATGCAAAGATTGCAGGCCGGGGAATTATCGATGGCAGCGATTGGGGCCATTTCGAACGCAGGGAGGTGCCCATTCGGATCCGCGGGTCCGGCACCACCGTTGAAGGCGTGATCGTTCGCCTTTCGTGGCGGGCCGGCATTTCCATCATTCGGGCCAGCGATACACGCATCGTCAACACCAAAATATGCGCAAGCCGCTTTGCCAACGATGATGGCATCACGGTCACCAACGCCGACAACGTCGTGGTCACCGACTGCTTCATTCGCACCGATGATGACTGCATCGCCCTGAAAGGCTACACCGCGGATCGCCGTGACGTATTCGCCTGTTTATTCGAGCGGTGCCAGCTCTGGTGCGATCGGGCAAGGATTATCCTCGTCGGTCACGAAACCATGGTCCACCATATGAGGGATATCGTGTTTCGCGATATTGACGTGCTCAAATACTCGATGACACCTTTCCTGATCGAGCCCGGCGAGTTGGGAACCGCTGGCCCCAATATTTCGTTCGAGAATATCCGCCTCGAAGGTTGGGGGAATAGTACCAGCGCCTTAATTCAGGTCCAGCCGACCGTCAACCGATGGATGCAACTCAAAGAGCCCGGCTTTGTCGAGGGGGTCCGCTTCCGAAATATCACCTTGGTGGGTAAACACAATGGGCCCTGGGTTTTGATACGAGGCTACAACGAAAAGCACACCACCAAAGATGTCGTGCTCCAAGGGATATTTATCAACGGGCACCCCCTCAAGCGAAATTCGCCGGGGGTTACCGTGGGTCCGTACGCCACGGGTATCCCATTCGTTGATCCTGCCGATTAAAGAGGCCCCTACCGCGGGCAACCCTCTGGCTGCACTTTGTGGCACGAGATTGTGCTGGGTCCGGCCCCCGCCGCGGGGCCGGTCCTACCGCGGTTAACGCTTTCCCTCCCCTTCACGGCACCGCTCTTCAGGAGAATGGCAAGCTCTAAAGCGTAATCGGCACATGATGCATTTGCCAAGAACAACCTTTCGCTAACGTTCGGTATCTACGTCCACACACCAAGACATCCGCCGGGCAAAATCGGCCTGGAACTCAGGACGCCACCGGCTTACGGTGGTGCGTGGGTCGAAGCTCTCGGTGCGCGGCAAATCGCGGTACCAACCGTCTGCCTCCCGTTGGTATTGTCCCCCCCAGCCTGGCTTGCTGGGATCGTTCGGATCGTTGCCCCCGCGTGGCAGAAAGAAAAACCAGGACGGAGTATCCCCTTCTTTTAAGCAGCCATGAGGATTCGGCGCGGTCCAAGTTTTTGTCGGGTACAATTCACCCAGCGGACCCCGCGAAAGTACGTGTTTTTCGACCCACTGGCGGCTTGTGAGCGATTCGTCGCCCGTCAAGTACATCCCCCGATAGGTGCCCTCGCGTTTATCGCGGCCCGGTGCGGCCTTCGAAAGGATATAGAACATGCTCGGGAATTCGCTCCGCATCCAATCGGCAATTCCGTCCTGATCCGAGATGTCGTACACGCGAAATTTGCGGACGAAGTCGGCCAGCCCTTCCGGCCCGCGATCATGCTTCACCCGCCACAGCGCCTGAGCCAGGTCGGTTTGCCCTCCCCAAATGGAAATATTCAATGGCCGCTCAGGGGTGCCGGCGTCGATCCGCTCGATGAGAAACCACGACGCCTCCGTATCGTGCCCTTCTCCTATATTTGCCCGCCCCCGCTTTGGGTTACCACTTTTCACGCAACGCAAAAGCTGCTCGGCCTCCGGCCACCCGTCGGCATGCCCGCGGAGCTTCGGCAGCACTTTGCCGTAGGCCTCGATGATTTGGCGGATTAAATGCGGCTGAGTAATCTCCTTCTTTAGCTCGCCTGGAGTACCGGAGGCGCTGGCGATTAAACCTTCGATTTCAAACTCGTTGGCATACAGCATGAGCCGAATCATCGACTGTTGATCGTCCGGATCCCCGCCGATATCGGTGAGCACTACCAGTCGCGGCCGCCCGGTAGCCCCCGCAGTACACGAGCCGGCTTGCGCCGCGCTTGCCGCGGAAACCTGGACGAAAAGCCCTACAAGCGCCCAAAGAATCCAGTGTCGGATACTCATCGTGGCTATCTCCCGCTGCTTTAATTTACACGCACAATTTCTGTATCATGCGCAAAAGGTTTCCTTATCATGCCCAAAAGAAATCGCAAAAGAAACCGTTAAGCGGAGAATTCGCTAGACAATGCGCTCAGCTTGTTGGGGCACAAGAGTTTTCCTGAGCGACGATTTACTGGTTTAGGGAGTTCGCTAACTGCAAGGGGGAATTGGCTAACTACAAGACGGGGTTCGCTAATTACAAGAGGAGGTTGGCTAACTAGATAGGGGAAGCTAAGCAGTCAGATGAATACTGCATAACGAAGAATGCTGCAAACGGGAAACGGCCTCTTGCTTCGGGCGGGAAAAAGAGATCGGAAAAAGAGATAAAACAACAGAAACTACTGAAATTTATGACGGTTCCCGGTGAAAAACCCCCGAAAACGGCCCCCGATATCCGTCGGCAGGACCTGCCGAAGCGCACGCGAAAGATTCCGGGTTATTCACCCTGAAGTAACCACCGCCCACCCTAAACAGCCGCGCGGCAGCCGAATGGAGACGAGCGGGCTCGAACCGCCAACCCCCGGCTTGCAAAGCCGGTGCTCTCCCAATTGAGCTACGTCCCCAAGAATTACCGCCGTAATAACAACCGAACACCTCGTTGCAGTAATGCTTTCCGAATCACAAAATGTGTCTCAATGTAACGATTCGACCGTAACTCACTCTAAATAGTACGAACTTTAACAAGTCCGCAGGGTGTTAAACCCTGTCGCACATTAATCAATCTTGCACTATTGTCAGAAAAAAACTAAATTTATTTCCAGGCCGCAACACCAGATTACCTTCCAAAACCTTCAATCATCCCTCCACTAGCTATTTTCCTCAGCTTTTCCCAGCTCTGCTAGCCACTACGTGGTAGTTCACCGCCAAAACATCAGGAAAACGTTTCATTAATCTCATTAATCCCCGGCGGCAGCAATGCTAATCCCGCCGGTTACTGCTTGCCACCATCGCACAAACGGCAGCAATCGCCGTGTAGGCCGAGGCCGCGCGTTCTCCGGAGCTACCACTGGGAACTTCCGTCGCCCAGATTTTACCATCGCCCAGATTGTATTTTTAGACAACTACCGATCAAGGTGGGAAGTATCCTTCAATCCGCGACTGGCAACATGATGGGCCAAATCCTGCGGCAAATACCCACAGAACAAAGTTCGTAAACGCCCATCCACTTACGCCGAAGCCCCCGGATCGGCCTTCGTTCCCATTTATTCCCCTAATCGGCACAAGTCTATTCTGCCATTCGGCACAAGACTTCGGGTGGGAGTCAATGCAAACCGATGGGGCAAAAAGCGCTCCCGTCATCCCGATGTGTTTTCCCGTTTTTCGCTTCCACTTTCCCGGGGTTTGCCGAAGGGGTCCAAAGCTGGTACCATTACCTAACTGTGTCGGCTTGCACCCTGTCCGGCGGGTATGGTTTACACCCTCCGAAGCTCGCAAGGCCAAGAACCATGAGGGATAGCCATCCCTTAACGTTTCGATAATATTGACTAATTTTTCAAACATTGAATGTTTTCTGAGTACTTCTGGGACGCACAATTTTCCACGCGACAAAACTATTTTTATGATCGTAGTAGTGCATAATTTTTGGCGAAGTTCCGTGCACAGATTTCGGGGGATGTACAGATTTTGAAAGAATATCAAGAGTTTCCGCGGATAGATTTTCGAGGGATTTCCTGGATTGGAGTCGCCCCTCGACAAACCACACCTTTGCAAGAATTAATTACGACACTCCATCGCCGGTGGGGCGATATCTTAAGGTAAACGGCTTGTTCCCTAACAGTTCGCGAGCTGAAAGATCGCGGGACTTTCCAATTGGTTTAGAATTTTTCGTGTGGTTTAGAATTTTTCGTGTTTCATTTGATTCTGGTGTCTTATGATTCTGGCGTCTTAGGTCACGCCCTAAAGTAACGGTATCTGGGAAAAATCTTTGCGAAGAAGCGAAGGATCCGCGGTACGCGACGAAAAAGTTTTGAGTCCCGAAATGTATGGATGGACGATTCACACACTGCTCGCCATCCCCCACTTTAACTGGGCAGAAAGAACCGGGGCGGTCCCGGTAGGGAAATGCCTGAAGGAGACGAGGCTGTAGCTCAGCAGGTAGAGCAACGGACTTTTAATCCGTAGGTCTCGGGTTCGAATCCCGACAGCCTCATTCGGTACATGGGGCGACACGCCTCCGTAATTTTGTCGGAAAAGGACTGTTGGAATTCGATCATGTTACTTTGATAACTCGATGATGTCACTCTGACTATAAAAATATGATAAATCCCGATCTTCTAAAATCCCTTCCAACCTGCGTTTACCCCGCGTTTCACGCCCGCTAGTCCATCGCTAGTCGCAGTAATGAGCTGATCACAGCTCGGCTTCGAAGTTGGGGAACTTCGGAGTCGTCACCGCCGCATGTCGGCTGCTTGATTTCAGCTGAGCACCATGGAGGTAGGGGGTTGCCCCCCCACCTCCTGATCCCCCCGCATGTCGGCTGCTTGATTTCGGCTCAGCACCTGAAGTTCAACGACGTAAGTAGCCCGGCACGCTTCTCCGAAAAACGGTTGTTCCGGGGCATTACCGCCCGAAAAGCCCCTCAAGCAATTCTCGGATCGCGCGAACGGCGATCAAAAGCGGCGGCAAAAAAGCTAGGCAAGCCAACAACACCAGAGGGAGGATTGGCCCCAGACTAAAGATTCTGGACGTCTCAAGCCACATTACTTGCCAAAAAACCAGGACCAAAGCGGCGGCCATCGAAAGGAATGGGCCAAACGGGACGATGTTTTGTCCGCGAAATACCAGGCTTACTATCCCCACGATGAGCGCAAGAAAAGGTGCTAAGAAAAAAACGATCAAGGATCCTTGCCACCCAAGGAAGGTCCCTATCATCCCCATCAAGGTGACATCGCCAAAACCCATGGCCTCACGCTGTAAGGTGATGGAGCCCAAAAGGCGGATAACCCACACTAGACCACCGGCTACCACTAGCCCTACCAAGGCCGAAAGCAGCGCCTGCCAACGACTCCCTCCAATCCACCACACCAGCCCAATGAGAACGGTCCCACTTAGGCCTATGAGGAGCAGCGGTCTGGTCGAAGGAGCGCGTGCCAATCGTGCCCAAAAATAAGTCCATGCTCTCCGGAGGCCGACACGACCATACCAACGTCGGTCCATCAAGGCAAAAGTCCATAGCCACCAGCAGCCCACGCCAACAAGTAGCGGAAAAATCTTCGGATAACCGTCCAATGACTGGGGCCACGGACCCGGGGAAGCAAGGTGGAGGAAGGCAACGTACTCCTCCTGCAACGGCCGAGCGGAAACGGCATCCGCCGGCCAATTCGCTGAGTCGAAAGGCCCATTCAGACGGTGATCACTGATGGGAGGTAGAATCCACGGGAAGATCGCAGCCAAGATCAAAGCAAGCCACGTGCCCGGTAGAGTAATGGCATCCGGTAGCGTCTTTTCGTCGATATCGATGAGTGTACCGACCGTCAGGAGTGATAACATGATCGAATGAAAGACAAATCGAACGTGGCCTGTCACGAGATCGGAACGTAGCCAGGGAGGGTCCAGGCCCCGATTGAGCACTTCCCACCAATAGAGGGCGGGAAGGGCAATCGCCGCCCCCAATTCCACGAGCATCGGCCTAATCCAAAAGCCCGAGCCGAACAGCTTTGCCTCGTGCCGGCGTCGCCACCAACCCCAAACGGGGAGGTAATCGAACGCCTGCGCGGGTGTCGGACGATGAGGTGACCACGGACTTATAGGCCGGCGGTGGTATGCAAGTTCATAAACGCCGAGATTGATTATCGCCCCGACCGCAAGCCCCACTAGTCCCAGCGGGAAAAGAATCCACATGACCATCCCGGGCGGAACATTCACGTGGCAGCCTCCGGCCCAGTCGCCAGGGATAATCGCCGAAGAATTTCGTCGGCCACTTGCTCGGGCGTTTTGCCCTCGGTGTCTACCTCGAAATCGGCCGATTCCCGATAGATCGGCTCGCGGCGAGACAAAACCGTAATAATCTCCTCCAAACCCCCCAAGGGCGTAAGGTTAGGGCGGCGCTCCTGCGTCGTGTGATCGGCAGCCATGCGCTGGTGGATTGTCTCCGGAGGTGCTTGAAGCCAAACTACTTTGCCGCATCGGCGCATCGCCTCGCGATTGTCCGGCCGCATGGGCGCTCCGCCACCGGCTGCGATGATGGAGCAATCCCGCGAGCACAACTCCTGAATGACCGCGGACTCCAAATCGCGGAAAGCCGGTTCCCCATCCTCGGCGAAAATCCGCGCGATACTCTTCCCGGCCCGACGCTCAATTTCCGGGTCCGCATCGATCCAATTCCAGCCCAACCGCTCCGCCAAAAGCCGAGCCACGGTGCTTTTGCCTGTCGCACGATACCCAATGAGGACGATATTCATGGGGACCCACCGAACGCAATCCGCATAGGATGCAAGCTTAGAAGCTGCCAGCCGATCATTCAGGTGAATGTCAGTCAGTTGACGTTGAAAAATGTTAGTCAGTTGACATTACATCTTTACGGGCGAGATCGCTCGCCGAATGACTTGTCGCATCAAGTCCGCAGGGCCTTCTAACCCGGTGAATAACTTAAACTGTAGGCAAGCTTGACGCACAAACATATCCACACCCGTAATGACCGTACACTCGGCGGCCCGAGCCTGCTTGATCAGCAAGGTGTTCTCCGGATTATAAACGGCATCGAAGATAACCATTCCCGGGCGCAGGTAGCGGTGATCGAAAGGTGTTTGGTCCACATTCGGGTGCATTCCCACGGGTGTTCCATTGATGAGGACATCCGCGGCGATGGTGTGACGGCGGGCCCAATCGATGGCCCGGCAATTGAGTCGCTCGGCCAGTTGCCGGGCTTTCGAATCATCTCCATCGGCGATTACCACATCGGCTTTGCGTCGGACCAGGCCGTAAGCGATGGCTTTGCCTACCCCGCCTGCGCCCAACATCAGCACCCTCTTACCGGCGAGGGGACTTTCCGATCCGAGTTTTCCACCCAGGGCCTCTTCCAGACTATCCATGGCGGCTCGATAGTCGGTGTTAAACCCGGAAACCTGTTCACCGTCAAAAATGATCGTATTGGCCGCGCCGATTCCCTTCACCGAGGCATCGGCTTCTGTGAGTTTCTCCAAGACCGCTTCTTTATGCGGGATCGTCACACTGAGTCCATTGATTCCAAATTTCGGAGCCTCCTCGAGGAAAGCCATCAGGGCTTCGCGGGGCACACGAAACGGGACATAGACTTTGTTCAATCCATAGTGGGCAAAAGCCGCGTTGTGAATCAGCGGGCTTAGACTGTGGGCGACCGGGTCCGCAATCACGCCGTAAACCTCGGTATCGCAATTCACCAGCTCATAGCGGTAGATGTCGCGCATTTGCTGAAAACTCAGCTGGCCCGGTGCCAAAATCCGCTCCTCGGAAAAACTCGCATACGAAAATGGGGCGCCGAACTTGCCGGTTAAAACCCGCGAGAAAACTCCCATCTCCCCCATGCAAAAGCCAATCGTGGGTACTTTGGCCTCTGCCACCAAGCGTAAGACCCGAAAGTTATCGCACGGATGATTGGCGGTCACCGCGATTTTGATGATGTCCGGATCTAGCTGAGTCATCCGTTGGTAGATGGACTGCAAATCGTCCGGCGTCTTGCGGAAATCATGAAAGCTAATGATCCGTTTGGTGGGACCGAACCGCGGGATTTGGCCCGCGATGTCCTCTTCTAAGTCGATGTACTCGACGCCCTCGGCAATCGCCGCGCGCAGCAGGACTTGACGTTCTTCTTCTGTGCCACTCCAGCGCCCACCATCCCGTTTGCGCCGGCAAGCGACCACGACCGGCGAGGGCCGATTCTTCAAAAGCCGCGCAAGGTCGACAGGACCTTTCAAATAATCCAACCGAAGTTCGACAAGCTTAGCCCCTTGTTGGACCAGCTCGTGGTGCGTTTCGATGATGGATTGATGTCTGCCGCGGCCAATGCTCACGCAAATCATATAGGTCCTTCCCCTAAAATCGATCTAACCGCACCATTCTCTGCGGGAGCAGTTGTAGGGTTGCGGCTCTCGATTGTAACGCCCTTCGAGCGACACGGAAACACACAGGATCCCGAATTAAACGTTCCCCAGAAGCCAACACACGTGCTGCTTTGCTACCGCCCAAAACCGCAAGCTCCCGGACGTTCGAGCCCCCTCACACCGAAGCCATATTCTGCCTGGAAGCCAATCACTTGGCAAAGGCCACCGTGAAAATTTTCAGCGGGAAAAACTTAACGCCCTCCGCTCACCCCCCGAGTGACCGCTTACTTGCCGCTCGAGAATCCGAAGCTTCCCCGCGAAAAACGTGGGTAAAACCACCGCACGCTCCGGTAAAACGTTACTTGTAACGCCGTTTGAGGTGCTTCTTTCTATGCAACTTTCCCAGAGATTTCTACGTAATCTCTCAGTGATCTCTACTGTAATTTGTAATCTGTAAAGTAGTTTCTAAGAAAGGAAAATGGCTCCGACTCGTGTCGAATGAATCAGCAATTTTCGTTTCACCGGATTCGTGTGCAGCATATCGAAGTGAGCCCCTCCTAAATCGGAGGCTACGTCAGTTTGCCGCGGAGCTTACGACCGCTTGCTGCCGTCGCCGTTTGTACCGTTTGTTAGAGCCTATCAATTAAAGCCTTTTAAATTGTCGATCCAGTTCCTCGCGGCTTAAAAGCAAGGCTGCCGGCCGACCATGTGGACAGTGGTGGGCATCGCTCACCAAGTGGCGTTGCGAAAGTAGTTCGGCGATTTCTTCCGCAGTCAAGGGATCGCCGGCTTTTACGGCCGCTCGGCACGCCAGCGTGCTTGCTAATTGCGCCAATAATTCCCGGGATTCTGGCATCCGCCCCCATTGCTGCAAGCGTTCCGCTAAGCCCCGAATTAGTCCCTGTAAATGACCCTTCTGAAAAATGGCAGGATAGCCGGTTACCAGCACCGTGGAACCCCCAAACGGTTCCACCCCGAAACCTAATTGATTTAAAGCCGCGCGGTGTTCTAACAAGATAGCCGCCTCTTCCGGACGCAGATCGATAGGCTCCGGAATCATCAACCCCTGGGTCGGCAAGGGGCCGTAGGCCAGTTGCTCCATGATCTGACTGTAAAGGACCCGCTCGTGCAGGGCGTGTTGATCGATGAGCAAAACGCCGTTTTCTGCTTCCGTCACAAGATAGCGGTTTAGCACCTGCATGGCCTTCGGAGCCCCGAAGGCTCTTTCTTCCTGGCTGACCTGCGGCCGAATTCCTCCTGCGGAAGTTTTCTCGGCGGATAAGCCAGCATTTCCCGGAGCGATTCCTTCAGCCGCTACCGAAGCTCCCGGCTGAGGTATTGCCATACCGGTCGCCCCCGCTGACTCTGGCCGATCCGCAGCCGCTGACTCTGGCCGATCCGCGGCC
>CAKZMM010000145.1 GCA_937128505.1 uncultured Thermogutta sp.
CAGGTCAAATTTCCGGAAAGTAATGGAAATTGAGCTTTCGATCAAAGGTCGGATTCCGGAGGCAAACGTCAGGCTTCATGGATAAAAACAAGGCGGGGCAATTCTAGGGGTAAGGAACTTTCGAGATTAGGAATTAAGGATCGCCGCGAAGAGATCGAGATAAATCGTGACCGATAGCATAGGCCGGGTAGATCGGGTGTCTTGGAAGGTGTCCGAGTCTTTCAACCCTAAGACTTGACTTAACGCTTTAAATGTTGGAAATAAGATTGCTAAGCTTCTTTGAGCGGCATATTGCCGTTTGAAAGTAACTTTCGACCATCCCTAAAGTCATTCTTGGCCGTTGGTCCGCTTTGCTGCGGAAGTTGGCTTGCCAAGGTGTTGAGGGAATCAAAGGGGTGCAGTAAAGTAAAACAGGGTGGGGGACAAGCTCTCAAGGAGTCGGAGCGATAGGAGAGGGCCGTTTGATGTTTTCGGCCCCGGTGCCGCTGGTCGTCATTTCTCATCATTCGGACTAGTAAAAGTAGGTAGAAGGACACCGGAGTAGTAAAAGCAGGAGCACTCGCAAGTCAAATCAGTCGAAAGACGAGGGGAGAGAACAGGGGAATGAAACGGGGGAATCTCAAAGGGCGGATCGCCTGTGGGGTACAAGTACGGCTGTTGCGCTTATCGGCTCTTTTCATGAGTTTTGTGGCGGTAGCCTGCGCGGGGGCTCAAGATAATTTGCCGGTTTTTACGGATGTCACCGAGTCGGCGGGAATTCGCTTCCGCCACAGCTTCGGCGATTACAAGCTGAGCAATATCGTCGAAGGAACTGGCCCAGGAGCCATGTTCTTCGATTACAATAACGACGGTTGGCTGGATATCTATTTTGTTAATGGGGCTTGGACGGCAGGGGTAAGCGATCTTCGGAGTCGTGAGCTGCGAGGCAAGTTGCGTAACGCTTTGTACCGCAGCAATCGGGATGGCACTTTCACCGATGTCACCGACGAAGCCGGGGTCGGGGATACCGGGTTTGGTTTCGGGTGCTCTGCCGCAGACTTCGATGGCGACGGTGACTTGGACCTATATGTGCTGAATTATGGCCCGAATGTTTTCTATCGAAATAACGGTGACGGAACTTTTACAGATATTAGTCAGACAACAGGTCTGGATGATCCGCACTGGAGCCTTGCTGGCGTTTGGTTCGACTACGACGCGGACGGGGACCTCGACGTCTATGTGGCCAATTACCTCGAATATGACGCGGGAAAATTTCGTTGGTTTTATGCGGCCGCGGGGTTTCCCGGTCCTCTTGCCTACTTGGGGCAGCCGGATACGCTGTATCGCAACAACGGAGACGGAACCTTCACGAATGTGTCGAAGGAGGCGGGGGTTTTCAATCCCGAGGGTCGAGCGATGAGCGTGACGGTGGCCGACTTGGATGGCGACGGGTTGCTCGATATCTACGTCGCTAACGACGCTATGGAAAACTACTTCTACCGAAACCTCGGGGGCGGCAAATTTGAGGATCAAGCCTTGGTTTTCGGCTTGGGTTTCGGAGAGGGGGGACAGAATGTCTCCTCCATGGGACCATGCGTTGGGGATGTCAACCGGGATGGGAAGATGGACCTATTCATTCCGGATATGGGCTATAGCTGCTTGTTGATAAACCGCGGCCACTATTTCGAGGATCAAACCGCCGCTACAAACCTAGCTTTGGTCTGCGGACAATACACCGGCTGGGGGGGATTGTTTTTGGACTTTGACAACGACGGCTATCTGGATATTTTCATGGCCAACGGGGATGCTCACCACGAATTCCCGGAGGAGGACGTCCTTGTTTGGAACAACCGCCAGGGGCAATTTGTGGATGTTGCCAAGCAGTGTGGTGAGTATTTCTCTCAGCGCTACGTGGGGCGCGGATCAGCATACGGAGATTACGACAATGATGGCGACCTCGATCTGCTCGTGGTGAACTTGAACGATTCGCCACGATTACTGCGGAATGACGGCGGCAACCGTAATCGTTGGCTGATAGTCGTCCCCAAACTCCAGAATGCGAAGTCGGACGCAATCGGAGCGTGCGTCACGGTGATCACTGGCGAGCTGGCGCAGACGCAATTTATGGTTCCCGTCACGGGATATTTATCGCAGTCGGATAGCCGCTTGCATTTTGGGTTGGGTGCGGCGAGCAAAGCGGATCTGGTAGTTATTCGCTGGCCCGATGGCCGGACGACCGAGCTCCGCGATGTCGCCGCCAATCAGTTCCTGACTGTAGTGCAAGAGCCAAAGGATCCCGAAAATCCTGCTGCTTCTTCTGGTTCCTAAGGGATAGCGGTTTGTTTTGCTTCCTGCGACATAGTGGGCCGGCACTTGGGCTTAAAGTGGGGTGAATTGCTATGTTCGGCCAGATCAATTCGGCAATCATTTGCTGGTGTCGATTAGGATGCTTGTTTTCAGCAATTGCCGGGCTATTGATCCTCTCGCTCCTTGGTGCACGCGCGCATGGTTATGAAGGTGCGGGAGTATTTGTCGGCGCGGAGGCTTGCGGAGCTTGTCATGATGGTCCAGGAATGAACCATCAGCACAGTCGTTGGCTTCTTTCAGCCCACGCAACGGCCTATGCGGCTTTGGCCAAGCCGGAAGCTAAAGAAATTGCTCGAATTAGTGGGGTTCCGGTCGAGCCCACCAAGTCTCCCCTATGTTTAGGCTGCCATGCTACCGCTTCGCATGCAGAAAGTTGGGAAAAGGATGTCGGATTCTTCCTTGTAGAAGGGGTTCAGTGTGAAGCATGCCATGGGCCGGGAAGCGAGTACATGGATGCCGACATCATGCGGAACCGGGAATTGGCGATGAAAAAAGGCCTTCGAATACCGACGAAAGATGACTGCATGGCGTGCCACAACGTCAAGGGTTCCCATGTGGCGGTGCTCAAATCGCCGGCTTTCGATACGGAAAAGGCTTGGCAGGAATTGGCTCATCCGACCCCCGAGGAGTACTCTTGGCAAGTTGAGCGAAAATTGCCGGATCCCATCTCTCCGGGGACCAAAATGCCGAAATACACGGGTGTGCGCGCCTGTGCTGCCTGTCATGATGGTCCAGCCATGAATTACCAATACAGCGTATGGCGGATGAGTAAGCATGCTTCGGCCTACGCTTCGTTATCCACGCCCCGGGCCAGGCAGATAGCGGCTGAATGGGGCGTGGAAGATGACCCCCAGGCCAGCCCCCGATGTTTGCAATGTCACACAACGGCATACCACCATCCGGCGGGTGGGTTCCTGGAGAGTTTTGCCCTTACCGAAGGTGTGGGGTGCGAAGCCTGCCACGGGGCGGGAAGCGACTATTCGCCCGAAGCCATCATGCGTGATCCACGGGCTGCTCGACTGGCGGGACTTCAGGAGGTCACCGAGCAAACTTGCTTGGCTTGCCATGCAAATGCCCACGGCAAGCCGTTCGACTACCTAACGGCTGTGAAGCTGATTGCGCATCCCACGCGCCCTGTGGAAACTCACACGCGGGCAGAACCCCGGTATAAAACTCCGAAATATATCGCTGTTCATCCCCAGGGGCACGAAGCGTGGGTAAGTTGCGAAGCCTCCAACTCCGTAATCGTTTTAGATTTATCTCAGCGACGCCGAATCGCGGAAATACCCGTAGGATCGCAACCTAATGACCTAGCATTCAGTCCCGATGGACGCTGGGTATATGTGAGCTGTCGGATGGATGATACCCTTTCGATCATAGATGCTCTTTCTCGCACGGTTACCGCCACGGTCTCCGTGGGTGATGAACCCCACGGAGTACAGCCGGGTCCGGCGGGCGATTGGGTGATGGTCCTCAACACGGCTTCGGAGGACATTTCGGTAATCGAGCTGGATAGTTTGAAAGAAATCAAACGTTTGAAAGCCTCACGGAGCCCGTGGGCCGCGGCCTTATCGCCCGACAAATCCTTGATTTTGGTGACCCATGTGCTGCCCAAATTCGGGCCATTCCGCGGCCGCTTAATGAGCGAAGTTACGATGATTAACGCGGAACGGGCGATCGTGGAACATCGGCTGGAACTTCCCGATGCCAACTTGGGTATGGGTATTGCTTGGCATCCGAGTAACCGTTTTGCTTTGATGACGACCGACCGAACCAAAAGCAACGTGCCCATGACCCGGCTTCTCCAGGGCTGGACGATCACCAATGGAATCGCGGTGATTTGGCGGGATGGTCGGTCGGATCAACTACTGCTTGATGAACCCACCATGGGCATGTCGGACCCTACCGATATCGTGATCACACCCGACGGACGCTGGGCACTGGTTAGCAGCTCTGGGACCGATCGGGTTGCAGTCCTAGACATCGAAAAAATGTTGGCCATCATCGAGTCGGCCGATCCTTACGAGCGACAACACATCCTCCCCAACCACCATGGTTATCCAACCGAATTCGTGGTCAAGCATATCGCCACCGGGGCGAGCCCCAAAGGTTTAGCCATTACCCCGGATGGACGCTGGGTACTAGTGGCAGAATCTTTGGATGACACGGTGGGCATCATCGACGCGGAGCGAATGGAACTTGTGGGCCGGATCGATCTCGGCGGTCCCAAAGTGATCACGAAAGCTCGATTCGGCGAGAGACTTTTCCATAGTGCCAATATTACTTTTCGCCGACAATTTTCATGCCAAACTTGTCATCCGGATGGGCATGTGGACGGCATTACATACGACATCGAGCCAGACGGCATTGGCGCTAGCCCGGTGGACAACCGAACACTTCGGGGGATTTTGGATACAGCTCCCTTCAAGTGGGAGGGAACCAATCCCTCATTGGCTCGGCAATGTGGTGCGCGATTATCGGTTTTCTTTACACGCTTGCAGCCGTTTAATCCCGAAGAATTGTCAGCGGTGGATTATTATCTGTCGACGATCCCGCGACCCCCCAATCGCTACCGACCTCTTGGTGGGCCTTTGACCGATGCTCAACGCCGGGGTCGGGATATTTTCTACCGGACCCACACCAACGACGGGCGCGAAATCCCGAAGGAGAACCGGTGTGTGACGTGTCACTTCCCGCCCCTTTATACGGATCGACAATTACACGATGTCGGTACGCGAATGTGGCTTGATCGGCAGGGAAAATTCGATACACCTCACTTGAACAACATTTACGACTCCGCTCCCTATTTGCACAACGGCATTGCCCCCACTTTGGAGGAGATTTGGACCCGGTTCAATCCGGACGATCGGCACGGCGTGACCAATGACATGACGAAAGATCAGCTTAACGATTTAATTGAGTTTCTCAAAACGCTATAGTGATTTAAGAAGCAGCCGTCCCCTTAGGAGGATTTCACCCATTTTTGGCGGTGACGGATTGGCTAGGCCGAAATCGGAATGGCAAGTCTTTGAATTTGTTGGGGGGAAAAGCGGGAAACGGCATTGAAAGATCTAAGATCTAAGGGGGAAGCCATGGTCCTCAGTCAAAGCACAAGCTTGAAATGTTTCTCGGCGGTAACGGTTTTCGCAGCAGTCTTTCTGGTTGTTTTTCTTGGGGTTGGGATCGCACAAGCAGCCGAAGAGGAAGTTGCTTTTGGTCGCCCCGTTGCTCCCGATGTACCTTTACCGTACGTGTACACGGACTGGCGGCACTTCACCAAGGCAGACGGGCTTCCGGATGATCACGTTTTCGCGGTCAAGGTCGATGGGCCTAAGGTGTGGATTGGCACCGAAAACGGGTTGGCATGCCTGGACAAGCGGACCGGGGAAATTAAGTCCTGGACGGAAAAAGACGGTTTGCCGTGGCGGGTGGTGACCGCGATTGATGTGGATCCGAAGACGGGCGATGTCTGGCTCGGATTATTCGGCGGCGGTTTGGCCCGGTTTAGCGGCGGTCGCTTCGACCATTATCATCAACTTAATAGCGGATTGGTGAACGATGTGGTCTACGGCGTGGCGGTCGTCGAAGGTGACCTCATTTGGGCAGCGACTACCGCAGGCTCAAGTGTGATGGATTTGCGGACAGGCGAGTGGAAAATCTTCACGGAAAAAAATGCCCCCATGGAGGAGATTTGGAATTACAGCGTGTGCTATAACGACGGCAAAGTGTTTTTAGCGGTTTGGGGAAGCGGTGTGCTGGAATTTGACGTGGCTACCCGGCGATGGAAACATTATTTGGATCCCGATGCGGAAATGGAAATTGATTTGTACCGTGATGATGGTGTAATCCATGTGATTACCACGGGCTGCAGCTATGTCGATAAAGTTCTGTGGGTATCCTCCTACTTTGGGCTTTCTCGCTACGACGGAAGGCATTGGCGCGGTTTTTATGCCCACGAAACGGGAATGCCGAGCGACTTCACCAATAATTTGAAAGCTCGCAGCGGTGTGGAGTGCTATTTTGCCCACGATAAAGGGCTGGGCGTAATCGCGGATTATCCCTCGGACAGCTGGGTATCGTATACCCGCGATCCCAAAACGCTCCGCGGGCGAGCCGCCGTTTTCCGCGGTGGGAAAAAGCTGATTGAACTCGATCTGGAACGTACCATCCCGCATAACTTTTGCATCGTTCTGGACGTAGACGAAAAAGATATTTGGGTGGGTACCGGCAAAGGACTCGGCTGGGGTATTGGGAATGGGTACTTCGCTGGAGTCAAACCCAATCCTCAATGGCTTGCCGATTATTTGCAGAGAAAAAGCCCTGCGGAACCGGCGTCGCCAACCACACCTTCGCAGCAGGTGAGTGCGGACCCCGCCCAGTCGCAAGTCGCCGGTCAATAAAGATATTGGGCAGGCTAATAAGACATTTGTGACTCGATGCGGTAACCTTCAGACCATAGTTTCGAGCAGGCTCCGGGTGGGCAAGCCTTGTACGAACGTATACCACATGGTGGGTTTTGGGCCGCCTTACTTCCCGCTGAGACATTTCGAAGCTTGCTCAGGCGGCTGAGAAATCTCGAAGTGATGCTCGGGAAATAGATCAAAAACGGAGGCCCCTCTCAGAGGCAAGATTGACCGCTTCGGCGTTGGGTGGGTCTTGAGGAATTCTGCATTCATCTTTTTTACGGCACCGAAAAACGATTTCGGCGAAGATTGAAGCGGCTTTGATGGCCGCATGATAGATGGCGGACAAGTTCACATCATTTCCTCGGATATCATCGTGTTGTAGGTTGGGGGTAACTTACAAGCTTGGGAGGCTCGTCATGATGTGGTGCGCGACAGCACTTTTGGCAGTTACAGGATTATTCGCAGCGGATCCTGCCGCAAACATGTCCTCGACTAAGCCCGAATGGATGCCTCCGTTTGAGGTCAGTGAAGAAGTCCTCAATATCCTGCGGGAGATCAATTCCGTAAATGCATATCAAGTGCCGAAGTTGCCGCTCCGGATGGAAAGGCGATACGCCTTGACGCCGGTGGAGGTAACGCCTTTCCGCCATGTAGAGCCACACAAGCGGCACTTTCTTGAGCAGATGGAATACTGGGGGCCCGGCCGCGCGATCCCTGAGCCGGAGCATGTGGATACCGTAAAAATCGGCTTCATCGGCCCGATTATGCCGACCGTCTCGGTGGCTGTGGGCGGAAAGAGTCACAACGAGGAGAATTTAGGAATCAAAAAGTTGCAGGGTGCGCAATTGGCAATTGAAGAGGCCAATGCTCAAGGGGGCTATTTGCGGCGGAAGATTCCTTTTGAGCTCGTCGTCAGAAATGACAACGGACTGTGGGGTTCCACGGGAAACGAAGTGATTGACCTTGCTTACAAGGAGAACGTTTGGGCCATTTTGGGGACGATTGATGGGGCGAATACCCACATCGCCATTCGTGTGGGGTTAAAAATCGAAATCCCCATGATGAGTTCGGGAAACACAGACCCGACGTTCATCGAGACGAATATCCCGTGGGTCTTCCGTTGCATGGGCGACGATCGACAAATGGCTTATCTGCTTTGCGATTATATGTACCGAGTTTTGGACCTTAAGCGGGTAGCCATCCTCCGCGCCAGTAATCGCTACGGTCGTTTCGGGGTGCGCGAAGTGGTGGATTCCAGCCGGCGTATGGGTCGGCCGATTGTAGTTGAAATGGCTTACCCGGTTGGTTCCGAGGATTTTTCGATCCAGTTAGACCGCATCGAACGCGAAAAACCGGACGCTGTAGTTCACTGGGGCAATGCCGATGATGGTGCCCGAGCTTTAAATCAGATGCGGGCTCGCGGAATGACGCAACTTTTCTTCGCCTGCGACCGGTGTATCCGGGATGAGTTTGTGAAAATCGCTGGTTCCAATGCGGAAGGGGTCATTTGTGCTTCCCCATGGGATCCCACACGGGACGATCCGGTCTACCAGGCGTTTCGTGAGCGATTTCGCAAGCGATTCGGAGAAGAGCCAGAGACCTATGCAGCCCATGCCTACGATGGTATGGCGATCCTGATTTGGGGCATCCAAGTGGCGGGGTTGAATCGAGCGAAAATCCGGGACGTTATTGCCCATCGAATGGAGCCATTCCGCGGGGTAACCGGCGAGATTCCCCTGAGTTCTGTGCTAGATGACGCCGGGGAAGTCTATTTGGCGAAGTTCGAAGGGGGTGAGTGGCGTTATTATAGTCGCGAGCAATTAGGCCTCCCGCCTCGCGAAGTCCTAGCGCATCAAGCGCCGCCAACACCTACTGGAAGCTCTCAGACGCCTGACCCCAGCAGGCAAGCGGCTTCTTCCCAGGGAAGCTGATAAACTTGCGACCCGGAACGTTGAAAAGTTCTTGCCGCCGATTTGCCGATAGATTGAACCCGATCTTTGAGGAACCGAGCAAAGGTCTTTAAATTACTGATCAAGGTTCTTTAAACCACTAATCAAGGTTGCCTTAAATTCTATTTCCTGCATTAATTTGGCACGAAAAACAGCGGGCACCGTCGCCAGAGATTTCCCGATCTGCATGACGCCCTTTCGTCCACAAGCTCCGTCCTTTAGCGCTCGGTATACCATATTGGCCTTGGGGCTTGTGGTTGCGTTTTTCTTGACCACCGGTGCTGCCCAGGAGTCTCGGCAACCCTATTTTCGTCTTCGGGACCATGCCGGGGGCTATGAGGGGCCCGGCCGAGAAATCGCGGACCCCGAGGATGTTGACGAGGTCCGAATCGGCTTTTTTGGACCGGATGATCTTTCTTCCTTCCCGGGAGGCTCGTTTTGGGCCGGCGCCCGACTGGCCTTCGAAGAAGCCAACGCACAAGGCGGTTACCGCGGTAAACCGTTCCGGTTGATCTCCTATTGGTCAAACGATCCTTGGACGGCAGGAGCAGGTGCCCTAGCTCGTGCTGTATACCGTGAGGGGCTTTGGGCCATCTTAGGGGGGATCGACGGCCCCACTACTCATTTGGCCGAGCAATTGGCCGCCAAATCGCGAATTCCGGTCGTAAGCCCCGGCAATACCGATAAAACAAGTCACCTGGCCAATGTGCCCTGGCTTTTCTCGGTCTTGCCCAGCGACCCGACGATGGCTCACGCGATGGTTCGGTTGATCATCGAGCATTGGGGCGATCGCAGACCAACTTTAGCCTCGGCCACCGACCACGACAGTCAGATGCTCGCCGTGGAAATCCGAAAAGCCCTGCAAGAGCGAAAAGCTGGGTTAAGATACCATCTCCAATTTAAGCGGAAAACTGCCGATTTTCCCCAAATAGCGGAAGCGATTGTGGATAGCGGCGCAGCGACTGTTATTGTAATCGGCTCTGCGGACGATTCCGCTCATCTTGTCCAGCAACTACGGCGCGCAGGTTATGCCGGCAGGATTGTGCTAGGACCATCAGCTGGACAAGTCAGTTTTCGATCGCTCGCGGATGAAGCCCGGGAAGGTATTGTCTTTCCACTTCTTTGGGAACCGGACGAATCGGATGCGGACTTCATCCGTTTGTTTAACAGCCGCTTCGGCTTTGAACCCGATTATGCGGCCGCGCATGCTTACGATGCTGCTCGTCTCATCGTCCATGCGATTCGGCAAGCGGGGTTAAATCGCGCTCGGATCGGCGATGCCTTACGCGAACTTTCTCCCTGGAACGGGGTGACCGGCGAAGTCCGCTGGGATCGCACGGGGGCAAATCAACGCACTTGTGCCTTGGGACAATGGACCGGGGGACGTATCCGGCGGATAGATCTTCCCTAATTGCAAAGGCTTTTCTTTTTCTGCCTTATCGATTCTGCCTTGCCGACGGAAGATTCCCAGAGTCGTGATTCCCGAGGTGCGGTTTCTACTGCACCGCTTTGCCCTAAGCTTCCGACGAGCCATCGAGCTTCTGCCGTACCTATTACCGGTGATTACCGCGGGGGTATCACGGCTGGAGCCCGAATTCGGGCCCGCCTTCGCCGGACGCCCAAGCTATTACCGGTTATTACCACGGGGTATCAGTGCTTCGCTCGATGCCAATTTCTGGACCACTAGATTCGAGACAAGCTTTTCAACACCTATGTCGTGTCGCGATTACCTTGGGTTATCTCGACCGGATTTCGCGGGTACGAAAGACCCGGTCCAGATGAAGGAGCTTTTCGCTTTCTGGGAAAACCTCATCCGGTGGATATGGATACGAACTCATACCGTGAAACGGTAGGGGTTCAACAGTATCGCTTGTGGCGGTCCAGAGATCCATATCTTTGCAAAAACTCACCGTCTTTAAAATGAAGGATCGCGTTTTGTTCGGCTCACACGGCGGCAAATGATCTGCGGCAAATTCCACAGTCAATTGATCCCCCGGGGCCATCACCACAAAGGCGTTATCCGTCTCATCAATCAACGGCCGGACGAGTCCATATCTGGTGTACCGACCGCGCGGATATTTCCATGCTGCGCTTCGGTCTACGTTGCTGTAGTCAAGAAGGTTTGGCCTCCTGCCATCCGGCGAGAACTCCCGCGGAAAACCGAAGAACGCTAGTCGCGCCTCCGTGGGTCGAAGTTGGTGGAGGGTCAGTAGCGCCTTATCGGACGTTCTTCCGCCAATATCGATCCCGATAAACACCTTATCCCAATACAACTCCATATTGCTGCTGAGGCGGAGATACCGGTCGCCGGGCTTCAGACTTTCCGTCAAATCGATGGTCATCGCATGCTGAATACCGGCCGGGTATCCCACCTCCGAAAAGAGTTCCACCCACCGGCCGTGCCGAAGAACGGCTACACTGGGCGCCCGCAGCCGGAGTCCGGCTTGAAACGCCGCGGCGAGCGAAGAGGAGTAAGCATAGTCCACCCAGCCGTGGGCAACCAGCACAAGCCGCCCCCGCTGCTGGATCCACGCTGCCAGCTCCGGCCCGAAATCCAAAGTGACATGATGCGCCTGAGCGAACCCCGCAAATCTTGGATCACTTTGGGTGGCACCTGCATAACTGCGGTCAACCATGCGCAGAGCGTCCGTCACATCCCGATCCAAATGGTCAACGGCTTGATGCGCCATAAGCACCGTATCGAAGCAGAAGATTTCGAAGGCCGGTGGGGCGCTATTGACCGCCATCATTTCATTCGGATAGATAAGCGTGCCGACTGGGTGATCCACGGCCAGCAAAGCCACCTCGTCAACATAGGCAACCTCCTCCAAAGGCTCGAGGATTTGAAGCACGAACCTTCCCGCCAGAGGTTCCAGCCGCGGAATCGGCAAGTATTCCACAGGCTGTGGGGTTGCATAGCGACCTGGCCCGATCCAATATCCCAAGCCACCCTTTCCGCCAAAATCCGCCACAAACTCAAAACGCTCCCCATTCCATGCGAACAGATGCGGACAGGAGGAAACTTTGCGTTGTAACTCTTCGATTACCGCCCGCTGATTGGCCGCCAATTCCAACTCCGCTTGCAAGACCGCATCCGGCCATACGACACGTAACCAATCCACGGTGGCATGGGCCCCCAAACCGACATGAACACGCAGCGGGGCAGTAGCAGCCGGCCCCGTGGGAAGCCCCAAGGTGTAACGCTGGGAAATGTCACCCGCTTTTACCTCGATTTTCGCCCCTAGTGCCGAGGCGTTGGAGCGCGATTTGTTATCCTGACCGCGGGTGCCGATCAATTCCAACTCAATCCAGTTCCCCTGTCCCGTGATATTCTCCACTAAAGTAGGGCGACCCTCCGCGGGCACAAACAATAAATCCAGGTGCCCGTTACCCGTGAAATCTGCGGCGACAAAGCTCGTATTTCCCGGCCACTCGAGTACCTCAAGAACATGTCCCGGTCGGAGTTCAGTCAAGTCGCGAAATTCCGGCTGCGGCCACAAATTAACAAGAAGCTTCGGGCGCGATGTTCCGTCCGCCTGCCGGGCATCGGCAATCAGCAGGTCAAGATCCCCGTCGTTATCAAAGTCGCCGAACATACCGCCGGTTGCCCGGATATTGCGGAACTTCTCATTCCAGGCATCGGCCTCGACAAATCGGAGATTGCCTTGATTCAAATACAGTTGCGTTCCTTGTCGGGAAAACACGAGGAGATCCAGCGCCCCGTCTTTATTCGGATCTCCGGCCGTAGCAGCAACTACTTGTCGGGCGGCGATGCCCAGATTCTCCAGCGAACGCCACCGGAACTTCCCGGCGCGATCGTTCATCCAAATGAGGCCGCTTTCATCATTGGCCGCAAGCAAAAGGACGTCGATATCC
Organism: uncultured Thermogutta sp.; assembly: GCA_937128505.1. GTDB lineage: Bacteria > Planctomycetota > Planctomycetia > Pirellulales > Thermoguttaceae > DTLM01. The sequence goes on from CAKZMM010000145.1 coordinate 12,578, forward strand.
GCGTCGTTATCCCAGTCCTCGACCACGCAGGCTCCGACCAGTCCACTGATGCCATCAAAACCGAATGCTTGAGTACCATCCTCGAAGGCTCCGTCCCGCCGGTTCACCAGGAGCATAGGAGCGGCGACAGTGTCGGCAGGTTCAACCGGCAGACTTCCCCCGGCGGAGCGAAACGCGAGGATGTCCAAGTCGCCATCTGCATCGATATCGACCAGCCTGCTACAGACCGCCACCGCCGCGTGGTCATCCGACCCTCCGACCGACTCCACTTCGTCAAACTGCCCTTTCGAGTCCCCGCGGTACAACCTTCCAGCACCTCGACCTGCCAACCACATATCGAGCTGGCCGGAGTTGTCGATATCCGCGAAAAGAACCGCCGTTGCACCGGCGGAAAGCATCCCCTGCTGGCTAAGATTCCCTTTCCCATCATTAAGCCACATTCGGCACAATTCCGAGCCCACTCCGATGGCTACATCCAGGTGACCGTCGCCGTTGAGATCGGCCACACCTACAGGCGGAACCTTCACAGCCAAAGTTCCCAGCGTCCAAGGGGCGTAAGAATCTCCGAATGTTCGAATCTCTGGCGAAAAAACCGGAAAGGTTGCGGACTGGGGTGCCTGACGGGGGATTGGCAGGCTATCCAGGCCCAACACCAAATAATATTTTCCGGCTGAGCCGTATACCTTGCGGATGGTGAAGGTTCCCCCGGCCAACTCCGCGGCATTCAGCTGCTTAAATCGTTCAAATAGGGGCTTCGCTTTCTCCGGTTGCCGCATCCGCTGGTACTGCATCGCCAAGCGATAAATGCCGGAAATAAAGCCAGGATCTTGTTCTACTAATTGCTCAAGGACTTTGACCCCCTCTTCCTCGCGCCCATTGGCCAGAAGAGCCTCGGCGTATTTGTACGCCACAGCGGGTTCCTGCGGGTCTACTTGATAGACTGCTTCAAAGTGAGTCAGGGCTTCGCTATTCTGACCCAAATGTTCATGGAGTAAGCCGAGGCAAAAGTGCGCGGAGGGACAATTTTTTTCCTTGGCCAAGATCGATTCGAAGATCTTCTTCGCCTTCTGCAAGAAGTCCTCCGCCCCGCGGCTTTCCTGCATATTCAAATAGGCCAAGCCAAGATTGAAGTGAGCTGCTGTCCAATCGGGCCACTCGCGGATCACTTGTTCGAAAGCCTCGGCGGCATCCGAGTACCGGTATTGCTCCAGCATAGCCGCCCCCCGATTAAAGAGCCGCACGGCCTCAATCCACTGCGCGCTCGGCGTGCTCGGTCTATCCGGCTGAGTGCTGCTTCCCGACGAGGGCAACGTGCCTACCCCCTTTGGGGGCGACTGTAGTTCTGCCGGACGACAGCTGCAAAAAACAAATAACCAGATGAGCGCTGCCAGCCAAAGCAATGATCCATACCTACCCACCTGGACGGAGCTCCTTTGATTCGATAATTCCCCCACAGTACGCACTGAAAACATCGACCGAACCCTTGCCGTTAGCCTTTGAAATTTAGAACCAGCTGTGCTGTGAGTATTTTACGCAATTTTAGGAAGAATACGAGTGCCAGAAGGTGGAGAAGCAAGGCGTCCTGCCGACAGCTTCTGCCCCGAGCCGCCGGAGCGGGCTGGCTTATTCCTCATCGAGCCGAAGCAAGATCGCATCGACCATCGCTTCGAAGGGGAACGACGCGTAATTCCGGAGCAATCGTCGTTCAACGCGAAGCTGTGATTTCGTGGTCTCATCGGCCGATGCCAAGTCCCAGTCGAACCTCTCGATAATTGCCCTCGATTTTGCTCTCCCCTGTTCATACAATTGTTGCACCTGTGCGCCGCATATCGTCACCGCATCGTCAAGCTCCTGAAGCGATGCCGGTTTAGCGTCCAAAGTGGTCGCGTATTCTCGGAGCTGACCCAACCAGACGAAAATCTCCCCCAATCCGCTCGGTACATCGCCCGAGCCTTCCCTCATTTTGCCAAACCGAGCTACCAGCGTAACCGAGGCCCGAATTGCCGCTGGGACATTTCGTCGCTCGAATTCCAGCCAAACGATCGCCTGATGCACCGGCAGAAGATCCGGAAAATCGAACCGCACATTTTCGAGCAGTTGCGCAGCTTCATCCCGGCGGCGTTCCCGCAATAAAAGAAGGGCATAAAGCACACGGGCCTCCGGCTCGCGCCCTGAAAGCTGCTGAGCTGCCGTAAAATCCAGTTGAGCCCGATTCAAATCGGGGCGTTCTTGCCGAAAATAGCTAGCCAATTTTCGGATGGCACCTTTGGCGCTAGCCGTTAGACGCGGTGGTGTCGCATCCGGAATGAATAAGCGGGGCGTCTGAATCTTCTCCGTACCTTCGGTGGCGGCTTTTAAGGCTGCATCAAGGAAGGTAAAAAGCTCGGTTGGTGAAATTGAGCCATCCCGATTCGCATCGGCTTTGCCCGCATAACCTGTCACCAAGTTTTGGGCGAACAGTCCACCGGCTCCATCAGCAGCCATTTGCCCACGCTGCCCTTGAGCACAGCTGGCCAGCGTATGAACGGAGCGCATGGGCAGTCGCCTCTTGCCCGTCCCTAGCAATTGGATCATCTCGGCACTCGACGGTTGGCGGAGCAAGTCGGCACCGTTGCCCGAGTGAGTCGCATCCAAGATCAGCAATTTTTGCTGGGCAGTGGTGGTTTCTAAATGATCAATGAGCCACTGCAAAGACACCCCCGTTGTTGCCATCCGCATGAAATCGAAGTCTTTGGGAGCCAAATAAACAACCCCCTGCTCATCTACGTATGCGTGGCCCAGATAGTACACGACGAGTTCCTTGGCTCCCTTAATCCGTGCTAAAAATCCCTGAATCTCATGCTCAAGACGAACGCGGCTGGGATCGGAGAGCAACAGCGACTGCTCCGCCGGCACGCGATACCTGCGAAGCAACACCTGGTAAAAGGCGGTAGCATCCCCCCGGACATTAGGCAACCGAGTCAAGGTCGGATCGTCATACTCACTAATCGCCACAATCAAGGCCCAACGCCCTGCGTCTGCCGGCCTTTCCGCGACAACCTTCAAGGCTTTCGGATTTGAATCGCTGGGATCGTCGTACTGGATGGTCAATCGATCCCCAACGCGTAAGTCTTCCCAAGCGACTTTCTCCTCTCCTAAGACGACTTCTGTATTTTCCGCCACAAAGAAACGGCGGCTCGGCGCATTACCCTGGGAGCGAAGCACGATCGTGCGAGCTTCGAAATGCAACTCGGCCGCCTCACCGATGACCTCGAAAATCCGGTACGCTTCCACGCGGCGGATCTGCGTATCGTGGAAGATCGTTACTTTGTCCCCCGGTTGAAGCTCTGCAAGCTGAAGGGGTTTTCCGGCCAATTCGTGCCGCCCATTGAGGACAACTTGGCAATCATTTGCCCACGGCAATCCCCGCACCGGCCCGCCCAATTCCTTTTCGTGCCAAGTAACCTGCTTTTTATCCGAGTCGATGTCGCGAAGGATACCCTCCGTGCGCAACAGCCGCGTGGCACTGAGGCGTAATGCCTGGGCTCCCACAGGGTCAGGAAGGAACTCCACTTCTAACTGATCGCCGGTGGCCAAATCGGCCAAGCTTACCTTTCGGCCGTCAATCTGTTCGCTACCGTTCAACAGACAGGGCACATCCGCCGACACTTTCAGCACCAACGGTTCCTGACCACCCAGTGGGAAGACAACTAACCTCCCTTCGTCGGCCTCGATAGACTCAAGTTGCCCATGAATTTTCTCCGGTCGGAGCACGAAAATACGACGGATCAGGGGACCCGTAGCCAGGCGTTGAAACTCCACGTGAACCTTGTCCCCCGACTGAAGGTCCTCTAGTAAGCTCCTTTTATGATTAATATAGATTTCATCGTGCTTCGTCAGTCCAAACTCAATCGGTGCCCCATCCTTGGCCGACTGCAATATCATTCGACGATCCCCCAGATACACCTGCCGAAGCTCGCCGCTCATCGGCTCAGGCACCTTGGGGGGCTCGGGCGGTTTACCTGGCAAAAGCAACAAGGCCGAAATGATCAGCGAACAAGCGAGCGCAACGATGGCGACGATTCGTCGCCACGGTTTTCCGACTGTTTGGGGTTGTTGCGGCGTGGGCTCGACGACTTTCGGCGGGGCCCCTCCGAGGGAGGGTGCCTTCAAGTATCGGAGCGTTTCCTCCGCTGAAGCCAAACGTTTCCCTTGCTCCTTTACCGCCATCCCCTCAATGACCGTAGCCAAGTCCTTGGGCACCCCCTCCAAGATGCTAGCAATGGGCGGAAGGCGTCGGTCTGGAGCCGATTGCCACATCAACCAGGCGATTTGCTCGTCGCGACCGTAGGTTTTTAGCCCCGGAAAGAGGCTTTCGAACTGAGGACCACAAAGCAGTTCATAAGCCGAAAACCCCAATGAATACAGATCGCTTGACGGTCCCACGGAACCAAATTGGGGCGAGATCAACTCCGGGGCCATGTACTTCGTGGTACCTTTCAGCAGACTTCCATCCTTACTGGTGGCCCGCCTTGCCAGCCCAAAATCCCCCAGCTTAATCTGCCCTTGGAAATCCATGAGGATGTTACTAGGCTTCACATCGCCGTGGATAATTCCGTGCGAATGAAGAAACCGCAGCGCCTCAAGAACACAAACGAGAATGGTGCGGAGCGAATCCAAATCGATCGGCCCCTCGGCTGCCAATTGGCGCACATCCCCACGCATCAATTCCAGCACGAGCCAACCCCGGGAGCGCACCAGGTCGTAAATGGTCACGATACACGGATGCTGCAAAGATGCCAGGAGTTGCGCTTCGCGCCAAAAACGCTCCAGCTGCCGCGGATCCGCCAAGAACTGTGGGTGAATTTGTTTGATCGCCACTTCCCGCAGTAATTCACGATCGCGGGCCCGATAAACGGTGGCGAAGTCCCCAACGGCGATTGTCGTCAGTATCTCGTATCTTTCCACGTGGCTACCCTATTGACCTCACCGAAGCCGAGAGCCAAAACAAAGCCGGTCGGACTGAAGGGGATATCCAGCACTCAGAGGTTTATTTCCGCATGAAAAGCCCGATCTGACCTCAAACCACGAAAGTAACTTCGTAAACTACGAATTGGGTAAAAAATTTAAGTAATCTTATTTGGCTCGAGGCGAACCCGCGCGACAAACCGCAAACTATCTCACCCAAACGAAGCCACCACGCTGCTATCCCAGAATGCAAGGTCCTAATCCTCGATGGGGATCAATCGTCCCAACCCGCACGCCTTAATCCCTTAAAAGAGTGATGATATATTCTTCGAGTTTCCGGTCCCGTTGAGGGCTTCCGGTCAGAGACTCGAACGGGCCGCGCTCCGCCAGCAACAATTTGAGCACCTCGCGATATAGCCGACGCTCTTCCTCATAATCACCGCGGGCAAATGCCCGTTGTGCTTCTCGCAGAAGCAATTGATACCGCTCCCTCGGCTGAGGGGAATCCAAATCGGAAAAATAGTCCTGTTCGATCATATACCGGGCCCGGGCTTTTTCAGGCGTATTCGATCCCTGAGGTGGCTCAAATTCAATCACGAGCAGAGCAAGCGATGCCACGGCACTCAGACACAAAACTCCAAGAAGCACGAGCGGATTTGTGCCCCGAGCGGTAACTTCCGGAGCCTCCGCGCTTGCCGAGTCGGCCAGCCGCAGTTCCGGCAGCCGCCCGTCGGCCCCTAGCGACACGGTTGATTGTGCCTCCTCAGTGGAAATGAACTTGGCCACCCGCTTAGGGGGTGCAGGTCGGCGGGTGGATACCCGAGCCATAGCCGGGGACGAACCCGGCGGTTGAGCGGCTAGATCAACCGCGGCCTCAGGGCGGACAGCCTTCTGCGCCCCAGGAACCCGTGCGGGATCCTCAGCGGTTGGAGCCGGTCGAATAGGGGGGGCTTGCAATGCTGCGGTATTACCCTGGCTTCCACTCCCGGAATACACCCCAGGCGTCTCTATCACCGGCGATTCCACTGCCTCGGCGGTTGCTTCGGCACCCGGGGAGGAATTGACCGGTGTAGCCGGTACCCAGAACTGTTCGCGGCAGTGAGGGCAAAGCATCTTCTGCCCCGTGCGTTGCGGGGCGACCGGAATCGGCTGATGACACCGCGGACAATGGATCGTAATGGGCATCGCGGCAACTAATCCCAAAATCCTGCTCGTTAGAAAGTACTGCGTCTGACTCCCCGCTTTGGAGCCATGTGCTAGGCGAAACGCTACGGGGTTTTCCACCCCGAAGTCGCGTCGGTTACGCCGTGGTTATATCCCTAATAACCACTCACGCTGTGCCGTGCGTGTTAAGATCTTTTTAGAGTTTTTCCGACTGTCGCACTCCAAACGTGCAGCTATCACCTCTCAACTAGAACCGGATATTTTGCTCAACTAAATGGGCTGTCGCCGCCCAATTGAAACCAGCTCTTGCCGTTGAATTAAAGACAGGTATTGCCGCTTGATAAAAACCAGATATCGCCGCTCAATGAAAATAAAGCAGAGTTTCAAGAATTTCTCCGATCTGTCGACCCGGGATGCGGGCCTCTTACGGCCGCCTATTACTTTCTTCATGCACCCGAAGCTTCTACAAGCTCTATAAGCTTTCGTGTAGCACCCCATCTAGTACGGGAGGCTTCTACCATCCGTACGTCGCGCTTACAAAAGCAGGCCGAAGTTCCAATAATTCATCAAAAAGGGAGCCACGATGATCAACACCGCAGCCATCATGACTAAAACCGCCGGCAACAACATGTTCACCCCGGCTTCCGCGGCGATCGTCTCCGCCCGCTGGGTCCGCTTGATTCTCAGCACGTCTGCTTGAGTGCGGAAGACATTAGCCATCGGCGTTCCCAGCTCTTCTCCTTGAATAATGGAGCCGACGATACTGCTAAGCTCGTCGTCCTGAAGTCGTTCCCGCATTGCTTGGAAAGCTTCCGTGCGGGTCTTGCCGAGATTCATGTCGGCGAGAACCCGTCCGAATTCCTCCGCTATCGGATGCCCCCGGAACTCCTTCACTGCCTGCGATAGCGCTCCGAGGAATGTTGCCCCTGCTTCGATCAGCAAAGTCAAAAGGTCCAGCAAATACGGCATGCGACGCTTGATCTGCCGAATTCGCATCGTTGCTTTGGCAGCCAATCGTCGCCGCAACAGCCAGACAAGAACGATGAAAATAACCACGGCCGACAAAATCCCTTCCACCACCCCCAACATTCCGACTCCGAAGTAAACATACACCGGCGCACCGAGGAACGAAAGCATTTGCATTCGCGCCAGATATTCCTCTGGCAGCCAAAACCCCGATAGTCCCGCCGCATTAATGTCTCGCTTTATCGTTGGCATTAAACCGGGGAAGGCTCCACGATTGAATCGCGCAAGAAGCTGAATCGGGGTCTGAAACAATCGGTATACGACATCCTGCTTGCGAAGCTGATTGATTCGACTAATGTCGTACCGCCACTCCGCTTCTTGAGGGAGCTCCTCCGTCTTCAGCACGTGAAGCAACCAAAGTACCAGCGCGAGGACCGCCAGTCCCATCAGGATGCTTGCAGCAAATGGCGGCCAATCCCAGAGCCCGGGGGCCTGTTGACCCAGAAAAAAAGCAAAAATGGAGACCCAGCCGTCAGTCGTGCTCATCGGATCCACGCCACCCGCGTTCATCGGTCCGCCTTCACACTACGCTTACGGAGCTATCCTCTTTCGGTATCCCCCGAAGCGATTCCACAAAAGCCAAGCCCGGCCGAAAAAGGGATCAAATGCTCCGCACAAGTAAGCTTGGGGGGCACATTTCCTCCAGGGCATTTGTGGTGCCCCATGCCGATCACTTGTCTACTTGCCATCGTAAGCTATCAGCAACGGATCCCCATAAGCCCTATTTTGCCGCCTGCACGTGCGCGGCGACACGGCGAATCTTATGCTGCGATGAAACGGCAAATCTATTGAGGCCCAGTAGCCCCGTGGGACAACTCCCTATCGCACACCCCAAAAGCATCAAAAGCGAGGTTCAGGTCAACTTTAAATATCAGGACTCAATATCACGCGTGCCCAGAAGTACGCCACGACGTTCAGTACCACGGCTGTAGCCAGCACAAACTGGCCGAATACCGTCGTGAAAAGAAGCCTAGTATTCGCCGGATCCACAAAGTAGTACGCGACCAAAACGCACACGGGGATAATCGCCATGTAAATCGCGGATTTTCGGGCATGAGCGGTCTCGGCCTGAATTTTCCGCTCCAGCCGTTGTAACTCGAAAACCGACTGCGCAATCCGCTCGACCGTTTCGTTCAGGCGTCCCCCACTTTCGTGGCTTGCCATCAAGGCCGCAGCAAACAGAGCGAAGTTTTCGCTTTGCAACCGGTCTTTCGCCGCAGCCAAGGTCTGCGCCAGAGGCTTGCCCATATTGTATTCGGCAACAATTTGCTGAAACTCGGCATTGATTGGATCGGGACAACGGAGGGCGAGAATCTCCAACGCCTGAGCCAACGAAAGGCCCGCACGAACCGCGTTGGCCAACGTCACCATGGCATCCGCCAATTGATCTTCGATCTTTTGACGGCGACGCTCCGCCATCCGTCGGAGCAAATACCAAGGAGCAGCCAACAAGAAAACCAAGCTTAACAGCCCGAAGATTAAATTGTGAAACACGAGCCAAAAAACTAGAAACACACCCGTCGTCAAAAGCAGCCACAAAATTAGATAGCTTCGCAAATAGTTGGTTCGGGCCCGAAGCCTGCGCAACTTATCCACCAAGTCCTTCTCGATCCAGAGGAACAGTTGAACAAGCCGCGCTGAACCGGAATAGACCCCTACCGCAAAAGCCAACCCGATCAAAAAACTGGCGACAATAGGTTCCATGGCTTTGGAAGACCGATCATATGCAATGTGAAGAAGCCTGTCCCTCGTCCATTTAAACGTTCTCCGCCGCGACCGTTCCGTACAAAAACCGCGGATCCAAAAGTTGCTTGTTCACGAGCGAATCGATAAATGAAGGCAGATATCCGGTTGGTTGCAACGTTTTGCCATCCCGAAAGTTGAACAAATCGAGCATGACGATCTCGTTGCTTTCGTGATCGAATCGGACCAATTCGCTAATTTGCGTGACGACTCGTGGGCCCCCCGGCAATCGGCTGATATGCACAATCAAATCCAAGGCTGAAGCGACCTGGCGGTGAATCGAGCTGACCGGCAGCTCCGCGGCCATTAAGATCAAAACTTCCAAACGCTCGATCACCTCCCGCGCGCTATTGGCGTGGATGGTAGTCATGGAGCCGTCGTGGCCGGTGTTCATCGCTTGAATCATGTCGAGCGCTTCAGGACCGCGGCATTCGCCGACGATGATCCGATCCGGCCTCATACGCAGAGCATTCCGGACCAAGTCTCGAATGGTATAAGCCCCCGTGCCTTCGACACTCGGCAGTTTCGTCTCGAGGCTAACCACATGCTCCTGATGGAGCCGCAGTTCGCAAGTATCCTCAATGGTGATGATTCGTTCCTTATGCGGAATGAAACTGCTGAGCACATTAAGCAAAGTCGTTTTTCCGGTGCCGGTACCCCCGCTAATGAGAATGTTGCGGCGATCGATCACACAAGCCCGTAGAAAAGTGGCCGCAGCCCGACTCAAGCTACCCATCTCCACAAGGTCGTCGACCGTGAAGCGTTGCACGGGGAATTTGCGGACCGTCAAAGTCGGTCCCTTTACGGCCAGTGGCGGGATAATTGCATTGACGCGGGAGCCGTCCGGCAACCGGGCGTCCACCAAGGGTTGACTCTTGTCAATGCGACGGCCGACCTGGGCCACAATTCGCTCGATAATTGCCTCGGTGACTTTGTCCGAAATAAACCGCCGACCCGAGCGTTCGATGACACCCCCCCGCTCGATGTAGATTTGGTCGCTCGATATCACCATGATCTCTGTGACGGTCGGAGCCCGAAGCAGGTCTTCTAACGGACCAAATCCGAAAATCGTGTCTTTCAAATCCTTTTTAAGAGTTCGCAGAACAATATAACGACGCAGCTCGCGATGGAGGTGGGGACGGAGGAGGGGGATCAATTTGTGAAAGTGTTGTTCGACGGCTGCCACCTTCTCCGTGGTGTCGCGATACTTCTGCAACTCCAACCGCTCTCTCGCAAACTGAAGCAGGGCATGCAACTCCGCTTCTCGTTCCGGAACCAACGTTGCAGGAATATCGAAACGGGTGCTCGTGAGTGAAGCCAGATCAAAAAATGTTGGCTCCCCGGAGTCCATGATTAACTGATTGACCAACAGGTCGCGAATTGCCAGCGTTGCCAGCTCTTCCAGGATGGCCTCGTTACTTGGCCCAAAAACATTCAGCTCCCTGCAAACGTCTTCGATATTGTTTTCAAGCAAAAGGATTGCCTCTGGATCCTGGCCGTGTCGAGCCTCGAAATCGTACAGATCCAACCGCTCCAACAGCTTCTTGTGAATCCGTAGCTCCAAGTCGGCGAATTGGGCCCGAAGGTGCGCCTCCAATTCGCTGCGGCTAATCGTAGCCGGTCTTTCAGCCTCGAAGGTCAGCGTAAAAGGCCAAATACGTACTTTTGCCCCTGGGTCAAAGACGACACTCTGTCCCCCCAGAACTTCCTCATCGCCTACTAAACAGCTGTTGAGGCCGATATTCTCCAGTATCAACTGTCCATTGTGGAGTCGAACGATGGCATGATGCCGAGAAACCAGGGGACTGGCCAAAACCACCGTATTGGAAGGATCGCGCCCGATGGTTACCTCGTTGGCCTCGACGGCCACCATGGTCCTTCGGCTTTCGTTAATGCGATTGAACCAGACGCGCATCCCGAACCCTCCCCAACAGCCAACTAGCCCTGAGCTATTTGAGCCTGCCCACGTTTAAGAACGCATTATCCCCGTGTGAACCCCGAAAGTTTGCCGCCGCGTTTTATTCCTTTTGTGGTGCCTCCCCACAAACGATTCCCCTGCTCGGATCGGTATCCCACTCATTACGCTTCGCACCGCCTACGAAGCTCTCATGGGTTAGAATTAGTCGAGCGGATCTACTAGCGCTTTTGACTTTTCCCATGCAACACGACCGTTACCGGCCTATTGGCCGTTAAGTCGAGCAGTCTCTTCAGCTTGATCACTTCCGGCGGCAAATTGCCCTGTCTATCAAAATTCACGCGAATGCCTATGACGTTCTCCTGCGTTTGAGGTAGCCGAGCCGCACGAGCCACCTCCAAGGATCCGAGTCGACTGCCGACCGAAACCACCTCGAATGGACCCAGTACCTCAACACCGCCCGAGCCGCCCGGCGCTTGCACCCCGCCGCTGCCTCCCAGGTCGCCGGTATCGGCTGGGGTTGGAACCTGAAAGGCTACCTGGGAAATAAGAAACGAGACTCGGTCGCCCGGATTAATAAGTGCTGGCACCACGGAGCGCGGATCGACCGGAACCCCCAGGAGTCCTTCATCGGGACCCAGGCGAAGCTCGGGGGGCGGAGTTCGCAAGTCATCCACCAGAATAAGGGATCGCCCCGGTTTGGTTCTTACCACCGTCTGGCCGATGACGCTATTCCACGCACTAGCCGGCACCGCAAACTGATCGAGATTGCCAACCCAGACTTTCGGGATAGGCACCCGCACGAGATCCTCCTCCCGGATCTGGGAGCCCTGGGGGATTTCCCGATCTTCTCTAACCCCGATGAAATGAACCAAATCGACCTGGCCCGCCTTACTCTGAATATACACGTAATTTAGACCCGCACCAGCTAGACCAAACACCAGAGCCAGCAGCAGTCCATATCCAGCTTTCATGGTCTTCGCTTTTCGGCAAAGGTTGAAGCGCTATTCAATTCATGGCGTAAATCGCCTACTTCGGGACATTTATCCCGAGTATTGCTTGAACAGCAAGCATTCTAATCGGCAAGTTGATACCCCTGGCTGACTGCGCACCAAGCCGGGCGACTTTGCGGCATTATGATTTTTGGGTTGTACCCTGCATCTTCCGAGGCAACTAGCCTGATAAGGATTTCCTCGATTGCCCCGACCCTCCTCGTCAGTTCTGTGGTGAAAAAGAGCACGCGGGCCTAGAAAAATGTTCTTACAGTGACCTACCTTCAGCCATATTCAATGATACCGAACAGAAGCCCTCGATGCTCGCCTAGAGAAGACGTTTCCTGTCCCGCGCTTCATTTTTCTGAGTGTGTGATCGCCAAGCCGTATAACTTGTGGCTCAGAAGAAACCTAAGGGCATTAAAATTTCGGACCCCGAGATTCATCAGAGCTTTCTTTGAAGGTTCAGGCGGCAGTTCAATCCCCCAACAAATCTCCGCATCAGGAAGCTTTGAAGCTGCGATATTGAAGGAATTAATTGGCTATGTAATTCCGGCAGCCGGGTAAACCTCCTAATGTTGGAGATTCTGAAGACAATCGCCTCCCTGCATCCGGCTAGAAAAGCTCATAAAAACACTAAATCGCTCGTCAAGGTAAATTTAGGAAGTCTAGTTGGGATTTGATTTTTCCGGCAATAGGGGTACCAGACGATATATCCGAAACATTACTTCATTCATAGGAAAAGTGCATCGTTTAAAACGACTCGACATATTTTTCCCACTTGGATGTAGTTTTAAGACATCGAGGTAGAAACAAATCAGCACCTATTGAGGAAGCCGACCTTGAGCATCTTACCACGGCAAAAGAGTTCTAAATCGATAGATTGCTTTCCCTTCTCCATCTTGCTCTTAAATTTTCTGCGATCTTTATATTAGGTTACGTAAACTGGACTAAATGTAACACATAGCCCTCGCATAGCGCTTGCACGGCTTATCAAGAGTTCAAAGAGCTACCACATCCAATTTCCGGTTTACAAGGAGTTTCATCTATCGTGATCGAAAAATTGAATCCCATATATCATGATCGAAATACTCGTGTATTTCCTTTATCGATGAGCGTGCGTAAGAACTCAACAACTAAATGAGCGAATCATGAGTGAATGAATAACAACGAAGCTATTTGCGTTGCTCGCAGGAATTGAGCTCTACTACATGGTGAAGATATGCGCCAAAGTTTTGCTCAATTCATAAGAAAGCTTCCTGAAAGTTGTAATCCCCGGAATTTTTCTGGCAAACCTTTGGCTTGTCCCCCAAGCGACTGCCGGATCAACAGCCACAACTGCGGAGCGGCGTGGCGATGCCGCACCCCCCAGACCCGCACCCGAGCAAATGCAAACACCACCGGTCCCTTGGCCCCTTCGCGAAGCCGGATCACTCGCCAAGCGCTCTGCGGGAGTCTGTCGGCCAGCTCACCTACCGGCCAGACCATCTCGTCCGGAGTCTTGTGCTCCAGCTCCTCCACCCACACGGTCGTGTTCGCAGCCACTTCCACCAGGTATCGCTGCGGCCCACTGTCCCGAGCGCCTTCCAACACCTCCAGGAAAGCTCCATCCCGGCCAAACTCCCCGTTGGCCGTGATCCAGTCGAAAGCCACCGAACTGCGAGACCAAAGCCCCAGCGCGATCTCCGCCTTGGTCTGGAACACGATCTCCGCAGGAACTCACGTCTTCTGCCGCCGATCGCCCTCCGCCGCCCAGCTCTCCGGCAAGTACAGCCGGTGTCCCACAGCGCTGTCCCCGCCGGTGTTACCCCCAAAAGAAACACACCCACCTGGCAGTTTTCCTTCTTTCCCAATCGTCGGCACCATTGCCGTGCCACCCCAACCCTTTCGCT
>CAKZMM010000146.1 GCA_937128505.1 uncultured Thermogutta sp.
AGCCGTTCCCGATACTCGTGACGATCCACGGCGGCCGAGGCGACCGGGACTTCGGCTACTTGCGCACGATGGCCGCCCCGAACACTCTCTCGCAGACAGTGGCGGCTTTCAACGAGCAACCATGGGCCATCCTGGCCATCAGCTACCGTGCGGGCGCATTGTTCGGCATGGAGCAGGAGGACGTCATCGCTGGTATCCGCTTCGCCAAGACGCTGCCGAAGGTCGACCCGGCGCGCGTCGGCGTGATCGGCGGCAGTCACGGCGGGCATCTTGCACTCGCCGCGGCGGAGAAGATGGGGAAGGAGTTCCTCTGCGTTGCTGCTTGCGCACCGTGGATGACTGATCCCGTGGTCTACATGACCGGCCATCCAAGCCAGCCACCGCTCTCACTCGTGCCGGCCACGGCACGCGATAAGATTGTGAAGAACGGCCAGCGGCTGTTCAAGGGCCTCACCCTTGCACGCGGCATGTCGGAGCAGCAGGCAAAAGAGTTCATCGCGCAGAACTCCATCGAGGCCAACGCGGAGAAGATCGCAATTCCCACGCTGTTCATCACCAGCCGCGGAGACGACCAAGTCCCGCACGAGCTGGTGCAGCCGATGATCACACGCATGAGAGCGGCAGGCCAGGATGTGACGGTGTACACTGCCGAAAAGAGTCCGCACGGTTTCTACTGGGGCCGCACCGTCAGCGCCGCGCGCGCCTTGCGTGGAGACAAGTCGCCGGAGGAACTGGCGGAGGAGACTGCCGCGCGCCAGCAGATCATCAGCTTCTTCAAGAAGCAATTTGCCCGGACCGATGTGCAGTCCATCGCTTCGCCGAAGCCGAACGTGACGGCGACCGCACCACAACCGACTCATCCAGCATCAGCACCGTCTCCGTAGTCAAGGCCGGCAACGAATGACGACCCGCCGAAAAAGAGCGGCCAACCGACAACTGCCACGCGTCTGTCAACTGGTGCTGTGATCAGAACTCCGACTGTGCGTATCGACAGCGGGTTGCTTGCGGGCGAAGCGACGGGAGAAGTACATGTTTTCCGCGGGATACCGTATGCCGCGCCGCCGGTGGGCGAGTGTCGTTGGAAGCCGCCAGAGCCACCGCAGCCGTGGAACGGGGTGAGCGAGGCCATTGAGTTTGGCGCGTCCGCGTTGCAGGATCGTTCCCGCCACACCCGCCGCTGACGCCGCCAATCCGGCTCGGCGGCGATTGGCAGGAGGTCGCGCAGCTCATCGTCGGGCGAGACTGTGTGGCCGACTTCGGCGCGGCGCCCGAGGGCACCGCCTGGCTTGCGGCCCACCCGACCGCTGCGACCATCCAGCTCGCAGACGGTGAGTGGCACAAACTGCTGGCCTATCGCGTCATGGCCTTCAGCACTGCCGGCGCCGGAGGCGAGACTGTAACGCCGCACACCCGCTGCTATATCGTCGAGGTCCATTCCGCAGGCCCGGCGCGGCCCGCGTGGGCCTTTTGACCGGCACACACCCAATCAGGGGACACACGAGCAGGGACATGCCATCCATCTTCGGCATGGGTCTAAGCAGCACTGCTCTCGGACGCGGAGACGCGTTCCATCTCCGCGGATAACCCGGAGGGGGCCAAGGGGGCAAAGCGGAAGCCATTCCCGACGCCGCTGCCGGCGCGGACGATGAGCGGCAGGCCGGCGAAAGCCACCGGCCTTTCCAAGAACTCGCGGCGGTTAATCTTTTCGTGCCGGGTCTCCATGGTTTCACCTGTGTTGTTCGTGTCGTTTTTAGGTTAAGATCGAGGTATTGGTCGGCCTTCGCCCCCGCGAACGACACGCTTTTCCCATTGGGCAGGGTGATTTTCAGAGTGGTTCTATCCGGTTCTGCTGGAGGTATAAATCACCGCGGGCTGGTTATCCATTGAAAGCGGGTAGCTGCGTTATGATAGGAATTCGCCCGGTGCAACGCGCTTGGACAAATCACTCATTCTGATGAAGTAGCGCCTTCCTGGGCTGGCAGGATTTGAAGAAGTTCCAGATTATTTCCAGGGCGTCGAAGTCGCGGCAGGTCTTGCCGACGAATAGCTCGCCGATAGCAGTCCGGGCCCGGCGGGTGCCGGGCATGGTGTGGCCGCCACCCTGGATAAGCCAGTATTCAACCTTCACGCCTTCCTTGCCGGTTGGGTAGCGGCGGATAAGGGCTCGGCAGCCGTCGTCTGGGTCGGTGTCGGGCAGAAGTTCCTCGGTGGGCTCGCCATTGATGCCGTTATGCCTCAGGTAGAGTTTCAGCATATCCTCGGTATGGATGATGCGGCCGCGGCGCTCGCTCCGCGCGATGACACCGCCGTCGATCGGCACGAGCGGATCAGCGTCGCCCTGGATGACCAGCAGGGAGATCGGATGGCTGGGTCGGAACGTCGCAGCCACGGGTTCGGCCAAACCACCGATCACAGGCACGATGGCGGCGAATAGATCGGCAGCCTGCGCGGCAAGGTAATGACAGAAAATCCCCCCGTTGGACACACCGGTGGCGAAGATGCGGCTGCGGTCGATCTGACATCGGGTAGCGAGCTCATCCACGATCACGCGGACGAATTTCACGTCGTCCACGCCCTCCTGCTGTGCTGCGATGCGGGCAGCGCTGCGCCCGTCGTTCCAGTTATTCTTCCAGCCGGTGGGATAGACCGCAAGAAAGTTCTCGCGGGCCACCATCTCCCGGAACCCGATGGCTGCCATGTTCTCCCCGCGTCCGCCACCGCCGTGAAACAAAAAGACCACAGGCAGTGGACTGCGGGGATCCTTCGGGGATTGCACAACGAAAATGCGTTCGCGTCCGTCCACATTCACAGTGTACTTCGTCTCGATGAATGGAGCGTCAGCGGGAGCGGATCGCCCGGCAGGCAGATCCTGACGATTCCGGTGGGGGCCTTCGAATTCATCAAGGCTAATGAATTCGCCAATGTCGCTATCGGTGGCATGGAAGATCTGCGGCGCGCCCAGCTCCACCAGGCTGATCTTCCCGTCGTCGGC
This sequence comes from uncultured Thermogutta sp., assembly GCA_937128505.1. Taxonomy (GTDB): domain Bacteria; phylum Planctomycetota; class Planctomycetia; order Pirellulales; family Thermoguttaceae; genus DTLM01. Next base: position 2,993 of record CAKZMM010000146.1, read on the forward strand.
GCGGTCGAGTTGTTCGAACCTCTCGCCGAGATCACCCTCTTGTTGTGCGAAGATCGTCAGGCTAGATAGCAAGACCGACCAGAGGATGATTGTGGGTTTCATGGTTTCCCTTTAATCTACTCAACTCGCATTTTCTTGATGGTGTCGGCTTCATAAAGCTTGGCGGAGAACTCCGACAGTAGGGCACGATCAGCCGGGGTGCAGTCGCCACCGCTTGAGATAATCTTGATGTTGGCGTCAATCTCCTCCTTCACTTTCATGCCGACGGCAAGAAGATGAACACGCTCGTCTTGCAGCACGTAGCGAATGGCAGCGCCGGGTAGTTGCGCGAGGCGCTCCCTGTCGAATCCCGGCACGAGATAGCCCGACCACCGGCCCAGCCAGCCGCCGCCGAGGACTTTCATCGCCACGATGCCCATGCCTAGTTCGTGTGCCTTGGCCAAACAGGCATCGCGCAGGGTGATCATCCGGGGGCTCCAGATTGAACTGCTGCCTCGCGGCATGTAGCCGTAAGACAACATGCACATGTCGAATCCGCCGGAGTTGATGAGAGCCAGCGCCTTGTCGAAATAACCGTGCGCGGAGAACCCGATGAATCGCGTAATCTTTTCATCGCGCAGCTTGACCAACTCAGCGTGAATTTTCATCGCTTGGCCAACGCTCATCTGTTCCAATCCCGGCGTGCCGTGAATCAGGAGGATGTCCAAGTAATCCGTCTGGAGTTCCTTCAGCGATTTCTCCGCTGCTTTGCGCACTTCTTCAGCCTTGGTGGTCTCGACCTTGGTCACGAGGCACACCTCGTGACGCCGGTCTTTGAGCGCCTCGCCTAGAATGCTCTGGCTCTCCATGTAATTGCCCGCCGTGTCGAAGTAAAGGATGCCCCGGTCGAAGGCGTGGCGAACCAATTTCACGCGCTCTTCATATGACAACGGACTGCGCCAAGCCTTCGGCAGTGCCGCGCCCCCGTAGCCGAGGATCGGTAGCTTCAGGCCAGTCTTGCCAAGAGTGCGAACGGGAATTGCCACGGAAGCTTCCGCCGGCGTCACGCGCTCGCAGACGCTCAACACACTGAAGACTTGCGCCGTCTTCTTCAGAAACTCGCGTCGTTTCAGCATGGCGCGGCTTCTCCGTGCGGGTAGCGGTAATCGGCTTTGAGGTTTGTGGAGACGCGCTGGGTTGAGCCGTCGCTCAATTGATACAAGTAAAGCTGCCCCTTTCCGGTTTGCGTGGAGTGAAAGATTACCGCCGAGTCGCCATCAATCCAGCGCGGATAGTCAAACCAGAATGGTTGACCGTCCTCGTTGGCGAACGGCTTCGGGTTCGTGATCACCCGCTTCTGCGCGTCAAACTCGGCAATGTATAGCGTGCGTCCCACCATCGAGCGGCCTTTCGACCACGGCTGAAAAGTGAAACAGATCAATTTCTCGCTCGGCGAGACGCTCATCCGATCCAACGATCCCTTCTTCGCAAGCTCGCATTGAATCGGCTCATACGCGGGTTTCGCTCCTTCCTTGCGAACCAGCAGAAAATAACCCCGCCCCAGCGTGGGATGAGCAGCTGCGACCAAAAGCCGGCCATCGGTCAGCGCCGAGTGCACCCAAGTGGAGAAGCTCTCATCGGTGACAGCGGTCTCTTGTCCGGGCTGGTTGCCGATTTGGCTTTGCACCACGTAGTAACCGCCAGTCTTGTCGTTTTTCCGGTTCCACACCGGCGTGTTGGTGCCGTCCCGCGTCCATGAAGGATTGAAGTCGGTGTGCGTGCCATCGCTCAAGAACTGAAGCCCGGTACCATCCACGTTGATGATGAAAATCGCGGTCTTCCAGTTGGCCGTGACCCGGTTATCCTTGAGCCGGCGGAAACAGACGAGCATGTTGCCGGTCTTGGACCACGAGGGCTTGAAGTCCCAGTAGGGCTGACCCGGTGTCAGCGGTTTGCCTTCCGGTTTGCCGATTTCGTTCACGTGAATCTGGCCGTTGCAGAAATACGAAATCCGCGACTGAAACGAAGCCGCCGGCTCGCCGGCGCGGACGATGAGCGGCAGGCCAGCGAAAGCCACCGTCCTTTTCAAGAACTCGCGGCGGTTAATCTTTTCGTGCCGGGTGTGCATGGTTTCACCTGTGTTGTTCGTGTCGTTTTTAGGTTAAGATCAAGGTATTGGTCGGCCTTCGCCCCCGCGAACGACACGCTTTTCCCATTGGGCAGGGTAATTTTCAGATCGGCAATCGTGGCCCCACCGAGGCCAAAATGGGCTTCAAGTGCCCCGCCGCTCTTGTAGCTGTGGTCAGGATGGATCCAGCGATATTGTTTTTTGCCGCCGGTATCAAGTTCCACACGCGCACCGATCAACTCGGCGTGTGTCGCACCGCTGAAACGCAAGCAAAGCCAATGATTTTCCTTCGCACCATGCTCGCCAGTGTTCCAATAGACTTTATTTTCGTACCGCCCCATGCTGAGCACAAGCCCGGAGTTGTCCGGGTCGGCGGCGAAGACCAGATCGAGCAGGCCGTCATTATTCAGGTCGGCCGCCTCACCACAGATATCGGTGCCGTCCAAACCGCTGAACGTCGGTCGTGTCCATGGCCACGGTCCTTCGGAAAGCGCCCACAACCACTTCCGCTGTGCGGCCGGCGCGTTGTCCGGCTGGTTCCTCTCTACTGGATACATGCCCGGCGGAAGTTCGAGATGACGGATCGGGGCTGAGTTTCGAACGAGGTCGTTAACCCAGAGAGGGCTGTGAACTAGAGAATACGAGACTCATGGGGGTACCGCTTCGCCAAAAGCGAGTACTCCAGGTGAAGGTTGAGGTGGGAACGGGAGTCAGCAGTGACAGACCGCTCGAACTAGCTTCGTCAATTGCGCGCCTGGGACTCTTTGACCATGTGATATGCGTGCCATGCTAAGGCGATGCTGAGGGCCAGTGAGACGAGCAGTGAGCCGAAAATCATCCCCACGAGCATAAGTGGGAACCCAAGGAGTATGTAGGGGATTAGAATCGCCCAACCCCACGCTCTACCAGCATAGATGTAACCCGCGCCCCAGAAGAGAAAGTTCAGGACTGCGGCCGTCGCTGGGGATTTGTTGGCGGCGGAACCCGGGGCGCTTCGCACGGTTCGGGCTGTTGGGGCACCAAAGAGTTGCCCTGGCACGGTCACCATTGCCCTGCAATGAGGACATTCGACATCACCACCCACCTGCGTCCGCAAAACTAACATCCTCTTGCCGCACTGCCAGCACGAAAGAATACCTTGCTCTGACTGGCTCATGGCTTTCCCCCTTGGGGCTTGGTGCTCCCAGTTCGAGAATCCGTCGTTGGCGGCGCGAGGGGTACGCGGTTGTTAACCCCTAGGGGCCCGTGAACCAAAGAATCCGAGAGTTTTGGCGCGGGTTTTTGGGTTCCGAAAGCAACCATGATGGTTGGCTTCGCGACCCAGAATCTCGGACTCGAACCGGAGAATTTCACGCGCCCGATCTGCTTGCCCCTACCCCTTTTTTTGACGAACGTTACGAAGAAGTTCCGGTCGCTCTCGCTTCCGGGGCTTTCCGTTAACCCAAGGGTCACGGAAATGCCGCGTTGTTGTTATAGCTCCCCGGCCAGGGATCGAACCTGGGACCTAGCGGTTAACAGCCGCTCGCTCTACCTGCTGAGCTACCGGGGAATGGAACCTGAACAAGACCTCGCAGGCTTAAAACGTCCGATTGCCGATTGTAAGTTTTGGTCTACCGAACTCCTCTTGTTGAAATCACGGTGGCTCGCGGGCTTCCAACGTGAAATTACTTATTGGGAAATCGCAACCCGCCAAGATTTGCCCCAACCCATCTTAATTACTTCGGAGGCATTCAAATCAAGCCATCAATGCCGAATTTTCGCTTAGTTTGAACGCAACTTTACGCGCGGTATCAACGGCCACCTATCTATCAATTATCTATGGCTAACGAGAACTTTATAGCTTTTCCCAAGCTTCCGGACAAGTAGCCCTCATCGCAACGTGTCCAAGGCCTTCGGGGCCGGGCTCGCTGGCCAAATCGGTCCCGACTGACGACGCAAAATTATAAGTTTCATGACCACATCGATCATAACGAAATTCATTACCATTCAATCATAAATAAAAAAATAAAAGCCGTCTCCAAAAATCACCAAACCATTTGATCGAGGGTTTTACGACCTAAAAAGGTTTCGTAACCATGGGCCAAGGAAAATCATTTTCGTCCCCCCGAAATGGCTGTATTCACGCAGAATACGCATAAAAAAGCCGGGATACTTAGGGAAATTCGCGCTTGCCAGTGTGATTCTACGCTTTCTGACTCAATTGCACAAAAAGGGTCGGGACGAAGGGAGAAAGGGACGCAGGTTCGATCTTCAAAAGATGCTGGCACTTGAAAAGATGCTCGCAAATGCCGATCAAAAAAATAACCTCGAATCAAATTTAAAGGTTCTAAAGCTTGAGGGATGAACTAGGCCATCATATTCCTCTTCCTTTATTCATTCACAGATATCGGAGAAGTATAAGTACTCGTCTATCGACATCCTGAACATCTGCTAATGGGCAAATTCTTTGATTTAGAGACACTAGCATTACGAAATTAGTGATTTATTTCTAAATTTGCTGTTTTTTAATTGATATAGCAACCTTTTCAGTTCGGCTTCGACGCCGCCGCTCGCTGACGCTCTTGCCGCCCGCAACTAAAAGCCTATATGGTAAACCTTCGATGATCGAGGCTATAAACTTTTAGTTACATTGAAATTCATAATTCCTAATCTTACTGATTGTCTCGCTGATTTTTCTGAAGCGATCTGCAATTTTAGCTGATACCCCGCGCTATGGACTATCGCTTGGATGCTCTTCACCCTTTTCGCCTCAACCCGTGTTTGTGACGGCGTGCAAAAGCAAGCCCGTCATCGTCCAGTAAGTTGCGATCCCTCCCAATTGCGGACTTTCCGAAAACAAACTTCCATCGGTAAATAATCTCGTTCGTTACGCAAGGCAATCCGGTAGTGACTTGCGGATGCGCCTCACCCCATCCTTCCTCTGCCACCAAAAGCTCCAGCCCACCCCGGCCCAAACGATCACAGGTAGCTCTCTTCCATAGTCGCCTTCATTCGACCCTTTTCGGGGGGCCACTCAGCGAGAATGCGCATCCCGCATCGCCACGCCTGTGCGCCAACCAGCTTAAAATTTTTTCTAATCCTTGTAATTCTTGTCCCTTATAAACGCGGAACAAAGCTCAAGATTCGCACGACCGCTACCGATAAAAGACCTGCCCTCGTCAGGTGGTTTCTTGTCCCGGGGGCTATTTCGAAAGCGAAGTCCGCGAGGGTGCAAGGAGATGGATACTCCCAGTCGTTCCGGTCGAGAACTTGCGGAAAAAGTCTGGTATGACATCACGGGGCACGCGCCACGGTCAACCGAGGGGGCCTCAAGCTCGGCTGGTCAAGATCGGCCATTGGAGCCGGCACAAGGGCAATCAAGGATTGGCCTTGAGACCCGGGTTGTCGCCCGGTTTCCCAATCTAGATGAGACTTCGGACGTAACTCCTACGGATAAAGGGGATATCATCGCGCAGCCTTTCCCGCGATTTTCTCTTACTTTCACCGCTTTCGTATTTGCTGGAGGGTGTGCCCTGGCCCTATTGATCTGGGTGGGGCTTTTCTCCCGATCCGGCCCAATGCGATCGGAGCAAAGCTCCGCAGCAATATCCGGCCGGGCACCGGCGTCTTCCGGTACCTCGGTCGCGGATCAGCGTTCCGCCGTGCCGGACTGGGCCGAGCAAGCATGGTCCTCCCAAGGCCCGGAAAGAGATGATTTCGCGCCGGCTGACACCGGCAGTGCGTCCGTTGCAGCCGGCGGAGCTCAAGCCCAACAAATCGACTCCGCGGCCGACCAAACCCGGCTAGTCGGTTGGGATATGGGATCGCCGGCCTCAGGCGATGTGGAGGGGAAGGCGAGGGACGTGAAAACCCCGTCTCCACAGGGTCTTTTCGAGCCACCACCCAAGCAGGGAGGGTTTTCGGCGCATGGACCCAATGAATTTGCAAGGGTACCGGGGATTAACTCGTCGGTAAGCGATGCACAGAAAACCGGGGATTCGCCCGGTGATCACAACCTCCCCGTTGCAAACGCTTCCCAAACCACGATTGGGGCTTATCTCCCGCCATCCGCCGTAGGAGCTATCCATGGACCATTGCCAGAGATGGCGAATTTACCCTACCCCATAGCCGGGCGGGGTTATTTCGCTCCGCGAGGTGGACTCATGCCCGGGCAGGGCGTAACCTTTTCGCCGGAGGTTCCGGCGGCACCTTTCGCGGTAGCTACTCGGGCTACGGTTACCGGCGGGAGCGGCGCGCCGGCGGATTCAGGAATTCCCGGATTAGGCGCGCGTAATGCGCCGGCTCCGATGGGGAGTCTCCCGCTTCCCGCAGGGCCGGGATCCACCGCACTTTCGCCTCAACCAACTCCGGGGAATGCAACCGTTTGGCCCGGCACCGCGAATTCTTATCCCAGGGGCACCTCGTCTGAAACATCGGCCGGACTCCAGGTCGGGCCGCGATTCGCGGGCCAAATGCAGGGGTCTGTGCCGCAGACGAATGCAGATCTTTCGCCGAGTCAATCGGCCGGAACCGCCGCCGTATTGAACCCGTGGATGGTCGGGGTTTCAGGACGCGTATTCTCGCCGGCAAACGTAACCCCGGAGCAGGAATCTGCAACGCGAGCGACCCTGGGGCTTCCGACTAGCTTCTCGGCGGAGACGGCAGCGGCCGGGCAGCCGTTCGGTGCTCCGGGGGGAAGTGCTCGTTCTGAGCCTTTGGCAAGACAATCGCGGCCGACGGCAGGTGGGTATGGGAACGCTCCGCCCATTTCATCATCCCCTAATCTCCCCAGCCCGGGGAGCCTTTCGCCGCCAATTGCTGGTCTTTCCAGCGGCATGGTGGGAATCGGTACTTCGCAAGGATCCGTTGACCCAATTGCCGGCGGCTATCCAGCAGCTAGCACAGGTGGGGTTAATATTTATCCGGTTGCGGGGCAGGGTGCCCTCCAAATGCCACCGCTCAATATGTCGCCGGGCTATCCCGGCTCCGCGGCAGGGACAATCAGCCCATCGCCGAGCGTTTGGCAAAACCCTGCACCGGTCTATCCCCGGTAGTTTTGCAACTCATCGGGCCTGAAAGTCTATGTCGCTTAGGTTGCTGCCTATTCCGAGGTAATTCGAAGGAATCAAATTCATGTCTTCGTAGGCGGTCGAAAACCACGCCTATCGCTTGGGAACGAATCGGCCATGACATCTCTGGACCAAGCGTTTCTGAAAGCATACTTGCGACGTCATGCCGCCGCTGCGCATAGCCCCGCCATCGTGGGCAAGGCCGTGCTGAGCTTGGGGGACGTGCAAATCGAAACGATCCAGCAAAATTCGGGGACGGGATGCTCGGACGCACGCGATTCAACAGAAGATGATCCCACTGGTCAATGCGGCGGTAGCTACAGGAAACACACACCGCCCACAAGCACCTTACCCGGCGGGCAAAAGATGCCGAATCACTTATTTGACGGCGCAAATAAGGAGTGCGAATCCGCAGACACCAAGGAGCCAAAGGGAGGTAGCCTGCCGGTTCTCTCAGTCAATCACGCGGAGCGAGCCTTCGTAGCGTCAACGTCCGTTACCGATGTGGGTGCGCAGGCAAGACCGCTTGCTGCACAGAATTCCGTAGTCGGTTCAGACCAGCCGAATCCGCCGGATATTTCTCGCGTTCAGAAGCTCGATAAAACCGAATCTGCCAAAACCGCCAAGAGTATCCCCGCCTGCCTTGCGAAACCGACGGCTGAATGCGAGTCGACGGCTGCCGATGCCAGCCGCGCGCTTGCCGAGTCGTGCACCGGGAGCTTTTTCAGTCCACAGTATATGGTGGATCGAGTGCACTGGCCCAGCGCAAGCATTCGATTGGCTTTGGCGGCCGGAACCGCAATCGACGGGATTGTGGACCCGCTTCTGGCCAAGTACCCAGGGCGTGGGATCGCTTTGGGTCTGAGCTCGCCCCATCCCCAGCGGGGATGCACGACGGTGGTTTTGAGCGTGGCCCGACGGCTCTTGCAACGTGGGCTGGAAGTGGCTGTGGTGGATGCCGATTTTGCGCACCCCATGCTGGCCCAACGATTGGGGCTTTTGCCCGAATTGGGTTGGGAGTCTGTCGTCGATCCCCCGAAACCGGTGGCAGAGGTAGCCATTCGGGTCAAAGATGAACCACTCACCGTCATTCCGTGGCTGGCTCATTCTGCCAAAAATCAGCCAGCATCTCCCCCACCTTTGCAGGTAGTCCTGAGCACGCTGGAGAAAAATCATGATTTTGTGCTAGTGGACCTCGGGATGCTCCTGCTAGAGCACATCGCTGAGTGGGCCGCTTTAGAAGTATTCCTCAAAGGTTTGAAAGGCATGCTGCTTGTCGTAAGCACGCGCGACTTATCGGATCCACGAATACAGGAATTGGCAGAGAAATTGAGCCGCTCCGGAATGGAGCCTACGGGAATCATCGAGAACTTCGCACCCTTGAGGATGGCTGCCTAAAGGGCCTTGCCCGACGGAACGCGACCATGTACGAACACCATTGGCGACTGAATCGAAAACCATTCGCAACCGGGGTTGATCCCGAGTTTTATTTTCCGGCACCCGAACATCAATCGGCTTTACTGAAGCTGCGTTACCTGGCGGAGCACCACCGGGGATTGGCCCTGGTGGCTGGACCCGGCGGATGCGGAAAGACGCTTGTGGTGGAAGTACTGGCTCGTTCCCTCGGGGAAAAGCTCAAGGTGCTGCACCTCGTTTTTCCCCCTACCACGGTCGAAGACCTGTTAGGCTATGTTGCCTTGCGGCTGGAACAAAGTCCTTCGGGGCAGGAGCCTCAAAGCCTTGCCGGGCTATTACATCAGGTTGAGACCGCCCTCCACCGGGTCCATTCGGCCGGTCAACACGTTTTGATCGTGGCCGACGAGGCCCATCTGCTCGACGACCCGCGGATGCTCGAGGCCTTGCGGTTGCTAACGAACTACCAGGCCGGCGGTGAGCCCCAGGTCAGTGTGATCCTCGTGGGTCGCGAACCCCTTCTCAACCACATTCGCGAAATGCCCAGTCTGGAAGAACGCCTTGCTGTTCGGTGCTTTCTGAATCCGCTAGACCGCACACAAAGCCAACAATATGTGCTATCGCGACTTAAGGCGGCAGGAGCGAGCGAGGAGATCTTTACGCCGGAAGCCCTTAGCAGGCTCTACGAATTATCGGGAGGGGTGCCCCGGCAGATCAATCAACTATGCGATTTAGCGATGTTGGTGGCTTTCGCGGACGATCAGAAAGTAATTCTCCCCGAACATGTAGAGTCAGTTTACGGCGAATTCGTGCCCCCGCGGATCTCGGCACCCGTGGGGTCAGCAGCTTAACCGCCCACAAATTTCCCTTTCTCCACCGCCGCCGGCCATCGTTCAGTTCCGGCTCGTTCCTTCGCGGCACTAAATCTGCCAAGTGTCTTGGGGGCATCTCATCACAGGCGGTTCCATCATAAACCGCGAGTATCGCTCTGCGGCCGCGGAAAGGAGCCAAGCTTACGCTTAGCTCGTTTATACCAATCGAGGAGCGCCTTGCGGCTGCCGGAGGAAGGGGAATTGGCGATGGGCGAAGACGCGATCTTCGCATCGGCACAAACCGGGGAGTATATGGAAAAAAAACGAATTTCTATGTTGACAGAAAGCCGCTTGCAGGTTGCACAGCCCCGCTAGTCGGTTGGCAGAAAAACCGAGTTGCGAATTAAAAAACACGACTTAAATAAACTTAAATAAAGACGACTCAAGTATTACGAAAAAGTCGACTCCGAATCGAAAAAAACAAATCACCGAAGTCAACACCCCAAAAAGTCCGATTATCCGCCTGGGTTGCCGCGCGGATTGCTCCCGGTAACCGTTTTCGAGAAGTTCCTGCGGCAATTCCCCTCGCCGAAAATCTCTTAATGACCACACCGCAGCCCCCCGGATCGGGCGAAATCTTCCCCGCCGGTTTTTTCTCCCATTGCCCTAAATGTTTCTCGGGTATCATGCGCGACCTGTATGTACCTCACCCCTTAGCCGAAAACCGATTGAACCGAATCCTGGTGCGGTCCCCCCACCAGGAGGTAAACTTACTGGAGATGATAGGTTTAAGATGATAGGTTTACATAAGGTCGGAGGTACGAAGAAAGCCATTTCCCCCGTGATACCTCGGATTTCGTTGAAATGCAGCTCGATCGTCGCTCAAGTGCTCACTTCATCCTTCGTGGGGGGCATGGTTGCCCTCATCCTTTGGCAAACGTCCGCTGATTTACCCATGGTATGGGATGAAGGCAATGCAATCTGGCGGGCAGAGGGAATCGAAGCGTGGTGGTCGCGGCTTTGGGCGGCTTCTTCAAACGAAAGAGCCCAACTATTTGATCCTGCAATTATCGCACATTACTGGCGGTATACCACCCAATTGGAAGGACATCCTGCCTTCTACGGAATGGTGATTGCCTTTGGCCGCCGATTGGCCCCGGATGATGTACCCCCTTGGCAGCAGGCTCGTTTGGGTCCCATTGTGCTTTTTGCCCTGGCCGCGGCCACCGTCCACTACCGATTGAGAAGGCTTTATAGCAGTCTAACCGCATGGGCGGCTATTGGGTGTGTGCTCTTGGTTCCCCGGCTTTTTGCTCATGTGCATTTTGCCTCGATCGACGGTCCTCTGGTCAGTTGCTGGCTTTTGACTTGGGCCACATTCCCTTATCACGCCCTGGAGCTTTCGGAAAGAAGCCACCCTGGTTCCATCAGTGGGCAGGGCAAGGGATGGTTCCTACAGCTTCGGAGACGCAACTTAAACGCATTACGGCTATCCGCTTCAAAAGCCGCAGAAGTAGCCGTGGATCCTGAGAATGCGGATGCTCCCAGCCTTGGCACGACGCGAATCACCTCTTTCTTTAACTTTTTGGTTTTTGCATGCTGCCTCGGGCTTGCCCTCAGTTGCAAATTCACTGGGTGGGTCTGTTTAGGAGTGTTCGGCTTATGGATGCTGTGGAGGAGGGGCTATCGGGGCCTTGTATGGTTTGGATTTTGCTGTGTTGTGTCTGTAGTGATATTCGTGCTACTTAACCCCCCGCTATGGCATGAGCCTTGGGCCGGCCTTGCGGAGTTTTGGCGGCGGAATCTCGACCGGCGTGATTACAACGTAAGCGTGCAATTCCTCGGCAAGCTTTATGATTTGTATCATCCTCTGCCGTGGTACAACACGCTAGTGTGGGTTCTAGCGGCCGTGCCTTTACCTATTGTAACAATGGCCGGATTAGGGGCGTGGGATCTCTGGCGGAATCGCCGCATTCAACCGGCCAATGGGCTGTTGCTCTTGTGCGCAGTCTCGCTACTAGTTGTCCGGGCTACGCCTTGGGCACCACCGCACGATGGATTGCGGCTTTTCTTGCCGAGTATCGCCTTTGTAGGTTTATTGGCCGGCTGCGGAGTAAGCTGGGCTCTCAGGAAGATCCGACAATCGTACCAAAACGGATCACGCATAAAGGCCGCCACAATTGCAGGCGCGCTAGGCTTGGGGGCTTTGGGCTGTGTGCTTAATCTGTATTGCTATGCACCTCATTGGCTTTCTTTTTACAGCGTACTCATCGGCGGACCCCGGGGCGCACGCACGCTGGGAATGGAGTCGACCTACTACTGGGATGGTCTCACTTCGCCGGTGCTCAACTGGCTTGAGGAGCACACGGCAGCAGACGAAAAGGTCGCCTTTTCCGGGCCGCCTGCAGAAAACCTCCATCTCATGAAACGTTGGGGCCGTCTGGGATTTGAATTCCGACAAAACGCTCCGGGCGAAGTGCGGTGGTATGTGCTCCAGCATCGGCCTGGGGCGTGGCAGCCCGAGGATTGGTGGTTGGTCAACAACGCGCGGCCGGTTTTTGAGTCCCGTCTCGGCTCGCGGTGCCCTTGTTTGTCGTGGCTTCTCGATGTACCGCTAGTAAGTATCTACGATAGCCGCGATTACCGCCGGGCATTGGAAGCAACTCGCCGCTGAGCGACGCTGCCCATTCCGCCTGTGCGCCCGTATGGATCGTCGCAATAAGGCGCGAATCGTACCACACTGCAAATTCTCGTATTGGGGTTTAAGGTTACGATTCATCTTTCCTGTGCTCTGCCGAAGCTTTTTCCGGCTGCGGATTTCTTCGTTTTTCCGAGATCCTCATTTTGTTTTTGATGTGCTTTGGCGCCTTCTCTATTTTTGTGCTTTGGCGCCTTCTCTATTTTCTTTTCTTCTCATGGAGCTTGCCCAGCCCAGCTTCTTTTCCCCTACTTGTTCGGTTCTTTCGCGCCCGTACAGGATTGTCATGCAGGTCGCTGTGTCCCCTCACACTCCACGCGCCTGGTTGTTTTCTCCTTGCCTGCTTCGTCTTTATGCCTTCTTTTGCCGCCCCCTATTTCCCACACACCTATTTTCCCGCACTCCTGAGTTATTGTCCCGAGTTTTTCCGTCTCGGGCTTGGTCCACACCATAGGGTTGAACTGTCTTAGGGTACAGGGTTTTACTTGCTCGGCATTTCCTTTTTTTATGCAGATTTTTCGATCGGCATGAGCGGAATACTCGGAAGATTTGGTTTGAGTGGTTTAATCGAGTTTCTTAACTCTGAGGTGACGCACAGGACCGCTGCCGGCAGGGCCCCCCGGTTTATCAGAGCAAGCTAGTTTATTCCAGCAGTAGGTGTCGAAACCCCGACGACATCGGGTCGCGTATCGGCTTCGACTGAACGGCACCCAAGCGCCGCGTTCCTCGGTGCGATCGTCCGTAGCAATATGCCGCTTGACCCCGGATTTGCCGCAACCTCGGCGGCTAACGGCCGAGATACTGCCGGCAGGTCGGGCAATCACCTTGCAACCCAGCGGTACACGGTCAGCCCGGCGCGATTCGCAAGTTCGGTCGTACAAATCGCTTCCGGATCGGAAAAAAGGCCCAGGTCCAGCAACTGAAATTTGCAACCCAAAGCATGAAAGGGCGCTTAACCGATGAACGAAATTCGGGTACTGGTGGTCGACGACTCGGCGGTGCTTCGCCAAATCATTAGCGACTTCATCAATCAAGAGCCGGGAATGAAGGTCGTGGGAAAGGCTCCCGACGGGCGGCGCGCCCTGGAGCTCGCCGCGGAGCTTCAGCCCGATGTGATAAGCCTGGATATTCAAATGCCGGTCATGGACGGGCTGAGCACCCTCGATGCTTTGTTGGAAAGACGCCCGGTGCCGGTGATCATGGTAAGCACGCTAACCCAGCGTGGAGCCGCCATATCTTTTGATGCCCTGGACCGCGGCGCGATCGATTACGTGGCCAAGCCCGAGCATGGCGTTCAGCAAGCCACGGAATTCCGCAGCGAGCTTATTCGCAAAATCCGGATGGCTGCGGGGATGAATGTACAGCGGATTATTGAAATTCGGCGTCGGCGGAAAACGCCGACGCCGGTCCCGCCGGTGGTGCAAAAGCCCCCCGAGAAACCGCCGCTCTCAGCACCTTCCAAACTCGGTAATGCCGTCCTCGCATTGGGGATTTCCACCGGAGGTCCCCCTGCTTTGGCCCGGCTCTTCGCCGACTTGCAGCCCCCCATGCCGCCGATCCTCGTTGTGCAGCACATGCCGCCGAATTTTACCCGGGCCCTGGGATGGCGGTTGAATTCGCTTTCTAAGCTGACGATCAAGGAGGCCGAAGCCGGAGATCCGCTCCGGCCCAATGAGGTCCTGATTGCTCCCGGTGGCTTACACATGCGCGTCGTACGCCGCGCCGGTATGGCGCAAGTTCTGCTTGAGGATAGCCCGCCGGTAAGCGGTCATAAGCCATCGGTTGATGTGATGATGATGAGTGCGGCGAAATGCTTCGGGGCCAATACGCTCGGGATCATTATGACGGGAATGGGCCGGGACGGAGCTGAAGGGTGCCGGGCCATCCGAGCAGCCGGGGGTTATGTCCTCGGGCAAGACGAGGCCAGTTCCGACGTCTACGGCATGAATAAAGTGGCCTTTGTCGAGGGAAATGTCGATCGCCAATTCCACCTAGACGAAGCAGCCACCCTCATCACCAATTATGTACAGGAGAAATGGCTCGCACCAACCTTAGCGCGGGTTTAGGTTAGCCCCGCACCGAGACCTGGCGAGACCGAAACCTAGCGAGAAAGTTTGCGTCAGCTCACGGCGCGCTACAAAGCCACAAATATACGATTACAACTGGTGTAAGGTATTTAAGACCGTTGTAGGCAAATCGCAGCCTGAAATCTTTGCACCCAGATAAATTTGAAAGGAAGTGAGATACCCTCGGTTCCGTGGCTCTTTCCCCACCGACATGACCATCGGAAAGTAACCGCTTTGGCCCGCGGAAATTGAGTCGCGTTCCCGCACTTGGCGAAAAAACCCCCGGGGGAAGCTGCAAACTCCGGCCCCAATACGAGGCCTCAGACTCCTAAATCAATCGATCAAGACAAACTCTGAAATCACCTAATCAAGATGTGAGAAGCTTTGAAGGTCGCAATTTCGGCAGGTCAACTTCGACGAGTGCCGGCAGCAACCTTCGCGATCAGAGGTCTCATCCGCTGAGCCGATGCCTTAACTTTTCTCAAGTTCTGCCATTACCTCTTCTGGGATATTGAAGTTCGCCGAAACACTTTGCACATCATCGTGGTCATCCAGACGCTCCATTAGCTTGAGGACCTTTCGCGCGGCCTGGGCATCCAGCTCAATGGTGTCTTTGGGAATCCGGCTCAGCTCGGCCAACTCTGGGTGCATACCGGCCCGATGAAAAGCTTCTTTGACTTTCTCGAAATCCTCTACCGCGGAAATGACCTCGAACTTGTTGCCGGAACGCCGAACGTCTTCAGCCCCGGATTCAATGGCGACTTCGGTGAGAAGGTCTTCGTTGACTTTGTCGGCCGGGAAGAGGAAAAGCCCTTTTCGTTCGAACATCCATGCCACACAATTTGCCCCGCCCAACTTGCCTTCCGACATCTCGAAACATTTGCGGATCTCGGAGGTGGTTCGATTGCGGTTGTCCGTGAGGGCCTCGCATAGGATGGCCACCCCGCCCGGACCGTAGCCCTCGTAAATGACCTCTTCAAAACTTGTCCCTTCCAGTTCGCCGGTACCCCGCTTAATAGCTCGGTCGATATTCTCTTTGGGCATACTTGCTGATTTTGCAGCTTCGATAGCCACCCGCAAACGCGGGTTAAAGGTGGGATCCCCACCGCCTGAGCGGGCCGCCACGATGATAGCCCGGGAAAGCTTACTCCAAAGCTTCCCTTTTTTAGCATCGATAAGTGCTTTTTTGTGCTTGATTCCGGCCCAATGGGAATGTCCGGCCATACTGAGCCTCCGTCAATTGGCACATCATCCGCCCCGTAACGAAGAACTCAAAGCTGCGACAATTCAAGCCAACTCTCAATCACTCAAATCCCCAGACGAAGAAACCGCAGCGGTCATCAGTGCGCGTCCGATATTTTTGCCCGCATCTTTCTGAATCATTCAGATCATACACTCTAATCATAGGTTTGCACAGCATACCGAGCAAAGCGGATGCCACGTCGGTAATCTTGGCAACCGGTTTCAGATTATAAGGAATTCTGGCGTAAGGATTTATGTACCACGACACGTTGGGAGGAAGAAGCTGGCGGCGGAAGAAAAACGAATACTAGGAATAGTCAGCAGACGCCATCGAAGGGAAGTATCGAGCTTTTCTATAAGCCGGTGTAATGCGTAGCGCGGAATTAAGTGAAAACCGATTCATTTTGTGCCGATGATACCTGCCCCCCAAGGGATGTTTTTTCAGACAATTCGTCCGTGTTCGCGTTTTAATAGCATGCTTTCTTCGAGTGGCTTCACGCGTCTTTGCGCAACAGAGATCAACACACAGAATACATCATTGACTCAATAATCTTTACCGTCGATATATCTCGGTAAAATACACTTAAAAGCAGACGTTAGTAGATAAAAATTCCGCTCCCGCACGTGAGCGAGTTGCGAAACGCCGGCAACAACCAAGGCACGATCTGCGAAAAAAACGTGAGCGTCTAATTCTGGTTGCCCTAAGTTGATTGCGAGGTCCGCCTTGCCGAAGAGGCATAAACACGACTATTTCGATCTGAAAATACGAGATTATTTCAATAAAAAAACAAGAATAAGAAATAGAAATTTTTGGCCAAAAGTTCCTGGCAAACTCTATTTTTAAAGAATAGTTTTTCGGACGAATAACCTTGCAGAGTGATACAGCAGAGTAAAGAGTAGATCGAAAGCGCGATGCCGTGCGGAATTGACGCTCAATAAATCCCTTTTTATGCCGAGGCAACCGCCGCTGCCACTTGCACCAAAAGTTCGGCAACTTTGTGTGGAATGGTTACAAAATAAAAATCCCCGGGGCTACGCCAGATGTTTCATCCTTCGAAACGCGGGGGCACTCAAGCTGCGCTTGACGTACAACTTTGCTTGAGGAGTAAATCCCGAGGAGATGAATCCGCGGTAACAAAACGCCGTCACGGAGCGAGCTTTCGAAGTTTTTCCGCCACCTTCTCCGCCTGAGAATCATCTTTCTCATTTCGAAATCCTTCGAGGGCCCGACGCCATGCCTCGACGGCCTCCGCCGTCCGACCCACGGCGTGATACGCATCTCCCAGATGGTCAAGGATAACCGGGTCGGGTTCCTGCTCGGCAGCTTTTTCTAACTCTTTAACGGCCTCCTGATATCGGCCCAACCGATAAAGTACCCAACCAAGACTATCCCGGTACGCCGCGTTATCCGGCGCTGCGGTCACCGCCTGTTGTATCATCCGATATGCCCGCTGGAGACGCATGTTCTTGTCGGCCCAAAGGTAACCCAAATCATTCAGCGCACCGGGATCCTCCGGGAACTCATCAAGCACTTGCTCAAGCCATTCGACGGCCTCATCGTCGTTTCCGGCAAGAGTCGCCAAATGCGACAAGGCTAAACGTGCTTCAAGAAGTACTTGCCGTATCTCCGCGGAGGAGAACTCAGAATCCCAGCGATCGATGATTTCCCGATAAATTCGATCCGCTTCCTCTCGCCGATCCGCTTTTACGAGAATAGCTGCCAAACGGCTTTTCATGCGGGGGTTTTCCGGGGCGATTTGTGCAGCTTGGCTGGCCGCAGCCACCGCTTCGTCAAGCCGGTCGCTTACCGCCAAAACGCCGGCCAAGTAATAATGCAAACCGGGATTGTCCGGCGGTTGAATCTGCTTGTTAATGCCAAGCTCCAGGACCTCAATAGCCTCCGCAAATCGCTCCTTTTCAATCAGGGCAAAAGTCAGATCCAACAACACCTCCAAGGCATAACGAGATTTGCGATCAATCAAAAGTTCGAGGAACTTTCGGGCCTCGGCGAATCGCTCCGCCTCGATACACAACGACGCCAGTGCCGTATGTTGAGTCAAGAATTTCGCGTCGCTTTCGCTTGATTGAGCCGCGGCCGACACCAGCCGGTCACACCACTCGTCTCCGGCAAGTTGTTGGCGAAGATCATCACCCAGCGCCTCCCAAGGTAATCCCGCAGCCACCATCTGAGCGAGAGCATCCAGGACTGGCACCGGCTCACCTTTGGCCACAAGCACGCGTACCAAAAGACGCCAGAACTCTACCGAGGGCTTCCGCCCCAGCCATTCACGCAACAACTCTTCCGCAGCCTGTCGGTTGTCCTGAGCAAGATATTCCTCCGCCAGGATAAACGCCAAAGCCGGATCCTCAGCATTTTCCCCTTGCAGGGTTTTCAGCTTCGGAAGCAATTCATCTTGCCGACCCAGAGTCGTTAAGATTTCCTTCAAGAGCTGATACGGGCCCAAACCCTCGCTGGTGAGCCGGGCTTTAAAGTAATCCTCCAAGTACTGGGCGGCTTGCTCTAAATTGCCCCGGACGAGGTAAACGCGGGCCAGATCGTAACCGAGAATCCCTGCATTTGGCTCCCGAGCGTTAGCTTGACGAAAACACTCCTCGGCTGCATCCAGACGGTTGCTCCGCAGGAACGCGTGACCAAAGAGCCGCCAGCTTTGCGCCGGATTCCGGAGAAGCAGCTTCTCAGCACCCTCCTCCAAACCAAAACGCTTGGGATTCTTGAGACCCTCCAGGGCGCGTTCGAATTGCCCGGCAGCTTTTTCGAATTCCTCCATGAGCAAATACAGTCGTCCCAGCTCCACCCGCAGGGCCAGATCGCCCAGTCCAACGGCCGACTCGCCTCGTTGTTTCAAAACAAGTTCCAGCAGCTCGGCTGCCTCCTTGGGCTGATTTTGCCGGACCAAATGCAGGGCAATTTGCATGAGTTGCAAGGGGTCCAACGCCTCCGGCGAAGAGACCACCTTCACCAACCGAGCCGCCTCATCCATTCGACGCAGCTTGATCGCCAAATTCATGGCGGCACGAGCGGCTTCAGCGGATTCCGGGTCGTAGCGGACTCCCCGTTGGTAGCGTCGAAGGGCTGCGTTGAGTTGCCCACGGTTTTCCAGCAGACGCGCAGCCGAAAAGTGCGCTAAAGCCTCCAAGCGGTCCCAATCTTCTTCTCTGCGTGATTGGTCCGCGGGCAAATTCTCCGGGGGGTCCTCGTCGATTTGTCGCAAAAGTGTGCTTACGAGCCGAATGCCGGTTTTCCAGACTGGTTCTCCGTGCTGAAGCTGCCTGAATCCATAAGGCGATTGATGAGCCCACTCTGCCCTAAAAAGCACATCTTCTCTCGCCCCGGCGGATTCGGGAGTAAAGAGTTTCTGCGGCACCCTCGATGATTCCCGAGCAAAAGATGCCGAGGTTTTCGCCATCATTGAAAACGATTGCCGGCAGCTTTGCCGTGGTGAACAAATATTCAGATTAGTAATTTTACAAAAGCGCTGCTTTTCCGCGGGAATGGCCGATCGGAAATCAAGTCCTTCTGCTGACGCGAAAGCAGATCTATAAACCATCGAAAAGCCGAATTTGTTGGCCAAAGAACTCGCAAATCTGTTTAACGATGTGGGAATCGTTTTACCTACGGATGGTGCATCCAAGTGCTCCGGTAGACAAAAACCGAAAATGGCTTCTGATAAAGAGGCGGAGCCAACGGGCGACAAAACGGCAAATGTAGCGGTTAATGAAAAACCCCATCCTCTGAGCGAGGAAAAACCGGAGTCCAAAGAACACAGTGGCCAGACGCGGAGTACGTTCATGCAGCATGGATCTAATAGCCTTTGAATCGGCAAGCTATCGGCTCGTTCGAATCGACACAAGCTATCAGCTCGTTCGAATCGACAATAGTCGCCGTTAAAACTCGGATTCGAATAGGGAGGAATTGAGCCTGTGCTGCCAAGCGGTATCAATAAATGTATCAACAAACAAAGAATAAATCTCATCGTTATTGGCCCCGTGTTTAGCTCTTCCAGGAAACTGAATAACGATTCTCCACGCCCACGAAGTCCGCTTAAGAGTTCAGACCATCGCCTGGAAAATATCAACCCAGTCACGGCCCCAGCGGAATACGAAGGGAACTCCCCATCAATTCTTGACACGAGGGTGCACTTAAGGAAGTCGCGGTGTACTCCAGCATCGAGAAAGAACGGGGCATAGAACACGCATTTGCTGCGGATTTAACGCGGCTTGCGAATACGCAGCTTCCGCGATCGAGTGGACCGGTCAGAAGAAGCCGCCTCTGAACCAAGATTTCGGCTGCCATGCGAGCTGGGGTGGCCATCGGTAAGGCGGCTCGATGATGAGCGACCGGCGGCAGTTCCCTCTGCCGGCTTCTGCTGCTCGCTGGATTTGCTTGCCGAGGGTTTCCGGCCGCGTTTGCGGGGCTGAACCACTTCCCCCGTTGCGCCCTCAGGGGGCGCGGTCTTGCTGTGCTTGCCGGATGTCCCTCGGGCAGAAGAAGTGTCGGTGGAACCAGCGGTGGAGCCTCCCCCCGCCGCCCGATCGGCCGCCGACGGCAAACCAGGCGAATCCCCCTCTTTACCTGTGCTACCCGACGGGTCGGTCTCCCCACTTGGTGCCATGGGAAGCGGATGTTTGCGGGGACGGCCGCGGCGTTTTTTAACGGGTTCCGCTCCAGTCGCGGGTGTTGCGGCCGCCTGTTCTCCCTTGACGAGGGCTTGACCGGTCGAGGCTTGCTTCGCCGGTCCTTTTGCAGTGGCGGGAGGCGAAAGTTGCGCATCGACTGCCTTTTGGCGGCCCGGCTTTCTTCCCCGTTTACGTGGGCCAGGTGGGGCCACCAAAGAATCGCTTTGGTCGGTGGCAGCGCCGGCCGGGGCTCCGCCTGCGGCAGGCATGCCGGTAGCAGCGACCTCCGCAGGGGTCTTTCCCGGTTGCTGATTGTCAGAGGGAGCAGGCTCGGCTTGTTGTTCCGCGGATGCTATCTCCGCGGCAGCAGCCAGCGCCGCCGCTTCGGCCTTGGCGCGCTGATCCAACCGATGGGGCAATCGCTCCGCACAGTCTGGGTTAATTTCCAACAAGATATCCCGAACAGCCGGCGAATAGGGATTTACTTTAAAAGCTGCCCCTAATTCGTGAAGTAATGACGCGAATTCTGACCCTTGGCTTTTCGAGACCGAGCGCTCCAGACCGCTCACGGAGGCTTCTGCGATCTCCTCGTCGGTAGCCAACCCGAGGATCCGAAGCACCTCCAAAGTCGAGGAATCCAGCGGAATTACATGTCCCCCCAAGCCCGCCTGAACCACATAGGCGACGGTAAATGGCGAAGTACCGTCAATTTTTTTCAAATGATCTGTGGCCTGCCCCAAACTCAGCTTTCGGAGATGTTCCAGGTCAAACGTGTAGGTAGTTTCAAAAATACTTTGTAGAACCCGTTTTAGGCGATTTGCCGCAGCGTTGGGCTCCGGCAATTCCGAAAAAACCTCCGCCAATTCACGGACGGTGCTAACGCGAACTTCGTTCCAGTCGAAGAAATCCTGTTGCAACCGCGCGAAACTGTCCTCTGCACGATCGTGGGGTGCATCCTCCAGACAACATCCGAATAGCAGTAGCTCGAAAAGCGAACGTTGGGGGTCAGGCAAAATCGGCTGAAAATGCTTCTGAAGTATCTGAAAAAGTTCCGCAAACCGAGCAGTGCGACCGGTGGATGTCATAAGCCACCCTTAACACGAATCCTGAATTCGACGAAAATCCGTTGTGTGATTTGCCCGCGAACCTCCCCCTCTGCCGGGCACCCCCGCCCCCCTAATTCCCTGATTCCCTGATAAAGAAGCCCCCACTTTTGAGTTGGTGACGGACAATATCGGCTCTCGCGGCCTAGGGATCCATCCACATCATTTTTAACGCCAGGTTCAACTTGCCGAGTCACCCGGCGGAACTCGCTTCGACTCCTAACCTACATTTTTTGGAGAAATATCTCTTTTGATTTCGGATTTTGAATGCGGAACACCGATTGGGGCGAAAGCCTACTGACTTCACCTCCCGCCGGCTGAAAGCTAAGAGGAATTCTCGCAACGATTCTCGGAAGTTGGCTCCGTACCCTCTTCCAAGTTTTCCGCCTCAGCCAGTTCTTCTCCCTGATCGACCTCTTCCCCTTCTGTTTCCTCTTCTGCTGCCGACTGATCGGGGGGTAAAACTTCGCGGAGAATGCGGCTAATCTCGATCGATTTCTTGACGCCTTGGTCCAAAACGAATTCCAACCGAGGAGTAAACCGTGTATCGATCTGTTCGGCACACTTAGCCTGGAGATATCCTCTCGCGTTGCGCAGTCCTCGAAGACTGAGCTTTTGCTTCGTCTCATTTCCCATGACCGACACGTAAACCTTGGCATAGCGCAGATCGGGAGATACTTCGACGTGAGTCACCGTAACATCCTGGATTCGCGGATCTTTCAGCTCCGCGAGAATTGCCATGCCGACGACTTCGCGAATGGCTTCCGCCGCTCGGAGCGCTCGACGGTTTTGTTGCATCTTCCGACCCTAAAATCCGCAAGCAGGAACTAGGCTTTTTTCCGCGCTTTCAAGGGGATGACCCTTCTTATCTGCCCACTTATTTGCCCAATTGCGCCACTGGCTGCGTCGTTTTTCCGCCCAAACCTCCTCAAGATCCACCGATTAGCGGTGGAGCGCCTCCCATCGCTTCCCAGGCTCGAGATCGCTGCTTCGGCGGTGGGGATGAGTGCTACGTCCCCTTGATTTCAAAAACTCCTCCAGAATCAAAGGGGTTTCTACCGTACCCGAGGATCGCACATGCCGAATATCAAGGCTTTTTTGGCTAGCGAGTGTCTACTTCGGATTTGCTTACCGATTCGTTTCGCTCCGCTGTAGCCTCTCTTGTTTTCCGGCATCATGTCGGAGCTTCGTTTGTTTTCCGGCATTATGCCGGCAAAACCACGGCTTGGAATGAACCGACGCCCATACAGGGCTAATCCTTATGTTAAACGACGGCGGGCCGGCCCCATGCCGGTCCTCCTCACCTAATGAATCCACCCCTTAAAACCGAGGACCCCTCGAATTCAAAATTCAGATCAGCCGACGGCCCCGTGACCCAAAGACCTTAATACCTCAATGACGTCGGTAACCGGCTACCAACTACCGATGATTGCATCCCGATCACTGGATCCAATCCGAACCGCATTCACTCCTCTACAGACGCCGCTCCACTTCTTCGATTCGATACGCTTCGAGGATATCGCCCTCTTTGACGTCATCAAAACCGGCGAGCTTAATACCGCATTCGAATCCCTCGCGAACTTCGCGGACGTCATCCTTCTCGCGGCGCAGGGACTGGATGGCATAATCGCCGATGACTCGGCCGTCCCGCACCACACGCATCCGGGCATCCCGCGCCACAATTCCATGGAGCACGCGGCAGCCGGCCACCGTGCCCACCCTGCTAATCACAAAGGTCTTGAGGACCAAAACCCGGCCGAGATCAACCTGCCGTTTTTCAGGTTTCAATAGCCCTTCTAAGGCGGCTTTCAGATCATCAGTAACCTGATAAATGATGTCGTATCGTCGAATTTCCACACCGTATCGTTCGGCCAAAATCCGAGCACCCTCCGAGGGCGCTACGTTAAATCCGATGATGATTGCATCGGAGGCGTTGGCCAATTCCACGTCGGCTTCCGTGATCGCTCCCACCGCAGCTTGAAGGAGCTCGATCTGCACCTCGGGGTGCTGCAATTTGGCCAATTCTTTTTGAATGGCTTCCAGCGAACCTCGGACATCGGCCCGGAGGATGATATGCAGCGTCTCCACAGTGTCCTTGCGAGCCAACCGAGCGGAAAGTTCCTCGAGCGTTAAATGCGGTTTCTCCGTCCCCAATCCCCGAGTTCGCTGCTGTTTGGACCGGCGTTCGGCGATTTCCCGGGCCTTCGCAATATCCTCCAGCACGTAGAATTTTTCCCCGGCCTCAGGCGGAACGTCCAAACCCGTCACATCCACGGGGGTCGAGGGCCCAGCTTCTTCATGTTGTCGGTGCGGATCCAGCGTATCGTACATGGCCTTCACGCGGCCATGAGCCGACCCGCAAAGCAAAATATCGCCGACCCTCAGGGTGCCGCGTTGCACCAATAGCTTCGCAACAACACCCCGACCCGGCTGAACTGATGCCTCCAAACACACCCCGGTTGCCGGCCGATGGGGATTCGCCCGAAGTTCGTGCAACTCGGCTACTGTAAGGAGGGTGTCCAGAAGTTCATCGATTCCTTGACCGGTCAACGCACTGGTTTGCACCACCTCGACGTCGCCACCCCATTGACTGGGCAGCACCCCGTGAGCGGCCAACTGCTGGAGGACACGATCCGGATTGATGCCGGGCAAATCGATTTTATTGAGTGCTACAACCATGGGCACCCCAGCGGCCCGAATATGAGCAATGGCTTCCTCAGTTTGTGGCATCACCCCATCATCGGCCGCCACCACAAGCACGGCGATATCCGTGCAATTCGCCCCGCGTGCGCGCATCGCCGTAAAGGCCTCGTGGCCAGGCGTATCGACGAAGGCGATCTGCCTCCCATCCTTCAGAATCCGGTAAGCCCGAATGTGCTGCGTGATTCCGCCGCGCTCCCTCGCCGCTACATCGGTACCAAGGATCCGGTCCAAAAGTGACGTTTTGCCGTGGTCTACGTGTCCGAGGAAGGTGACCACCGGGGCCCGCGGCAACAACTCCGCAGGATCATCCGGTGCCTCAAAACGAGCCCGAAGTTCCTGATCCGGGTCCTGCGGCCCTCGGATCTTGAGGTCCACTTCCAGAGCCATCGCCAGCAGTTGCGCAGTCTCCGAGTCTAAAGTCGAGTTAATCGTTGCCATCACCCCGAGGTTAAGAAGCTTTCCGAGCACCTGGTAAACAGGGATCCCGACTGCCTCGGAGAACGACCGCACCGTGCACGGCAATTCGAGCACCACCGAGCTTTTACGCGGTGCCGCAGTGGAAACCGAACGACTTCGACGCATGCGACGAAGCGTCAGCTCAACGGCGGGCTCTTCGGCCTCTTCCACCTCTTCGCGCTGGCGGGCAGGCTTTCGCCGAGTGGGCCGAGGCTCTTTTTCTAACAAATCGATCCCGACATCATCTTCGCTGACTGGGCCGCGGCGCCCCCGACCTGATTCTTTCACCGCTCGAGGCGCAGCTTTATCGC
This sequence comes from uncultured Thermogutta sp., assembly GCA_937128505.1. Classification (GTDB taxonomy): domain Bacteria; phylum Planctomycetota; class Planctomycetia; order Pirellulales; family Thermoguttaceae; genus DTLM01. Next base: position 27,590 of record CAKZMM010000146.1, read on the forward strand.
GATCTCGATCCTTCGATTTTTCTTTTTCCTTTTCCAGCGGGCGTTCCCGCACCCGTTCTTTCGGTTTAGGCCGAGCTTCCGGGGGGGTGGGTTTTATAGTGGGAGAAGCCAGTTCCTTCGCATCGCGCTCCAGCGCTGCCAGACTCTGTGGTGACTGAATCCGACGCAAATATTCCGACAAAGGCCGACTGCCGATTTTGCTAGCGCGAATGGCCTCAATCGGGAGCTTCACGTCGGGCTTTACAGGCGGGGGTTCGGGGGGAGAGGGCGGAGCGATGCTTTGCGCAGCTTGGGGAATCGGTGCTAATTTGATCGATGGAACGAAACGCTCATGCTTTTCCGGCCGTTTAGGTTCCTCTGGTCGCTCGCGTTTGTCGGGTTTCTCCTTTATATGAGTTTCCTTTTCTAATATATGAGTTTCCTTTTCTAATTCCCTTGCACCACCTTTTTCCGCCTCCTTTTCCTGATCGACCACCTGATCGCGATCGGCCTCTTTCCCGGCTGTAATTACCAAACTTGGAGGTTGCTCGACGGGTTTTACGACCGATACTTCCGCAGGCTCGGCCGTTACAGTAGGCGGGCAAACCGACGATATCGCGGATTCTATCTCCCCGACAGGGGCTTCAACTTCTCGAGAAGCAGAGGGGATTACAACGGCAGGCTGTTCAATGGGCGGGGCAGATTTGGGAGGGACTGCGGCCGGCTTCTCCGGTGCACGTACTTTGCGATCCAGCACCGGCACCTTCTTGATCATAGCGCCCGAGGGCGGTATATAATCCTCGCGCCGAAGGGCGGTCGGGGGCTGCGGGCCAGAAACCTCGCTCGTTCGAGTCGCGGCTGTCGACACCGCGCTCAAAGACAGCCCAGAGCGAGAAGAAAACCGCGCCTTGACCTTCGCGACCTCTTCGTCGGTCAAGCTCGCCAGCGCGCCCTGCTTCCCTTCCAATCCTAATTCGGCGCAAATACTGAGGACGACTTTGCTGTCGACATTCAGCTCTTTGGCCAGGGCGTAAATTCGCGTACCCAACGCAGCCTACTCTCCCGGGAGGGCCTGCGATTGAACCGCCGACCCGATCCCACCTTCGCTCAAAAACCCTACGAACCATTACATCGCACCGCCTCCTTTTGCCAGCGCAAGAAGGCCCTGCCTTGCCGGCTACTCCAGTTGCCCGGGATAGCCCATTCCGGCTTTTCCGCCCGTCTTCAATTAGCTGGCCAATTGCGAGCAACATTCCCTGATGCTCCCAGTTTTAAGACGGGCGAACACCTTTTCAATGGCCGGCCGGAATTTGTTCAAAAATATACCTAAAGCTCGGCAGCCATCGAATGACCGCGTGAACTCGTTTTGATCCCGGCTTCAAATCTTCGAAGAGATCCGTTCAATCCATCCTTTTAATATGACATTTTTTACTATGACATCCTTTTACTATGTTTTTCTGGACACTCTTCGACTTTTTTCCATTCATCCAAACGGTTTCAAAGCCGTCCCGCAATGACGGGAGCCTTTTCCTCGGCGGCCATCCTCAGCCAAACCGATGGGCAATTTCATTCATACCAAACCGAGCACGCAACTTCCGGCACCAACTCCCACACAAATCAAAGACCTTTTTCTTTGTCTCTTACCTTTCAGGACTTATCTTATCTCCTTTCTCCTATTCCCGGCACTCCGCGCCGTTTATCCAGCGGCTCTAACCGTCTTCAGAAACTGAATCATTTGAGCGCTATTGATCGGACTTATCACCCCGAAATTCTAACCCCGAAGCTCCCATCGACATTTCTTGCCAGTTGCTTCCCGGCGAACTGGCCGATGAGCCTGAATCATCGGAGGCCAATGCTCCGACTTTACCCTCCTCTTCGGCTCGGCGCTCTGCTTCGGCCACAATCTTTTCCACCTCTTCCTCGCTCAACCTCCCCAGCGCCGCCAGTTCCTCCGGCTCAATTACCGAAAGATCATCGTACGTCAAAAATCCCCTTCCTACCAGCTCATCGGCAATCTCAGGGGTGATTCCCGGGATAGAAACAAAATCGGACATCGCCGCTTCGATCTTTTGATCCAGTTCTTCCCGGGTCATAATGTCGATATCCCAACCGCACAATTTGCTGGCTAATCGGACGTTATGGCCCCCTCGTCCGATCGCCAGTGAGCGCTGCTCTTCCTTGACCAAAGCAATCGCCCTCCCCAAGTGAGGACAAAGGATTACCTCTTCCACCTCGGCCGGCTGAAGGGCATTGGCTATGAATTCTTGAACATCGTCGCTCCAACGGACGATTTCAATCCTTTCCCCCCCTAGTTCGTCGGTAATATTCTTAATTCGCGTGCCCCGAACACCGACACAAGCCCCCACGGAATCCACCCGCGGATCGGTGCTGAAAACCGCCACTTTCGTCCGGAAGCCTGCCTCCCTTTCTACTCGGCGGATTTCGATGATTCCGTCGGCAACTTCCGGAATTTCCTGTTCAAATAACCGTTCAACCAATTGCGGCCTAACGCGGCTGAGGATCACCCGCACCCGTGTCCCTTCCTTCCGAACGTCACAAACGATGGCCCGAATCCGCTCGTTCGGGTGATATGTCTCCCCCGGAATCTGCTCTACGCGGGGGAGAATGGCTTCCGTGTTCCCTAAGGAGACCACAGCGGTGGTTTTTTCCATCCGCTGCACAACACCGGTAACCAACTGGTTTTTCTGCTGAAGGTACTCCTCGTAAAGAACGTCGCGCTCCTCCTCGCGAATCTTCTGCATGATCACTTGTTTGGCGGCCTGCGCCCCAATCCGAAGACAGAATTCCTCCGGATCGAATGGTTGCCCGCCGTGGGTGCCGGTGATTTGTCCGGTCTGTCGATCCACGGACACCACAATGTCTTGATCCTCACCAAAACTTTTCTTGGCCGCTAAAACCAGGGCTGCCTCGATCGCGGTAAAGAGTTTCTCCTTAGGGATGTTCTTATCCCGGTGAATCGCATCCACCATTCTTGTCAATTCGTGAGGATCCATCGGCCTACCGCTTGACCCGGCAATTCGGGTTTAATATCGGGAATTTACGATCGCAAGTTGTTATTTCCGTGTTCAGCTTAATCGAGGCCCCTACCTTCATCGGGCCATCCACTTACCATTGTGCTTCGAACTGGGTAAAGGCAATTCTCGCGAAAGCCAAAAACCAAAGAACCGTCGAGTTTTTTACCAGCGCAGTCTCCGAATTAACTCACAGTCTCCGAATTAACTCATCTAAGTATAAATACCCATGAGGGATAACATTCCGATCAATGAAATTCCCAATCCCACAAATCTGCAATGAACTTCTTACAAAGGAGTTTTTACAGTTCTAGGGTTCTACAGAACCTTTACCTAGCTTCCTGTTGTCTATGCCGACCAAATAAGGTCTATGCCAACCAAATAAGTTGGTTAAACTGTGCCAAAAAGCTGTTTGAATCCTAACTCTATTGTACAGGAAGGCCTAAGGCATTCGTGATCTGAAAAACCGCTTTTAACCAATTTAGGCTAAAATTAAGCTTATTGCGGCGAATCCAAAGGCGTCACTTATATTGCGCCTAATATCCTGCAAAATGACAAATCCCCTGCAAAAAGTAATCTTTATAAAGCTTTCACGTCACACTAGGGGTTAACCGCTCGCTTTTTCAAATCTCCGTCGTTTCCTTTGCACTCACCCACCTCTAACGAAATGGTGTTTTCAAACGAAATCTTTTTTTGAATTCCGGACCGATTGCCGCTCAATTCCGCACCCATCAGGGAGCGATTAGCTCACAAAAAAATGATTAGCTCACAAAAAAATACTTTCCTTACTGCCAACCGCTCACGATCTTCAACAACCCGAGCTGTAACCCGAGGTTTACAGGTATAAGAAACATTTATTGCCACCATTAACCAAAATAGACCCGAATCGCGACACACCGGGCCGCGGGGTCTACCGAGCAAATCAAGAAACCTTTTCGTCAAAAACGATAACGGCTTACTGAGGGGTTGTCAAGTGCGACCCCTCGGTCCAAGAGCTCCCAAGCTCCCCAAGTCCCCACTTCCGTCTAACTCTTCCCTCACCAACTTGAAACTGCATCATGCTTTTGCGCTCCGGGCTATTGACATTTGTAACCAGCTCTCAACTCACCAAAGGTTCCGGCCATGTCTAGCCCTTAAAAACAAGAGCATGTGGACGAAGTTAGTCATTATTGTTCGACGCGTAAATTCCTAGAACCTCGTAGGAAAGTGTTATAAAACCTCGTAGGAAAGTGTTATTTTAATCACCTGCGGTAGCGGAAATTCCCGCTTGCCCTCCACCACCCGGACTCCTGACACCTCAAACACATTTTTTCGGGGCGAAATGCTCTGGGGAAAATCTTTCCTCACTTTTCGGAGCACAACGAGTTGGTTCTGCGTTGCCGCAGCAGGCCCGTGCCGCAAACTCCCGCGTTCCCTTACGTTGGTTCGATTCTGAATCCAAGCATTTCGCCGCAGGTTGCCCCTACCGAAAACCCCTCTCTTCCCGGCGGAGGTGTTCTCATTCGGCACGGCGGTCTTTTGCAAGCCAGGGACAGCGACACCACGAGGCACCGTGATATCGCGCGGCTTAAGCCTTGCAAAAAGGGGCCCTAAAAACCGCGGGGAAGGCTGAAGACCACCACCGTGAATTGTACGGCTTAAGTTCTGCATTGGAGGAGTTCGAGAACCGCCTCCCCCATTTTCGCCGGGCTTTGAGCGATCTTTACGCCGGCATCCGTGAGGGCCGCAATCTTGGCAGCAGCCGTTCCTTTACCCCCGGCAATGATTGCCCCGGCATGACCCATCCGCTTCCCCGGCGGCGCCGTCCGGCCAGCAATGAAGGCAACCGCCGGTTTGCGGAAACCCCCCTGGGCAATAAACGCCGCGGCCTCCTCCTCTGCTGTGCCGCCGATTTCGCCGATCAATAGCACGGCATCCGTCTCCGGGTCCTCTTGAAACATTTTCAGCACGTCGACAAACGAAGTCCCCACGATCGGATCCCCCCCAAGACCCACGCAGGTGGATTGCCCCAGCCCCAATTGTGTTAGCTGCCAAACGGCCTCATAAGTCAAGGTACCGGAGCGACTGATCACTCCCACACGGCCGCGGCGGTGGATATAGCCCGGCATGATCCCGATCTTGCACTCGCCCGGCGTGATCACCCCCGGCCCATTCGGCCCAATTAGGCGGCAGGGTCGCCCCAACAAGTGCTTACGCACCCTGAGCATATCGAGCACCGGGATCCCTTCCGTGATGGTCACGATTAGCTCGATACCTGCATCCGCCGCTTCCAAGATAGCATCCGCGGCAAATGGGGGTGGCACGAAGATCATCGTTGCATTCGCGCCGGTCTTTTCCCGCGCCTCCACCACCGTGTTGAACACCGGTACGCCTTCGACCACCTGCCCCCCTTTGCCCGGGGTTACTCCACCAACGATCTTCGTCCCATAAGCCAGACATTGCTGGGTATGAAACCGGCCGGCTTTCCCCGTGATTCCTTGACAAATGACCCGAGTTTCACTGTGAACCAAGATGCTCATTCCCGTCGCTTTCCGAATTCTTAACCACGCTTGCGCGATGATTCCACCGGCAGAATACCTCTGCCGAGATTTCCACACCGATTTCCCGCTGATTTCCTTTTTTGATTTTTTGATTGCAACTCACGCTTTAATTGCCCGAGGAATTATCCCCCCTCCAACCGCTTTGGGCACGTTAAAGGCTCGAGCCATACAAGAACACGTCGCCCTCGCTCCCCAAGGTGAAATTCGCCAGCTTAAAATCGGCATCCACGCCTGTCTGAACGATCTGCCCATCGTTTTCCGGCGGTCCTTTCGTAATCGATCAACCTTCCGCCGGGTTTCCCCCATCTCAAGATGGGCCTCTGCGATTTAAGATTCGTGCTCCAATAGACGGCAATGGGTAGCTGCGTGAAAGCGGGCGATAACTCCTCCATGTCGGCTACCCTAACCGCCCGATTGCCGGGCCGCAGCAACCGCCTTTTCCGCGGCGTCCGAAAGATCGGTGGCCGCGATGATATTCAGCCCGCTTTGCGCCAAGATTGCACGGCCTTCTTCCACTTCCGTTCCTTCCAGCCGAACGACTAGGGGGACTTTCAGCTCCAAAGTGCGGCACGCCTCCACCAAAGCTTGGGCAATAATCGTGCAGCGCATGATGCCGCCGAAGATATTCACTAGAACCGCTTGCACCTGGGGATCCCCCATTAAAATGCGAAACGCCTCGGTGACTTGATGAACGTTGGCACCACCGCCGACGTCCAAAAAATTCGCCGGTTGCCCCCCATGCAGTTGGATCAAGTCCATCGTGCTCATGGCCAGGCCTGCGCCATTGACAAGGCAGCCAATATTCCCATCAAGCCGAACGTAACTTAGCCCCTCTTGCGCGGCCCGCACTTCCCGCGGATCTTCCTCGCCAATATCCCGCAGATTCACCAGCTCCAGATGGCGATACAAGGCATTGTCGTCGAAGTTGACCTTCGCATCCAGCGCGCAAAGATGCCCCTCTTGTGTGACCACAAGCGGATTGATCTCCGCCAAGCTGCAATCCCAGTGCAAAAAGAACTTGCAGAGATTTTGGAACAAGGATTCGGCCTCGCGGGCCGCTAGGTCGCTCAAGCCCAAGCGCGCGGCAAGCTTCCGGGCCTGATAGGGCCATAGGCCACCCTCCGCATCGAACGCCTCGCAAAGGATTGCCTCGGGCTTTTCCGCGGCAAGTTTTTCGATATCCATCCCCCCTTCCGCCGAGGCGATAAGGACCGGCACTGCCCCCTTACGATCCACCAAAGCCGCCACATAAATCTCGCGGGCAACCTCGAAGACCTCCTCGACCAAAACCTGCCGCACAATTCGGCCTTCAGGACCCGTTTGCGCCGTCACCAGTACGTGGCCCAGGAGATGATGAGCCACCTCGGCGGCTTCCTCGGCACTTTGCACCAAACACACGCCCCGCTGGTGCGGACTGCCGCGAACAGTGCCCTGACCACGCCCCCCGGCATGAATCTGCGCTTTAATCACCGCCCGTTGCCCCCCTAATTGCTCAAAAGCGGCCGCCGCACCATCCGGCGTATCGACCGCCATTCCCCGGGGTACCGGGATGCCTGCTTCTCGGAAAAGTTGTTTCGCTTGATACTCGTGAATCCGCATCGTCGCAACCTTAGAGGCTACTCAAAGTTCCGTCGTTTTCCCTGCAACCACGGAGCACGAAGAGCTACGACTCCGTGAAGGTGGTCGATGATAATCTTCGTGCCGCGGTCCTTTCAACCACCACCGGGTTTTATTCTCCCCCACAGAGCCTTTGATTGGGAAAGCCGCAGCAAGGTTTCCCCCTGGTTCGCCACGCCTTAACTCGTGCACCTTAAAAAGCGTAGAGGCTATATTGGGAAGCCTTTTGAAAAGTGCCGATCAATCTAAAAAAGCGCGTCTACCGCACAAGAGAGGCGGCTCATGCGCAAGACGAGCACTCCTTTTCCCCAACAAGTCTTCAGCTTGCAAGCCGCCGAAAAAACCGGAAAAAATGCTCGAAATTCCGGCGTTTGTGGCCCATATTGCGGTGCCCGAGATCTTTTGGCGGTGCCTTGCAAGGGGAAAGCGGCAGCCTTCGTGTGCGATTTACTTCTTACTTCCGCTTCAACAGTTTTTTGATCTGGGCCCAGCTTCGCGTGTTGAGCACATCGGCCGCCGTCAAGCCGCCGCGTCGGGCCTGAAGAACGCCGTATCGCATCGCCTCTAACCCATCCGTGCTGTGAGCATCGGTACCAATCGCCACCAAAACCCCCAACCGGCGTGCAGCAGCACAGGCTACATCGTCCAAATCCAGCCGCATTGGATGGGCATTCAGTTCCAGCACCTTCCGCTCCGCCGCCGCAACCTTCATCACCGCTTCCAGATCGATTTCGTACGGTTTTCGCCGGCCGATCAAACGCCCGGTCGGATGCGAAAAGCAGTGGACATAAGGGTTTTGCAAGGCCTCGACAACCCGACGCGTGATCCGCTCCCGGGATTGATTCTGACCATAGTGCACGCTGGCCACTACCCAATCAGCCTCGGCCAGTACCTCGTCGGACAAATCGAGCCCGCCTCCTTCGAGGATATCGACCTCCACCCCCTTCAGTAGGCGGATACCCTTCAAGCGTTGATTGACCCGGTCGATCTCCTGCCACTGTGCCCGTAGCCGTTCTGCGGTCAGCCCGTTGGCCATGGTTACGCGCTTCGAGTGATCAGTGATCGCCAAATAGCTCCAACCAAGCTTCTTGGCGGCCAAAGCCATTTCTTCAATCGTGGCAGTCCCGTCGGTCCAGTCCGTGTGGGCATGAAGATCGCCGCAGATGTCCGTCAAGCTCACCAATTCGGGCAAGCAGCCGCGGTCGGCCCAGTCGAATTCCTCCCGGGCTTCGCGCAACTCGGGAGCAATCCACGGCAAACCGAGGGCTTCATAGACCTCCTGCTCGGTGCGGCCACCTACGCGCTCATCGCCCCGGAAAACACCGTATTCGTTGACCTTCAGACCGAGGGTCTTCGCGCGGCCCCGCAGCACAATATTGTGGGCCTTTGAGCCCGTGAAATACTGTAAGGCTGCCCCCAAAGACTCCTCCGGCACTACCCGGAGATCCACTTGCAAACCGCTCCGCAAGCGGATCGACATCTTTGTATCGCCCCTGGCTACAACCTTATCCAGCCCCGGCGCTTGAGCAAAATGATCCATGACCTGCTGACCGTCCCCCGCCACGGCCAGCAAATCCAAATCCCCCACGGTTTCCTTTCCCCGTCGATAGCTGCCGGCAAACTCCAGCTTTTCGATCCCCGGCATCTGCCGCATATGCTCGAGGAGACTCTGCGCGATTTGGTCTGCATATGCCCAGCACATCCGCTCGCCGGCCTGGGCCGCCAAATCAATTCCCTCTAAGATAGCCGCTTCGATCTTCTCCCCAAACCCCTTGAGCTGCCGAACCCGGTGGCTTTCGCACGCCTCCCGGAGCTCATCGAGCGTTTTGACCCCTAATTGGTGATGGAGCGTGGCGGCACGCTTCGGGCCTAGCCCCGGGACGCGCAGCATCGCCAGCACACTCTCTGGGACCTGGGACCGCAACTCCTCTAACAGCGGTACCGTACCCGTATGAGCCAGCACTAAAATTTTTTGCGCTAAATCCTCCCCAATTCCCGGCAATTGGGTCAGCGTCTCGCTATCCTTCGGCCGAAGATCGGATACCACCTGGGTCCACTCGACAATGGCCCGGGCCGCATTCCGATACGCACGCACCCGAAAAGGATTCGCCCCCTGAAATTCCAGAAGATCTGCAATTTCCTCTAGGGCAGCGGCCACTTCGGCGTTGGTCAATTCCGGCATACTCGGTGACTCTAAACGGCACTTGGGCTCCCCTGAAACGCCGGTAGCCCGTTAGACCTCAAATCTTTCAGCGTTTCTGCTGATTGAGGAGTTCCGGTTCTTCACACCGTCAATTCTGACAATTCTGATCGTTCGCACCACTCTCCTGATTGTTCGCAAGATTGCCGCTTCCAATGCGCATCGAAGATGCACACCCGGTCCGGGACCGTTCGAAACACAAAATCGCTTCCAGAAATCGACGACAGCACAGCAATCCTCGAATCAAACGAGGGTTCAGAGTCGATCGGCAAAAAACATGAACGGTAAAAAGCAGAAGGTCCAGAACCCCGTGAACGGTCTCAAAGCAGGAGCTAAGGAGCAAAACTCCCTCACGAACAAAACACCAAAAGTAAGGACGAAAAATGGGAAGTACCTTTCTCCCGTTACATGCCAGACTACTTCGGCGGTGCTTCCCCCGCGTTTCCCCACAAAAAAGAAGCCATTCGCCACCAATCAGATGTGCAATTCCACAATGTCCTTATCCTGGAGGACGTAATCTCCTTTGACGGCCGTGCCCGGGTGGACCGCCGATCCCCAAACTCGCCCGAATTTCAGCTTCTGGACGTAGTCATTATGGATCAGCTCGGCAAGATCCAAAAGCGTGCTACCGCGCCGAAGCGTGAACGGCCGGTCCATATCCGGGTGCTTCGCCGAAGGCAACTTGGTGTAAACCCGAACGACATCTAGGGCCCGAAAGATCGCCGTGGCCAACTCATCCAAACCTTGCCGCGTTAAGGCCGAGACTACATATTCCGGAAAATCCAGCGGCAGAAGTTCGTGGAGCAACTCCAGTCGGTCGCGAGCCTCAGGTAAATCGATCTTATTGGGAACCAAAAATGTTTGCGTATAAGAGAGGCCGACATCCTCCTCACTCAAGGAAGAACTTCTAGATAGCCGTGTCTTGCTCTGATGCAGCCGCTCGAGTACGGCCTGACACTGCTCGATGCCGTCATCGTCACCAAGGTTGACCATGAGCAAGGCGAGGTCCGCCCCCCGAATCAAACCGTACATATACGGGTCGATAAAATCGCTGGTAATTGGAGGGGTATCAATCAATTGAATCATCACATCCTCGTACGGCATCATCCCCGGCATTGGAACCTTGGTCGTAAACGGATAATCGGCAATTTCCGGGGTAGCTCGGGTCATCGTGGCCAAAAGCTGACTTTTGCCGGCATTTGGCCCGCCGAGAATCACTACCGTCCCGGCCCCCTGACGAGGAATCCGAATAGCGTGACTTTTTTTGCCCGAGCGCTTTTCCGCCTCCAGCGCCCGTTTTGTCTTGGCAATCTTCGCCTTAATCTGGGCCTGGAGATGATCCGTACCCTTGTGCTTCGGGATTTCTTGAAGCATCCACTGGAGGCAGCGCAGCTCTTCCTCCAAAGTGGTTGCACGTCGATAGGCCTCTTCCGCCTTGAGATATTGGGGAGTGAGATTTGCCGGCATCGCACCCTACACTCCGCTGTGCTGATGTCGCTTTCAGAAATGGGCCCGGCTCCTTCAACCAAATCAACTTCTGATTGAATGCCCCGCCAAACCCGCGGACCGGTACCTCACCCGTAGCAAGAATCTTTCTGTTAACATCATGACAAATAGAAGCCAGACAACGGTACCTCTAGTAGTAGCAAGGATGTTTCGTTCCAAAAAGTTCCCTGATGCCGGGAAAAATACCGGGAAAAATATTTTCCTCCGAAAACTGCATGAAGACGCTGGGCTGCGGAAACTTGACGGACAAGCTAAGGCATATCCCGTGCGAAAGTAGGTATTTATCCCGATCACTAACGAGTTCCTACGCTTTCTACATTGTTTTTACCGTTTGCCAAGCCACCAATCTCCCCAGGTTAATCCATTTTCGGCTATAAAACCCCCCTTGAGGAGCCCAGTGCAAATAAGCCGATCTCCTCATCTTTCTTCCCGTTACCCACTCCTTCTCTACCAAGCTTACCCACTCCTTCTCTACCAAGC